>NZ_BQXL01000002.1:0-598396 GCF_030159015.1 Acidovorax sp. SUPP3434
GTGAAACGACTTTGCGCCGATGATAGTGCGGGTTCCCGTGTGAAAGTAGGTCATCGTCAGGCTCTTACAGCCCAAATCGCCCCGACATCCAACGATGTCGGGGCGATTTGCTTTGGAGAATGAAAATCTCTCCTCCAAATCTTCGCTAAACGTAGCCTGCTTGGGTGAATCAGTCTCCAGTCAGGTACGCCCCTTGGCCTCCGGCCCAAGCCTGACAACGCATTGCAGGCTTCAATGCGGCGCTATTCGTCGGCCCCAAGCATTCAACGGACCACGCGACCACGCTGCCATTCCGATCAGCTAGGCCCCGATCCAAGCCAGTTCAATCTGCTCCAAGCCCAGCGATACGCTACGATTGACGTTACGTCAACGTCAGCGAACCCCCTCCCCACCACCGCAGCCGCTGACAGGGATGGATCTCCACTCCACGAGTCTCCCCTACCTCCTATGGCCGCCACCACCTACACCATCAGCGACCTCGCCAAAGAGTTCGACCTCACCACCCGCGCTATGCGCTTCTATGAAGACATGGGCCTTCTCCAACCCCAACGCACCGGACCCGGCGCCCGTACTCGCATCTACACCGCTCGCGATCGCACTCGGTTGCGGCTCACCTTGCGGGCAAAACGCCTGGGACTTTCGCTGACCGAGGCGAAGGAAATCATCGATCTCTACGACAGTCCCAGGGACACGGGCGTGCAGCTCCGTAAATTCCTGGACGTGCTGGCGGGCCACCGCAAGCAACTGGAAGCCCAGATGGCCGATCTTCAGGCGAATCTGGACGAGGTACGGGAGCATGAAAAGGAAGCGCGGGCATTGCTCATCAAGGCAGAAAAGAAGAAATAAGCCATAATTGACGTTTACGTAAACGTAAATCATCCAAACCATGCCGATCACGCTGTCTGACCTTGCCCATCCCGACCATGTGCAACGCGTTTCCCAGAGTTTTGCGCTACAGGGCGCGATGCACACTTTGGGCGCGCATCTGGGGCGCATTGCCCCTGGCGAGGTGGACATCGAACTGGATTGGGCCCCGTCTCTGACGCAGCAGCATGGGTTTTTGCATGCGGGAATGGTGTCCGCCGCGCTGGATTCCGCCTGCGGATACGCGGCCTTCACCTTGATGCCCGACGAAGCCGCGGTGTTGACGATCGAATTCAAGATCAACCTGCTGGCGCCGGCGCGCGGGCCCCGTTTTCGCATGGAAGGCCGTGTCATCAAGCCGGGCCGGACCATCACGGTGTGCGAGGGCCGCGCCTACGGCATTGACGACAACCAGGAAAAACTCATCGCTACCATGGGCTGCACGCTCATGTCCGTCATCGGGCGCGATGGCATTGCCGGCTGAATTTCTTCTTCATTGATTCCCAAAATAGGAGACTCCATGACACTCGCCAGCCTTCCCGGCCTGAATTTCCAACTGGGCGAAGACATCGACGCGTTGCGCGATGCCGTGCGCGATTTCGCGCAAGCCGAGATCGCACCGCGTGCGGCGGAGATCGATCGCACCGACCAATTTCCCATGGACCTCTGGCGCAAGATGGGCGAGTTGGGCGTGCTCGGCATCACCGTGCCGGAGGCGTACGGCGGTGCGCACATGGGGTATCTCGCGCACATGGTGGCGATGGAGGAAATTTCCCGGGCCAGCGCATCGGTGGGCCTGTCCTATGGCGCCCACAGCAACCTGTGCGTGAACCAGATCAACCGCAACGGCTCCGAAGAGCAAAAGCGCAAATACCTGCCCGGCCTGATCAGTGGTGAGCACGTGGGCGCGCTGGCCATGAGCGAGCCGGGTGCCGGCTCCGATGTGATCAGCATGAAGCTCAAAGCCGAAGACAAAGGTGGTTACTACCTGCTCAACGGTACCAAGATGTGGATCACCAACGGCCCGGATGCCGACACGCTCGTGGTCTACGCCAAGACGGAGCCCGAACTGGGCGCGCGCGGCGTCACGGCTTTTCTGATCGAAAAGGGAATGAAGGGCTTCAGCATTGCGCAAAAGCTCGACAAGCTCGGCATGCGGGGAAGCCACACGGGCGAGTTGGTGTTCGAAAACGTCGAAGTGCCAGCGAGCCAGGTCCTGGGCACCGTCAACGGTGGTGCCAAGGTTCTCATGAGCGGGCTTGATTACGAACGCGCGGTGCTGACCGGCGGGCCGCTGGGGATCATGCAGTCGGTCATGGACAACGTGGTTCCCTACATCCACGACCGCAAGCAGTTCGGCCAGAGCATCGGCGAGTTCCAACTGATCCAGGGCAAGGTGGCCGACATGTACACCGTGCTGCAGGCCGGCCGCTCGTTTGCCTACACGGTGGCGAAGAACCTCGACATGCTGGGTACCGACCATGTGCGCCAAGTGCGCAAGGACTGCGCGTCCGTCATTCTGTGGTGCGCCGAAAAAGCCACCTGGATGGCCGGCGAGGGCGTTCAGATTTTCGGCGGAAACGGTTACATCAACGAATACCCCTTGGGCCGCCTCTGGAGAGATGCAAAACTCTACGAGATCGGCGCCGGCACCAGCGAAATTCGCCGTATGCTAATCGGCCGCGAATTGTTCGCGGAAACATGCTGATTTGTTGAACAATCTTCGAAAGAACTGACATGGCCGTTCCCGACATCGAACAACTTTTTGTCCACAACCGTTCGTGGGCAGCGCAGATGGAGCGGGAACGTCCCGGGTTTTTCACTGGCCTCATGGCGCAGCAGAAGCCCAAGTACATGTGGGTCGGCTGTTCCGACAGCCGTGTGCCGGCCAATCAGATCACCGGATTGGAGCCCGGCGAGGTGTTCGTGCACCGCAACGTGGCCAACGTGGTGGTGCCTACCGACCTGAACTGTCTCTCCACCATCCAGTACGCGGTCGACCAGCTGCGCGTCGAACACCTGATGGTGGTCGGCCATTACGGATGCGGCGGCGTACTGGCCGCGCTGCAGGATGTGCGCGTGGGCCTGGCGGACAACTGGATCCGCCACGTGAAGGATGTGCGCGACCGCCACCGCGAGCTCATCGCCGCGACGCCGCAGGCGTGGCGCCACGACGTGCTGTGCGAACTCAACGCCATCGAGCAGGTGATGAACGTCGCGCAGACCACCGTGATGCTCGACGCCTGGGCGAGCGGCCAGAACGTCACTCTGCACGCTTGGTGCTACGGCCTCAAAGACGGGTTGATCAAGAACCTGAACCTAGAGGTCTCCGGCACTGAAGGCGTCGACGCGCTCTACCAGGCAGCCGTTGCCGGCATTGCAGGCACTCGCCGCGAGTAAGCTTGCTCTCCTTCGCAGGACGCGGCCCATGTTTCCCCAGCGACTGGACTCCCCCCACGCCTACGCGATCGCCAAGGCGATGATGGATGGCTTCAACCGCCACTATCAGCTGTTCCGCACGGAGTCCGCGCGCGCCAAGCACCGTTTCGAGACGGCCGACTGGCATGGGCAGCAGCGGGCCCAGCGCGAGCGGATCGAGTTCTACGATCTGCGCGTGAAGGAATGCGTGCGGCGGCTGGACAAGGAGTTCAACGCGGGCGAGCAGCCCATGGACGTGTGGCACCAGGTCAAGCTGCACTACATCGGCCTGCTCGTGGACCACCACCAGCCCGAGCTGGCCGAGACGTTTTTCAACTCGGTCACGACGAAGATCCTGCACCGCACGCATTTCCACAACGACTTCATCTTCGTGCGGCCGGCCGTGAGCACGGAGTACATCGAAAACGAGGAGCCGGCCGCCCGGCCGACGTACCGCGCCTATTACCCGTCGCTGGACACACTGCACGAGACGTTGGTCCGCATCGTGGACAACTTCCAGCTGCAGCGGGAGTTCGAAGACCTGGACCGCGATATCCGCCATGTGCTGGCCGCCCTCCAGCAGCGCCTGGGGCCGCACACCAAGCTGCGCGCCAATTTCCAGGTGCAGGTGCTTTCGGGCCTGTTCTATCGCAACAAGGGCGCCTACCTGGTGGGCAAGGTGGTCAACGGCTTCAACGAACTGGCGTTCGCCCTGCCCATCCTGCACGGCAGCGCGGGCCGCCTGGTGATCGATGCAGCCCTGTTCGGCGAGGACGACCTGCAGATGCTGTTCAGCTTCGCGCGGGCGTATTTCATGGTGGACATGGAAATCCCGAGCGCCTATGTGCAGTTCCTGCGCAGCCTGATGCCGCGCAAGCCCCGGGCCGAGCTGTACAACGCGCTGGGCTTGGCCAAGCAGGGCAAGACGCTGTTCTACCGCGATTTCCTGCACCACCTGCGCTATTCCAGCGACCGCTTTCGCATCGCGCCGGGCATCAAGGGCATGGTGATGCTGGTATTCGACCTGCCGAGCTTTCCGTTCGTGTTCAAGCTCATCAAGGACTACTACCCGCCGCCGAAGGACACGACGCGCGAGCAGATCAAGTCCAAATACCTGCTGGTCAAGCAGCACGACCGCGTGGGCCGCATGGCCGATACGCTGGAGTACAGCGAGGTGGCCTTTCCACGCGAGCGATTCGAAGACGGGCTGATCGCCGAGATCGAGAAATTCGCCCCGAGCCAGCTGGAGATCAGCGACCGCGACGGCGACGGCCAGACCGAAGTCATCATCAAGCACCTGTACATCGAGCGGCGGATGATTCCGCTCAACATCTACCTGCAGGAGGCCTTCGATGCCGGCCTGCACGATGCGCGCGCGCGTCAGCAGATGGAGCGCAGCGTGGTCGAGTACGGCAACGCGATCAAGGACCTGGTGGCCGCCAACATCTTTCCCGGCGACATGCTGTGGAAGAATTTCGGCGTCACGCGCAACGGCAAGGTCGTGTTCTACGACTACGACGAGATCGAATACCTCACCGATTGCCAGTTCCGCCGCGTGCCCGCGGCGCGCAACGAAGAGGACGAGATGAGCGGCGAGGTCTGGTACGCCGTAGGGCCGCGCGACGTGTTCCCGGAAACCTTCGCTCCCTTTCTGCTCGGCAACGACGCGGTGCGCGATGTGTTCATGCGCCACCACGCCGATCTGCTGGACGCGGACTTCTGGCAGTCGCACAAGGAGCGCATCCAGGCGGGCCATGTGTACGACGTCTTTCCCTATGACAGCGAACGGCGGTTCTCGTCCAGGACTGCGCCGCCTTCCTGAGCGCCGCCGCCGCCGCACCCTGGCCGTTTCCCTTCGGCTTTTCCACCCCTTCCCCTCTTTTTGCAGCAGGAGCAACAGCATGAGCAGTGATTCCATCGTCATCGTCGGTGCCGCGCGCACCCCCATGGGCGCCTTCCAGGGCGATTTCTCCAGCCTGGCGGCGCACGACCTGGGCGGCGTGGCCATCCGCGCCGCCGTCGAGCGTGCGGGCATCGCCCCGGAGTCGGTCGAGGAGGTGCTGTTCGGCAATTGCCTGATGGCCGGCCAGGGCCAGGCGCCCGCGCGCCAGGCAGGCTTCAAGGGCGGGCTGCCGCAGAGCGCCGGCGCCGTGACGCTGAGCAAGATGTGCGGCTCGGGCATGAAGGCCGCGATGTTCGCGCACGACCTGCTGCTGGCCGGCACGCACGATGTGATCGTCGCCGGCGGCATGGAGAGCATGACCAACGCGCCCTACCTGCTGCAAAAGGGCCGCGGCGGCTACCGCCTGGGCCATGACCGCATCTTCGACCACATGATGCTCGACGGCCTGGAGGACGCCTACGAGCCCGGCCGCTCCATGGGCACCTTCGGCGAGGATTGCGCCGCCAAGTACCAGTTCACGCGCGAGCAGCAGGATGCCTTCGCCGTGGCCAGCGTGCAGCGCGCCAAGGCGGCCAGCGATTCCGGTGCGTTCGCCGATGAGATCGCGCCGGTCACGGTCAAGACCCGTGCGGGCGAGACCGTGGTGTCGGTGGACGAAGGCCCGGGCAAGGTCAAGCTGGACAAGATTCCCCAGCTCAAGCCCGCGTTCAAGAAGGACGGCACCATCACCGCCGCCTCCAGCTCCAGCATCAACGACGGCGCGGCCGCGCTGGTAATGATGCGCGAGTCCACTGCCCTCAAGCTCGGCCGCCAGCCCATCGCCCGCATCGTGGCCCATGCCATGCACGCGCAGGCCCCGGAATGGTTCACCACCGCCCCGGTCGGCGCCACCCAGAAAGCCCTGAACAAGGCCGGCTGGAGCGTGCTGGACGTGGACCTGTGGGAAGTCAATGAGGCCTTTGCCGTCGTGCCCATGGCGCTCATGAAAGAGCTGAACGTGTCGCACGACATCGTCAACGTGAACGGCGGCGCCTGCGCCCTGGGCCACCCCATCGGTGCCAGCGGCGCCCGCATCATGGTCACGCTGATCCATGCGCTGAAGGCGCGCGGCAAGAAGCGCGGCCTGGCCACGCTGTGCATCGGCGGGGGCGAAGGCACGGCCGTCGCGCTGGAGCTGATCTGATCGAGGCCCGTGGTGTATTGCTATTAAATGTATAGCATCACGCCCTAGAATTGATTGCGGTGGAAGCCGATTGGATACAAGGATTCAGGCAGTGACCCAGACCGTTCTCGTCATCGGCGCATCGCGCGGCATCGGGCTCGAATTCGTGCGGCAATACCGCGAGGCCGGCTGGCGCGTGATCGCCACCGTGCGCGACGACGCCGGCCGCGAGCGCGTGCAGTCCCTGGGGGCCGAGCCGATGCGCGTGGATGTGGCCGACCCGGCCAGCGTCAGCGGCCTGGCCTGGCTTTTGGACGGCGAAAAGCTCGACGTGGCGCTTTACGTGGCGGGCGTGATCCGACGGCCCTCGGCGCTCACCCCACCCACGCGCGAGGATTTCGATGCGGTCATGCGCACCAACGTGCTCGGCGCCATGCAGGCACTGCCGCAGGTCGCGCCCCATGTGGCAATGGCGGGCGGCACCCTGGCATTCCTGTCGTCCACCATGTCGCTGATCGGCAGCGTGCCGGGCAGCGATTCGTGGCTGTACCGCACGAGCAAGGCCGCGCTCAACATGGCGGTGGCCGCGGCGCAGCACGACTATCCGGGGGCCACGCTCATCACGCTCGACCCGGGCTGGGTGCAGACCGACATGGGCGGCGAGGGCGCGGCGCTCACGCCCGAGGCGAGCGTGCGCGGCATGCGCGCGGTGCTGGCGGGCGTCACCCCGGCCGACCGGGGCCGGCTGTTGCACCACGACGGCCGCCGGGCCGCGCACTGGTGAGCGCCGCAGCGCTGGACGCCCCGCGCGGGGCGGCGGTGATCGCGCCGACCGCGCATGGCGCGAACCATTTCAACCTGCTGCGCCTGGCGGCGGCGATCGCCGTGCTGCTGTCGCATGGCGAGTTCCTCTACCGCCTGAGCATGCCCGTGCCCTTCGCCGGACACAGCCTGGGCTCGCTGGCGGTGTACTGCTTTTTCTTCATCAGCGGCTACCTCGTGTGCCAGAGCTGGGAGCGCGAGCCGGACATCGGCGTGTTCTGGGCCAAGCGCGTGGCGCGGATCTTTCCCGGGCTGGTGGTGGCGACCGCGTTCGCTGTGTTCGTGCTGGGCTGGGCCATGACGCAGCTGCCCACGGCGCAGTACTGGTCCGATGCCCGCACGTGGGTCCATTTCCTCAACAACGCCGTGGGGCTGGCCGTCATGCAGGTGCTGCCGGGCGTGTTCGAGAACAACCCGTTCGCCCGGTCGGTGAACGGCTCGCTGTGGACGATCCGCTACGAGCTGCTGATGTACCTGCTGCTGTCGATGGTGGGCGTGGCGGGGTGGACGCGGCGGCGCTGGGTGTATCCCGTGGCTGCGCTGCTCATGGCGGTGTCCTGGCAGTGGGCGCGGGTGGCCGGCTGGGACGCCTGGGTCGATGCCGGGCCGCGGTGGCTCACGGCGCTCTTCCACCTGTTCCACTGGGCCGAGGTGTCCGGGTTCGGCGTGGCGTTCCTGCTCGGCTGCACCTTCGCGGCCTACCGCGTGCGCAGCGGCCCGTGGCTGCTGGTGGTGGCCGCGCTGGGCGGCGCCCTGGCGTGGTTTACGCCGCAGGCGTGGAGCGTGCAGATCGGCGTGTGGGCCCTGGTGGCGGCCGGCATCTTCTGGGCCGCGCACGTGGGCGGCGGCCGCTCGGGCGGCTGGCTGCGCGAGGACCTGTCCTATGGCGTCTACATCTACGCCTTTCCGATCCAGCAAGCCGTGACGGAAATCAGCCTCAGGCGCGGCTGGAGCCTGGCGGTGTGCATCACGGTGTCGCTCGCGCTGACGCTGGCCATGGCGGCGTTCTCGTGGTTCTGCATCGAAAAGCCCGGAGTGCGCTATGGGCGGCGCGTGGTGGAGCAGTGGTCGCGCCGCCGCAGCCTGCGCATGCACGGCACGCCGGTGTAGCCGGCGCTGGCCGGCACCGCGAGTTGATGCGCCGGGTGCGGCAAATGAATTTTCAGGCCCTCTTCAGAGCCATTCCTTTCGACGACGGAGACAAAAAGCATGCTGTTGAACCAAGACCAGGAAATGATCCGCGACGCGGTGCGCGATTTCGCCCAGCGCGAGCTGTGGCCGCACGCCGCCCGATGGGACCGCGAACACCACTTCCCCCGCGAGGCCCACCAGGGCCTGGCCGCATTGGGCGCCTACGGCATCTGCGTGCCCGAGGAAGACGGCGGCGCGGGGCTCGACTACCTGACGCTCGCGCTGGTGCTGGAGGAGATCGCGGCCGGCGACGGCGGCACCAGCACGGCCATCAGCGTGACCAACTGCCCGGTGAACGCCATCCTCATGCGCTACGGCAACGCCGCGCAGAAGAAGGCCTGGCTCGCGCCGCTGGCGCAGGGCCGGATGCTGGGCGCGTTCTGCCTGACCGAGCCGCACGTGGGCTCGGACGCATCGGCCCTGCGCACGACGGCGGTGAAGGACGGCGACGGCTACGTCATCAACGGCGTCAAGCAGTTCATCACCAGCGGCAAGAACGGTCACGTGGCCATCGTCATCGCGGTCACCGACAAGGGCGCGGGCAAGAAGGGCATGAGCGCCTTCCTGGTGCCCACCGACTCGCCGGGCTACACCGTCGCGCGGCTGGAGGACAAGCTCGGCCAGCACAGCAGCGACACGGCGCAGATCCAGTTCGACCAGTGCCGCGTGCCGGCCGAAAACCTCATCGGTGCGGAGGGCGAGGGCTACAAGATCGCGCTCGGCGCGCTGGAGGGCGGGCGCATCGGCATCGCCGCGCAGAGCGTGGGCATGGCACGCAGCGCCTTCGAGGCCGCACTGGCGTATTCGAAGGAGCGCGAGAGCTTCGGCACGCCCATCTTCAACCACCAGGCGGTGGGCTTTCGGCTGGCCGATTGCGCCACGCAGATCGAGGCGGCGCGCCAGCTCATCTGGCACGCGGCGGCGCTGCGCGATGCCGGCCGGCCGTGCCTGAAAGAGGCCGCCATGGCCAAGCTCTTCGCCAGCGAGATGGCCGAGCAGGTGTGCAGCGCGGCGATCCAGACGCTGGGCGGCTACGGCGTGGTGAACGACTTCCCCGTGGAGCGCATCTACCGTGACGTGCGCGTGTGCCAGATCTACGAAGGCACGAGCGACGTGCAGAAGATCATCATCCAGCGCGCGCTGGCCTGAGTTTGATGGCGCGTTGGTGGTGCGTTGGTGCGGCCATCCTCGCATGGGCTGACCGCGCCATCAGGCGCGGCGGTTGATGGATTTCCGGTGCTGTGAGGGGGCGAGTGGTCCGGGCGTGCTATTCCTTCAAAGTCTAGAAAGGCGGCCGGCATTTTTCGCTGGGTTACCCAGTGCTTCGCCATGATGGGTTGGCGCGCGCGCAGATATCGGATGCTCTGAGAAGCCGGCAGGTCTTGGCGGCAGAAAGAGAGCCATGTTGCCGGAGAACTCATTTCGGATAGATCGAAACCCCGGCCTGGGATCGCAGCGCATTCACACCGACGTGGAGCCATCCCGGTCAGCATCGCCCTCTCCGTCAGTGCTTAATGCACCAGCCGGACTGCGCAGCGCTGCCAGGCGCCCACCGGGCACCCAAGAGCATGGCTCTCCCGTGCGCAGCCCGTTGCCACAGTCGCTGTTAGGCAAGGCGCAGGCAAGCACCAAGGCGTCTGTCGCAGCATCGGCGTTGCCTCTGCCTGCGGTGGTACGCCATACGCCCTTCGTCCCGCCACACGCCGGCATCCGTGGCGCGTCCGATCCCCTGCAGCGCGCGGCAAGCGCCCAGCGATCCGCGCGTGTGCCCCGAACGACACTGGGGCAATTGTTGGCTCAGGAGCGCCGGGAGGAGGCCGAGCAGGCGCGATTGGCGCTGTTCAATGCAGGTGGAGCACTGAAGCGGTTGAAGGACCGCGCGGCCAGAATGCATCCGTCCACGATGGACCAGCGATGGCACGCCATCTTGAATGGAAAGCCCAAACCCATGGAGGGGAAACGCAAAGAGGCGTTCGAAGATCTGATCTGGGCGGACGTCGTGGCGCTTGGCGAGGCTGGCGATATCGAAAACTCACGCGCGATCGACGAGATGATCAACGCGTTGAAAAATGGCACCGCTGGCCCTTCCATCCTGGAGCGAGACCGGCAGATGCTGTTGGAAGTGCTTGAAGGATGGGCCGTCAACTGCCGATACGATGAACTGAACCTGAAAATCACTCCCTATACGCGGCTGACCTTTACCGACGACCAGGTTCTTGAAAAGCCCGAGAAGCTGGGGTCGGGAACGTTCAACACGGTGTTTTCGGTCAAGCTGACGGGCCCGGATGGCGTTCCGATCGACGCCATTTTCAAGCCGCTCAGCACGGTGGAGCGTGGATGGGTGGCCATGGAAACCGGTATTCCCCCTGACGATCCACAGATCGCAATGCGCAACGTGGCCACGGTGGCCTATGTGAGAAAGCTCGGCATGCGCGTGGTGGCCGATACACGCGTCGCGTTGATCGATACCGGACAAGGCCGTCAACTGGGTATGGTGATGGAGCGGGCCCGCGGCAAGTCGGCCGCCGACACTGATCCAAAACTTTTCAGGCAAGCGAACGTATGCGCGGAAGTGACCAAGCTGCAGTTACTGGATCACCTCACAGGGCAAGGCGATCGCCATGCCGGCAACTATTTCATCAACATCGAACCGGACGGGCGTGCCAAGGTGATGGGGATCGATAACGATCAATGCTTCGGACACAAGATGACGGACCCGGCCGGAATCGAAAGAATCCGGAATGACCCCTCGCGTAAAGGGTTCCGCGGGACGGGGCTGCCTCCGGTGGTGGATACCGAAATGGAGCGATCGATTGGCACGTTCACTGAAACCGACATCCGTTCGATGCTGGGAGACAAGTTGAGTGCGGCCGAGATCGACGCGGCGGTCCAGCGGCACGAAGGCGTCAAGCAGCATATTGCGCAACTGCGTTCCACCAACCGTGTGATCGATCCGGCCGAGCGGGGCGATGCGGGCGTGCAGCAACTCCTGACCAGCCAAAACAGCTACGTGGGGCGCGAGCGTGACCATGCGCTGTCGATCACCACCTGGTGAGGCATTGATCGCCAATGCATGGCGATCGAATTGCCAGTGGCTCATTGCCAATCGCTCTTCATTTTTTCGCCTTTCGGCCGTGGGCTTCGCAGTGGCGTGCAGGCCAGCGTTGTTGTCCGGCATAGTCGCGCGTGCCGAACCATTCTGGCGGCAGAAAGAAAGCCATGTTGTCGGATATCGCTTCCCGGCTTGCCCGAGGCCTTATACACAATAAGCCTCGCATCTCCGCCGAGGTACCGAAGCCTCCTGAGATGCCTTCGCCCCTCGCTTCGGAAAGTCCTGCGGGACTCCGGCATGCGCCCAAACGGCCTCAAGGATCGTTGGAGCAACTCTCACCCCTTCGCAGCCCGTTGCCCTCCCTGAACAGGCAGCCCAGCATTCGACTGCAAAGTGAGATTCAAGAGTTGTATTCTGGCGCCAATCCATCGCAAGGGCCGGATGCGGCTCCGCCATCGCAGAAGGTTGGCCGTCCGAGACTGGGCGAACTTTTGAAGCAGGAGCTTCGGCAGGAAAAAATCGAGCAAGCCGAAAAGGCCGAGCAAGACCGTCAGCAACGGCGTGCCGCGCTGGAGCAACTGGTGCATTCGGCGCTGCCCGACGGGGGACAGGCCATGAAACGGCTCAAGGAGCGCGCAGTCAGAAAGCACCCGAAGACGGCGGCTCAGATATGGCATTCGGTCCAGACCGGAATGCCCAAAACCATGAAGGACCAGCGCAGGTCGGCTTTCGAAACGTTGGTGCGCGCTGATCTGCAGGCGCTGGCATCCACTGGCCAGATCGCACCCAGGGCTGCGGTCGACCAATTGACCGAGGCGCTCGGCGAAGGCATCTTCGGCCAAGGCATCCTCAAAAGGGATCGAGCGCTTTTGCTGGAAATATTGGGTGACCTGTCCTTGGAAGGTCTCTACCGGCGGTGGAATTTGGCAATGACAGATGACACCAAGCCCGCTTTTACCGACGCAGACCTTCTGCAAGTGCCTAAACCGTTCGGCGCTGGAAAATCCAGCCACGTCTATGAGGTCAAGCTCAAGGAGACCGACGGCGCGGTGCTGAATGCCCTCTTCAAGCCGATTCCGAAGGCGGATTGGTCTTATGCCGGTTGGGCGACCGGCATTCCGAGATATGACCCGCAGACCGTGATGCGCAATCTCGCCACCGTCGATTACGCCAGGAAGCTCGGGTTTCATGTGATCCCGGATACCCGCGTGGCACTGATCGACGTCGATAAAAAACCGTTTGATCCCTCCGTGGGCCTGCTCATGGAGCTGGCCCCTGGCGAACCGGCCGAGCGCACGCCTGCGAGCGTTTTGGCCCGGGCAGATGTTCGCGCGGAAGTGACCAAGCTCCAGCTGCTCGACCACCTGACGGGGGAGGGGGACCGCCATGGTTTCAATTACTTCATCCATATCGACGCGGACGATCGGCCCACGGTCATGGGCATCGACAACGACCAGTGCTTTGGCGAGAAGTTGACCGATCCCGCCGGTGCCCGATACGCCGATGACTCGCAGCACAGGCTCTTGGAGGGAGTCGGGCTGCCTCCCGTGGTGGATACCGACATGGAGCGCGCTATTGATGCGATGACGGAGGACGACATCCATTCCATGCTCGGCAACAAATTGAACGCCGCGGAAATTGCCGCCGCGCTTCAGCGGTACCGAGGCTTGAAAGCGCACATCGTTCAGTTGCGGGAGCAGAACTTGGTCATCGATCCGAAAGATTGGGAGACGCCGCAGGTGCAGGCGCTCATGACTCCGCAGAACAGCTACCTGGCACGCGATCTTCAACGAGTGGCAGGCGCTTGAGCCACGGGGCTCTGCGGCGGAAAGTCATGACATTTCGCGTGCCGACCCCGTGCTTCGCTGCAATGGGTTCGTCCGGTGTCCTTGGCCGACACACTCATTTGCACCGTTCCCTTTGACGGCAGAGAGAGAGTCGTTTTGCTGGATCACCTGTTTCGGACCGCTCGCAGTTCCGTGCCCAATGCGCCGCGCGTCGAGTCTGGCGGCGTGCCTCCCGCGCGTACACCGCAGACTCCGGTGGCGCTGAAGGGGCCTGAAGGTCTCATGGGCGCGCCAAAGCGATTGCAGGGCGCTGCTGGTGAGCAGTCTTCCCCCGTGCGCAGTCCGTTGCCACCGTCCGCACTGAACCGCCAACCGGTCATCGACCGCTCGCAGACAGAGATCCAGCCCCATGTCTCCGACGGCCATACCTCGCCGACGCACGAGACCTCGCCTTCTCAGCCGGTACGACGCCAGACGCTGCGCCAACTGCTGGACGAGGCCCTGCGAGAAGAAAAGGCCGAGAAGGCGGAGCAGGCCCGGCAAGCCAAACAGGCTCGCCGCGCTGCGCTGGCGCAATGGGTGCACTCGGCATTGCCGGATGGCGGTCAGGCCATGAAACGATTGAAGGCGCGCGCGGCCAGGGAGCACCCGGCCACTTTGGCCGACAGGTTGCTTTTGATCCGCCATGGAACCCCCAAACCGATGGAAGGCCCCCGGAAAACGGCGTTCGAGGCGCTGGTGCGTGACGACCTGTGGGCGATGGCCATGGCTGGTGGGGTCGATCCTTTGGTGGCGGTCGACAAGATGGCCGAGGCTTTGGATGAGGGGATACTCGGCCAAGGTATTTTGAAGAGCGATCTTGAATTGCTGACGCAAGTGCTGGACGACTTGGCCATCGACCGGTTGTACACGCGGCTGAACCTGAAAATGACGGACGACACCATGCCCGCGTTCACCAACGCGCAGGTGCTGGAGGCGCCTGTGGAGTTGGAGGCGGGGAAAATCAACAAGGTTTACGCAGTCAAGCTTGAGAACACCGATGGCTCTGAACTGGATGCCGTTTTCAAGCCGCTGAACCCCGAAGTGCCCAGCGTGGAGGAGTGGAGTGCGGCTGCCAGACTGGCGGGCATATCGAGAGAAGATCCGCAGACGGCGATGCGCAACCTCGCAACCGTCGCCTACGCGAAGATGATCGGTTTTCACGTGGTCACCGACACGCGCGTGGCGTTGATCGCCATCGGAGATGACCCGTTCAACCCTGCCTTGGGGCTGATCATGGAACGCGCCCTTGGTCAGCCGGCTGAAGAGGTCGATGCTGAAGTGTTCAAGGAGGGCTCCGTGTGCGCTGAAGTGACGAAGCTCCAGTTGCTTGACCATCTGACCGGGGAGGCGGATCGCTACGACGAAAACTATTTTGTCGAGCTCGGCTCTGATGGCCGGGCCAGGGTCATGGGCATCGATAACGACACCAGCTTCGGCGCAGCACTGACTGATCCAGCCGGCGCCAAAGCGCCGCCGACCAACCCGAAAGGCGTCGTGATCGATCCGTCGCGCCTGGGGCTCCGCGGTACGGCGCTTCCCCCTGTGGTGGACACGGACAGGGAAAGCGCAGTCCTTGCCCTCACGGAAGAAGGCATTGTCTCGATCCTGGAAGACAAGCTGAACGATGCCGAGGTCGATGCCGCCATCCAGCGGTACCGAGGCGTCAGGCAGCACATTGCCGAGTTGCGCGAAGCGGGGCTCGTCATCGCGCCGAACGAATGGAGCCGTTCCGACATCCAGGAACTCCTCACCCCGGAAAACAGCTACCTGGGCCGCGATCGCGAACTTGCCTGGGTTGCCAGCCAACCATAGACATTGAACGACCCACATGAATCTCTCTGCCAACGAAGCCGAACGCGATACCGGCGCGTCCTCAGCCCTGACCCTCTTCGCTGATGAAGGACTGCCGTTTCCTCCCGTACCGACAGCGCTGGCGAGCGCATTGCAGGTCCAGGGGAGGGCATGGTTCGCCACGCGTCCCGTGGCCTCGTCTCCTTACGATTTCCATCACTTCCTGGATGAAGTCGAAACGCAACCCGACGTGGCGGATTACGCCGTGGTGGGTTTCGACGGGCATGGCACCAACAGCTGGGCGGTGCATTTCTACCTGGTCGGCCAGGGGTTGGCGCTTTTCATCAAGCTTCCCTGGGGTGGAGCCTACCTGGAGCCCGAGCCCGCCCGCGCGCATATCACTGAAATGTTCGACTGGGCCGCTGCCTTGCTATCGCACCTGCAACGTGCCGAATCGGCCGGCAAGATACCGTCGGGCATGCGGCTGCACGTGGCGGCGAGTCGTTTTGATCACGCGGGTTGGCGCTGGGTGGCCGCAGGGCAGAACGCGGCCGAGACGCCGTGGAACCCGGCCGGCGGCATGAGAGCGGCCGTGCTTCAGGAGCTTGAGGCGGTGATCGCTGGCCGGGCATTGGCTGGTGGGTCGAATCCGCAGGGGCCGATGACTTAGTCGCTGTGCGCCGCCTTCCTTCGGCTGCCGGGCTGCCGTTTCGCCACAGGCTGGATCGCGAGTGCCGTTGGCCGACACACTGCCCGATGCCGTGCGTTTTGAACGGCGGAGGGATTTGCCTTGCCAGACAGTCCGTTTCGGGTCACCCGAAGCCAAAACCCCGGCCCGTCGCGCATCGAGCCCGGCACCTTGCCAGCCAGGCCGGTTGCCTCTTCGTCCCGCGCACTGGAGGGGCCCTTGGGACCGGGCCTGGCACCTCGGCGGCATCAGGCCGCGGCAGGGCCGCTTTCGCCTGTGCGCAATTCGGCACCCCGGCCACTGACGGGCCCTTCGCCAGCAAGCACCAGACGATCGCCACCCGGCCTGCACACGCCAGACAGAGCCGGCCGAATGCGGTTGCTCGAATCGGCCCTGCCAAGCGGTGGTGGAACCCTGAAGCTTTTGAAGGAACGCGCGGCCAGGCAGCACCCGGCCACGCTGGCCGAGCGATTGAATGCACAACTCAAAGGCGCACCCGAAGCCTTGGATGTGCACAGCGATGCGGCATTCGCTGCATTGGTGCGCGCGGACGTGATGGCGATTGCCAAGGCCGGCGCGATGGAGCCCTCGTTGGCCGCCGACGCGCTGGGCGCCGCCATAGAGGAGGGCATGCTGGGCCAAGGCATCCTGCCTACGGACCGGCTGGCGCTGCTGGCCGCGCTGGACCAGTTGTCCATCCACCGCCTCTACCAAAAAATCAACCTGAAGGTCACGCCCGAGACGTCGCCCGCCTTCACCAACGTCCAGGTCCTGGAGCCACCCAAGGCTTTCAGATCAGGGAGCTTTCACACCGTTTTCGGGGTCCGTCTCGCGAAGCTGGACGGTTCGGTGTTCGATGGCATTTTCAAGCCCCTCAAGGCCACGGAGAAGAACAATCCGACGACCGCAGGCACCGGCATTCCAGAGAGCGATCCGCAGACCGCGATGCGCAACATCGCGACGCTCGCCTATGCCAGAAAACTCGGCCTGGACGTGATCGTGGACACGCAACTGGCGCTGATCGATACCCGGCAAGCCCCTTCGGTATCCAACCTCCAGTTGGGGTTGGTCATGGAGCGTGCCCCCGGCAAGCCCGCTTTGCACACCGACGTGCAGACGCTGGACCGCGCGGACGTGTGTGCGGAGGTGACCAAGCTCCAACTGCTCGATCACCTCACGGGGCAGACCGACCGTTACCATGAAAACTACTTCATCGATATCGGGCCGGACGGGCGGGCCAAGGTCACAGGGATCGACAACGACCAGTGCTTTGGCCAAAAGCTCACCGATCCCGCTGATATCCGGCCCGGGGCGGATGGCACCGCCCAAGCCCGGTTCCGGGGTGTGGGGCTGCCTCCAGTCGTGGATACCGACATGGAGCGTTCGATCCAGGCGCTCACGGAGGGCGATATCCGTTCGATGCTCGAAGACAAGTTGAACGAGGCTGAAATCAGCGCGGCGATACAGCGCCACCAGGGCGTCAAGGCGCACATTGCCCAACTGCGCGAGATTGGCCGGGTGATCGACCCCGGACATTGGGGGGAGCCCGGCGTGAAGGCGCTGCTGACCGAGCACAACAGCTACATCGGGCGCGAGCGCCAGTGGGTGCCGTTCTATGCCGCGGGCCTGCAAAGCAGCTGGTGAGAGGTGTCGTGCAGGACGTGGGCTGGCGCCGGCGTAGCGGCCCGCTTCGCCCCCAGTGCTGGGGCTTCGCAACCCGGTGGCCTTCAGCGCCGGCTCACCCGCACACTTCCGGGTGCCATCCTGTGATTTGGGGTGGCAGAGAGAGTCGCCTTGCCAGAAAGCCCGTTCCGTATCACCCGGGGTTCCAGCCCCGGCGCGCCGCGCGTCGACCTCGACGCCGTGCCTTCCACACCCGCTTCGCCTTCCCGCGGTGCGCTGCAGGGGCCTGTCGGGTTGGTGAGCGGCGCGCCTGCGCGGCCTTCGGGGCTGGCCGGGCAGCTTTCGCCCTTGCGCACTGCGTTACCCAAGGCCCCGGCTGAAAAACCGCCTTCAGCCGCTGCCTCGCCCGGCGCGGCGTCGCCTTCCGTGTCGCCTTTTGTCACGGCACCGTCCTCGCCCGCCCTCCATTCGAGGCATTCCAGCAGCGAGATCCAGCCAGAGCCAGCCACCGGCCCCGTGCCCCGTTCCACATTGGGTGCGCTGTTCGAGCAGGCGCGCCTGCAAGAGAAAGCCGAACGCAACCAACTCTTGCATTCGGCCTTGCCCCATGGCGGCGGAGCGATGAAGCGGCTGAAGGAGCGAGCGGGCCGAAAAAACCCGACCACGATGGCCGAAAAATGGCGCGCGCGCCTGAACGGATCGCCAAAACCCATGGAGGGCCAGCGCAAAGCGGCGTTCGTGGCCCTGGTGCGTGCCGATGCGATGGCGGTGGCCAGGGTCGGTCAGCTCGATGCCCGTGTGGCGGTGGACAGGATGCGCATGGCGGTCGAGGATGGCACCTTGGGCCAGAACGCGTTGAAGGAAGACCGTGAATTGCTGCTGGAAGTCCTGGGCCAATTGGCAGACCCGGCCGATCATCTCTACCGGCAGCTGAATCTGAAGATCACGCCCGACACCCTGCTGGCCTACACGGACGCTCATGTGCTGGAAAAGCCCAAGCCTCTCACGTCGGGTACCTTCGCTTCCGTCTTTGCGCTCAAGGTCGAGAACGCCGATGGCGTTGCGCAAGACAGTGTTTTCAAGCCGCTGAAGGCCGCGGAAAAAGGCTGGGTGGGCAGTGCTTCCGGCATTCCCATGGACGATCCGCAAACGGCGATCCGCAACATCGCGACCCTGTCCTGCGCGAAGAAGCTGGGCATCGATGTGATCGCGGACACGCAGTTGGCAATGATCGACACCGGGCGAGGGCCGCTGGACCCGGATCTCGGTCTGCTCATGGAGCGTGCGCCCGGCAAGCAGGCGCGCGAAGTGGATGCAGAGTGGTTGAAAAATCCGGCTGTCTTCGCGGAAATCACCAAGCTGCAATGGCTGGACCACCTGACAGGCCAGGTCGATCGCCACCACAACAATTACTTCATCGATGTTCGCCCGGACGGGGCGGTCAAGGTCACCGGCATCGACAACGATCAGTGCTTTGGCAAGGACTTGCTCAGGCCGGCCGATATTCAGCCGCACGTGGGCGTGCCGTTCTATGGCACCGCGCTACCCCCGGCGATCGACACTGCCACGGCGAGCATGATCGATGACCTGAACGACGATGACCTGCACGAACTGCTGGACAACAGACTCAGCGACGAGGAGGTCGAAGCCGCAGTCTCCCGCCTGCAGGGCCTGAGGCTTCACGTCGATCAGCTCAGGGTTCAGGGCCTGGTCATCGAGCCCGAACAATGGGCTGATCCAGCGGTGCAGGGGCTCTTCAACGCGCAAAACAGCTACATCGGCCGCGAGCGCAGCAACAGGCAGGACTTCTAGTACCTCCAGGCTCGGCGAGCAGGCGCACTCCGCGAGCGCCTGCCTCGACTCAAAGGTCAGTGGGCAGCGACCCCGCATCGAGCAGCCGGGGTGTGGCCGCGCCATGGAACAGCCGCGCGGGTACGTCACCTACCAGCATGCGCGCATCGCCCCGCACCCGCACGCCCGTGCCTTCGGGCAGGCCCAGCACCGGGATGCCGGGGTTGAGCGCACAGAACTCCTGCAGCCGCTCCTGCCGCGTCTCGCCGCGGTGGCCGGGCGGATGGGCCTCTGTGTAGTGCGCGTTGATCTGCCACGGCACCAGGCCCATCGCGTCCAGCCCGCCGGGATCGGTGATGGGCATGTCGTTGGTGGTGCGGATGGTGGGGCAGGCGATGTTGGAGCCCGCGCTCCACCCCAGGTACGACGCATCGCCCGAGCGCACCCGGGCGGCGATCGCGGGCAGCAGGCCCTGGCGGCGCAGGTGGCCGAGCAGCGCGAAGGTATTGCCGCCTCCCACCACGATGCGGCGCGCACCCTGCACGGCGGCCAGCGGATCGGCCGCCTGGTGCACCGACCGCACGTTCAGGCCCAGCGGCCGCAGGGCCTGCGCCACCAGCGCCTCGTAGTCGTCCCAGCCGCGCGTGACGCCGGCGAACGGAATGAAGAGTGCCTCGCCGGTATCCGCGCCGCCGGGGCCGGAGGGCAGCGCGGCCCAGTCGCGGACCCAGTCCAGCGCATGGGTGAGATAGCCTGCGTCGCTGCTGGAGTTGCTCAGGAGCAGAAGATTCATGGGGGTGTTCCGATGGGGGCCAGGGTGTGCGGGGTGGTGGGAAACGAAGAGGCCAGCCAGTGACCTGGGCAGGATGGTGCTATTGAATTTATAGCTATATGCCCTAGAAGATATTGTGCTGGAGGCCTATTTTGTCATGATCCCGCGCCCCGCTGGCGCAGCACCACGGTGATCTGGCCGTTGGTCTCGATGGTGGCCCGCTCCACCTCGTGCAGGTGCAGGCTGCCCCCGGCGCGCAGCGCGGCGGCGAGGTCCTCGGTGGAGATCAGTTCCTTGCGCATGAGTGCGGTGTTCACCTGGCCGCCCTGCACCAGCACCCCCGGCTTGCCGTCCACCAGGTGCGCCAGCCGCGGGAAGTGGAAGGTCAGCTGGGCCAGCAGCACATGGCAGGCGATGAGGGTCAGGGCCGAGATGAGCCCGCCCACCAGGGAGTTGTCGCCCGCGTTCATCGAGTTCTGCACCGCGTTCGACAGGACCAGCAGCAGCACCAGGTCGAACGGCGCGGTCTGCCCGGTCTGGCGCTTGCCGGTCAGGCGCAGGAAGACCAGCAGGAAGAGGTACACGATCACCCCGCGAACGATGAATTCCCACCACGGCACGCTCATTGCCAACATGGCCATTCTCCAGTTGCGCCCGACATGGGCGGGGTGCAGTGTGCCATCTGCAAGAATGCGCCCCTTGGGCCCGAGCCGGGCCGCTTTCTTGCTTTCCGTTTTTGCATCAAAGGACCGCCATGCAGCGTCGCACCTTCCACCACCGCGCAGGCGCCGGGGCCCTGGCCCTGGGGCTGCTGGCCGCCCGCGGCCAAGCGCTGGCGTTGTCGCTGGGCGACCTGTCCGGCGCCGATGCCGCCAGCGGCGTGAAAGCCGCGCTGGCGCAGGGCGCGCAGGCCGCCGTGTCCCTGCTCGGGCGGCCCGACGGCTTTCTGGGCAACCCGCAGGTGCGCATCGCGCTGCCGGGGCGCCTGGAAAAAGCCGCGGAGCTGATGCGCCGCTTCGGCCAGGGCCGGCGCATCGACGAACTGGTGACCTCCATGAACCGCGCGGCCGAGCAGGCCGTGCCCATGGGCCGCGACCTGCTGGTGGGCGCGGTGCAGACGATGACCGTGACCGATGCCAAGGGCATCCTGGCCGGTGGCGAAACCTCGGTGACCGAGTTCTTCGCGCGCAGGACCCGGGCGCCACTGGGCGAGCGCTTCCTGCCCGTGGTGAACCGCGCCATCGAGCAGGTGGGGCTCATGCAGCAGTACAACGCCTTCGCCAGCAAGGCTGCGGGGTTCGGCCTGATCCGGCAGGAAGATGCCAACCTGTCGCAGTACGTCACGGGCAAGACCCTGGACGGCCTGTACCTCATGATCGGCGAGGAGGAAAAGAAGATCCGCCAGGACCCGGTCGGCTCGGGCAGCGCCATCCTGCGCAAGGTGTTCGGGGCGTTGAGATGACGCAATCCCAGCCGGTGAGCCTGGCCACCCCACGACCGCCCGCCCCGCCCGAGGGCCTGGCCGCGTGCCCCTGCGGCCGTTCCTCCGGCCCCTCGCCGCAGCACCGACCCTTGCCCTACGCCAAGTGCTGCGGCCGCTACATCGACCACTTCGACACCACCCCCGCACCCGATGCGGAAAGCCTCATGCGCTCGCGCTACACCGCCTTCGTGCGCGAGCAGGCGCCCTACCTGCTGGCCACCTGGGAGGCCGCGCACCGGCCCGCGCAGGTGGCGTTCGATCCGGGCGTGCGTTGGCTGGGCCTGCAAGTGCGTGCGCACCGCCGCCTCGATGGCGAGCGCGCCGAGGTCGAGTTCGTCGCCCGCCAGCGCATGCCCGGCGGCCGTGCCCACCGCCTGCATGAACTGAGCCGCTTCGTGCGGCAGGAGGGGCGCTGGTTCTACGTGGACGGCGACCTCCGCTAGGCGCTGCCGCATGCCCGATCGCTCCGGCGGCGCGGTGACGCCCGCTTCCGCATCCGTGCCCGCATTCCCCGACGTGCTGGGCCCGCTGGCATCCCGGGCCGGCGGGATCGAGGGGGCCGACGGGCAGGCGCTGGACCTGGCCGTGCGCCGCCGGCTGCTGCAGTCGCTGGCCTCGCGCGGCTCCTCGGAGATCGCCGCGGTGGTCATCCCCGGCGTGCTGGTGGGGTTCTACAGCCGCTTTGCGCCGCCCGGTCCGTTGATCGCCTGGTGGGTGCTCTTCGGGGTCGTGGCCCTGGGGCTGCTGCGCCTGCGCCGCGGCCTGCAGCGCGACGCCGCGCTGCCCGATGCGGTGGCCGTGCCCAAATGGGAGCGCATCTTCCAGTGGCTGTCCCTGGGAACGGGGCTGATGTGGACGCTGCCCGTCTTTCTCACGATGTCCGCGGCCCCGCTCGAATTCCGGCTCTTCCTGTACATGGTGCTGTGCGCGGTCATCGCGTCGGCCACGACGTTCCTCGCCCCGGTGCCGGTCATCTTCTGGCGCTATTTCGCGGCCAGCTACCTGCCGCCCACGCTGGCGATCTACTGGTACTTCCCGCAGCGCTGGCACTACCTGCTGCCGCTGATGCTGCTGTACGGCGCCGTGCTGTGCCGCCATGCCTGGGGATCGCGCCGCTTCGTGGTGCAGCAGGTGGAGATGGAGCGCCAGCGCGCGCAACTGGCCGAGCAGTACCGCGCCGCCAAGGAGGCCGCCGAACGCGCGCTGGAGGAGAAGAACCGGTTCATCGCCACCGCCAGCCACGACCTGCGCCAGCCGCTGCACGCCATGGGCCTGCTACTGGAAACGGCCCTGCAGCGCAACGGCGACGTTCGCCTGAACGCCGTGCTGCAGGACGTCCAGAGCTGCGTGCGGTCGCTGAACTTCATGTTCAACGCGCTCCTGGATTTGTCGCGCATCGAGGCGGGCACCTTCACGGTGCGCGAGGAGACCGTGTCCCTGCGCGCCCTGTTCGACGACGTGGCCACCGTGTTCGCGCCGGACGCCGAGCTGCGCGGCCTGCACCTGCGCCTGCGCCTGCCGCGCCAGCGCGAGGCGGCGGTGCGCGGCGACCCGGCGCTGCTGCGCCAGATGGTGTTCAACCTGGCGCAGAACGCGCTGCGCTATACGGCCTCGGGCGGGGTGCTGCTGGGGGCGAGGGCGCGGGGCGGCCGCTGGCGCATCGAGGTGTGGGACACCGGCGCGGGCGTCGCCCCCAAGGACCGCCACCGCATCTATGCGCCGTTCTACCGCAGCGATCAGGCCCAGGTGCAGCAGGCCGAAGGGCACGGCCTGGGGCTGTCGGTGGTGGCCCGCTCGGCGGGGCTGATCGGCGCCGGGCACGGGTTCGAATCCACGCCGGGCCGGGGCTCGTGCTTCTGGCTGGAGTTGCCGGCGGCGCAGCCCGACGGTCCGCTGCCGGCCGAGCCTTTGCTGCAGCCGGCGGCGCCCTGGGCCGAACGCATGGCCTCGCTGCAGGGGCGTTGCCTGCTGGTGGAGGACGACCCGCAGATCGCCACGTCGCTGTCCCAGTTGCTGCAGTCGTGGGGGTTGCAGGTGCAATGGGCGGCCACCGGGGCGCAGGCCATGGCCCGGGTGGACGGCGGCTTCGTGCCCGATGCCGTGCTGTGCGACCACCGGCTGGGCGCGGGCGAGAGCGGCCTGGCCGTGCTGCAGGCGCTGCTGGCGCGCTGCGGCCATGCGCACGGCGCCATGGTGAGCGGCGAGCACGACGCCCCGGCGCTGGTGCAGGCCGAGGACGACGGCTACCTCGTGTTCCGCAAGCCGCTGGCGCCGCAGGCGCTGCACGCGGTGCTGTCGCGCTGGCTGGCGCGCACGGACCCAGCGTGACCGGGCAGGCGGCTCGGCCGCTGGCTCAGCGCGGGTAGTGCGCTGGCGGCACTTCCAGCCGCACGCCGCGCAGCTTGGCGATGGCCTCGACCCGGTTGCGCGCCTGCAGCTTGTGCAGGATGGCCGTCACATGCTCCTTGATGGTGTGCTCGGACACGTTCAGCGCGGCGGCGATGGGCTTGTTGGGCAGGCCCTGCAGCAGCAGGGCGAGGATCTCGCCCTGGCGCGGGGTCAGCCCCAGGTCGGACGGAGCCAGCGGCACCTCGCGCGCCAGCGGCGTGTCGGCCACGGCCGGGGGGCTGTCCGGCGCCGCGTCGAACCAGGTGCCGCCGTCCAGCACCGCGCTCACCGCGGCGGCGAACGCCTCGGGCGCTTCCTGTTTGTGAACGAAGCCATGGGCGCCGCTGGCCCGCACCTTGAGCACGATGGCCGGATGGCTGTCGCCGCTCACCATGAGCACGCGGGTGGACGGCGCGAGCGTCAGCACGTCGCGCACGAACAGGTCGGTGGCCCCGTCGGCCAGCCAGAAATCCACCAGCGCGATGGCGGGGGCGCCGCGTTGGGCGATGGTGCGCAGGGCCTCGGGCGGGCTGCCCGCGCTCACCGCATCGTCCAGTTTCTTGTGTAACCGCAGGAACGCGGCCATGCCGTGCGCGACGAGAGGGTGGTCGTCCACGACCAGCCCGTAGTGGTCGCCGCCAGGGCGCAGGGATTCAGAAAAGCTCAAGGAAACTTCCGTGCCGGTGCAGGCTGCCCGCCCTCGGAACCGGTGCACCGCGTAACAAATACCCCCCCGAAAGGGGGGAGGGCATGGGGTGCAATGTACTGAAAATCACCCGCTCCTTGTACCGAACCGGGCGGATATCGTCCGCGTTCGTTGCTTTGATGCCAGTCACCCCGACGCAGGGGCGTGCCGGCGCCTGTGTGCCGGACCACGCGCGTCCGCTGCGATCGTGGGTGTTCATCCTTTTTGGATGGGCACCCGTTTTCAGTTTCCGATGGGCGAGGCCAGCCAGACGTCGATGGTTCCCGCGCGCCCTCGGTATCCACTGGGCAGGGGCTGGATGGTAATGGGCAGGTCTATCGGCTTCCAATCGCTAAGCATCTTGATCTGTATTGCGCATCCTATGTCGCCGGGCGTGTGGTAGGTCACTGTTGTTGTCGGTTGAGGCCTTTGTATCGGCCTCCTGATCTCCGCCGCCGAGGCGACGACATATTTCGTCTGCGGCAAGACGGTTGTCCATTCGTTCCAACGTTTGGTGAGCCTTGCCGTATCGGCTTCACGGCCACTTCCATGGGTCCATAAATAGATGGTCTTTCCACGGCACAGATCAATGTCGCTCGGTGGCGATGCGCTGAGGGCTGTCTGCCTGGCACTGGAAGAAGCCTCTTCTTGCATTTTGCGCCGGACCTCTTCGCTGCTGAAGTCCGCCCCCCAATAGACGGGTACTTTGCGTGGCGGGGGGTGAAGGCACGCATTGGTGGCAGGCTTGAGCAAGGCTTCGCAGGATGGATTGGTCATGGCGTCGCTTTTTTTGCACCCCTCTATGACCGCATCGAACAACGCGATCATGGTGGGCGTGATGAATGCTAGCGGCTGGGGCGGGGTGCAGAAGCGCTGGGTGATGACCGCCATCGGAATACGCAATTGCGGAGATTCCGGTCCATGCTGCTCACTGAGCAGAACCACTCGGCCAAGCAACTCTCGCAGGCTAGAGGCTTCTATCGTGTAAGCCCGCTGCATCGCGGTCCATCCCTGGTAGGCAGCAAGCGCCAAAGCCAAGGCGCCCAACGCCCCCAGCCCTGAGCGCACGCTGGGAGCAACACGCGACGGGATCCATGATCCTCCAGGAGAGATGTGGGCTTTGGGCGTCGGAGCTTCTGGTTTCGTCGATGGAGTGTCCGGCTGGAAACTGGCGTTGTCTGGCAGGCCTTGCAGGAGCCGGGCATCCAGCGTCATTCCAAGGCATCGGCCGAGTTTGAAGTAGCTCTCCCATTGCGCTTCGCTGAAGAATTGGTCGGTGGTGGTTTCCTGGGGAAAACTGTCACAGTCGATCTTGTAATTGATGAGGTCAATGGGGAGGCCATGGTAGATGTTGGGCTTGACCAAGACGAGATGGCCGGGGTTCGCCCGGCCAGGATAGAAAACCTTGGCCACGGCGAGGCAAGCCGAGCCTTGCGGATCTTTGAGATCGCCGATAGAGCCGAAATGGTTTGATGGAGGAGCACCCACCACCCGCTGGAACTCGATCTCCACGCCCAAGTCAATGCGCGCTTTGCGCACCAGGTTTTCCACATCGTCGAAGCTATAGCGGGGGTCGGCGCCGCAGTCGGCAAGCACGATCAGGTCCACGCCTTGGCGCAGCAATGCATAGGCGCCCGTGTTCTCGAAATGCCCGCCGTCACTGAGATACCAGTAGGGTGCATTGACCCCTCCGAATTGGCCGCGTGCTTCGTCCAGCATCAGGCGGTATTTGGGCGCAAGGCGTGACCACCCTTTGAAGGGCGCATGGTCCCACCAATAGCCCAGCCGCACGCCAGCCATGAACAACAGCGCGGCCAAACCGGAAGAGGTCTGGCCGCCCAGTCCCGGCGTGAAGGCGGCGCCCGAGATGGCCATCCACTGCTGTAGTTCGCTGCGTGCGACATCGGGCGAATGTTTCCAGTCGTCCGAGCCCACGCGCCATAAGCCGCCGCCGGCGACCGAAAGCGACTGGCCCTTTCGATCCTGGTTGTACAGCCCGCCGCGCGCATCGAAAGACTGATTCACGGTGACGTTGATCAGATGGACCGGACCGCCGTTGTGGTGGGGCGCGTAGTCACCCATCCTGATGCTGTCGGCGGGATGCACCTCAAAGACAGAGGGGGCGGCTTGGTGGCTCGATTGTCCGGCTGTGGCCACCCGGTCCAGTGGGTCTTGGTTGCCGAAGCGACTGCGATTGGTGCTCCCCAGGTAGCTTCGGCACAGACGGGCGCGATAGAACATGTGCAAGGAGGACACATTAAGGAAATGCACGTTGCTGCGACTCAATGCGATGTAGATCACAGGAGCCACGCCGAATCCTGCCAGCACGTACAGAGCGTTTCCGAAGGCGAGTGGCCCCCCTTCAAGGAAAAGAGCGCCCAGTCCATGCTGGTAGACCACACTGATCCAGAATCCGAGTAGCAGACTCAATAGCGCGAGGCCCAGAGCATCTACCACCCTACGCCGCAGAGCCCTGCCGGCTGGCGGCGTGCCGGCGGGTGCGTGCACACGAGCTGCCAGAATTCTGGTGGCTAATAATGTGGCCACCACCACGGCAGGCGTCAGTGCCCAATGGTCCCAGGTCAGTTCGCCAAACGCCAGAAACCAGCCGAGCCGATCAAAGGCTCCTATCGCCAGCAGACGCAGTATCCATTTCAGCCAGTTTGCCAGCCGCGCGGTGAGTAGGTTACGTACGGTGGCATGGCCGGCATCGTAAGGTGCTTTTTGCCTGGCTTCCTTTGCCACTTGGACTGCTAATACAGGTGCGGTAGCCACGCAGACGAACGCCAAACCCACTACACCGCAGACCATGCGCAGCACGCCATCCGGTTGCTGGTTCCAGAAGTCATCCCGGCCATAAGCCATGCAGATCGCCATGATGCCCATCAAGCCATGGATCCCGTAGGAGAGCCATCGCCACGTTTGGGTCAGCCCCCCCTGCCTTCGTCCACCAGGAACCGCCCAATAGGCGGCCATGTAGGGAAGGGGCGCCAATAGGAATACCGCAGCCACCAGCCACCAAAGGGACATCCATGGCTGCAGAACCGCGCCTGCGTTCACGATCACGGTGACTGCGGAAGGTTGTTGGGAAAGCGCGTGTAAACCCCACCAGGCAAGCATGTTGGTGCCGGCCAGCAAGACACCTATCAGTATGCCCACCAAAGCCAGTTCCAAATGAATGCCCAGCAGGTTGCGAAACATGAGAGCGCCCGCGTTGAGCAAGTCCTTGGCTCCGCGCGGGGTGAGGTAGCGGCTGGTGGCCCGCAGCCACCATACGAGCCACGTGTCCTGGGCGCCTGCGAGCTGTTGCTCCCGAACAGCGGCGGAGGCACCCTTTTCGCAATACAACTTACCGAGGGCCGCGCCAATGTAGCCCCCGCCGGAGACGGTGGACAGGTAGTCAAACCGGTGGAATATCTTTTGCTGCGCCAGTCCGCTCACCAAGCCCAGGCAGAATGTGGCACTGCGGATGCCGCCGCCGGACAGGGCCAGCCCCCAGGTTTCCGACTGGACAGGGGTGCCCTCTTTGGCAAGGGCCTTCCTGCGCGTTTTCACGCACAGGTCCATGTCACTCTTTGCGCCGTAGCCAGCGTTCACTGGTGGATGTGGTTTTTTATCGGCAGGCTTCGCGACGGGTATGTCCATGTTGCTTCTCCCCCCTTTTTTTTGCGTTTTGTATTTTGGATGCAGTGTCATCGCCTGCCCCGAGAATGGAGGTGAGAGAAAACCCGCACGCGACAGGACTTGCTGGGTGCACGTGGCAAACAAGCGCTCGTCGGATAGATTCGGCGGATCGCGCAGGGGGGCGGTTCCTTCGCGCTGATCTCTTCCTGTTTTGCTGATCGTCCATGCCATCTTCCTCCTCGTTCCCTTCTTCCTACGACGCCGTGCTGTTCGACTGCGACGGCGTGCTCGTGGACAGCGAACCCATCACCCACCGCGTGCTGCGCGACCGGCTCGAAGCCTCGGGCTGGTCGCTCACGCCCGAGGAATGCTTGGCCATCTTCCTGGGCAAGGCCGTGCGCAGCGAGGCGGCGCGCATCGAGGCCGAAACCGGCCAGCCGCTGACCGACGCCTGGATGGCCGATTTCTACGCCCGCCGCAATGCCGCCCTGCAGGCCGAGCTGGGCCCCATTCCCGGCGCCCCCGATGCCGTGCGTGCCGTGCATGCGCGGCTCGGGGGGCGCATCGCCTGCGCGTCGGGTGCCGACCGCTTCAAGGTGGAGCTGCAACTGGCCAAGGTGGGCCTGACGCCGTTCTTCCAGGGCCGCGTCTTCAGCGGCCACGAAATGCCCCGCACCAAGCCCGCGCCCGATGTGTACCTGGCCGCGGCCGCCGCGCTGGGCGTGGCCCCGGTGCGCTGCCTGGTGGTGGAGGATTCGGTCACGGGCGTGCAGGCCGGCGTGGCGGCGGGCGCCACGGTGGTCGGCTACAGCCCGGCGCCCGTGGGACACGGGTCGGCCCAGGCGCTGCGCGCCGCCGGGGCGGTGCACGTGATGGTCCACATGGCCGAGTTGCCCGAACTGCTGGGTTGACGGAGAGGCGGCGGCACGGCGGCCACGGTCTGCCGGTGCCGTCGGGGCGGGTGACCGGGGCGGCCATGCCGACGCGCCTTCGCAGCGCGGGGCATGGGTTCGCTCCGCCGCGGCAGGTCCGGGGTTTTTGCTCCCACGATCCGAAGCGGTGGGATGGGACGTGGTGCGCGGCACCGCTTGCTGCCCTCCCTCAGGAGCCGCCCATGTCGATTCACATTCCCAAGAGCCCTTCTTCCCGTTTCAACAGCGCCTCCGAACGCGGTGCCAATGCCGTTCCGGAGTACCGGGAGCCCGCGCGGCAGGGCCGCTCCAAGCCCGGTGCGGGCACGGGGCCGATGCCGCAGCGCAGGGCGGCGGGCCACCCGGCCGACAGCGCCACCGCCACCGACCGCCGGGGGCCTGCGCCGCAGAAGTTCGCGGGACACGCCAGCGCCCATGCCCGGCGGCCGGGCGCGCCACCGATCGTTCCGGTGAAGCCGACGGTCGCGCAGGTGCTGTCCAGCATCCCGCTGCATGAAGTCGACCGCATGACCCCGATGCAGGTCAAGCAGTTCACGAAGCTCCTGGGCGGGCGCACCCTGGGCGTGGACCCGGCGCTGCTGGTCCGGAACTGGAAGCTGCTGCGCAGCCAGTTCAAAGGGCCCGAGCTGCAGCAGTTGCTGCTGAAGAAGACTGCCGCCGTGATGAAGTTCCTGACAACGCCGGCACTGCCGAAATCGCCTGCAGCCCAGGTGTTGGCCGTGTTCCAACTGCATGAAATCGATCGCATGGACCCACCGAGGCTGAAGGATCTCGTGGCGATCCTGGGCGGCCATGCCCCGGGCAAGGGCCCCGAGGTCCGTGCCGAGAACTGGCAGAGGCTGCGCGAGAACTTCACCGAGCCGGAGCTGAAGCAGTTGCTGTTGAACGACACCGCCGGAGTGGTGGATTTTCTGACGGCTTTGCCGCCTCCGCCGAAAGCGGGCGCCGGAGGTGCCAAGGCGGATGCCGGCCCCAAGCCAGACACCGGTCCCCAGGCCGATGCCGGTCCCCGGCCGAATGCGGGCGCCGGGCGGCAGGAGGCGCCGAAGTTCTCCGCCAAGGTGCAGCAAGCGCCGGCGGCGGTGCCCGCGGCCGCAGGAGCCAAGCCCATCGCCCTCGCCGGGATGAAGCGGGAGGCGGCGTTCCAGACGCTGAAGGACCGTGGGATGTCGCACGCGCAACTGCAGCAGATGCGGCAGGATTTTCTCGATCAGGTCAACCACGGCAGCGGCGCGTCGGGCGACGCATTGAGCGCCAAGTACCGGGCGTTCATTACCGACGACCTGTCGCAATCGGGCACCTTGCGCAGCTATGCCAAGCTGTTCGTGCGCCCCATTGCGGACGAGGCTACCTAGAGCAGGCCCCTGGCCGGATCAACCCCCGCCCGCGAGCCGGGCAGCGCGGCGGAACGCGGCGGGGGACTGCCCTGTCCAGCCCCGAAACGCGCGGATGAAGCTCTTTTCGTTGAGAAAGCCCGCGGCCTGCGCCACCTGCTTGATCGGCCGGTCGGTGCGGTGCAGCCATTCGATGGCGCGGTGCTGGCGCACCTCGTCTTTCAGCGCCTGCAGCGACGCGCCTTCTTCCTTGAGCTGGCGGTGCAGCGTGCGCGGCGACAGGTGCAGCCGCTCGGCCAGCGCGTCCGCGCCCTGCAGCGTGCCAGTGTCGGCTGCCAGCGCCTGCCGCACGCGCTGCACCAGCAGGCGGTCGCGCCGGTACTGGCGCACGGTCAGGGGCAGCGCGCGCTGCAGCATGGTGCGCAGCGCGTTCTCGTCGCGCTGCAGCGGCATCGCCAGATAGCGCGCATCGAAGCGCAGCGCGGCATGCGGCGCGCGGAAGGCGATGGGGCCGGCGAACAGCAGCGGATAGGCCGCCTGGTGCGGCGGTGGCGCGAAAGGAAAATCCGCGCCCTGCAGCGGCAGGCGCGAATCGATGAGCCAGCAGGCCAGCCCCAGCGCGTTGCGCAGCATCGAGACCAGGCAGAACTCGCGCAGCGTGCCCAGGTCGCGGTGTTCGGTGATCGCCAGCGTGGCGGTGGCGCCGTCGCTGGTCAGGTGCAGGGCGATGTCGTCGGTCAGCAGGCCGTGGTGGCGGCACCAGCGCTGCAGGGCCAGGCCCAGGTGCGGCGCGCTGATCGAGGCCCGCGCCAGCATGCCGTAGCTGCCCCAGGGCAGGCGCCGGCCAAACCAGCCCAGGGCCTCGTCGTCCAGTTCGCGCATGGCGCCGTCGGAGAGCTGCTCCATCTGCAGCGCCGTGATGCGCCCGTGCGGATGCGCGATGTCCGATGGCGTGATTTGTGCCTGCCGCAGCACGGCCGAGGCGTCCATGCCGCGCTGGGTGTAGGCCTGCACGATGGCCCGTACGAAGGCCATGGGCGTGGCGGCGGTGGGCGCGTGGGGGGCGGTGCGGGGCAGGGCGGTGGCGGGTTCGGGCATGGGGGGAGTTTGCCTTGTGTGGCGCATATTGCAACCTTTGTGACCCCATCTGTCATGCGGTCCGGGCCCGGGCGGGCGTATGCTGCGGCCCATCGCCGTTCCCGGCCGGGCCGGGGGCGTGCCACACGAGGAGACATTGCCATGGACCCAGTGAGCCCGACCGCCCCGTTGACTTCCGCCTTTGCACGCGGCAGCACGGCGGTGCCCCTGATCGAGCAGACGATCGGCGCCTTCTTCAGCGACATGGCGCAGCGCCAGCCGGACCGCGAGGCGCTGGTGAGCGTGCACCAGGGCCTGCGCTACACCTACGGCCAACTGCACACCGAGGTGCGCCGCCTGGCCAGCGCGCTGCTGGGGCTGGACCTGAACCCGGGCGACCGGGTGGGCATCTGGTCGCACAACAACGCCGAATGGGTGCTCATGCAGCTGGCCACCGCGCAGGTGGGTCTGGTGCTGGTCAACATCAACCCCGCCTACCGCACGTCGGAGGTGGAATACGCGCTCAACAAGGTCGGCTGCAAGGCGCTGGTGACCATGGCGCGCTTCAAGACCAGCGACTACCTGGGCATGCTGCGCGAACTGGCGCCGCAGTGGGCCGCCGGCACGCCTGGCGCACTGCAGTCCGACCGGCTGCCGCAGCTGCGCACGGTGGTGTGGATCGACGGCGCGCCGGGAGACGCGGCGGGCGGCGACGACTCGCCCGGCCTGCTGCGGTTTTCCGAACTGATGGCGCGCGGCGACGCGCAGGATGCGCGCATCGATGCCGTGGCCGCCACGCTGGACGCCAACGACCCCATCAACATCCAGTTCACGAGCGGCACCACGGGCTTTCCGAAGGGCGCCACGCTCACGCACCGCAACATCCTGAACAACGGGTTCTTCATCGGCGAGTGCATGCGGCTCACCCCCGAGGACCGGCTGTGCATTCCCGTGCCGCTGTACCACTGCTTCGGCATGGTGCTGGGCAACCTGGCCTGCCTCACGCACGGCGCGGCCATCGTGTACCCGAGCGACGGCTTCGATCCGCTCAAGGTGCTGGAGACGGTGCAGGCCGAGCGCTGCACTGGCCTGCACGGCGTGCCCACGATGTTCATCGCCGAGCTGGACCACCCGCGCTTCGCCGAGTTCGACCTGTCCACGCTGCGCACCGGCATCATGGCCGGCTCGCCGTGTCCCATCGAGGTGATGAAGCGCGTGGTGAGCGACATGCACCTGTCGGAGATCACCATCGCCTACGGCATGACCGAAACCAGCCCGGTCAGCTGCCAGAGCAGCACCGAGACGCCGCTGGACAAGCGCGTGTCCACCGTGGGCCAGGTGCAGCCGCACCTGGAGATCCAGATCATCGACCCCGAATCCGGCGCCGTGGTGCCCGTGGGCGAGCGCGGCGAGCTGTGCACGCGCGGCTACTCGGTCATGCACGGCTACTGGGACGACCCGGCCAGGACCCGCGAGGCCATCGACGACGCCGGCTGGATGCACACCGGCGACCTGGCCACCATGGACGCCGAGGGTTATGTGAACATCGTCGGCCGCATCAAGGACATGGTGATCCGCGGCGGCGAGAACGTGTACCCGCGCGAGATCGAGGAGTTTCTCTACCGCCACCCGCAGGTGCAGGACGTGCAGGTGGTGGGCGTGCCCGATGCCCGGTACGGCGAAGAGCTGTGCGCCTGGATCATTCCCAAGCCCGGCACGGCCGCGCCCACCGAGGACGACATCCGCGCGTTCTGCAAGGGTCAGATCGCGCACTACAAGGTGCCGCGTTACATCCGATTCGTCGCCGAGTTTCCGATGACGGTGACCGGCAAGATCCAGAAATTCAAGATCCGCGACGCCATGAAAGAACAGCTCGGCCTGCAGGAAAGCACCACCGCATGATCCTCGAATCCCAACTCAATGCCCGCTCGGCCGACTTCCTGGCCAATGCCGCCGCCATGCGCGCCCTGGTCGATGACCTGCGCGCCCGCACCGCCCAGGTGGCCCAGGGCGGCGGCGAAGCCGCCCGCGCCAAGCACACGGCCCGCGGCAAGCTGCTGCCGCGCGAGCGTGTGCAGATGCTGCTGGACCCCGGCACGCCGTTCCTCGAACTGGCGCCCCTGGCCGCGCTCAACATGTACAACAACGACGCGCCCGGCGCCGGGCTGATCGCCGGCATCGGCCGCGTGAGCGGCGTGGACTGCATGGTGGTGTGCAACGACGCCACGGTGAAGGGCGGCACCTACTACCCCATGACGGTGAAGAAGCACCTGCGCGCGCAGGAGGTGGCCGCGCAGAACCACCTGCCGTGCATCTACCTGGTGGATTCCGGCGGCGCCAACCTGCCCAACCAGGACGAAGTGTTTCCCGACCGCGACCACTTCGGCCGCATCTTCTACAACCAGGCGCACATGAGCGCGCAGGGCATCGCGCAGATCGCCGTGGTGATGGGCTCGTGCACGGCTGGCGGCGCCTACGTGCCGGCCATGAGCGACGAATCCATCATCGTCAAGAACCAGGGCACCATCTTCCTGGGCGGCCCGCCGCTGGTGAAGGCGGCCACGGGCGAGGTCGTGACGGCCGAGGACTTAGGGGGCGGCGACGTGCACACGCGCCTGTCCGGCGTGGCCGACCACCTGGCGCAAAACGACCTGCACGCGCTGCAGCTGGCCCGCAACGCGGTGCGCAATTTGAATAGAAACAAGGCCCATGCCGGGGAATTGCATGCCTCTGTTGCTCCTAAATTCATAGCGGATGAACTGTACGGCGTGATTCCGGTAGACACGCGCAAGCCCTTCGATGTGCGCGAGATCATCGCCCGCATCGTCGACGGCAGCGAGTTCGACGAGTTCAAGGCGCGCTACGGCACCACGCTGGTCACGGGCTTCGCGCGCATCGAGGGCATGCCCGTGGGCATCATCGCCAACAACGGCATCCTGTTCAGCGAGTCCGCCCTCAAGGGCGCGCACTTCATCGAGCTGTGCTGCCAGCGCAAGATCCCGCTGGTGTTCCTGCAGAACATCACCGGCTTCATGGTGGGCCGCAAGTACGAGAACGAGGGCATCGCGCGCAACGGTGCCAAGATGGTCACCGCCGTGGCCACCGCCGCCGTGCCCAAGTTCACCATCGTCATCGGCGGCTCGTTCGGCGCGGGCAACTACGGCATGTGCGGGCGGGCGTATTCGCCGCGCTTCCTGTGGATGTGGCCCAACGCGCGCATCTCCGTCATGGGCGGCGACCAGGCCGCGAGCGTGCTCGCCACCGTCAAGCGCGACGGCATCGAGGGCAAGGGCGGCCAGTGGAGTGCCGAGGAAGAAGAGGCCTTCAAGGCTCCCATCCGCCAGCAGTACGAGAGCCAGGGCCACCCCTACTACGCCACCGCGCGGCTGTGGGACGACGGCGTGATCGACCCCGCCGACACGCGCCGCGTGCTGGCGCTGGGCCTGTCGGCCACGCGCAATGCGCCCATCGAAGACACGAAGTTCGGCCTGTTCCGCATGTGACCGCCAGCCTGCCGAAGACTCCGACGCAGATCCCGCCATGACCCTTCGCCGACACGCCCTGGCCTGGCTGCTGCGCTGCGCGCTGCTGCTGGGCGCCTTGCCCGCCCTGGCGCAGCTGGCGCCGTCCACACCGCCCACGCTGGATGCCACGCTGCGCGAGCAGATCGTGATGGTGCCCAAGGGCGAAGGGCTGCTGGCCACCGAGCTGGAAACCACCGTGTACCGCCCGGCGGGCACGGGCCCGTTTCCCGTCGTCGTGATCAACCACGGCAAGGCCAACGGCAATCCGCGCCTGCAGGAGCGTGCGCGCTACTTGGCGGCCGCCCGCGTGTTCGTGGAGCGCGGCTACCTCGTGGTGATCCCGATGCGCCAGGGCTTCTCGCGGTCCACGGGCGCCTACCTGGGCAGCGGCTGCAACGTGGAAGGCAATGGCCGCAACCAGGCCGAGGACGTGCAGGCCGCGCTGGCCTACGTGCGCCGCCTGCCCGATGCGGACAGCCAGCGCATCGTGGTCGTCGGCCAGTCGCACGGCGGCCTGACCACCCTGGCGCTGGGCACGCTGAGCCCGCCCGGCGTGCGCGGGCTCATCAATTTCGCCGGCGGGCTGCGGCAGGAGCAATGCCCTGGCTGGGAAAACAACCTGGCCAGCGCCTTCGGTGCCTACGGCCAGGGCACGCGCCTGCCGTCGCTGTGGTTCTACGGCGACAACGATTCGTACTGGCCCACCTCGCTGTACCGCGACATGTACGCGCGCTACGTGGCCGCCGGTGGGCGGGCGCAGCTGGTGGCGTATGGCCGGTTCGGAACCGATTCGCACCGGCTGTTCGCCTCGCAAAGCGGCGTGCCGATCTGGCTGCCGGAGGTGGAGCGCTTCCTGGCCGGCCTGGGCCTGCCGTCCCGGCCGGTGACGCACATTCCGATGATGCCGCACGACAGCGCCGTGCCCCGGGCCACCGACGCCTACCCCGTCGCCGATGCGTCGGCCATCCCCTACGTGCGCGATGCGGCGCGCGAGGGCTACCGCAAGTTTCTCGCGGCGCCGTGGCCCCGGGCCTACGCCATCGCGCCCAGCGGCGCCTGGGCCTACTACTACGGCCGGGCCGATGCCATGGCCGCGGCGGTGGCCCGCTGCAACGAAAACGCCAAGGCAGCCACCTGCCACCTGTATGCCGTGGACGACCACGTTGTCTGGGACGCACCATGAGGCCCGCACATTCGCCCGCCGCACGCATCCGGCCGCATTCGCGTCCGGCTTTTTCTCCAGAGCACCGAGGACCCAACCCATGAATTCCGTCCAGACGGCCTATGACGGCGCCGTGGCGCGCATCACGCTGGCGCAGCCCGATCTGCGCAACGCCTTCAATGACGAAACCATTGCCGCGCTCACCGACGCCTTCGCGCAGGCAGGCAGCCGCGAGGGCGTGCGAGCCGTGGTCCTGGCCGCGCAGGGCACGGCCTTTTGTGCCGGCGCCGACCTGAACTGGATGCGCCGCATGGCCGACTACACGCGCGAGGAAAACGTGGCCGACGCCGGCGCGCTGGCCGAGATGCTGCGCACGATCTACGAATGCCCCAAGCCCACCATCGCCCGCGTGCAGGGCGACGTGTATGCCGGCGGCATGGGCCTGGTGGCGGCCTGCGACATGGCGGTGGCCGTCGATACGGCGGGCTTTTGCCTGTCGGAGGTGAAGCTGGGGCTCATCCCGGCGACCATCAGCCCCTATGTGATCCGCGCCATGGGCGCGCGCGCCGCCCACCGCTATTTCCTGACCGCCGAGCGCTTCGGCGCGGCCGAGGCGCTGCACCTGGGCTTCGTGCATGCGGTGGTGGAGTTCGAGCAGCTCGACGACACGGTGGATGCCTGGCTCAAGGCGCTCACCAGCGCCAGCCCGGCCGCGGTGCGCGCCTGCAAGCGGCTGGTGCAGGACGTGGCGGGCCGCGACATCGATGCCGCGCTCATCGCCGCCACGGTGCAGGGCATTGCCGACATCCGCGCCAGCGACGAGGGCCGCGAGGGCGTGCAGGCCTTCCTGCAAAAGCGCAAGCCCTCGTGGCTGGAATCATGAGATATCCCCCCTGTGTCGCCTTCGGCGCCTTCCCCCCCGGGGGACGCCGCCAGTGGCCTGGCAAAGCCAGTTCCACGGCGTCTGCTGGCGCGGCCTGCTCCGCGGCCATCGGGCAGGTGACGCCGTGCCAGGTCCCCGCGCTGCGGGTGGTCCATCATCTGCGGGTGCGCTGAGATGGAAGCGCTCTGGCTGCACATCGTTCAGTGGCTCCACACCATTGGGCTGCACGTGGACCCCGGCACCGCCCGCGACGTAGCGGCCGGCGCGGCCCAGGCCACTTCGGCGATGGACCTGCCGGGCCTGCTGGCGCTGGCCGCTGCGCTCGGCTGGGCCAGCGGCTTCCGGCTCTATGCGGTGGTCTTCATCGTGGGGCTCATGGGTGCGGGCGGCTGGCTGCCGTTGCCTGCCGGGCTGCACGTGCTGCAGCACCCGGCCGTCCTCACCGTGAGCGGGCTGCTGCTGTGCGTGGAGTTCTTCGCCGACAAGGTGCCCTGGCTGGACAGCGCCTGGGATGCGGTGCACACCGTCATCCGCATTCCCGGCGGCGCGCTGCTGGCCGCGGGCGTGTTCGGCGCCGACAACGCCACCATGGGCCTCGTCGCGGGGCTGCTGGGCGGCTCGCTCTCGGCCACGGCCCTGGCCACCAAGATGACCACGCGCGCCGCGGCCAACACCTCGCCCGAGCCGTTCTCCAACTGGCTGCTGTCGTTCTTCGAGGACGGCCTGGTGGTGGCCGTCGTTTGGATGGCCACGCAGCACCCGGTGCTGTTCGGCATTGCGCTGGTCGTGATGCTGGTGCTGTCAGCGCTGCTGCTGATCGTGCTTTTCAAATTCCTGCGTGCCGTGCTGCGGCGCGTGTCGTCCCTTTTTTCCGGTCCTGCGAAGGTGGTTTGAATGTTCTCCAAAATCCTGATTGCCAACCGCGGTGAAATCGCCTGCCGTGTGGCCGCGACCGCCCGCCGGCTCGGCGTGAAGACCGTGGCCGTGTACTCCGATGCCGACGCCGGCGCCAAGCACGTCGCCGCATGCGACGAGGCCGTGCACATCGGCGGCAGCTCGCCCAAGGAAAGCTACCTGCAGTGGCAGCGCATCATCGACGCGGCCCGGGCCACGGGCGCGCAGGCCGTGCACCCCGGCTACGGCTTCCTGTCGGAGAACGAGGAGTTCGCCCAGGCCTGTGCGGATGCCGGGTTGGTGTTCATCGGCCCACCCCCGTCTGCCATCCAGGCCATGGGCCTGAAGGCCGAGTCCAAGCAGCTCATGGAAAAGGCCGGCGTGCCCCTGGTGCCGGGCTACCACGGGGCCGACCAGGACCCCGCGCTGCTGCAGCGCGAGGCCGACCGCATCGGCTACCCCGTGCTCATCAAGGCCAGCGCGGGCGGCGGCGGCAAGGGCATGCGCGCGGTGGACCGGTCGGAAGACTTCGCCGCCGCCCTGGCGTCGTGCCAGCGCGAGGCCATCAACAGCTTCGGCGACGACGCGGTGCTCATCGAAAAATACGTGCAGCGCCCGCGCCACATCGAAATCCAGGTGTTCGGCGACACCCTGGGCAACTGCGTGTACCTGTTCGAGCGCGACTGCTCGGTGCAGCGGCGCCACCAGAAGGTGCTGGAAGAGGCCCCAGCCCCCGGCATGACCCCGGCCATGCGCGCCGAGATGGGCAACGCCGCCGTGGCCGCCGCCCGCGCGGTGAACTACGTGGGCGCGGGCACGGTGGAATTCATCGTGGAGCAGCGGGCCGATGGGTCCATGGACTTCTTCTTCATGGAGATGAACACCCGCCTGCAGGTGGAGCACCCGGTGACCGAGGCCATCACCGGCCAGGACCTGGTGGAGTGGCAACTGCGCGTGGCCTTTGGTGAGCCGTTGCCGCTGGCGCAGGACCAGTTGCGCATCGGCGGCCATGCCATCGAGGCGCGCATCTGCGCCGAGAACCCCGACAACCAGTTCCTGCCTGCCACCGGCACGCTGCAGGTGTACCGCAAGCCCGCGGCCACCAGCTTCGAGCGCGCGCCCCTGGGCAGCGGCGGTGTGCGCATCGATGACGGCGTGCGCGAGGGCGATGCCATCAGCCCCTTCTACGACTCGATGATCGCCAAGCTCATCGTGCACGGCGACACGCGTGAGCAGGCCCTGGCCCGGCTCGACGAGGCGCTGGCGCAGACCCGCATCGTGGGCCTGTCCACCAACGTGCAGTTCCTGCGCCGCGTGGCCCGCACCGATTCGTTCGTGCAGGCCAACCTGGACACGGCCCTGATCCCGCGCGAGCAGGCGGTGCTGTTCCACCAGGAGCCGGTGGGCCTGCCGCTGGCCGCGGCGGCAGCGGTGGCCCGGACGCTGCAGCGCGAGCGCGCCACCGAGGGGGCCGACCCCTTCAGCCGCCGCGACGGCTGGCAATCGCACGGCGTGACGCGCCGCCGGTTCGCGTTCGAGTTCGGCGGCCAGCCTGCCAACGCCTGGCTCACCTACGCCGCGGGCGGCGCGATGGAGCTGGCGGTGGGCGAGGGCGAGGCGGCCGTGGCCGGGCCGCTGGCCTTCACCGCCGATGGCGAGGGCCTGGACCTGCACTTCGCCGGCCAGCGCACGCGCGCCGTGGTGCATTCCCAGGGCGAGACCGACCACGTCTTCACGCCGCGCGGCGCCACGCAGATCGTCGCCATCGACCTGCTTGCCCATGCGGGCGAGGCGCAGTCCGAAGGCGGACGCCTGACCGCGCCCATGCCCGGCAAGGTGGTGTCGTTCGCCGTGAAAGCGGGCGATGCCGTGACCAAGGGCCAGGCCCTGGCCGTGATGGAGGCCATGAAGATGGAGCACACCATCGCCGCGCCCGTGGACGGGACGGTGCAGGAGCTGCTCTATGCGCCCGGCGACCAGGTGACCGAAGGCGCCGAGCTGCTCAAGCTCTCGCCCGCGTGACAGCGCGCAATCCGCAGCCGCGATACGCTCCTGGGCCATGAACATCACCTTTTGCTGTACGCACACCAAGGCCGAGCCCTGGCTGCAGGGCCTGCAGGCCGCGCTGCCCGGGGCGCACATCACCGTCTGGCAACCCGGCGCGCCCCCGGCCGATTTCGCCGTGGTCTGGGCACCGCCCCAGCAGTTCATGGACGAGCAGGCCGGCATCCAGGCGCTCTTCAACATCGGCGCAGGCGTGGATGCGCTGCTGGCCCTGCGCCTGCCGCCCGGCGCGCAGGTGGTGCGGCTGGACGATGCCGGCATGGCAGTGCAGATGGCCGAATACGTGTGCCACGCGGTGGTGCGCCATTTCCGCGAGTTCGAGGCCTATGAGGCCGACATGCGCGCCGGGGGCTGGGCCTACCGCCGGCCGCGCCTGCGCAGCCACTTCTCCGTCGGCGTCATGGGCCTGGGGGTGCTGGGCGAGCGCGTGGCGAAGGCGCTGGCGCATTTCGAGTTCCCGGTGAACGGCTGGAGCCGCTCGCCCAAGGCCGTGGAGGGCGTGCGGACCTTTCATGGCGCGGAAGGTTTCGACAGCTTCCTGGCTGCCAGCCGCGTGCTGGTGAACCTGCTGCCGCTCACGCCCGACACGCAGGACATCATGAACCGCGACACGCTCTCGCGCCTGCAGCCGGGCGGCTATGTCGTCAATGTGGCGCGCGGCGCGCACCTGGTCGAAGACGACCTGATCGCCCTCATCGACGCCGGCCATCTGGCCGGGGCCACGCTCGACGTGTTCCGCACCGAGCCGCTGCCCGCCGACCACCCGCTGCGCACGCACCCCCGCATCACGACCACGCCCCATACCTCCGCCCGCACGCTGCGCGAAGAAAGCATCGCCCAGATCGCGCGCAAAATCGCCGCCATGCAGCGCGGCGAGCCGGTGGCCGGCATCGTGGATCCCCGGCGCGGCTACTAGGCCTCGGGCACCGCCCCGCATTCATCACCGCAGGATTTCCCCATGAGCAGCAGCATTCCTTCCCGCGTCAAACTCGTCGATGTCGGCCCGCGCGACGGCCTTCAGAACGAAAAGTCTCCCGTGCCCGCCGAGGTCAAGATCGGTCTCGTGCACCGCCTGCAGGCGGCCGGCCTGACGGAGATCGAGGTCACCAGCTTCGTCTCGCCCAAGTGGGTGCCCCAGATGGCGGACAACGTGGAGGTGATGGCGGGCATCGAGCGCCAGCCCGGCGTGCGCTATTCGGTGCTCACCCCCAACCTCAAGGGCTACGAGGCCGCGGTGCCCACGCGGCCCGACGAGATCGTCGTCTTCGGTTCGGCCAGCGAGGCCTTCAGCCAGAAGAACATCAACTGCAGCATCGCCGAGAGCATCGAGCGCTTCGCGCCGGTGGTCGAGGCGGCGCGCGCGGCGGGCATTGCCGTGCGGGGCGCCATGAGCTGCACCGTGGGCTGCCCCTACGAGGGCGAGGTGGCGCCCGAGCGCGTGGCGTACCTGGCGGGCCTGATGAAGCAGATCGGCGTGCAGCACGTCGGCGTGGCCGACACCATCGGCGTGGGCACGCCGCGCAAGGTGCAGCGCGCCATGGAGGCCACCTTGCAGCACTACGGCGTCGACGCGGTGTCGGGCCACTTCCACGACACCTACGGCCAGGCGCTGGCCAACACGCTGGCCTCGCTGGAGATGGGCGTGTGGCAGTACGACACGTCGGTGGCCGGCCTGGGCGGGTGCCCCTACGCCAAGGGCGCCACGGGCAACGTGGCGACCGAAGACGTGGTCTACATGCTGCACGGCATGGGCATCGACACGGGCATCGATCTGGACGCGCTCATCGATGCGGGCGCGTACATCAGCGACTTCCTGGGCCGGCCGTCCAACTCGCGCGCCGCCAAGGCGTTGCTGACCAAGCGCCTGGGCTGAGGCCGCGCGTGGCCTGAGCGCTGGGTGCGGTCAGCCGCCGGGCGGCGCGGCCACGCTCTGCAACTGCTCCTTGAGGTGCGCGAGAAACGATTGCGCCGCGCGTGACAGCGTGCGGCCCATCAGCGTCTGCACCTCGATGTTGCGCAGGTCCAGCCCACGGTCGCGCAGGCGCACGCAGGCCATCTCCTCGCGCTCGATCTGGTAGCGCATGGTGATCTCGCCCGAGATGGACACGCCCTCGGGCTCGTGCTTGACGAACCCAAACAGGCTGGCGATGTAGTTGCTGGTGAGCACGGGGTCGATCTGCACCTTCTGGCGGCTGCACGCGATGTCGAACAGCTGCCGCACGGTGGTGTCCATTTCGGGCAGCGCCACGGGATAGTTCTGCAGCTGCGACAGGCTGACCTGCTGAAAGCGCGTCAGCGGATGGCCGCGCTGCACCACGGCCAGCACGGGCGAAGGCTGCAGCAGTTCGATGCGGATGTCCTTTTCGGCACTGCGGCTCATGGTGATGCCGATGTCCGCATCGCCCAGCAGCACGCGCCGCGTGCTTTCGGCCGGCGGAAACACCCCCAGGTGGAACTGGATGCCCGGGTGCCGCCGCCGGAAATCGCTGATGAGCCGGGGCAGGAATTCCAGCGCAAAACCCTCCGACGAGGCCAGGCGCACCCGCCCGCGCTCCATGCCCTGCAGCGCCTGCATTTCATGCACCACGCGCTCCGCGTCGTGCGCGGACTTCTGCGCATGCACCGCTAGCAGCTCGCCCGCCGCGCTGGGCACCATGCCGCGCGCGTGGCGGTCGAACAGCGTCGCGCCCAGGAGGTCTTCCAGGTGCGCGATGTGGCGGCTGATGGCCGAGCCCGCCACGTTCAGCCGCTGCGAGGCCTCGCTGATCGAGCCGCAGCGCACCACCTCCAGGAAGTAGCGCAGGGCCGTGTCCTGCAACTGGCGGGCGACGATCTGCGAGCGTTTCATGGCGGTGGGCGACGGGGCGTGGTGCACTGCGGCAATCCCTCGAGCATAGGCGCAATGCGGCGGGAGCATTGCCTTTTTGAGATCGCTCGCCGCGATATTCGGTAATGGCGGAAACGCCTCCGAGGTCCCATTCTTGCTCCCGTTCACTGTGTTTCCTGTTTCATCACGATGAAGGAGTTCGCAATGGGGCATTTATTCACCCACTGGGTGCGCCGGGGCTGTCTGGCACTGGGCATGATGGTTTTCGGGGCCGGCGCGCACGCCGGCAAGGCCAACGACACGCTGACCTATGCGTCGGACAACGAGGTCGAGAACGTGAGCCCGTACCACAACAACATGCGCGAGGGCGTCGTGCTCGCGGCCATGGCGTGGGACACGCTGCTCTACCGCGACACGAAGACGGGCGAGCTCAAGCCGCAGCTCGCCACCGCCTGGAAGTGGGAGTCGCCCACCGCGCTGCTGGTCACGCTGCGCCAGGGCGTCACCTTCCACAACGGCGACAAGTTCACCGCTGACGATGTGGCCTACACCTTCAACGTGGTGACCGGCCCCGACGCCAAGATCGCCACGCGCCAGAACACCGATTGGATCAAGGGCGTGGACAAGGTGAGCGACTACGAGGTGCGCATCCACCTCAAGACGCCGTTCCCCGCGGCGCTGGAATACCTGGCCGGCCCCACGCCCATCTACCCCGCAGCCTATTTCACCAAGGTGGGGCTGGAAGGGTTCAGCAAGGCGCCGGTGGGCAGCGGCCCCTACAAGATCACCAGCGTGGTGCCGGGGCAGGGCGTGACGATGGTGAAGAACACCGCCTACTTCAAGGACAGCCCTGCGGGCCAGCCCAAGATCGGCACCGTGAAGTTCACCGTGATCCGCGACCCTGAAGCCCGCATGGCCCAGTTGATGACCGGCGCGGTGGACTGGATCTGGCGCGTGCCGGCCGACCAGGCCGATTCGCTGAAGGCGGCGCCCAACCTCTCGGTGCTGAGCGGCGAGACCATGCGCGTGGGCTTCATCTCCATCAACAACAACGGCACCACCCCCGAGGCCGCGCCCTTCAAGGACCCCCGCGTGCGCCAGGCGCTCAACTACGCCATCAACCGCAAGGGGCTGGCCGACAGTCTGGTGCGCGGCGGCAGCCAGCCGGTGTATGCGCCGTGCTTTCGCACGCAGTTCGGCTGCGACACCAGCAAGGTGCAGCAGTACGAATACAACCCGGCCAAGGCCAAGGCGCTGCTGGCCGAGGCAGGCTACCCGAACGGTTTCGACACCGCGCTGTGGGCCTACCGCGAGCGCGAGTACGCCGAGGCGATGATCGGCGACCTGCGCAAGGTCGGCATCCGCGCGCGGCTGCACTTCGTGCAGTACCCGGCGCTGCGCACCGAGCTGCGCGCCGGCCGTGCGCCGCTCACGTTCCAGGCCTGGGGATCGTTCTCGATCAACGACGCTTCGGCCTTCGTGGGCAACTTCTTCAAGGGCGGCCCCGACGACACCGCCAAGGACCCGCAGGTCATCGCGCTGATGCAGACGGCCGACGCCACGGTGGACAAGGCCGAGCGCAAGGCCAAGTACGCCCAGGCGCTGCAGCGCATCTCCACCCAGGCCATGTGGGCGCCGCTGTTTTCGTACTCGACCAACTACGCGTTCACCTCGGACCTGAAGTTCGAGGCCCAGCCCGACGAGCTGCCGCGCTTCTTCCAGGCCAGCTGGAAGTGACGGCCCCGGCGTTCGTGTCCCTCCCACACCCTCGCGGGCCCCTGCCATGCTGATCTACATCTTTCGCCGCCTGCTGGTGGCGCTGAGCGTCATGCTGACCGTGGCGGTCGTCAGCTTCATGCTGCTGCACCTGTCGGGCGACCTGGCCACCGCGATCGCGGGCCCGGAATCGAGCGCTGCCGACGTGGAGAAGATCCGCGTGCAGTACGGGCTGGACCGCCCCATCGTGGAGCAGTTCTTCGACTGGCTGGGTGCGGCGGCGCGGCTGGATTTCGGGCGGTCGTTCTATTTCCAGAACACCGTCATGGAGCTGGTCGGCGAGCGCCTGCCCATCACGCTCAAGCTCGGTGGCGTGGCGCTGCTGCTGGCCGTGGCCGTGGCCATTCCATTGGGCGTGCTGGCCGCGCTCTACCGCGACACGTGGATCGACCGCCTGGCCTTGATGGTGGCGGTGGTGGGCCAGGCCATGCCGACCTTCTGGTTTGCGCTCACGCTGGTGCTGCTGTTCGCCGTGGGCCTGAAGTGGCTGCCCGTGGCGGGCAACACGAGCTGGCAGCATTTCGTGCTGCCGGCGGTGGCGCTCGGCTACTACGCCATGCCGGCCATGATGCGGCTCACGCGGGCCGGCATGCTGGACGTGCTGGGCGCGGACTACATCCGCACCGCGCGCGCCAAGGGCCTGAGCCGCTCGCGCGTGGTGTTCAAGCACGCGCTGCGCAACGCCATCATTCCGGTGGTGGCGCTGGCCGCGGTGGAGCTGGGCTTCATGCTCGGCGGCTCGGTGGTGATCGAGTCGGTGTATTCCATGCAGGGGCTGGGGCAGCTCGCGTGGGACTCCATCGCGCGCAACGACTACCCCGTGGTGCAGGCCGTGGTGCTGATCATCGCGGTGTTCTACATCGCGCTCACCTTCCTGGCCGACGTGCTCAACGCCGCGCTCGACCCGCGCATGCGCACCCGCTGACGCCACCGCACCGGAGACTGCCATGAACGCTTCCACCACCCTTTCCTCCCCCGGCGCGGCGGCCACCCTGGCCCTGCCGTCGCCACCGGCCTGGCGCCGCTGGCTGCGCCGCGTGCTGGGCCAGCGCGGCCTGGTGCTCGGCGCCATCGTGCTCGTGCTGGCCCTGGTGGCCGCGCTGCTCGCCCCCTGGATCAGCCCGCACGACCCCTATGCGCAGGATGTGACCCAGCGCCTCATTCCGCCCGTCTGGCATGCCAAGGGCAGCTGGGAGCACGTGCTGGGCACCGACAAGCTCGGCCGCGACTACCTGAGCCGCCTCATCTACGGCGCCCGCGTGTCGCTGCTGATCGGTGTGGTCACGGCGCTCATCGCCGGGGCCATCGGTACCACGCTGGGCGTGCTGGCCGGCTACTTCGGCGGCCGGGTGGATGCGGTCATCAGCTACATCATCACCACGCGCCTGGCCATGCCGGTGGTGCTGGTGGCGCTGGCCATGGCCTCGCTCGTGGGCGGCTCGCTGCAGGTGGTGATCGTGCTGCTGGGCCTTTTGCTGTGGGACCGCTTCGCCATCGTGACCCGCTCTGCCACGCAGCAGCTGCGCGATGCCGAGTTCATCGCGGCGGCCAAGGCGCTGGGCGCATCCACGCCGTACATCCTGGTGCGCGAGCTGCTGCCCAACCTGATGAGCGCTCTCACCGTGGTCGCCACACTGGAGATGGCACACGCCATCCTGCTCGAATCGACCCTGTCGTTCCTGGGCCTGGGCGTGCAGCCGCCCACGCCGTCGTGGGGCCTGATGGTGGCCGAGGGCAAGGCCTACATGTTCTTCCAGCCCTGGGTGATCCTGATCCCCGGCGTGGTGCTGGCCGTGCTGGTGCTGGCCATCAACCTGGTGGGCGACGGCATCCGCGATCTCACGGCCCCCGATGGCCGGAACTGAAAGGCAAAGACCCATGACCACCCCTTTGCTGGACGTGAATAACCTGCGCGTGGACCTGCCCACCGAGCGCGGCATGCTGCACGCGGTGCGCGGCATCGATTTCCACGTGAACCGCGGCGAACTGCTCTGCCTGGTGGGCGAATCGGGCTGCGGCAAGTCGATGACCTCGCTCGCGCTCATGGGCCTGCTGCCGCGCAAGGCGGTGCGCACGGCCGACCACATGCGCTTCGACGGTGCCGAGCTGCAGGGCCTGCCCGAGCGCGGCATGGCGGCGCTGCGCGGCGCCCGCATGGCGATGATCTTCCAGGAGCCGATGACCTCGCTCAACCCGTCGTACACGCTGGGCGACCAGCTGTGCGAGGCGCTGCGCGCGCACCGCAAGGTGAGCATGGCCCAGGCGCGCGAGCGGGCCGTGTACCTGCTGGAGCGGGCGGGCGTGCCGCAGGCGCCCGAGCGCCTGCGCCAGTACCCGCACCAGCTCTCGGGCGGCCTGCGCCAGCGCGTGATGATCGCCATGGCGCTGATGTGCGAGCCCGACCTCATCATTGCCGACGAGCCCACGACCGCGCTGGACGTGACCATCCAGGCGCAGATCCTGCGGCTGCTGCGCGAGCTGCAGCAGGAGTTCGGCACGGCCGTGGTCTTCATCACCCACGATCTGGGCGTGGTGGCGCGCATCGCCGACCGCGTGGCGGTGATGTATGCGGGCGAGGTGATCGAGACCGCGCCGGTGGGCGAGTTGTTCGCGCGGCCCACGCACCCCTACACGCAGGGCCTGCTCAACTGCATTCCCGTGCGCGGCAAGACGCTGCCGGGCAGCCGGCTGCAGGCCATTCCCGGCGTGGTGCCCAGCCTGGTCGGCACCGTCCAGGGCTGCGCTTTTTCCAACCGCTGCGCGCACGCGCAACCGGCCTGCGCGCATACGCCGCCCTATGTGGCGGTGGATGCCCACCACGCGGTCCGCTGCGTGCAGGCCCATCCCCTGGCGGAGGCCGCATGACCCCCAAGCCCCTACCCCCGGCACCCGGTAGCGACATCGCCCTGGAGCTGTGCGCGCTGCACCGCAGCTTCCGCCTCAAGCGCGGACTGTTCCGCGCGCCCGGCGAGATCCACGCGGTGAACGACGTCTCGCTGCGCGTTCGCAAGGGCGAAACGCTGGGCCTGGTCGGCGAATCCGGCTGCGGCAAGAGCACGCTCGCCAAGATGCTGCTGGGCCTGCTGCCGCCCAGCTCGGGCAGCGTGCTGGTCGATGGCAAGGAGATCGATCCGCGCCAGCGCCGCGCGCTGGCGCGGCGCATCCAGCCCATCTTCCAGGACCCGTACTCATCGCTCAACCCGCGCCGCACCGTGGCCGACATCGTCGGCGTGCCGCTGCGCCTGCACCAGGTGGGCACGGCCGTGGAGCAGCGCCGGCGCGTGCGCGAGATGCTCGATCTGGTCGGCATGCCCGAGCGCACCCATGCGCAGTACCCCAACCAGCTGTCGGGCGGGCAGCGCCAGCGCGTGGCCATCGCGCGGGCGCTGGTGCTGCGGCCCGACATCCTGATCTGCGACGAGCCGACCTCGGCGCTCGACGTGTCGGTGCAGGCGCAGATCCTGAACCTGCTGCTCGACCTCAAGGCCGAGTTCGGCCTGACCTACCTGTTCATCAGCCACGACCTGGGCGTGGTCGAGCACCTGGTGGACCGCGTGGCCGTGATGTACCGCGGCGCCATCGTGGAACTGGGCACGCGCGAGCAGATCTTCGCCCGGCCCGAACACGCCTACACCCGCCGGCTGCTGGCCTCCGCGCTCACGCCCGAGCCGGGCCTGGGCATTCCCGACATCGAGCGTGCGGCCGTGGCCTGAGCGGCCATACGCACCTTCCATTCACTCCACCCACCCCACCCGAGGACCTTTCCCATGAGCCGTGACCAAGCCATTGCCCAGACGCTGGCCTGCTTCGATGACGGGCGCTTTCAGCAGACGCTGGCGCGCCGGGTCGCCTTCCGCACCGAAAGCCAGGACGCCGCCAGCGGCCCCATCCTGCACGCCTACCTGACCGAGGAGATGGTGCCGCAGCTGCAGGCGCTGGGCTTTGCATGCCGTGTGGTGGACAACCCGGTGCCGGGCAAGAGCCCCTTCCTGCTGGCCGAGCGCGCCGAGGAGGGCGCGGCCTTCACGCTGCTGACCTACGGCCACGGTGACGTGGTGCGCGGCTACGACGCGCAATGGCGCGCGGGCCTCCAGCCCTGGGAAATCGTGGTGGAGGGCAACCGCTGGTATGGCCGCGGCACAGCCGACAACAAGGGGCAGCACACCATCAACCTCACCGCGCTGGAGCAGGTGCTGGCGGTGCGGGGCGGTCGCCTGGGCTACAACGTCAAGATCATCCTGGAGATGGGCGAGGAGGACGGCTCGCCGGGCCTGAACGCGGTGTGCGCGAACGAGCGCGATGCGCTCGCGGCCGACCTCTTCATCGCCTCCGACGGGCCCCGGGTGTCCGCCTCGCGCGCCACCCTGTTCCTGGGGTCGCGCGGCGTCTTCAATTTCGACCTGCACGTGAAGCTGCGCGACGGTGGCCACCACTCGGGCAACTGGGGTGGCCTGCTGCGCAACCCGGGCATCCGGCTGGCGCATGCCATCGCCAGCCTGGTGGACGAGCGCGGCCGCATCCAGGTGCCGGGCCTGCGCCCCACCGAGTTGCCCGCCAGCGTGCGCGAGGCGCTGCGCGACATCGACGTGGGCGGTGGCCCGGACGACCCCGAGATCGACCCGGACTGGGGCGAGCCCGGCCTGACCCCGTCCGAGCGCGTGATCGGCTGGAACAGCCTGGAGGTGCTGGCCTTCATCACCGGCAACCCGGCCATGCCGGTGCATGCCATTCCCGCCGAGGCGCGCGCGCACTGCCACATGCGCTACGTGGTGGGCTCCGACCCCACGGCGTTCCTGGACCACATCCGTGAGCACCTGCGGGCCCGCGGCTTCACCGACGTGGAAGTGCGAGGCACCGACGTGCACATGGCCGCCACCCGGCTGGACCCGGACGACGCCTGGGTGCGCTGGGGCCTGGCCTCCATCGAGCGCTCCACCGGCCGGCGCCCGGCGCTGCTCCCCAACCTGGGCGGCTCGCTGCCCAACGATGTGTTCTCCGAGACCCTGGGCCTGCCCACGCTGTGGGTGCCGCACTCGTATCCGGCGTGCTCGCAGCACGCGCCCAACGAGCACATCCTGGCGGACGTCACGCGCGAATCGCTGCAGATCATGGCCGGCCTGTTCTGGGATCTGGCGGAGCAGGGGCCCGGGGTGCACCAGGAGCGCGCGGCGGCTTGAACGCCGAAGGGCTGCGCGCGCCGGCGGCCATCGCTAAGATTCACGGCTTTGGACCACCGGCCTTCCGGCCTTGAGACACCCATGTGCGCAGCCGAACTCATTCCCCTTCCCGAAGGCGTCCAGCGCGTCGCCGCCACGCTGCAGTCGCTGGGCCATCCGCACATGCCGCGCATGCTCGACGACGCGGCGCGCACCGCCCAACAGGCGGCCGACGGCCTGGGCATCCTGGTCGGCCAGGTGGCTAAGAGCATCATCTTCCGGCGCAAGAGCGACGATGCGGCCGTGCTGGTCGTCACCTCGGGCGACCGGCGCGTGGATGAGAAGAAGGTCGAGGCCCACGTCGGCAAGATCGGCCGGGCCGATGCCGAGTTCGTCAAGGCGCGCACGGGCTTCTCGATCGGCGGGGTGTCCCCCGTGGGCCACGCCACGCCGCCGGTCACGCTGATCGACCGCGAGCTGTTCCGCTTCGAGGAGATCTGGGCCGCGGCCGGCCACCCGCACAGCGTGTTCGCGCTGCGCCCGCAGGATCTGGAAAAGCTCACCAGCGCGCCGGTGGTCGATGTGGTGCAAGCGCCGACCGAATCATGAGTGATATTGAATCAATAGCTAACCGCGCAATGCTGTTGAGCGCGGGAGGCTATTTCGACGAGGCCAGCACGGACGGCGTGCCCTCGCCGTGCATCTCGGTGTGCCGCCTGTCCGCCGATGGCACCTCCTGCGACGGCTGCTTTCGCACGCTGGACGAGATCCGCGCATGGTCGGGCGCGGATGATGCTGAACGCCGCGCGATCTGGGCCCGCCTCGCGCAGCGCGCGGGTTTCGAGTTTCCCCCGCCATCCCCTTTCCCGGACCTGCCGTGAAGCACATCACCTTCTACCTGGACTTCGTCTCGCCTTATGCCTGGCTGGCGTTCGAGCAGTTGCCGAAGGCCCTGGAAGGACTGACCTACAGCGTCGAGTACCGGCCCGTGCTGCTGGGCGCGCTGCTGCAGCGCCACGGCAACCCCGGCCCGGCGGGCATTCCGGCCAAGCGGCTGTGGACCTACCGCCATGCCGAATGGCTGGGCCATTCGCTCGGCACGGGCCTGGCCATGCCGGCCCAGCACCCGTTCAACCCATTGCCGCTGCTGCGCCAGTCGCTGGCCTGCAGCGAGGACGGCGCCATCAACCGTTTCGTGGCCGGCACGGTGCTGCGCCATGTGTGGCTGGGCGGGCACGATGCCAACGACCCCGCGCGGCTGCAGGCGCTGGCCGAGGCACTCACGCAGCAGGTGCGCCCGGATCCCGCAGGCGCCACCGCCAAGGCCCTGCTGCGCGCCAACACCGACGCGGCGGCGCAGCGTGGCGTGTTCGGCGTGCCGGCGTTCGAGGTGGAAGGCCGCCTGTTCTGGGGGCTGGACAGCCTGCCCATGCTGCGGGCCTGCCTGAGCGGCGATCCCTGGTTCGACGGCCCCGCGTGGGGCCGTGCCGAGGCGCTGCCCTCCAGCTTGCCGCCCGCCGCCGCCTGATCCCGCCGAACCCGGCGGCAGGCACCGAGTCGGCCCGCTTGATCGCGCTGATGCGGCCGATTCCTCCGAGGTCTCCGCCCTTTCAGGGTTAGTCCCTGGCAGGGTTTTCCCGCGGCGCGGCGGTGCGGCGTTGGTGCCTCCGTGGCCCGTTCGGTGGGCTGTACCGCGTTTTCACCCCCGATTTACCGCATCGAGAAATGCGGGTGCAGGGTTGGCCCGGGGTTTGTCAGGTGGCTGTCAGTCCGGGGCGCCGTGGGGCGCCTGGCGCTTGTCAGTGTTTGGTCAGATGCACGTCCGATATTGCGGTCCAGGCTGCGACGAGTGCCCGGAAACCCCATCGCACCGTGCATTTCCGCATCCATCCGACCACCAATGGAGACAAGCACCATGGCTACCAATGTTGCATCCCGGCCCATGTCGCCGGAAGAAAGAAAAGTCATCTTCGCCTCGTCGCTGGGCACCGTGTTCGAGTGGTATGACTTCTACCTGTACGGCTCGCTCGCGGCCATCATCGCCAAGCAGTTCTTCAGCGGGCTGGATGCGGGCTCGGCCTTCATCTTCGCGCTGTTGGCCTTCGCGGCCGGGTTCATCGTGCGGCCCTTCGGCGCGCTGGTGTTCGGGCGCCTGGGCGACATGATCGGGCGCAAGTACACCTTCCTCGTCACCATCCTGATCATGGGCCTGTCCACGTTCATCGTGGGCATCTTGCCGACCTACGCCAGCATCGGCGTGGCCGCGCCGGTGATCCTGATCGCGCTGCGCATGCTGCAGGGCCTGGCCCTCGGCGGCGAGTACGGCGGGGCCGCCACCTATGTGGCCGAGCATGCGCCGCAAGGCAAGCGCGGCGCCTACACCTCGTGGATCCAGACCACCGCCACGCTGGGCCTGTTTCTGTCGCTGCTGGTCATTCTGGGCACCCGCACCGTGATGGGCGAGCAGCAGTTCGGTGATTGGGGCTGGCGCATTCCGTTCCTGGTGTCCATCCTGCTGCTGGGCATTTCGGTGTGGATCCGGTTGTCGCTGTCGGAATCGCCCGCCTTCCAGAAGATGAAGGCCGAAGGCAAGACCTCCAAGGCGCCTTTGTCGGAGTCGTTCGGCGAGTGGAAGAACCTCAAGATCGTGATCCTCGCGCTGATCGGCCTGACCGCCGGCCAGGCCGTGGTCTGGTACACGGGGCAGTTCTATGCGCTGTTCTTCCTCACGCAGCAGCTGAAGGTGGACGCCGTCACGGCCAACCTGATGATCGCTGCCGCGCTGCTGATCGGCACACCGTTTTTCATCGTGTTCGGTTCGCTGTCGGACAAGATCGGCCGCAAGCCCATCATCATGCTGGGCTGCGTGCTCGCCGTGCTGACGTACTTCCCGGTGTTCAAAGCCCTGACCGAAGCGGCCAATCCCGATCTCGCCGCCGCGCAGGCCAAGAACAAGGTGGTGATCGTTGCCGATCCTGCCGAGTGCTCGTTCCAGTTCAACCCCACGGGCACGTCCAAGTTCACGAGTTCGTGCGACATCGCCAAACAGGTGCTGGCCGCCGGTTCGGTGAGTTATGACAATGAAGTCGCGCCAGCCGGCACGCCTGCCGTGATCAAGATCGGCGCCACCACCATCGCGAGCTACAGCGCCAAGGGCCTGCCCGCCGACCAGGTCAAGGCCAAGGATGCGGAGTTCAAGAAAACGGTGGCCGACACGCTCAAGGCCGATGGCTACCCCACGAAGGCCGACCCCGCCAAGATGAACAAGGGGATGATGGTCGCCCTGCTGACCTACCTCGTGCTGCTGGTGACCATGGTGTACGGCCCCATCGCCGCCATGCTGGTGGAAATGTTCCCCACCCGCATCCGCTACACGTCGATGAGCCTGCCCTACCACATCGGCAATGGCTGGTTCGGTGGCCTGCTGCCCACCACCTCGTTCGCCATCGTGGCGCAGACCGGCAACATGTACAACGGCCTGTGGTACCCCATCATCATCGCGGGCGCCACGGCGGTGATCGGCACGCTGTTCATCCGCGAAACCAAGGACGTGGACATCTACGCCAACGACTGATGGAACCGCGCGGGCGCCCGGGAATCCGGGGCCCGCAGAATGGAAAAGGGCTGCATGTGTTGGCAAAAAACGCCAAAGTGTGGTGGCGATGCATCAAGGCTGTTATGAAAATGACTTTTGGGGGTGGTATTGAGGCGCCACCCCCTAGAATTTCGTAAGTAGTTGCACCAACGCCCGGCGGCCACCCGCTCTGCAGTGCCTACCACACCATCTGACGGATAAAAGCATTCAAGGAAATCACATGCAAAAGACGAATCGTTTGGCACTGGCTGTGCTGGCTCTCCTGGGTAGCACCGCTGCCTTCGCCCAAAGCAGCGTCACGCTGTATGGCCGTGTGAACACCACGGTGGAACGCCAAGAAGTGGGCGACACCAAGACCACCGGTCTGTTCAACAACGCTTCGCGTTTCGGCTTCAAGGGCGTGGAAGACCTCGGCGGTGGCCTGAAGGCTGGCTTCCAACTGGAAAGCGGCTTCGCTTCCGACACCGGTTCTTCCGATGCACGTGGCTTCTTCGCCCGTCAAAGCGAAGTGAACCTGTCGGGTGGTTTCGGCGCCCTGCGCCTGGGCCGCTTCACGGCTGAGTCCTACTACGCTACGGCCGACTACGTCAGCCTGCACAACCACGACACCGGTTCGTCGTCCGATGCGTTCTACGCCTACGTGATGCCCGATGCCAACAAGATTTCCTACCGCACGCCCGATTTCGGCGGCCTGACCGTCGAAGGCGCCGTGGCGCTGCACGAGCAAGCTGTCGGCGTGAAGAACGCCTATGACCTGGCTGCCAACTACAACCTGGGCGCTCTGGCCCTGGGCGCTGGCTACAGCAAGCAAGGCGACGTGAACCAGTTCGCACTGCGCGGCCTGTACACGATGGGTTCGTTCATGTTCGGCGGTTACTACCAACGTGACGAAGACGCATACGTCCTGAATGGCGGCAAGCGCAACACGTTCCGTCTGTCGGGTGCCTACCTGATGGGCGCTTCGGAATTCCACGTGAACGTGGGCCGTGCCGGCAAGTACAAGAACGTGGCTGACAGCGCCGCTACGCAATACACGCTGGGCTACAACTACAACCTGAGCAAGCGCACCAAGGTGTACGGCTACTACACGAAGGTGAACAACAGCCGCAATGCCGCTTACATGACGGGCATCGCCGGCGCTGACTTCAGCTCCGTGGCCGTGGGCGTTCGCCACGCATTCTGATGGTTGACGCGGGTCGGCGGCCCCGGCTGCCAACCCGTGTTCCAGACGATCCGAGCCTCACATCCCGAAAGGGGTGTGGGGCTTTTTTTCAGCCGTTCGTTTCACTAAAAAGGAGATAGGTATGTGGAAAATTGTCGTGGGCTTCGTTCTGTTCGCAGCGCTGTCGCTCTTCGTCATCATGAAAGCCGGAGACAAAGTGGACATGAGCGGTGAAAAGCACGGGGCCGATGCCGTGCATGTGCCTGAAACGGCGGCCCCTGCGGCCAGCAGCCCCGCATCGGCGCCCGCGGTGCCCGCCTCGGGGGCCAGCAGCGCTTCCTGAAAACGGGCGGCTGCCCGATGCAGACGTGAAGAAGCCCGCTGATGCGGGCTTTTTTGCCGAGCGCAGACGGTCGGGCGGGCGAAAGCGAGGTTTTCAGCCCCTCAGCGGCGGAATTTCCCGTCCGCGCCGAGGATGGACAGTTCGGCAAAGTCCAGCCCGGTGTGGTCGTCGGGGCCGTAGCTCACCTCCAGGCCGCCCAGATCGACTTTCTGCAAGCCTTCCAGCGCGGCATGGATCCGCTCCCGGGTGGGCTTGGGGCCGGCGCGGCGCAGGCCTTCGACCAGCACCTTGGCGGCCGCGAAACCTTCCAGCATGGCGGGGCTGACTTCCTTGCCCCGGCTCTTGGCGAGGCCCTGCGCTTCGCTCACCAGCGGCACGTTCACGGCGCGCTCATTGGGGAACACCTGGGTGACGATCACACCGCGGGCGTTGGCTCCCAGGCTTTTGGCGAAACCCGCGGAGGCATTGTTGGACAGCGTGGCCACCTGCGCCGTCGATCCTGCGGCGCGCAGGGCCGCGTAGCCTTCGGCCACGGCGGTGCTGGAGGCGATCATCAGCACGGCCTGGGCCTGCGACTGCGCGATCTTGGGCACGAGGGCTCTGAAATCGGGCTTGGTGCGGTCGATTTTCTCCAGCAGCACGGCTTTGAGCTTGGCGGTGTCCAGCCCCTTTTGCGCGCCGACCAGGCCGTCCGCGCCGAAGCTGTCGTCCGCATGGACCACGGCGATCTTGGTGATGCCGGTGGATGCCAGGTGCGCGATGGCCTTCTCGGCTTCGCGCTGGTAGGGCGCCCGCACGTTGAAGACGTTCCGGCGCACGGGCCGGTGCAGCACCATGGCTCCGGTGGAGGGGCCGACCAGCGCCACGCCGTATTTGTCCAGCAGCGGGATGACGGCCTCGGTGGGCGGCGTGCCGCGCGTGAGAAAGAGAGCGGAGACGTTCTGCTCTTCGATCAGCTTGCGGGCATTGGCCGCGGCCAGTTGGGGGTCGAGCTTATCGTCCAGCGAGATGAGCTGGATTTTCTGCCCGTGGATCCCACCCCGCGCATTGATGGCGTCCAGGTACAGCTTGGCGCCGTCGGTGGTTTCCTGCACCCCTGCGGCCACCGTGCCGGAAAAACCGGCAGTCTGTCCGATGAGGATCTGCGCCTGCGCGGCCGACAGCAGCGCCGTCAAGGCCACGCCCGCGCTGATTTTCTGGAGGGTTCTCATAGCTCTCTGGTCAAAGGATGGAGGGGCGTGCCGGACTCGCTCCGGCCCCGGCATGTCCGGCGATGGCGCTTCTCAGGAAGGGACGTAACCGAAAGGTACGGCGATTGTGCCGAGGCGATGGCCGCGGCTTTCCTCATATCCCCCGGATGGGCTGGGCCATTGCGGCCGCTCGGGCACGCTGCCCGGGCCTTCAGCGGCGGAACTTTCCGTCGGTTCCGATGATAGACAGGTCGGCGAAGTCCAGGCCGGTGTGGTCCTCGGGGCTGTAGCTGACTTCCAGCCCGCCCAGGTCGAACTTCTGCAGCCCTTCCAGGGCCGCCTGGATGCGGTCGCGGGAGGGCTTGGGGCCGGCGCGGCGCAGGCCTTCGACCAGGACCTTCGCGGCGGCATAGCCTTCCAGCATGGCAGGGCTGATTTCCTTGCCCTGGGCCTTGGCGAGGTCCTGCGCCTCGCGCACCAGGGGGAAGTTCATGGCCCGTTCGTTGGGGAACACCTGGGTGACGATCACCCCGCGGGCGTTGGCGCCCAGGCTTTTGGCAAAACCGGCGGAGGCGTTGTTGGACAGCGTGACCATCTGCGCGCCCGAGCCGGCGGCGCGAAATGCCGCATAGCCTTCGGCCACGGCGGTGCCCGAGGCGATCATGAGCACGGCCTGGGCCTGCGACTGCACGATCTTGGGCGCGATGGGGGCAAAGTCCGGCTTGGAGCGGTCGAACTTCTCCTGCAGCACGGCCTTGAGCTTGGCGGCTTCCAGCCCCTTTTGCGCGCCGACCATGCCGTCGGCCCCGAAGCTGTCGTCCGCCTGCACCACGGCGATCCGGGTGATGCCCATGGAGACCAGGTGGGAGATCGCCTTTTCGGCTTCGCGCTGGTAGGTCGCGCGCACGTTGAAGACGTTCTTGCGCACCGGCTTGTGCAGCACCATGGCGCCCGTGGAGGGGCCGACCAGGGCTACGCCGTGCTTGTCCAGCAGCGGAATGATGGCCTCGGTGTGGGGCGTGCCGCGCGTGAGGAAGAGGGCGGAGACGTTCTGCTCCTCGATCAGCTTGCGGGCATTGGCGACGGACAGTTGCGGATCGAACTTGTCGTCCAGCGAGACCAGCTCCACCTTCTGCCCGTGGACCCCGCCCCGGCCGTTGATGGCGTCCAGATACAGCTTGGCGCCCTCGGTCGTCTCCTGCACGCCCGAGGCCACTGCCCCCGAGAATCCGGCGGTCTGGCCGATGAGAATCTGTGCCTGGGCCGCCGACAGCAAGGCGGCCAGGACCAGTGCGGCGCCGGTGTTGCGCATGAATGCCATGGTGTGTCTCCAATCCGTGAGGGGTTGCCGAGGAAAGCCCTCTGCCTGGGCGCCACCTTGCCGAAGTTGACGATTCGTGACAATAGGTAACACCCTGGGTCGAAGGCCTTTTCCATGCCGCGGGCGGTTGCCAACGGCGGCCTCGCCCCGATATGGGAAAACGCCCTACCTTCCGCGCGCGGAAGCCGTCCCTAGAATGCTCCGCCTCCCCTACCCGAAAGACCCCCGATGACCCAGGGATTGATCCGCATCCACGGTGCACGCCAGCACAACCTCAAAAACCTCGATCTGGACATCCGCACGGGTGAGTTGACGGTGGTGACGGGCCCCAGCGGTTCGGGCAAATCCAGCCTGGTGTTCGACACCCTCTACGCCGAGGGCCAGCGCCGCTACGTGGAAACCTTCAGCGCCTACGCGCGCCAGTTCCTCGACCGCATGGACAAGCCGGCCGTGGACAAGGTGGAGGGCGTGCCGCCCGCCATCGCCATCGACCAGACCAACCCGGTGCGCTCCAGCCGCTCCACGGTCGGCACGATGACCGAGCTGAACGACCACCTGAAGCTGCTCTTCGCCCGCGCCGGCCAGCTGTTCGACCGGCAGACCGCGCAGCCGGTGCGCCACGATTCGCCCGAGACCATCTACGCCGAGCTGCAGCGCCGCTGCGCCGAGGCCGGCGACCCGCGCGTGGTGCTGACCTTCCCCGTCGAGCTGCCCGCCAACACCTCGCCCGAGCAGGTCGAGCAGTGGCTGTCCGCCAGCGGCTTCACCAAGGTCCAGGCCGAGCGCGAGGTCGCGACGCCCACCGGGCCCCGCAAGCTGCTCGATGTGGTGGCCGACCGGTTCCGCCTGGGCAATGCCGAGAAGGCGCGGGTGGTGGAGGCCATCGAGGTGGCGATCAAGCGCGGCACCGGGCGGCTGAACGTGTACCGGCTGGTGGACGACGGCGAGCCGGAACTGTGGCGGTTTTCCACCGGGCTGCACTGCCCCGACAGCGACCTGCGCTACAGCGAGCCGATCCCGTCGATGTTCTCGTTCAATTCGGCCGTGGGCGCGTGCGACACCTGCCGCGGCTTCGGCCGCGTGATCGGCGTGGACTACGGGCTCGTGATCCCCAACGAGAAGCTCACGCTGCGCGCGGGCGCGATCAAGACCATCCAGACGCCGGCGTGGAAGGAGGCGCAGGACGACCTCATGCGGCACGCCGAAACCGCCGGCATTCCGCGCGATACGCCCTGGTACAAGCTCACCGAGGACCAGAAGCAATGGGTCATCGGCGGCGCGCCCGGCTACAAGGACGGGCAGTGGAACAAGCAGTGGTACGGCATCAAGCGCTTCTTCGAGTACCTGGAGAGCAAGGCCTACAAGATGCACATCCGCGTGCTGCTGTCCAAGTACCGCAGCTACACGCCGTGCCCCACCTGCGGCGGCGCGCGTTTGAAGACCGAGAGCCTGCTGTGGCGCGTGGGCAGCAAGGAGGACGCCGACATCGCGATCGACCCGGCCCGCCGTTTCATGCCCCAGGGCGTGCAGTGGAGCCGCGCGCAGCTCGAAGCGCTGCCCGGCCTGTGCCTGCACGACCTGATGCTGCTGCCCATCGACCGGCTTCGGCGCTTCTTCGACCGCATGGAGCTGCCCGAGGGCGATGCCGCCGCGGGTGGCGACGCGCAGGCGCTCAAGCTGCTGCATGAAGAGATCACCACGCGCCTCAAATACCTGTGCGACGTGGGCATCGGCTACCTCACGCTGGACCGGCAAAGCCGCACGCTCAGCGGCGGCGAGGTGCAGCGCATCAACCTGACCACGGCGCTGGGCACCTCGCTGGTGAACACGCTGTTCGTGCTGGACGAGCCCAGCATCGGCCTGCACCCGCGCGACATGCACCGCATCACCGAGGCCATGCTTCGCCTGCGCGATGCGGGCAACACGCTGGTGGTGGTGGAGCACGACCCGGCCGTCATGCTGGCGGCCGACCGCGTGATCGACATGGGCCCCGGCCCGGGCGAGCGCGGCGGCTCCATCGTGTTTGACGGCACCACGGGCGAGCTGCGCCGCGCCGACACGCTCACCGGCCAGTACCTGGCCGGCACCAAGCAGATCGGCATGGGCTACCAGCGCCGCGTGACGGAGGCCACGCCGCGCCTGATCCTGGAAGGTGCGCGCGAGCACAACCTGCAGAACGTGTCGGTGGAGTTCCCGCTGCAGCGCCTGGTCACCGTGACCGGCGTGAGCGGCTCGGGCAAGTCGAGCCTGATCCAGGACGTGCTGGCCCCCGCGCTGCTGCGCCACTTCGGCAAGGCGACGGAGACGCCCGGCGCGCACGACCGCCTGCTGGGCGCGGACCACCTGGGCGAGGTCGTGTTCGTGGACCAGTCGCCCATCGGCAAGACCGCGCGCTCCAACCCGGTGAGCTACGTGGGCGCGTGGGACGCGATCCGCGAGCTGTTCGCCGTGGCGCCGCTGTCGCGCCAGCGCAGCTACACCGCGGCCAAGTTCAGCTTCAATTCGGGCGACGGGCGCTGCCCGACCTGCGGCGGCTCGGGGTTCGAGCACGTGGAGATGCAGTTCCTGTCGGACGTGTACCTGCGCTGCCCCGACTGCGACGGCAAGCGTTACCGGCCGGAGATCCTGGAGGTGACCATCGAGCGCGGTGGCCGCTCCTTCAACGTGGCCGACGTGCTCGACCTCACGGTGAGCGAGGCGGCCGCCCTGTTCGCCGCCGACCGCGACGTGATCCGCGCGCTGCAGCCCATCGTGGACGTGGGGCTGGAATACGTGAAGCTGGGCCAGCCCGTGCCCACGCTGTCGGGCGGCGAGGCCCAGCGCCTGAAGCTGGCCGGTTTCCTCGCGGAAGCGGCACGCGTGGAAAGCAAATCGCGCCAGCCGCTGGCGCGCAAGGGCACGCTGTTCCTGTTCGACGAGCCCACCACGGGCCTGCATTTCGACGACATCGCCAAGCTCATGCGGGCGCTGCGCAAGCTGCTGGATGCCGGGCATTCGCTGGTGGTGATCGAGCACAACCTGGACGTGATCCGAGCCAGCGACTGGCTCATCGACCTCGGCCCCGAGGGCGGCGACGGCGGCGGCCTGCTGGTGGCCGAGGGCACGCCCGAGGACGTGCGCCAGCACCCCACCTCGCACACGGGCGCCGCGCTGCGCGAGTACGAGCAGGCCCTGGGCGCGGGCGGCCACTCGGTGCACGAGAAGGCTGCGGTGCTACGAAAAGAGAAGCAGCGTGCCCTAGCGGAACATGCGCCGGCGGCCAAAAACGCCATCGAAATCGTCAACGCCAAGGAGCACAACCTCAAGAACCTGAGCGTGGACATTCCGCGCGGCCAGTTCAACGTGATCACCGGTGTGTCGGGCTCGGGCAAGTCGACGCTGGCGTTCGACATTTTGTTCAACGAAGGGCAGCGCCGCTACCTCGAATCGCTGAACGCCTATGCGCGCTCCATCGTGCAGCCGGCGGGCCGGCCCGAGGTGGATGCGGTGTACGGCATTCCGCCCACGGTGGCGATCGAGCAGCGCCTGTCGCGCGGCGGGCGCAAGAGCACGGTGGGCACCACCACCGAGGTGTGGCATTTCCTGCGCCTGCTGTACGTCAAGCTGGGCGTGCAGCACTGCGTGCACGACGGCGCCGCCGTGCAGCCGCAGACGCCCGACAGCATCGCCGCACAGCTGCTGCGCCACTTCAAGGGCCAGCACATCGGCCTGCTGGCGCCGCTGGTGATGAACCGCAAGGGCGTCTACACCGAGCTGGCCGACTGGGCGCGCCCGCGCGGCTACACCCACCTGCGCGTGGACGGGCACTTCCTGCCCACCACGGGCTTTCCGCGCATCGACCGCTTCAAGGAGCACACCATCGAGCTGCCCGTGGCCAGCCTGGACGTGTCACCCGAGAACGAGGGGCTGCTGCGCTCGTCGCTGGCGCGCGCGCTGGAACTGGGCAAGGGCGTGGTCCACGTGCTGAGCCAGCTCGATGGCCTGAAGGACGCCATGGTGGCCGGCACCGCCACCGCGCACATCGGGGCGCTGCAGGCGTTCTCCACCAAGCGCGCCTGCCCCGTGTGCGCCACCAGCTATGCCGAGCTGGACCCGCGCCTGTTCTCCTACAACAGCAAGCACGGCTGGTGCCCGGACTGCGTGGGCACGGGCGTCAAGCTCACCCGCGAGCAGCGCAAGGTGTTCGACGACTCGGTGCAGGACGACAAGGAAAAGGGCCGCGAGCAGACCTTCGCCGAGCCCGAAGCCGAGGACGTGGCCGACGTGGCCTGCCCCACCTGCCAGGGCACGCGGCTGAACGCCACGGCCCGCGCCGTGCGCTTCGGCGAGAACGCCGCCGCCGGCCGTGCGGGCGTGGGCATCGCCGACATCGCCGCGCTGTCGGTCACCGACATCCGGCAGTGGATCGAGGCGCTGCAGCAGGGTGCGGCCCTGAGCCAGCGCGAGGCCGACATCGCGCGCGACCTGATCCCCGAGATCCAGAGCCGGCTCGAATTCCTGGAAGAGGTGGGCCTGGGCTACCTCACGCTGGACCGGGGCGCGCCCACGCTCTCGGGCGGAGAGGCGCAGCGCATCCGCCTGGCGGCGCAGCTGGGCAGCAACCTGCAGGGCGTGTGCTACGTGCTGGACGAACCCACCATCGGGCTGCACGCGCGAGACAACCAGATCCTGCTGAACGCGCTGCACAAGCTGGGCGACAAGGGCAACACGCTGGTGGTGGTGGAGCACGACGAGGACACCATCCGCCGCGCCGACCACATCATCGACATCGGCCCGAGCGCCGGCAAGCGCGGCGGGCGCCTGGTGGCGCAGGGCAGCGTGGCCGACGTGCAGGCCGCCGAGGATTCGCAGACCGGCCGCTACCTGCTGCATGCCATGCGGCACCCGCTCAAAGCCCGTCGCCCGGTGGTGCCGCCCGTGCACATCGCCCGCTCGGATGCTACTATTTTGATAGCTAACAAGGCAGAAAGTACTAGGGCATCCGGCCAAAAAGAGCCCGAAACCGCCCAACCGGAGCACTGGCTGACCGTGCGCGGCGCGCACCTGCACAACCTGCAGCGCGTGACCGCCAGCGTGCCGCTGAACCGCCTGGTGGCCGTGACCGGCGTGAGCGGCTCGGGCAAATCGACCCTGGCGCGCGACGTGCTGCTGGCCAATGTGCAGGCCTGGGTGCAGCAGCGCTCCACCAAGGCCGGGCGCGATGCGATGGACGCCGGCAAGGCGCCGCCCCTCGTGGGCTGCAGCGGCCTGTCGGGCTTCGAGACGGTGGACCGCGTGCTGGAGGTGGACCAGACCCCCATCGGCAAGACGCCGCGCAGCTGCCCCGCCACGTACATCGGCTTCTGGGACACCATCCGCAAGCTGTTCGCCGAAACGCTGGAGGCCAAGGCGCGCGGCTATGCGGCCGGCCGGTTCAGCTTCAACACCGGCGAAGGGCGCTGCCCCAGCTGCGAAGGGCAGGGCATCCGCACCATCGCCATGAGCTTCCTGCCTGACGTGAAGGTGCCCTGCGAGACCTGCCACGGCGCACGCTTCAACCCCGAGACGCTGGCCGTCACCTGGCGCGGCAAGAGCATCGGCGACGTGCTGCAGATGGAAGTGGACGAGGCGGTGGAGTTCTTCGCCAGCATGCCCGGCATCGCGCACCCCCTGCAACTGCTCAAGGACGTGGGCCTGGGCTACCTCACGCTGGGCCAGCCCAGCCCCACGCTGTCGGGCGGCGAGGCGCAGCGCATCAAGCTGGTGACCGAGCTGACCAAGGTGCGCGACGAGGTCGGCCGCCGCGGCCAGAAGGCGCCGCACACGCTCTACGTGCTGGACGAGCCCACGGTGGGCCTGCACATGGCCGACGTGCACAAGCTCATCCAGGTGCTGCACCGGCTGGTGGACGGCGGGCACAGCGTGGTCGTCATCGAGCACGACCTGGACGTGATCGCCGAGGCCGACTGGATTCTCGACCTGGGGCCGGAAGGCGGCCGGGAAGGGGGGCGCATCGTCGCGGCGGCCGCGCCAGAAGAGGTGGTGCGGCTGGGCACGCACACGGGCAAGGCCCTGGGGCCGGTGCTGGCGCGGGGGTAGCAAAAGGAGCGGCGGGGTTCCGGTAACCCCGTCGCTGGCGCAGCAACTTCGTGGTCCGACCTGGCGAATCCTTGTCTTGAAGGCAGCCTGCGGATGGCGAGTCCGCTGCCGTTTTTTCATGGACGGGAGTGACGATGGAAAAACTCGAAATCGCTTGGTTTCCCAGACGCAACCGATCCATTTCAAAGAAATGACGAAACGCTCTCCCGTGCAATCGCGTTGATCATGTCCTCATAAACCTGCATGACCTTTTCGTAAGCGCCGGGCTTTTCTCGCAGCATATTTTTGACGTAATCCATCCTGCTGTCGGAGCATTCGACACCGGATGCGCACCGGTTGACTACGTCGAATTCGGTTGAATCACAATTCAAACCCAAACCACAAGGCAGCAGGTAGATGGCAAGACCCACATCGGTATCGGAGGTGAGTGGGTAGAAATGGCCATTGAATTTGTATCCACGCATGCCTGTATCGGGATCGGCTTGCAGCGCGATGCGTGGCCCGATATCTTCGATCACCATCGGATCTTGGGTTGCCAGCAGTTGGGTCAATGCGGCTTTTCGATTTTGCTTTTGCTCCTCATTGCTGTTGCTGAGGCCGGTGGTTTTTTCTAGAAAAGCTTTTTCTGCGAGCAGCAAGGGGTCTTTGTCCCGCAGGCCGTTGGATTTGACTTCAGAAATTCTGCTATCAGACAATTCATCCGCGATGAAGTTGCTGCATCGGGCCCGCAAAATATCGGTTGCTTTGGAAATGGCGCCATATTTTTCATCGTTCTTTCCGATGCTGTAGGGCGTTTGTACTTGTTTAAAGTATTTTCCTGCGACGATACTTTTGCATTGGGACAGCACTTGCGCTGCGTAATAAGTGCCACCGCGCTCGGGGTGTTGCAACGCGTACAGGACGAACTCGCGGAGATCTTTGGATCCGTTGTAGCGGTCCAAAATTGGAGCGGATAAGGCCGTTTTTTTCGATGAGGCTTCGTCCGGGTTTTGTTTTGCTCCGTCAAGGCTCGGAGCAACGTTCAAATGCGAACCGCCAGTGTTCTGTATCACATTTTCAGTGGGAGGGCGTGCGGTTTTTGGGGTCGGCTTGCTCACCATTAAAACGCCGACCACTGCAGCGATACCGATGGCTGAAATTACTGCGAGCCTTTTTCTATTTTTTTTCATGCTCATCATCCTTGATTGCATTTGCGGTGGGTCGGCTTGTTGATGTTGATGGAGTCAGGAAATGGAGTGTCTATCAACTTGATGGAAGAGTATTTGTAGCCTGGATTGATCGCCCAGGTTTCTCTGCTGCCATCTGCATACGAAACAGTAAAGCCATTGTATGTGACCCCATTCATCGAGATTTTAAAATCCCTGGCGAAATCTCGGTAGGCATCCAGCGTTCCAAGATTTGTCATGTCATTGAATACCTCTTGGGCCGCCAGCCAGCGATTTGTCACATCCGAGTTTTTTGTCGTGCTTTTAGCGCCTGAACTCACCCTTGCGAGGCATACACTCGTCCCGCTTTCAATGGCGGACATCTGAGCCATGATGTCGATGCTGTCTCCTAAAACGACAGTTCCATAATAGCCTGGGCTGTTATAAAAGCCGGTGAATGGATCTGGACTGGCTACCACGGTCACATCTGGCAGAGTCGGCTCATTCGTTAGTCCAACAGGTGAATGTGCCAACCCGAAAAAAGCAATGGACGGATAAAGCAGATACTTGATTTTCATTTTCCTCCCTTGTCTGAAGTTGATTAGATCAACTTTCTGAAGGGTGGAATTATTGTTATTGAGACGTCCATCGTCAATTGCTTTTTCGTAACAAAAAAGTACGTAATATCGAGGCTGCTCATGTCTTGTGAACGAGGTAGTCCTTGTGGGCGCATAGGCATCCACTGGCCCAGTCACCGGCGAAATCAACAGCCGCGATGGGAAGCCGGTGACGCTCCACGATTTGCACACAAACGCTCGATAGACGGTCAAGGTTGGGGGGCCAGACTGCGCTGCAGATGCTGAAGGCCAAGCCCGTTGCGGGATGCCAAGGCATGCAAGCCAACCCTCTGGAGCCCCTTCCGACATGAGCCAAGACAACGCCCAACTGCTGGCCGACGAAGCAAAGTACTGCTCGTTCGGCGACACCGTTCACTACGTCAACCCGCCCAAGATCTTCGACGGCTGCGACGGCAGCTACATGTACGACGCCGAGGGAACGCCTTACCTCGACCTGCAGATGTGGTACTCGGCCGTGAACTTCGGCTACAAGAACAAGCGGCTGGAAGAGGTCATGATCCGCCAGCTGCAGACCCTGCCGCAGGTGGCCAGCCAGTACCTGCACCCCACGAAGATCGAGCTGGCGAAGTTCATCGCCCAGGACGCCGAGGCCAAGTGGGGCAACGCGGGCCGTGTGCACTTCAACGTGGGCGGCGCGCAGGCCATCGAGGATTCGCTCAAGGTGGTGCGCAACGCCAGCGGCGGCAAGAGCCTGATGTTCGCCTTCGAGGGCGGCTACCACGGCCGCACGCTGGGCGCCTCCAGCATCACCTCCAGCTACCGCTACCGCCGCCGCTTCGGCCACTTCGGCGACCGCGCGCAGTTCCTGCCGTTTCCCTATCCGTTCCGCCGCCCCAAGGGCATGACGGCCGAGGAATACTCCGAATCGCTGGTGCAGGAGTTCGCGCGCAAGTTCGAAAACGAGTACCACGCCGTGTGGGACCCCAAGACGCGCCAGTGCGAATACGCGGCCTTCTACGTCGAGCCCATCCAGGGCACGGGCGGCTACGTGGTGCCACCGGCCAATTTCTTCAAGGGCCTTAAGAAGGTGCTGGACGAGCATGGTGTGCTGCTGGTGGTCGATGAGATCCAGATGGGTTTCTGGCGCACCGGCAAGCTGTGGTCGGTCGAGAACTTCGGCGTGAAGCCCGACGTGCTGGTGTTCGCCAAGGCGCTGACCAACGGCCTGAACGCGCTGTCCGGCCTGTGGGCGCGCGAGGAACTGATCAACCCCACGATCTTCCCGCCGGGCTCGACGCACTCCACCTTCGCCTCCAACCCGCTGGGCACGGCGCTCGGCCTGGAGGTGATGAAGATGACGCACGAGATGGACTTCGGCGCCCAGGTGCGCGACAGCGGCGCCTACTTCCTGGAAGGACTCAAGGACCTGCAAAAGCGCCACAAGGAAATCGGGGACGTGGACGGCCTGGGGCTGGCGCTGCGGGCCGAGATCTGCACCGAGGACGGCTTCACGCCCAACCGCGCGCTGCTGGACAAGATGGTGGACATCGGCCTGGAAGGCAATCTCGAATACAAGGGCCAGAAGCGCGGCCTGGTGCTGGACGTGGGCGGCTACTACAAGAACGTCATCACGCTGGCACCTTCGCTCATGATCACGCGCCCCGAGATCGACGAGGCCCTGGTGCTGCTGGAGCAGCTCCTGACGCGCGCCAAGCGCAGCTGATGCCCTGGCGCAACGCGCTCGAGCCGCAGGCGCTGGCCGGGCACTTTGCCGCGCACCCGCCGCAAGGCTTCACGGTGCTGCAGGGTCTGCCGGCGCCGGCTTTCGCGGCGCCGCTGGACCTGCTCACCACGGCGGACGATGCGCTCAAGGCCCGCGTGCGGGCGCTGCCGCTGTTCGCGCGCTGGTCCCGCTGGCTGCGGGTGACCACGGGGTTCGTGGGCACCACGGTGACCGAATACGCACCGCTGCCCGCGGATGGCACCGCGCCCGAGGCCCTGGCGCAGGCCGTGCGCGCGGGGCCGGGGCGGCGCTTCGCGCTGGCCATCATCAAGGACCTGCCGCAACAGTCGCCCCTGCTGTCCGACGCCGACAATGCCTACGCGGCCGCCCTGGCGCACGCGTGCGAGCGCCAGGGCTTCGTGCTGGTCGAAGGGCAGGCGCTGGCCTATGTGCCCATCGACTTCGCGAGCATCGCCGACTACCTGGGACGCCTGTCCGCCAGCCGGCGCCAGAACCTGCGCCGCAAGCTGCGCAGCCGCGCGGGGCTGGCGGTGCGCCACATCGCCACGGGCGAGGCCTTTGCCGACGACGCCGTGGTGGATGCCTACTACGCGCTGTACGAGGCCGTGTACGCGCAGAGCGAGGTGCACTTCGACCGGCTCACGCGCGGTTTCTTCGCCGCCGTGCTGCGCGATGCGTCCAGCGGCGGCATCGCCTTCGAATACCGCCAAGCCGCCTCGGGCGAGCTGCTGGGCTGGAACCTGTGCTACGTGCATGGCGGCCGCCTGGTGGACAAGTACATCGGGCTGGCCTATCCGGCCGCGCGCGAGGCCAACCTGTACTTCGTGAGCTGGATGGAAAACCTCGAATACGCGCTGGCGCACGGCCTCACGCACTATGTCGCCGGCTGGACGGACCCGGAGGTCAAGCGCAGCCTGGGCGCGCGCTTCACCTTCACGCGCCACGCGGTGTACGTGCGCCAGCCCGTGCTGCGCGCCCTGGCGCGGCGGTTCGCCGGGCGCTTCGAGAGCGACCGGCAGTGGCGCGACCGCGCGGAGGCCGCATGAGACCGGCGGACTGGCCACCGGTCGTGCTCGACCTCGACGGCGCCGTCGGGGCGCTGCCGGACGAGCGGCGCATCGATCTGGCGCAGGACTGGCACGAGGCGCTGCGGTTCGGCTGCGGCCTGGCCCGCATCGGGGCCTTCGGCGGGCTGCTCGATGCCCGTCTGCCGGCCTTCGACCGCCACGGCCCGGTCTTCATGGGCAGTGGCGATTTCCACCACCTGAGCTGGCCGCTGATCGCCCGCTGCATCGCCGCGCGCGGGCACACCGCCGCGCGGCCCCTGCGCGTGGTGGTGCTGGACAACCACCCGGACAACATGCGCTTTCCCTTCGGCGTGCACTGCGGCTCGTGGGTGCGCCGCGTGGCGATGCTGCCGCAGGTGTCGCACGTGCACGTGGTCGGCATCACCTCGGGCGACATCGGCCTGCGCCACGCGTGGGAGAACTACCTCGCGCCGTTGCGGGCCGGCCGGCTCACCTACTGGAGCGTGGGGGTGGATACGCGCTGGGCGCGCTGGCTGGGCCTGCAGGCGCGGTTTCGCAGCCTGCCCGATGCCGACGCGCTCGCCGCCACGCTGTACCGCGTGCTCTCGGCCCACCGCCAACCCACCTACCTCAGCATCGACAAGGACGCGTTCTCGCCCTCGGTCGTGCGCACCAACTGGGACCAGGGCGTCCTGGGCGCGCAACACGGCGACGCCCTGATCTCCGCGCTGCGCGGGCAGCTCGTGGGCAGCGACGTGACGGGCGAGGTGTCCGTGCACCGCTACCGCACGGCGTGGAAGCGGTGGCTCAGCGCGGGCGACGGGCAGGACACTGCCCAGGCCGACGCGGCGCTGCCGCAGTGGCAGGCGCAGCAGGCGGCGTTCAATCGGGTGCTGCTGGGTCAGCTGGCGATGGCGGCGGATTGAACGGCGCGCGGGGCTAAGTCCGCACCGCCTGCGCCAGCGTGGCGCAGACCCGATCAAAGCCCGCGTCGTCCAGCCAGGGGCTGTTGCTGATGGACAGCACCTGCGTGGCGAATCGCCGGGCCTGGGGCAGTCCTGCCGCGCGGTCCTCCGCCGAAACGAGGTGGGCGTAGCGCCCGTAGTCGGGCAGCACGTGCACGAAAGGCACGCCCACGCCCAGGCCGGCGCCCCACAGGGACTTCAGTGCGGCGTCGCGGGCCGCGGCGTGGGGCAGCAGCACCAGCAGGGTGGGCCAGGTGCCCTGTGCACCGCCGGCGGCCACGCTGTCCTCCAGCACCTGCAGCCCTGCGATGCCGCGCAGCCGAGCCACCCGCGCTGCGGCGCGCGCCTGCGCCGCCGCCAGCCAGTCGGGCAGCCGCGCGAGCGCCCGCACACCCACCGCCTGCCGCCAGCGGCCCACGCGGTGCAGCGGAATGCGCGGCGAGAAATCGTCCCCCGCGGCGCCCACGCGGTCGCCCCGGGCGAGCGCCCGCCGCAGCGGCGCGCCGTAGGCCATCGGCAGCGTGGCCGGGCGGTAGAGCGCGGCGTAGGCCAGCAGTTCGGCGCTGCGGCGCAGTTCCCAGAAGAGGCGGCGCGGCACGGTGCTGCGGCTGGCGTGCAGGCATGCGGTGCGCAGTTGCGGGTCGGCTGCGATGAGCGCGCCACCCTCGAAAAGGGTCAGCCCCTTGCCCACCGCCAGGCTGAAAAAAGCGAGGTCGCTGCCGGCCCCCACGCTCGCGCCGGCCACGCGCGCACCCAGGGCCTGCGCCGCGTCTTCGATGACCCAGGCACCCGCGGCCCGCGCCAGGCTGCGCACGTTGGCCGTGTCCACCACGCGGCCGGCCAGGTGCGTGGGCAGCACCGCCAGCGTGCGGTGGCCGCACAGCGGATCGAGCTCCGCGAGGTCCAGGTCGAGCGTGCCGGGGCCGAGGTCGCACAGCCGCAGCTTCAGGCCGCAGTGCGCCACCGCCATGGCCACCAGCGGGCAGGTATAGGCCGGCACCACGACTTCGTCGCGGTCGGGCGCCAGCGTGCGCAGCGCCGTGAGGGCGACCATCAGCGCGGCGGTGCCGGAGCACTCCACCTGCACCGCGGGTACGCCCAGGAAGCGCGCGAGCGCACCGCCCAGGTCGGCATCGCCGCCGGGCAGCAGGTCGGCCATCCGCAGCGGCAGGCCCGCGGTGGGCGGGGCTTCACGCGCCATCGTGCGCCGGGACGTGATCGGCCCCGGGCTCGGCATCGGCCTCGGCCTCGCTGCGAGCCAGGCAGGCGATGCCGCCCAGGATGAGCACCGCGCCCGCCACCTGCGGCCAGCCGATGGGTTCGTTGAACCACACGGCAGAGATCGCCAGCACCGAGACGACTTCCAGGTGCGACGCGGCGAACGCCGGGCCGATGGGGGCATGCTCCAGCAGCGTCATCCAGGTGAAGAACGCGCCCAGGTAGCCGATGAAGGCCCCGTAGATCCACGGGTGCCCGAAGACCCGCACGAGCCAGTCGGCGGACAGCTCCAGCGGCAGCGCGTGCTCGCCCGCGAGCTTGAAGCTGATCTGCGCCAGCGTGTCGAACGCCACCAGCGCGAGGAACCCGAGGGCGTAGAAGCGCTTCATCCGTGCAGCCCCACGACGGCCACGCCGGCCGACACCAGCAGGATGCCGGCCACGCGCATGCGCGACAGCTTCTCGCGGAACAGGAACCGGCCGGCCACCATGACGGCCACGATGTTGATGGAGCCCAGCAGCACGCCGTCCGACAGCGGCACGAGCGAGAGGAACGCCAGCCACACCAGGAACTCGGCCACATAGCAGCCCACGCCGATCCACAGCCACGGCCGGCGCGCCATGAACGCCCAGCGGGCCAGGCCGCTGCCGGCGCGGGGGTCGGCCGTGGCCGCCGCCTTGAACGCCAGCTGCCCGCCCGTGTCCACCAGCATGTTCAGCGCCCAGAGCGCTGCCACCAGCGGCGTGATGCCGCCCTCGGCCCCGGCCGGGTTCACGGCGTGCCCCCGCGGGCGATGTGCTCCGCGAACGCGACGGTGCGCGCCACGACGGCGCGGCGCTCCCGGTCGATGGTGATCATGTGGTAGCTGTCGTCCAGCAGCACCAGTTCCACCGGCGCGTACCGCACGCCCTGCACGATGGCCTGGGCGTTGGCGGCCGAGGCGATGTCGTCGTGGCGCGCATGCAGCACGAGGCAGGGCGAGCGCACGGCGTCCAGGCGCCGGCGCACGTGGGCGGCCAGCGCGCGCATCTCGATCACCGACCACCAGGGATTGCCCGGCAGGCCGGCCGCCGCGCTGTCGCCCGATTGCATCTGCGCCACCACGCGCTCGCGCAGCGCCGCGTCCTTGATGCCGTAGGGCGGCTGCTCCATGAAGACGCGGTGCCGCCCGATGCCGAGCAGGCGAAACAGCGGCAGCAGGAACGACAGCCGCGTGTACGCGGGCATGCTCCAGCCGTCGTAGCGGAAGGTGGGCGACAGCGCCACCACGCCGGCCACCTGGGCCGGGCGATCGGCGGCCAGCGCCAGCGCCAGCACGGCGCCCATCGAGAGGCCGCACGCCACGAGCCGGCCGCCGGTCACCATCGCCAGCCGGTCGGCGCCGCGCTGCACGCTGGCGTGCCAGTCCTGCCAGCGCGTGCCGACCAGGTCGTCCTGCGTGCCGCAGTGGCCGGCCAGCTGCACGGCCAGCACGGTGAAGCCGGCGCGGTGCAGGCCCTTGGCCAGCAGGCGCATTTCATTGGGCGTGCCGGTCAGCCCGTGGATCAGCAGCACGCCGGTGCCGGCGTTCGGGCCGTGCCCGCGCAGCAGGTACTCGTGCTGCGTGCCGGCATCGCCGGGGCGGGCCGCAGCGTCGCCCAGGGGAAGGGCGGTTTCGCGGGACATCACGGCGGCGTTCATGCCGCCAGTTCCAGCGCCACGGGCTGTGGCAGCAGGGCCAGCGCCTGCGAGAAGTCGGTGAACGCCGCATGGGCGATGCCGTGGTCCACGCAGTGCTGGATGAGCTTGTACTTGGCCAGCACGAAGTCGGCTCGGCCGGACACGCAGAAGTCCGAGGTGCTGTCGCCCACGTACAGCACGCGGCCATGCCTCTCGCGCTGCTCGGCCAGGCGTTCGCATTTGCAGTTGCCGCTGGCGCGCGCGCAGGCGGCGCTGGCCCAGGGCGACTGCAGCTGCCAGCTGCGCGGGCCGGTCTGCACCAGCCGGTTGGCGATCACCGGCAGGTCGCCCAGGCCATGGCGTTCCAGCACGGCATGGATGGCGTAGTCGATGCCGTCGCTCACCACCTGCACCGGCATGCCCCGCTCGCAGGCTGCGCGCACGAAGGCACCGAAGTGCGGGTCCACCGCGATGGTGGCCAGGTGCGCGTCCAGCTCGGCGCGGTCCATGTCGAGCAGGGCCACCTGGCCCTTCATGCATTCGCGCGAGCCGATCTCACCGCGCTCCCAGGCGGCCTCCAACTCCTCCCAGCCGTCGCGGCCGAAGCGCTGCAGCAGCGAGTCGGTCACGTCTTCGGTGCTGATGGTGCCGTCGAAGTCGCATTGCACCATCCAGCCCGAGCCGGTCGCGGGCTGGGAGACATGGCGTGCATCGACCAGGGCGATGCGGTGGGTTCTGGCGTCATTCATGGAAGCTCACTCTCACGTTCTGTCCGACCCGCGCGGTGGGCGCCTGATCGAACTCCAACACACATTCGACGATGCGCACGGGGCCGCGCTGGACGTCGTCCTGCAGCCGCCCGGTGCCAAGCACGGGGCTGATGCGCACCACATGCGCCGGCGGCATCGCCGCGGCGGCGGTGTCGCCATCGGTGGTGACGGTGGCGCGCTGGCCCACGTGCACCTGGGCCGCGTAGCTTTCGTTCAGCTCGGCCCGCACCACGAGCGGGCGGCGCGGCAGCAGCGTGATGGCCGCTGCGCTGCCCGACGCCGGCGCACGCTGGCCGGCCTGCGTGCCCACGCGGACCACGGTGCCGTCTTCTGGCGCATGCAGCTCCAGCCGTGCGCGCTGCGCCTGCACCTGGGCCAGGCGGCTGCGCGCCACTTCGGCCTCGGCCTGCGAGACGGCGAGGTCGGCTTCGGCATCGCGCACGGCCTGCAGGGCTTCGTCGGCACGCTGGGGTTCGGCGGCGCCGGCGGTCACTGCCTCGGACAGCCGCGCCGCCGTGCGGCGCAGGGCCGGCAGGCGCTGGGCGCGTGCCTGGTGGCGGGCCTGGGCCAGGTGCAGCTCGGACTGGGCGACCGCGGCTTCGCTGCCCGCGGCATCGCCCGCCAGGCGCAGCAGCAACTGGCCGCGCTGCACGGTCTGCCCTTCCTGCACGGCGACGGCCTGCACCAGCCCTTCCTGGGCGGGCGACAGTTCGAGCAGGCCGCCCGGCACTTCGATCTTGCCGCGCGCCACGGCCACCTGGGCCGGGGGCGGGGGCTCGGCCGCGACGGCCGAGGGCAGGGGCTTTTCGTTGCAGGCGACCAGCAGCACGGCCGTGGCGAGGAGCGCTGGTATCAGGCCGAGCAGCGACGGGGGCGTAAGGGGCAGGCGGGTCATGGGGTGTTCGTTGTCAGTGGCGCGTCGGGCTGGCGCCAGTCGCTGCGGATGGCGCCGTCCTCCATGCCCAGCACCCGGTCGGCATGGCGCACCAGCCGGGGGTCGTGGCTTACGCACAGCACCGTGGTGCCGTGCGCATGCGCGATGCGGTGAAGGATGTCGATGACGCGCTGGCCGCTGTCGGCATCCAGCGCGCTTGTGGGTTCGTCGGCGAACAGCAGTTGCGGTTCCTTGGCGATGGCCCGCGCGATGGCCACGCGTTGCTTTTCGCCGCCGGACAGCTGCGCGGGCCGCATGCTGGCGCGGTGCGACAGGTCCACCTCGTCCAGTGCGCGGCGGGCGCGCTTTTCGCTCTCGCGGTCGCTCAGGCCCAGGTAGCCCAGCGGCAGCTGCACCTGTTCCAGCGCCGTCAGGGCGGGAAACAGGTTGAAGCCCTGGAACACGAACCCCGTGTGATGCAGCCGAAAGCGCTCGAGCGCGCGCACGCTGAGCGCGCCCAGGTTCTCGCCCAGGGCGATGGAGTGGCCCGCGTCCGCCCGCTGCAGGCCGGACAGCAGCGACAGCAGCGTGCTCTTGCCGCAACCGGAGGGGCCGGAGATGAGCGTGAGCTCGGCCGGGTAGATGGACAGCGTGAGGCCTTCGATGACCTGCACGCGCACGACGCCCGACACGAAGGACTTGTGCACCTGCACCGCCTGCAGGCTGGGCGTGAGGCGGGGGGCTTCGGGAGCGGTGCCGTGGTTCATCGCAGGAGCAGGGCCGGGTCGGCCCGCAGCAGGCCACGGATGGCGAAGAAACCCGAGAACAGGGCCACGATCCCGACCAGCACCGCGCAGGCGGCCGCCACCCGTGGCGTCATGGCGACCGGCACGCCATAGGCGGCGGCTACCCCCAGCAGCGCGGCGCTGGTGGCACCGGCGACCAGCAGGCCCAGCCCGCCGATCCAGCAGGCCTGCTCGATCACGAGCCGGCCCAAGGCGCCGCGGCTGGCGCCCAGGGCATTGAGCACGGCGTATTCGCGTGCCGTGCCGGCCACCACGCCCATGAGCGACTGGCTGGTGACCACGGTGCCGACGAGGCACACGACGATCACCATGAACAGCACGGCCACGCCGGCGCCGGTGTCGAACATCCAGTACAGCTGCGACCGGCGCGAGAACTGCCGGGCCGTCCACACCTCGAACGGGCCGAAACCCGGGCCGCCCTGCGACAGCCGGGCCTGGGCGGCCGCGGCGTCCGCAGGGCTGCGGGTCCGGGCCACCACGTAGGTGCTGCCGGAGCCGACTTCGGTACCGGCGATCTCGCGCGCGGTGTCCAGCGAGGCCAGCACGTTCACGCCACCCAGGCCGCGCAGGCCGTCCACGGCCGCGGCCACGCGAACCGGGTGGCTGTTGATCCACGCGGTCTGGCCGACCCGCACGCCCAGCGTGTCCAGATCGGCCCGGTCCACGATCACCGCGCCCGGCTCGCGCAGCGCATCGCGCTGCCATGGAGCGATGAGGCGTGCGAACAGCATGCCGTCGGGCGCGCTGCGGATGCCCGAGACATAGACCGAGATGCCGCCCGCGCCCGCCTGGGCGCTGCGCCAGTCGCCATCGACCCAGAGGTAGGGCTCGACGGCGGTCACGGCGCGGTCCATGCGCATCCGGCTTTCCACGTCGCGGCCGATGGCGCGGCCGAAGTTCACGCTCTGCGTGCCCGGGTAGCCGGCCCAGAGATCGGCTGTCGAGGCCCGCACATAGACGGCGGCGCTGCCGAAGATGCCGAGCACCAGCGCGGCCTGCACCATCAGCAGCAGGCCGGAGAACCCGACAGCGAACACCGCCGGCACGAAGCGGCGCCATTCGTGCACCAGGGTCTTGCGGGCCAGTGGAATCATGGCGCGGTCCCGGCGATGCGCGTGGCCTCGGGATCGGCGGCCCCGGCCGTGGGCTCGGCCGGCGGCAGTGGTGCACCGCCCAGGGCTTTGTAGAGCGCCACGAAGGCGAGGGCGCGGGCGTCCTGCGCCGTGTCCCATTCCGCGGCGGCCTGCAGCTCGGCGCGCCGCTGCGGCAGGGCGTCGTATTCGCTGGCCAAGCCGAGGCGGATCTGCGCCTGCCCGGCCGCCGTGCGCTGGCGCAGCAAGCCCAGGGCCTGGGCGAGCGCGTCCGCGCGGGCCTGCTGTGCCCCCAGGGCCGCGAGGGCGCCCTCCACCTCGGCCACGCCGTTGTTCACGGCCTTGCGGTAGCCGAGGAGCGCGGCGTTCACCGCTTCCTGCCGTGCCTGCACCTGCATCTGCCGGCGGCCCCAGTCGAACAGCGGAATGTCGATGACGGGCCCGAGCGCGGGGGCGTTTTCGCTGCGCGTGCGGAAATGCTGGGTGATGTTGTACGAATAGAGCAGCGAACCCATGAGCGAGATGCGCGGGTACAGCTCGGAGCGCGCCAGCCCCAGCGCCGCGGCCGCCTTGTTCACCTCCGCCTCGGCGGCGTGCACGTCGGGGCGGGTGCGCAGCAGATCGGCGGGCAGTTCGGCCAGGGCGAACGGCGCCAGCGCCGAAGGGGCGCTGCCGGGCACCTCGGCGCTCCAGGCCGGATCGGGGGTGGTGCGGCCGAGCAGCACGGCCAGGGCCTGGGCGGCACGGGCACCGGCTTCGGTCAGGGGCGCCTGCGCGGCGCGGGCCTGTGCCGCCCGCACGCGGGCCTGCACGATCTCGTCCGCCGGCCCCAGGCGGGTGCGCAGCCGCACCTCGGCCAAGGCGGCGCTGCGTTCGTCCAGAGCGGCCATCTGCGCCAGCCGCTGCGCCTGGCGGCGCGCGGCGCGCAGGTCGAGGTAGTTGCGCACCACATCGGCCACGACCGCCACGCGAACGCCCTGGGCATCGGCCCCGGCCACATCCAGTTCGGCTTCGCCGGCCTGGCGCGTGCTTTCGCCGGCGCCGAAAAGGCCCAGTTCCCACACCATGTCCAGGCTGGCGTGAAAGTAGGTGTCGGTGGCCGAAATGTCCTGCAGCGAACGGGCGCTGGCGCCCAGCGATGGCCTGAACTGCAGGGCCGCGCGGCCCGATTGCAGCCGGGCCTCGCGCAGCCGGCTGGCGGCCTGCGCCAAATCGAGGTTGCTGGCCAGCGCTTCCTGCACGAGGGCATCCAGCGCAGGGTCGTTGAAGGCCTTCCACCAGGACCGCAGGTCGGCTGCCGTCGCACCGGCGGGCGCCGGCTGGCTCCAGGCCGCTGGCACCGGGGCCACGCCCTGCACCGAGGGGGCGTCGGCCCCCCCGAGCGCGGCGCACCCGGCCACCAGGACGGACAGCGCGGCGCACGGCAGGAGGCGAAGGGATCGGTTCACGCGGACAGGACCTGGAGAGGGAAGGGCATTCGGGGAAGGTTTTCAGCGGGCATTGGGCCCGCCAAAATTCGCGCAGCCGTGAATACCGTGTGGAGAAAGCGTGGAGACGCGCCGGGGCCCGGTGCGAAGGGCGGCCCATGGATAATCGGCCGGCGGTGTGCCGCCCTCGGACCCTCCCCGGGCCCCGTGGCCGCCGCCCTAGCCCCCTGCTGCCATGAACAGTCCTGCCCCCCTGCCTGGTCCGCTTGTCCTCGTGGTCGAGGACGAACCCGGGATCGCCAGCATCCTCACGGCCTACCTGCAGCGCGACGGGCTGCGGGCGCAGCAGGCCGGCAACGGTCTGGACGCCCTGCGGCTGTTTCGCCAGCTGCGGCCCGACATGGTGCTGCTGGACATCCACCTGCCCGGCATGGACGGGCTGGACGTGCTGCGCGCCATCCGCGAAGAGGGTCAGACCCCGGTCATCATGGTCACCGCACTGGCGGACGACATCGACAAGCTGCTCGGCCTGCGCCTGGGGGCCGACGACTACGTGGTCAAGCCCTTCAGCCCGCCCGAGGTGGTGGCCCGTGTGCGCGCCGTGCTGCGCCGCACGCGGTCGCAGGAAGCGCCTGCCACCACGCCGATCCGCGTGGGCCGGATCGAGATCGACCAGCAGGCCCATGCCGCCCTGGCCTATGGCGAGGACGGGCGCGCCGTGCCGCTGCCGCTCACGTTGACCGAGTTCCGGCTGCTGGCCTGCCTGGCGGCGCAGCCCAAGCGCTGCTTCTCGCGCGGCCACCTGATCGAGCATTGCCTGCCCGAGAGCGACGCGCTTGACCGGGTGATCGACTCCCACCTGTCCAAGCTGCGGCGCAAGCTGCAGCAGGCCGGGCAGGGCGAGCTGATCGAGACGGTGCGCGGCATCGGCTACCGCCTGTGGCCCGGCGAGTCCGCCGAGGCCTGACCCGAGCCGCGCGCCATGCAAGGCTCCATCCTCGATCGCATCTGGGTCCGCTTCGGGCTATACATCGCCGGGACGCTGCTCGCCACCATGGGCCTGCTGGCGGCCAGCGTGGTCGTGTTCTCCGAAATGCAGTACCGCGATTTCTACCGCAGCCTGCCCGCCACCGTGCAGCACGAACTGGACGAGCTCAACGACCATGACCAGGAGGACAGCCCCCAGGCGATGGCGATCTACGGGCAGTACTGGCGCGGCGACCTGCTGTTCGGCGAGAAGTGGTCGCTGGTCGTCGGGCTGGTGGTGTGCCTGCCTTTCGGGTTGGCCGTGGGGTTCTGGGTGTCGCGCCTGGTCACGCAGCCCGTGGCCTCGATGGCCGAGGCCGCCACGCGCGTGGCGATGGGCGATTTCACCGTGCGGGCGCAGCCGGGCCGCTACAAGGGCGAGATGGCCGAGATGGTGGGCCACTTCAACCAGATGACCGATGCGCTGGAGGACATGGCGCGCGAGCGCCGCGCCACCGCAGCCTCCATCTCGCACGAGTTGCGGACGCCGCTGACCGTGCTGCGCGCGCGCCTGCACGCGATCTGCGACGGCGTCATCGAGGCCGACGCCGCCGAGTCGCGCGCGCTGCTGGAGCAGGTCGAGTACCTCGGGCGCCTGGTCGGCGATCTGCACACCCTGTCGATGGCCGAGGCCGGCCAGCTATCGCTCAAGATGGCGCCGCAGGACCTGGCGGAACTGGTGCGCGAAGCGCTGGCAGGCCACGCCAGCCGCATCGCCGAACACGGCGTGGCGCTCGATTTGCAGGTGCCGCAGGCCCCGAGCACGGCGCTGGTGAATGCCGACCCCGACCGCCTGCGGCAGGTGCTGTTCAACCTGGTCGAAAACGCGCTGCGCCACGCGGGCGACGGCGGCTGGCTGGGCGTGGCGGTCGAGGTGACGGCTGCCGGCGTGGCGCTGCGCGTGAGCGACGCCGGGGCCGGGCTGCCTACCGAGATGCTGTCGCGGCCGTTTCGACGCTTTCCGCACGCACCCGGACACGGGGGCGAAGGCTCTGGCCTGGGGCTGTCCATCGTCCATGCCCTGGTGGTCCGCCAGGGCGGCACGGTCGAGGTGGAAAACCGCCCGGAGGGGGGCTCTTGTTTCACCGTGCGGTTTCCGGCGGTGGCGCCCCAGGCGTTGGCCTGAAGGGTTGCCTCCCCGCCTGCGCTGCGCCCGGCGGGCACGGGCGGTGCGGGAATCTGTCCTACGGACCCCGCTGCCAAAGACCCACAGCAGGGGCGAAAGGCCATTTCTAGGATCGGGGCTTGTCGCGAGGACGGGGCCTGACACCCGTTCCTGCGACTTTCCAATGACCGATCCTGACTGACCCATGAACGCTTTTCTCAAGACCTTTTCCGCTGCCGCCTGCACCGCCTTGCTGCTCACCGCCTGTGGCGGCGGCAACGACGACGATCCCACCCCGAGCGACCAGCCCGGCGTGCTCACGGTGAGCAACGCCACGGTCTCTGGCCTGAACGGCGTGTACGGCGACGGCACCATCAACCTGACCGATGTGGAAAAGAAGAACCCGGTGGGTTCGTCGCCCGAAGTCTGCACCTTCCGTTTCGACGGCGCCAAGAAGGTCGGCTCCAGCGACCAGGCCTCCGGCGACGTGCGCTACCAGCCCAATGCCGGCAACCTGTACATCGCCTTCCTCACGTTCTCGCAGCGCGAATTCAGCGCCACCGACTGGAGCGACACCACCGTGTCGCGCGATTCCAACCAGGTGCGCCTCCTGAGCAAGACGCTCACGGCCACCGATGGCTCGGGCGACCGCATCACCGTCTCGGGCATCGTGCCCATGCGTGGCAACCGTCCGTCCGGCTGCTGATCCGAAATACCAACCCGCAACCCCCTCGCCCCATTATTTGGGGTTTACCCTGTCCATCCTCCCGGGTGGACAGGGTTTTTTCATGGGCCGGTGCGATGGGACAATGGCGCCCATGACCGCTGCCCACTCCCCCGACACCCTCACGATCACCCGCCCGGACGACTGGCACCTGCACGTGCGCGACGGCGAAGCGCTGCTCACCGTCGTGCCGCACACGGCCGCCCAGTTCGGGCGCGCCGTCATCATGCCCAACCTGCGCCCGCCCGTGACCACGGCGGCCCTGGCCACGGCGTACAAGGAGCGCATCCAGGCGGCCGTGCCGCCTGGCGTCGCCTTCGAGCCGCTGATGACGCTGTACCTCACCGACAACCTGGCGCCCGAGGAGATCGTGCGCGCCAAGGCGGCGGGTGTGGTCGCCCTCAAGCTCTATCCCGCCGGCGCCACCACCAACAGCGATGCCGGCGTGACCGATCTGCGCAAGACCTACCGCACGCTGGAGGCCATGCAGAAGGCCGGCCTGCTGCTGCTGGTGCACGGCGAGGTGACCAGCAGCGACATCGACCTGTTCGACCGCGAGGCCGTGTTCATCGAGCAGCAGCTCATTCCGCTGCGCCGCGACTTTCCGGAACTGAAGATCGTCTTCGAGCACATCACCACCCGGGATGCGGCGCACTACGTGCAGCAGGCCGACCGTTTCACCGCGGCCACCATCACCGCGCACCACCTGCTCTACAACCGCAACGCGATCTTCACCGGCGGCATCCGCCCCCACTACTACTGCCTGCCCGTGCTCAAGCGCGAAACGCACCGCGTGGCGCTGGTGGAGGCCGCCACCAGTGGCAGCGACAAATTCTTCCTGGGCACCGACAGCGCGCCGCACCCGGCCCACCTCAAGGAGCATGCGAGCGGCTGCGCCGGTTGCTACACCGCCCATGCGGCGATCGAGATGTATGCCGAGGCATTCGACCATGCCGGTGCGCTGCACCAGCTCGAAGGCTTCGCCAGCTTCCACGGCCCCGCGTTCTACGGCCTGCCGCGCAACCAGGGCACGATCACCCTGCGCCGCGAATCGTGGACGCCGCCGGGCAGCTTTGCCTTCGGCGAGGCCGAACTCAAACCGCTGCGCTCGGGCGAAGCGCTGCCGTGGCGGGTGGTGGGGTGAACGCCACCGCCCACCTAGCGTGCCTGCCCGCCTTGGCGGCCGTGCTAAGACAGTCCCTGCGAGGCCACCCATGACCGCTTTCTTCATCGACGCTGACAACCTGTGTGCGCCCGCCTGGGTGGAGGAGGCCTTTCGCACCCTGGAGCAGCACGAGGGCAGCGTGTCCTTGCGCCGCGCGTACGGCAGTGCCGACAAGCTCAAGGGGCTTGGGGAGGTGCTGCGCACCCGCATGATCCGGCCCTACATGAACCTGTCGCTGACCAAGAACACGACGGACGTGGCCCTGGCGGTCGATGTGATGGAGCTGTCCTATGCGCCTTCGCGCCCGTCCACCATCGCGATCGGTTCGGGCGACGCCGACTTCGTGCCGCTGGTGCTGCGGCTGCGCGAGCGCGGGTTCCGGGTGGTGTGCCTTTCCGATCGCGGCAAGATGGCGCCCGAGGCCGTCAATGCCTACGATCAGGTGTTCCTGGTCGGGCCGGAGGGCGATCAGGTGACCGAGGTCCCCGCCACGATGCCGGAGGCCGCGCCACCGGCCCCCCGAAGCCCCGCGGCCAAGAAAGCGCCCGCGCGCAAAACCACCCCGCGCAAGGCCGCTGCGCCCAAGCCGGCGGTGCAGGCCGCACCGGCCAAGAAGGCGCCTGCGAAGAAAGCCGCCGCCAAGAAGGCGGCTTCCACCACGGCGACCAAGGCGGCGGCTAACGCTGGGGCGGATGGCCGTCGGGCGGGCTCGGGCGCCGGCGAGGCCGTGAGCGTTCGCCACATCCTGGACCACGCCCCCGCCCTGAAAGCCGGGCAGTGGCAGCCGCTGGGCGACATCGTGAAACTGCTGCACGACGCCAAGCTGCTGGGCAAGAACACGGCCTCGACCAAGCTGTTCAAGAAATTCCCCGACCATTTCGAGCTGAAGCCCCAGACGCAGCCCAACGCGGTCCGTTACCTCCCTGAGGCACGCTGAATCCGTGGACCCCGGCGCGTTCGGCGCGGTGCCGCCCTGGCTGCAGCCGTTTGAAGACCTGGGCCCCGGGGTCCGGGCGGCATGGCAGGCCGGCACGCCCCTGCCGGACGCCCTGAACCGGATGCCGGGCGCCGCCGTGCGATTCGTGTCGCACTCGGCCCTGCCGGCGGGCCGGGCCTATGAGGCGTTCATCTTCGACACCGGCACCGTCCCCACCCGCGACAACCTGCACGATTTTTTCAACGGCCTGGTCTGGCTGCGCTATCCGCAGGCCAAGCGCCGGCTGAATGCCCTGCAGGCCGAGGCCATCGCCCAGACCGGTGTGGGCGCAGTGCGCGGGCCGCTGCGCGACGCGATCACGCTGTTCGATGAAAACGGCGCCGTGCTGTTCTCCCCCGCGCCGCTTTGGCAGGCGCTGGCGGCGCGCGACTGGCGGCGGTTGTTCGTCGATCTGCGGCCGCTGTGGCGGCAGGCGCAGCTGGTGTTGTTCGGCCATGCCTTGCTGGAAAAACTCGAGGCGCCAAGAAAACCGATCACGGCGCATGTGTATCAAGCGCAGGGCGCTATGGATTCGGTAGCGGATGTGGATGCCTGGCTGGCCGGCGCGCTCGATGCGGCGCACCTGGCCACCAAGCCTTTTCTGCCGCTGCCGGTGCTCGGCGTGCCCGGCTGGTGGCCCGAGAACGAGAACTTTTGCTTCTATGATGACTCCCTCGTATTCCGCAGCGCGCGCCCCGCATAACAAACCACACCAGGGCCATCGCAACGCTGCGAACACGGCTTGAACGCCTGCGCACCATCCCCATTTTCCGGTTTGTGACAGCGCGTTCCTGCCGCTGGTCACACCCCCGTATCCCTCCGTGGAGAACCCTTCGATGAAACGAATCGCGCTTTTCTTGTTGACCAACGTCGCCGTCGTGGTGGTGCTGGGCATCGTCGCCAGCCTGCTGGGCGTCAACCGCTTCCTGACCGCCAGTGGCCTGAACCTGGGGGCACTGCTGGGCTTTGCCTTCATCATGGGCTTCGGCGGCGCCATCATCTCGCTGCTGATCAGCAAGCCCGTCGCCAAGTGGAGCGCGGGCGTGCAGATCATCGACGGCACCGGGTCGGCCGATGAGGCCTGGATCGTCGAGACCGTGCGCAAGTTCGCCGACAAGGCCGGCATCGGCATGCCCGAGGTCGGCATCTTCCCCGGCGACCCCAACGCGTTCGCCACCGGCGCCTTCAAGAACAACGCCCTCGTGGCGGTGTCCACCGGGCTGCTGCAGGGCATGACGCGCGAGGAGGTCGAGGCGGTGATCGGCCACGAGGTGGCCCACATCGCCAATGGCGACATGGTGACCATGACGCTGATCCAGGGCGTGATGAACACCTTCGTGGTGTTCCTGTCCCGCGTGATCGGCTATGCGGTGGACAGCTTCCTGCGCAAGAACGACGAGAACAGCTCCGGCCCCGGCATCGGCTACTACGCCACGACCATCGTGCTCGACATCCTGCTGGGCTTCCTGGCGTCGATGATCGTGGCCTGGTTCAGCCGCCAGCGCGAATTCCGTGCCGACGCCGGCGCGGCGCAACTGATGGGTCGCAAGCAGCCCATGATCAACGCGCTGGCCCGCCTGGGCGGCGCCCACCCGGCCGAACTGCCCAAGAACATGGCCGCCCTGGGCATCGCCGGCGGCATCGGCAAGCTGTTCAGCACCCACCCGCCGATCGAAGAGCGCATTGCCGCGCTGCAGACGAACGCCTGAGGGGTCATGTGAATGGGGCGGACGGCCTTCCACGCCGCCTGCCCCGCGAAAGAGCGGCCGGAGCGATCCGGGCGCTCTTTTTTGCGCTTGTATCAAGTTGTCAGAACCGGTGCCGATACTTACCATGGACCCCACCCCATGCGCCTGGCGCACCGCTGGCCGCTCTTTCCCGCCTGCGGCCCTTCTCACCGGTATCTGACATGACCCTGCACAACGCCCGCCTTTCCCTGCGCCTTGCCCTGGCTTTCGGGGTCATCTGCCTGGTCATGTCCCTCGCCGCTGCCGTGGGCATCTGGCGGCTCATGGAACTGCAGGACATCGCCGATGGCCTGGGCGGACCGGCGGCGGAGCGGGCCTTGCTGGCACGCGAACTGCACGCGATCGTGGTGCTGAGTTCCTCGCGCGCCGAAACTCTGCTGGAAATCGACAACCCCGCCTATGCCGCGCGCATCGACACGGACCGCAAGGCGACCTCCGCCCGTTCGACCGAGGTGCGCAAGCGGCTCGAAGAACTGGCGACGGACAGCGAGTCCAAGCGCATCTTCGAGGCCATCGACACCGCAGGCAATGCTTTTCGGGGCGCGCGTGACGATCTGGTCAAGCGGCGCAAGGCCGGCGAAACCCTGCCGCCCGATGCGGTGGGCAAACTGCTGCGCCCTGCGGCCGACCGGTATGCCGCGGCGGTGAACGACATGGCCGATTACCAGCGCAAGCAGGTCGAGGAAGACCGGGCCGCCGCCGCCGCCAGCGAACGCCAGGGCATCGCGCTGCTGGTGGGCGGCTCGGTGCTGGGGCTGCTGCTGGCGCTGGTGTGCGCCGTGGTGCTGTCGCGCTCCATCCTGCGGCCGCTGTCGCATGCATCCACGGTGGCGGACCGCATTGCCGAAGGCGACCTGACCTCCACCGTGCCGGCCATCGGCGCCGGCAACCGCGACGAGGTGCGGGCCATGCTGGCGCGCCTGGACGGCATGCAGGCGCGCCTGACCGGCCTGGTGATCGGCATGCGGCAGGCCAGCACGTCGGTGGCCGGCGCCAGCGCCGAGATCGCGGCCGGCAATTCGGACCTGTCGGCGCGCACCGAGCAGACGGCCTCCAACCTGGAGGAAATCGCGGCCAGCATGGAAGAGTTGCTGTCCACCGTGCGCCACAGCGCGGATGCGGCCCAGCAGGCCACCCACCTGGCGGTGTCGGCCAGCGACGTGGCACGGCGCGGGCGCGACGCGGTGGAGCGCGTGGTGGGCACCATGGACGGCATCGCCCAGTCCTCGCGCCGCATCGCCGACATCACCAGCGTGATCGACGGCATCGCCTTCCAGACCAACATCCTGGCGCTCAACGCCGCCGTGGAAGCGGCCCGCGCCGGCGAGCAGGGCCGGGGTTTCGCCGTGGTGGCCAGCGAGGTGCGCAGCCTCGCGCAGCGCTCGGCCACGGCCGCCAAGGAGATCGGCGGGCTCATCGGCGACAGCGTGCGCCAGGTGGCGGAAGGCTCGCAGTTGGTGCATGCGGCCGGCGGGACCATGGGCGAGATCGTCGACTCGGTGCAGCAGGTGGCGACCATCATCGGCGAGATCGGCACCGCCACACGCGAGCAGAGCACGGGCCTGGGGCAGGTGGGCGAGGCGGTGAACCAGCTCGACCAGATGACGCAGCAGAACGCCGCGCTGGTGGAGGAATCCTCCGCCGCCGCCCAGGGGCTGCGCGTGCAGGCCGAGCAATTGGCCCAACTGGTGGAGGCCTTCCGGCTGCCAGCGGGTTCGGCGCTCGCGGTGCGCTGAGCCGCCCCCCAGCCGCGTCAGGCGAGGGCTCCCCAGCGGCAGGCCCACGCTTTACCGGGGATTTACGCCAGCGCGTCAACAGGGCCAGCGGGCGCGGGCGCGGGCGTTGAGCACGCATCAGTCACTTTCCCGGACCGGTGCCCATGATGTTTTCCTCCCCTGTCGTCACTTCTTCCTCCAGGCCCGCATTCGCCGGCCTGGCGGCGGCCCTGGTGGCCGCCACGGTTCTCTCGGGCTGCGTCGTCGCCCCGCCGCCCCGTCCACGCACCGTGGTGGTGGAGCCACCACCCGCGCGTGCCGTGATGGTCGAGCCCGCCCCCGTGGTGGTCGTCGCACCCACCGCACCGCCCGCACCCTATGTCGAGACGATCACCGTGGCGCCTTCGCCCGTGCATGTGTGGGTCGGTGGATTCTGGGAGTGGGGCGGCGGCCGCTACGTCTGGCGGCCGGGCCACTGGACCACGCCACCGCGCCCCGGCGCGGTGTGGGTGCCCCACCACTGGGAGCCGGGCCCGGGCGGCTGGCACATGCGGCCCGGGCACTGGGCGCCCCGCTGAGGCCAGGTGCCTGCGCTCTGACAGCGCTGGGCGACGAACCGGGGATGCGCGTCAGGCGAGCAGCGCACGCGCCACGGCCTCGCCCACCTTGATGCCGTCCACCCCAGCCGAAAGAATCCCGCCCGCGTAGCTCGCGCCTTCGCCGGCCGGGTACAGGCCGGCGGTATTCAGGCTCTGGAAGGCCTCGTTGCGCCCGATCTTGAGGGGCGACGAGGTGCGCGTCTCGACCCCGGTCAGCACCGCGTCGTGCATGTCGAAGCCCTTGATCTTCTTGCCGAAGGCCGGCAGCGCCTCGCGCAGGGCCTCGGTGGCGTAGCCGGGCAGGGCGGCATCGAGGTCGGTCAGCGTGACGCCGGGCTTGTACGAGGGCTCCACGGAGCCCAGCGCCTGCGAAGCCCGCCGTGCCAGGAAATCGCCCACCAGCTGCGCGGGCGCGTTGTAGTTGCTGCCGCCCAGCACGTAGGCGTTCGACTCCAGCTGCCGCTGCAGCACGATGCCCGCCAGCGGGTGCGGCGTGGCACCGGCCGCCAGCGCCTGCACACCATGGGTGCCGCCCAGTGCCGCCTCGAATGCCGCGGGGTCGTGCGGATAGTCGTTGGGGTCGATGGCGACCACCATGCCGGCGTTGGCATTGCGCTCGTTGCGCGAGTACTGGCTCATGCCGTTGGTGACCACGCGGTGCGGCTCGCTGGTGGCGGCCACCACCGTGCCGCCCGGGCACATGCAGAAGCTGTACACCGCGCGGCCGTTGCCCGCGTGGTGCACCAGCTTGTAGTCGGCCGCGCCCAGCAGCGGGTGCCCGGCGTGCCGGCCCCAGCGCGCGCGGTCGATGAGCCCTTGCGGGTGCTCGATGCGAAAGCCCACCGAGAAGGGCTTGGCTTCCATGTGCACGCCGCGCTCGTACAGCATGGCGAAGGTGTCGCGCGAGCTGTGGCCCAGGGCCATCACCACGTGGTCGGCGCGCAGCGCATGGGTCTGTCCCGTGGCCTGGTCGAGCACCTGCAGGCCGCGCAGGTGGCGTTGACCGGCGGCGTCCTGCTCGACCACCACGTCGGTCACGCGCTGCTGGAACCGCACCTCGCCGCCCAGCGCGATGATCTGCTCGCGCAGCGTCTCCACCACCTTGACAAGCTTGAACGTGCCGATGTGCGGATGCGCCACCGAGAGGATCTCGGGCGGCGCGCCGGCCTGCACGAACTCCTCCATGACCTTGCGGCCCAGGTGGCGCGGGTCCTTGATCTGGCTGTAGAGCTTGCCGTCGCTGAACGTGCCAGCGCCGCCCTCGCCGAACTGTACGTTCGACTCCGCCTGCAGCTCGCGCCGCCGCCATAGGCCCCAGGTGTCCTGCGTGCGCTCGCGTACCGCGCGGCCGCGTTCCAGCACGATGGGCCGGAAACCCATCTGCGCCAGCACCAGTGCCGCGAAGATGCCGCAGGGCCCGAAGCCCACCACCACGGGCCGGTGCGCCAGCCCCTCTGGCGCCCGGCCCACCGGCTGCCAGACCATGTCGGGCGTGGGCTGGATGTGGGGCTGGCCGGCGTGGGCCGCCAGCAGCGCGGCCTCCTGCGACGGATCGGCCAGGGTGATGTCGATGATGTAAACCGCCAGCAGCTCGGCCTTGCGCGCGTCGAAACTGCGCTTGAAGACGTGGAGGTGGGCGATGCCTTCGGGTGGCAGCGCCAGGATGCGGCAGGCGGCGGCGCGCAGGGCGGGCTCGGGGGATTCGGCTGCGCTGAGCGGCAGCTTGATTTCGGACAGGCGGATCATGGCTTGCGGGCCCGTGTCGATCGGGCGAAGGGCAATGTCGTGGGGACCGGCATGATAAAGGAGGCCTGCGGTGCCGGGCAGACCGGGGATGGCAAGCCCGTCCGATGTATCGGATGGATGCTATTTAATTGATAGCAATATGCCCTAGTGTTTATTGTGCTGGAGGCCGTTTTGATGCGAAGTCTCTGCCGCAGCGCCTGACGATTCCGCCTGGGGCCGGCGGCGGCCCAGCAACTCCACCCCGCCGAACGCGAGCGCAGCCAGCCCCAGGGGCAGGAAGAAGTACAGCGTGCGGTAGGCCAGCACCGAGGCCAGTGCCTGCGGCGCGGGCAGGTAGGCGGACAGCACTGCCACGCCCACGGCCTCCAGCACGCCCAGCCCGGCGGGGATGCGCGAGATGAGCCCGGCCACCGCGCCCAGCAGCACCGTCGCCAGTGCGGCTGCATACGGTGTGCGTTGCCCGGTCAGCACCCACAGCGCCGCGCCCATCACCATCCAGTTGGCGGTCGACAGGGCCACCTGCAGCATGCCCACGGGCCAGCGCGGCATGGCGATGCGGTGCCCGCGCAGGTGCACGGGCCGGCCATGGCGCAGGGCGCAGGCGGCGACGTACAGCAGGCTCGCCGCCGTCAGGGCGGCACCCATCCAGCGCAGGTGCTGGGGGCCGACGTGCCAGTTCTCGGGCAGCTGCGGCGACCACAGCCAGAACACCGCGCCCGCCAGGAAGAAATAGCCCAGCCAGTTGGTGAGGATGCTCATCCCGATCACCTGCCCGATGGCTGCCACCGATACGCCCTGCTGCGAGTACAGGCGGTAGCGCACCGTCACCCCGCCGATGATCGATCCCAGGTTCAGCGTGAACGGATAGGCGATGAGCGTGATGCCCACCGTGCGCCCGGCCGACAGCCCGTGCCGCGTGTAATGGCGCCCGAACAGGTCGAAGGTGCTGTACAGCAGGTGGCTGGCCAGCGCCAGCGCGCCGCCCAGCAGCAGCACCGGCACCGGCAAGGCCAGGAACGACGCCCAGACCGCGGGCCAATCCACCGTGCGCGCCTGGCGCACCAGCAGCGAGACGACGAAGAGGACGAAGGCGCCGCTGGCGAGGGTCACGGCCCAGGGCCACCAGCGGTGGGCGGTCAGGCGCTTCCAGCGGCTGTCGGGGCGCGCCGGCGGCGCAGCGCCGTCCCTGGGGGCCCCGGCCTGGGGCCGGGCGGAGTCCTGCCCGGGCGCGGCCGGGTCCAGGGAGGACAGGGCCGGGGAGGGCGCCGCTACCGCCATGGCTCAGGTGGCCGAAGGCCGGTGGGTGGGGTCGGAGGCCGGACCGTCCTGGGCGCCAACCAGTGAGATCTCGGGCTCGTGGCGTGGCAGCCAGCCCGCCCACGAGGGGAACCAGCGCATGACGTGGAACAGGAAATAGCTGCGCAGCAGGCGCAGGCCATCCCAGCGCGAGGGTGGCGTGGCCTCGACCTGGCGGCAGCTGTGCTGCATCAGGTGGTCCAGCCGTTCGTGCAGCGTCGCGTTGAAATCCTTGTCGCGGATCACCACGTTCGCCTCGAGGTTGAGCGAGAGGCTCAAGGGGTCGAGGTTGCTGGAGCCCACGGTGGACCATTCGCCGTCCACCAGCGCGACCTTGCCGTGCAGCGGCCGGTCGCAGTATTCGTAGATGCGCACGCCGGCGCGCAGCAGGTGGTCGTAGAGCATGCTGGCCGCCGTGCGCACGATGGGCATGTCGGGCTGGCCCTGCAGGATGAGCCGCACGTCCACCCCGCGCCGCGCCGCGCGGCGCATTTCGCGGATGAAGCGGTAGCCGGGAAAGAAGTAGGCATTGGCGATCACCACGCGCTCGCGCGCGGCGCGCAGGGCCACGCGGTAGTGGCGCTCGATGTCGTTGGTGTGGTTGTGGTTGTCGCGCGTGACGAAGATGGCGTCCGCCGTGCCCGCATGGGGCAGCGGCGGCACGGCGTTCGCCCCCTGGCGCCGCCGCCGTGTGCGTGGCGGCATGACGGCATCGCGCGCGAAGCCCAGCATGTGGGCGACGATGGGGCCGCGCACCTCGACCGAGTAGTCCTGCTTGGCCTCGGGGCCGTAGTCGGCCACGTGGTCGGCCGAGTAGTTGATGCCGCCGATGAAGCCGATCTCGCCGTCCACCACCACGATCTTGCGGTGCATACGCCGCAGCACGTTCAGCCGCTGGCCGAACAGCCGGCGGCCCGGGTCGAAAATGCGAAAGCGCACGCCGGCGTTCACCAGTTCGCCGATGAAGTCTTCCGGCAGATCGGGCGAGCCGAAGCCGTCCACCAGCACGTGCACCTCTGCGCCGTTGCGCGCGGCCTGCAGCAGCGCCGCGTGCAGCCCCCGGCCGATCTTGTCGTCGAAGAGGATGAAGGTTTCCAGGATCACCTCGCGCCGCGCCTGCGCGATGGCCTCGAACACGCGGGGGAAGAACGCTTCGCCGTTCTCCAGCAGCGTGAAGTGGTTGCCGGGCACCCAGCGCGAGGGGCGGGGGCGGCGCATCACAGCGAAATCTCCGCGGCCAGGGGGGCGTGGTCCGACAGCTTGTGCCAGGGCTTGCGCGGCAGCACCACCGGCGCGTGCACCGAGGCATTGCGCACGTAGATGCGGTCCAGCGCCAGCAGCGGCATGGAGGCCGGGAAGGTGCGCACCGCCTTGCCCCGCGCATGCATGAACACCTCGTGCAGGCCGGCGCCGGCGCGCAGCACGTCGTGCGCACGGCCGCGCCAGTCGTTGAAGTCGCCCGCCACGACCACCGGGTCTTCGGGCGGAAACGTGGCCACCAGCTCGCACACGCGCTTGAGCTGGCGCTGGCGGTGCGCCTCCTGCAGGCCCAGGTGCACGCAGATGGCATGCACCTGCCGGGCGTGGCCCGGGGGCTGCAGCACGCAGTGCAGCATGCCGCGCCGCTCGGGCCCGCTCACGGAGATGTCGTGGTTTTCGTAGTGAACGATGGGGAACTTGGACAGCAGCGCGTTGCCGTGGTGACCGTTGTCGTACACCGCATTGCGACCATAGGCGTATTGGCCCCAGATGGTGTCGGCCAGGAATTCGTAGTGCGGCTCCTGCGGAAAATTGGCCACGCGCCCGGCGTGCCGCTGGTGGGTGCCCAGCACTTCCTGCAGGAAGACCAGGTCGGCCGATACGCCGCGCACGGCTTCGCGCAGCTCGTGCAGCATGAAGCGGCGGTTGAAGGTGGTGAAGCCCTTGTGCACGTTCACGGTCAGCACCTTGAAGGCAACGGGAGAGGCGGTGGATGGTTCCATGGGGCAATCAGTGAGCGCGGGGGAGGGGCGGGAACCGGGCCGAAAAGCCCGGTTTCAGGCGGGCCCCGCATGGGCTTTGATTGTTTCGATGGCGGTCCGGCTGGGCTGTAGGACGGCTGGCCGAACGCTTGTGACCCGATGGCGGCGGGGCCTGAGGGCCGCTTGCAGCCCGGCTCCCGCGGCCGGGACGGGTGCCGCCCCAGCCCGGAAAAGGCCCCACCCATGGGCTGCGGGTGGGCGCACTTCGCACGCTGCCCTGGCCCGGGGCAGCGCGCGGTTTCAGAAAGCGCCTCAGGAGGGCAGGAAGCCTTCGACCGACAGGTAGCGCTCGCCCGTGTCGTAGTTGAAGCCCAGCACCTTGGCGCCCGCGGGCAGCTCGGGCAGCTTCTGTGCGATGGCGGCCAGCGTGGCGCCGGAGGAAATGCCCACCAGCAGGCCTTCCTCGCGCGCGGCGCGGCGGGCGTATTCGCGCGCGGGCTCGGCATCGACCTGGATCACGCCGTCGAGCAGGCTGGTGTCGAGGTTCTTGGGCACGAAGCCCGCGCCGATGCCCTGGATCGGGTGCGGCGCCGGCTGGCCGCCGGAGATCACGGGCGAGGCCACGGGCTCCACCGCGAAGATCTTGAGGGCCGGAAACTTCGCCTTCAGCACGCGGCCCACACCCGTCAGGTGGCCGCCCGTGCCCACGCCGGTGATCAGCGCGTCCAGGCCATCGGGAAAGTCCGCGAGCACTTCCTGCGCCGTGGTGCGCACGTGCACGTCGATGTTGGCGGGGTTCTCGAACTGCTGTGGCACCCAGGCGCCGGGGGTCTGCGCGCGCAGTTCCTCGGCGCGGGCGATGGCGCCCTTCATGCCTTTTTCGCGCGGGGTGAGGTCGAACTGCGCACCGTAGGCCAGCATGAGGCGGCGGCGCTCGATGCTCATGCTGTCGGGCATCACCAGGATGAGCCGGTAGCCCTTCACCGCCGCCACCAGTGCCAGTCCGATGCCCGTGTTGCCCGAGGTGGGCTCGATGATCGTGCCGCCGGGCTGCAGCGCGCCGGTGCGTTCCGCATCCTCCACCATCGACAGGGCGATGCGGTCCTTGATCGAACCGCCGGGGTTGCTGCGCTCGGACTTGACCCAGACGTTGGCACCCGCGCCGAACAGGCGGTTGATGCGCACATGGGGCGTGTTGCCGATGGTTTGCAGGATGTTCTCGACTTTCATGGCGTCTCCAGGTTGGACAGGGTACGGGACAGGCAAAAAAACATTTTGGCCCATGCCTACGACACTCCGCGCATATGGTTATGCCGGCGATGCGGCTTTCTCGATGTCGATGCGCGTGGCACCCGCGCAGGGCGCCATGGCGATGCGCACCGGCAGGCACTGCGCGATGACCTGCGCATTCGTGCTGGCATGCGGGGTGATCGCCTCGGCCGTGTAGCTCGCCCGCTGGCCGCTGCGCCAGACGGCGAGGGCCAGCGGCAGCATCCACTGGTCCGCCAGGTGCGGACCGACGGCGCCGCGACTGCGCTCGAACGAGCGCACCTCGCCGGCCAGCTGGCGCGCCACCTGTTCGGCCGGCATGCCGCGCTCGCCCAGCGCGCAGAACACCTCGGTCACCTCGGCATGCTCCAGCACCGCCAGCAGGGCGTTGCCCGGGCCTTCGTTCTGCCGTGCGGGCGGGATGCGCCACGGGTCGTCGCCTTCGCTCCAGTCCAGTTGCTGGCGCAGCGCCGCCAGCTCGCGCACCGCGATGCCGCGGGCCAGCCCCGGCACCAGGGCCTCGGCCCAGGCGCTGCGGCGCGTGCCGCGATCCAGCAGATCGAACGGGGCCAGCGGGCCAGCCGCAGGCGCGATGACTGCATGCACCTCGCCGCCGCCTGCGGGATAAAAGCCCCGGCGTCGCAGCGTGAGCTCCAGCCCCACGCCCAGGCGCCGCACCAGCGGCGCAAAGGCCCGCTGCAGGAAGTCGAACGGGGGCGCCATGGGGTTGTGCGTGCCGCCCGAAAGCTGCACCCGGCTGGGCGCGCCAGCCAGCATCAGCGCGGGCAGCACGGTCTGCAGCACCAGCAGGCAACTGCCGGCCCCGGCGATCGCGAAGGCGTAGTCGCCCGCCTGAACCGGGCCGGGCGTGAACTGCAGCGCCTGCGATCCCAGTTCAGCGCCTTCCGCCTGCCCACCGCAGACCTGCACCGCGGCCTGCACGCAGGCCAGGTGCTGGCGCATCAATCCCGGCTTGGGCCGGCCCGCGCGGATGCGGTCGATGTGCAGCGGCCGGCCGGTCACCATGGACAGCGCCAGGCCGGTGCGCAGGATCTGCCCACCGCCCTCGCCGTGGGAGCCGTCGAGGGTCAGCATGGCGCGGGCCCTTCGGCGCCGCCATGGGCAGGATCGAAGCGCAGCACCGTGTCGTGCAGCAGGGCGTCCAGCCCGGCATGCCCGGCAATGGGCAGGGGCTGCACCGGCTGCGCCGCATTGGCGGCCAGTTCGGCCTCGATGAATGCGTGTATGCCGGGCCAGCGTGGGCTGGTGGCCGACTCGTTCGCACGCATCTTCACCGCCAGCAGGGCGTTGATCTCTTCGATGAGCGCCGCATCGCGTTGCGCATCCAGCGTGTGCTGGGCCAGTTCGGCGAAGCGCATGGGTGGCACTCCGGGGCGCGTGCGGATCCATCGCGCCGCCAGCAGCGGGCGCAGCACGTACAGGTATTTCTTGTAGCGCACCACGTCGGCCTGCAGGTGCTCGCGGAAGTTCTTCTTGGCCATGGAGGCGTAGTGGTGCCAGGCCTTGGCGTTGGAGAACACTTGCACCGCCAGGGCGCGCACCTGGGCCATCGTGTCCGCCGCCTCGCGGTAGACGACGGGCGAGCGCAGCCACTCCAGCAGCGTGGGGTTCGATTCGCGCATCAGCCCGAGCGCCTTGCGCAGGTCCCAGCCATTGATGTCCAGGTCCCCACTGATCGGCACCTCGATCACGTCGCGTCCGGGCGAGACCGTGAGGTACCAGGGCAGGCGGTGCACGTAGAGAAAGCGCACGTCGTAGTCGCTGTCGGGCGAGGCGAAGCCCCAGCCGCGGCTGCCCGATTCGCAGGCGAACAGGATGGTGACGGCGTGCTGCGCCTCGATGTAACGCAGCGCATCCATGATCTGCCCGCGCATGGCGGGCTCGATCGGATGGGCGGAATGAAGCAGTTCTCGGGGTTCTGTCTTTTGCATGTCCATGCTTTCAGCGCACGCTCCTCGTGCGTTGGTCTTGATCCGATGATGGGCCGTGGTGCGCTCGCTATCCCTTCACGCACACCACTTGCTTGAGCGTGTACACCACTTCCACCAGGTCTTCCTGCGCCGCCATCACGGCGTCGATGTCCTTGTAGGCCATCGGGATCTCGTCGATCACATCGGCGTCCTTGCGGCATTCCACCCCTTCCGTGGCGGCGATCTGGTCAGCGATGGTGTAGAGCTTCTTGGCCTTGGTGCGGCTCATCTTGCGGCCCGCGCCGTGGCTGCAACTCATGAAGCTCTCCGGGTTGCCCTTGCCGCGCACAATGAAGCTCTTGGCGCCCATGCTGCCGGGAATGATGCCCAGCTCGCCGGCCTTGGCGCTCACGGCGCCCTTGCGGGTGACGAACACGTCTTCGCCGAAGTGCGTCTCGCGGCTCACATAGTTGTGGTGGCAGTTCACCGCTTCCACATGGGCCTCGAAGGGCTTGGCGATCACCTTGCGGGCGGCCGCGATCACGCGCTGCATCATCACCTCACGGTTGGCGCGCGCGAACTTCTGCGCCCAGCCCACGGCGCGCACGTAGTCGCCGAAATACCGGGCGCCTTCCTCGAAATACGCCAGGTCCTGGTCGGGCAGGTTGCGCTGGTGCAGCTCGGCATCCTTCTTGGCCAGCTCGATGAAGTGCGTGCCGATGGCGTTGCCCACCCCGCGCGAGCCCGAATGCAGCATGAACCACACGCCACCGTGTTCGTCCAGGCACACCTCGATGAAGTGGTTGCCGGTACCCAGCGTTCCCAGGTGCTTGTGGTGGTTGGTGCTGGCAAAGCGCGGATAGTCCTCGCAGATCGCGTCGAACTCGCCCTTCAGCGAGGCCCAGGCCGCATCGCTCTCATCGGGTGGCGTTTCCCACGAGCCCTTGTCGCGGCCCATGCGGCGCGGGTTGCTGCCGTGCGGCACGGCCTTTTCGATCGCGGAGCGCAGCGGGCCCAGGTTGTCCGGCAGGTCGTTGGCGTGCAGCGTGGTCTTGCACGCCATCATTCCGCAGCCGATGTCCACGCCCACGGCCGCCGGGATGATGGCCTTGAAAGTCGGGATCACCGATCCCACCGTGGCGCCGATGCCGTAGTGCACGTCGGGCATGGCGGCCACGTGCTTGAACACGATGGGCAGGCGCGCCGCGTTCTCCAGTTGCTTCTGGGCCTCGTCCTCCACGGGCACGCCCTGGGTCCACATCTTGATGGGGACACCGTTTTCCACATTGCGTTGCAGGTAGTTCATTGCGTTCTTCTTTCTTTTCGTCTGTCTGTCTTATTTTCGGGTGCTCATTCACTGACCCAGTCGAACACCGCTTCCACGATCTGTCGCGGGCCCGTGCAGTTGCCACAGGTGCAGTGCGCGGGTTGTGCCATGGCGCTGGTGTCCAGCGCCAGGATCTTCTGTGCAAAGCGCTGGCGGTTGCCGGGGTCGAGCATCCAGGCTTTCATCGCCTCGCAGAATTCCGGTTGGTCTTCGGCAAAGGCGTTCTGGATTTCGTTCTTTCCCCAGAAGTCCCAGTAGCTCGCCTCGGCGTACCGCAGCACGGCGCTTGGGCGCTCGTCGTTCAGCCAGTGCGCCAGCAGCGGTTGCACGTTCACGCCGCCCTTGTGGAACATCAACAGGATGTCGAAGGCGTTCGCGCCATTGAACGGGCTGGGCTCGCGCCCGGCGTGCCCCAGGCCTTCGTGGAAGAAGGACAGTGCGTAAGCGTCCACGGCGGCTCGCTCCTGGGGCGACAGGGCATCGGCCGGGCAGTGGCCCAGGCGGTCCAGGTACAGCTCGGTCGAGTGGTGCAGCTCCTCGCCCAGGGCCATCAGTTCCAGCATGCGGGGCAGGAAGTAGAGCAGTTCCTCGGCCGGCTGCTCGCTGCCCTTGGCGGAGCTGTTGTATTCGTAGAAGTGGCGGGTCGTTATGCGGCGCAGCGGCAGGCGCCGCATCTCGCGTTCCATGGCCTCGTCCATGCAGCAGGCCGTGCACACATCCAGCATCTGTGTCGGAGCGCCATGGCGCTGGAAGGCGGCATAGATGGTATCCACCGCCTCGCGCAGGGCGGGCGGCAGCATGGCGGCCTGCGCCGCGGAGGCGTTCGTTTTCATCGGTTTCTTTCCTGTTTGGTTCGCCATGGGGTTTAGCCCTTCCGGCGCATTCAAAAAAAGAGGTGACAAGGGGTGTCGGGTTGCGCCATTGAGCTACCTGCCGAAGCAGACCGGGGATTGAACCCGGAACCTTCAGAGCCCGAGGGCCCCGACGCTCTACCTGTAAGCCCGTCTGCATTCACCTCGCAAACACACAAAAAAAGCAGCGACAAGGATCGACGAAACATCGTGCTCTACCACTGAGCTACGGCCTTTCGACCGGCGGGATTCGAACCCGCGACCACGAGAGTAGAAGTCTGTAGTTCCGTCAGCATTCGCTGCAAAAAACAGTGCGACAAGGGTGGCAAGACATGGACCACGCCGCGGTGCGGCGCTGGGATTCGAACCCCGGTCCCTCCAGATGTAGTCCTGCCTGCATTCGCACATTCATTCATCGATGGCCTTCCCGTTCGGCGACAAACAGGCGGTGCGACCGGGATGTAGTCACACCTGCATTCGCCGAACGACAGCCGTCATTCCCACGATCGGATGCCCTGAATTGGCATTCATGACCCCTTCTCGCCGATCGTCAGATCGGGGTGTCCTCGATCACGCCGACCCAATGCGCCGCGCCCATGCCCCCTGCGGCATACACCGCCAGCAGCTTGAACACTTCGTCGCTGAAGCCGCCGATGTTCAGCACATCGGGCTGCTCCTGCGCCTGCGTCGTTGCGCAAGGCTGGATGTCGATGCACACCAGCCGGGCCGTCGGGTTGCGCTGCTTGAACGCCGCCCACTCCTGCATGGTCGCGGTGCCCCGGCCCCGTGCACGGTCGGCCCACGATTCGTTGTCGGACACCAGCACCACCAGCTCGGCCTGCGCCTTCTCGCGGTTCAGCAGGGCCAGCGGTGCGCTGCACGACGTTCCGCCGCCGCCCACCGCGGCCAGCTTGGCCGCATTGGTCATGACCGAATCGCGGGGATTCAGTGGCAGCGGCACCACCTTCGTTTCGAAGGGCAGCACACGCGCATCCGCATTGCGGCGCAGCACGGCAGCGGCCACCAGAGCGGCCACGTCGATGCACCGCACCGCGGAAGTCGCCGAGCCCCGGTGGCCCGTCACAGGCGAGCCCATCGAGCCCGACACATCGGGGCAAACCACCACGCGGCCTTCGAACTGCGGCACATTGGCCAGCGCGAGTTCCATCGCATCCTGCAGCGCTTCCTTCACCACCGTCGGCACGTCGGCGCCGCAGGCGGTGTACGCCGCCATCAACTGGTACGGCAGCACGCGGGCCTTGGCCACGGCCTGCGGGTCACGCAGCTTGGCGGCCACGGCATCGGCCAGGCCTGGCAGCGCGAACACGCCATGCCGGGCAAAGGTGTTCAGGTTCTGGCGCACCATCTGCCACGAGCCGCGCTGTGCAATCGTGGCCCAGGCCGATGCGTCCAGCTCCAGCGCGGTCAGCATCTGGAATGGCACGTCGGGCACGGGCTGCGTGCGGTCTTGCTTGAAGCGTTCGAAGGCCTGCGTCAGTGGAGGCAGCGCCTCCTGGGCATAAGGGCGACCGATCAGCCAGGCGAACCATGCTGCACGCCAGGCTTCCGTGGGCTTCGGGTGCACCATCTTCACCACGTCGGCCAGCGAAGGCGTGTTGCCCACGGCGGCGTTCAGCAGTTGCGCCTCGGTGGCGTCGAGCAGCCATTGCTGCACCAGCTTTTTCGGACGCGTGCCGAGCGATTTGCGGCCTACTGCGCCGGAGCGCAGCATCTGCACGAAATTGCGCAGCATCTTGCCGTTGTCGATCACGCGGCCGAACACCTGGGCCAGCAGGGGCACATCACGAACCGCCAGCGTGGCCGCCAGCAGGGCCGGCATGTCTTTCATGGAGCCGGCACGGCGCGCATACAGGGCCGTCTTCGCCAAGAACAACGGATCGACTTCACGGGCCAGCGCCTGCACGGCGTCGAGCTGGTCCTGCGCCTGGGCATAGAAGGTGCTGTGGAGGCAGCCGGTGGCGGCCAACTGCGCCAGTTGGTGCTTGGGCGACAGGGCATAAGCCACACCACCGGCCTGGTTGCGCACGGTGGCAGCGGGGAGCAGGGTGCCGCGCAGCGTCTGGAAGAGTTGGTTGTTGGCCATGTGCTTTTGCTCCGTTCGTTGGTTCTTGGTGGGTTTGTCTTTTCGACTTGCCTCTTCCATTGCAACCGGTGTGCCAACTGTGGTTTGGAATGGATGGAGAACCTCTTAAGCCAATGATTTGATTCGATATTTTTTAATTCGCTTGCCATTTCTGCCGCACTGGCGGGAGGTTAGAATGCTTTTATTTTTATAAAATTAGCTAGTTTTTTATCCAAAAAAAGATGAAGAAGCAAAACGTGGTGATCGGCTTTCTGGGCACCCAGCTCGACTCGGGCAAGGGGGCAGGGCGTTGGGAGAAGTGGCGCCCGACGCTTTCGCTGGTGCAGCACGACGACGTGGTCATCGCGCGGATGGAGTTGTTCTACACACCGTCCCACCGTGAACTGGCCGAGCGGGTGCGCACGGATATCCAGGCGGCCTCACCCGAAACCACGGTGGCGCTGGTGCCGCTCGACATTGCCGACCCCTGGGACTTCGGCGAGGTCTATGCCAAGCTCTTCGACTGGACGCAGGGCTACGCTTTCGACACCGAGCGCGAGGAGTACTGGACGCACATCACCACCGGCACGCACGTGGCGCAGATCTGCCTTTTCCTGCTGGTGGAGTCGCGACGCATTCCGGGCGTGCTCGCGCAGACGTCGCCCCCAAAGCGCCAGCAGGCGGGCGATCCCGGCAGCTACGCGCTGATCGATCTGGACCTGTCACGCTACGACGTGATCGCCCAGCGCTTCGGCGCCGAGCAGCGCGATGCGGTGGATTTCCTCAAGAGCGGCATTGCCACGCGCAATGCCCGTTTCAACGCGCTGATCGAAGAGGTGGAGCGGGTGGCGGTGCGATCGCGCGCGCCCATCCTCTTCACCGGGCCGACCGGCGCGGGCAAGTCGCATCTGGCGCGGCGCATGTTTGAATTGAAGAAAGCCCGCCACCAAGTGGAGGGCGAATTCGTGGAGGTGAACTGCGCCACACTGCAGGGCGATGGCGCCGCGTCCACGCTGTTCGGGCACAAGAAAGGCGCCTTCACCGGTGCGGCGGCGGACCGGGCAGGCCTGCTGCGCACGGCGCACAAAGGCGTGCTGTTTCTCGACGAGATCGGTGAGCTGGGCCTGGACGAGCAGGCCATGCTGCTCAAGGCCGTGGAGGAAAAGCGGTTTTATCCCATGGGCAGCGACCGCGAGGTGGCCAGCGATTTCGAGCTGATCGCCGGCACCAACCGCGACCTGCGGGCCGAGGTGGCAGCCGGGCGCTTTCGCGAAGACCTGTACGCGCGCATCAACCTGTGGAGTTATCAGTTGCCGGGCCTGGCCCAGCGGCCCGAGGACATCGAGCCCAATGTGGACCACCTGCTGGCGCGATGCGGCGTGGAACTGGGCCGCACGGTGCGCCTGTCGGCCGAGGCGCGGGCGGTGTACCTGCGCTATGCGCAGTCTCCCGAGGCGCTGTGGAGCGGCAACTTCCGCGACCTGTCGGCCAGCGCCACCCGCCTTGCCACGCTGGCCGAGGGCGGGCGCATCGGCCTGCCGCTGGTGGAGGCGGAAATCGCGCGCCTGCAGTGGCTGTGGCAACCCCTCGGTTCGGCAGGCCGCTGCCAGGATGGCGATGCGGTGGATCTGGCCGCACTGCTGGGCGAGCCACAAGTGCAGGCCATGGACCTCTTCGACCGGTTGCAGTTGGCGGCCGTGTTGCAGGTGTGCCGCGGGGCGCGCACGCTGTCTGACGCGGGGCGGCAGTTGTTCCAGGCCTCGCGCGCGCAGCGCGCGGTGGTCAACGATGCGGACCGGCTGCGCAAATACCTGTCGCGATTCGGCCTGGACTGGGAGCGGGTGCGCAGCGGTGGACGATAATCGCCCCCGTGAAGCGCGCCAGACCGCCGCTGGTGCAATCTGGGAAACCAGGCACTGGAGGAACGTCCGGACTGCACAGGACAGCGTAGCAGCTAACGGCTGCCCACCGTGAGGTGAGGATCAGAGCAACAGAGACGAGTCGCAAGCAGGCGGCAAGCCACCGAAGGTGTTCTATCGGTCATCCGCGCAAGCGGGTACGGCTGGCGCAAGCCAGGCGGTGTGTGGCGAAAGCCGCAAAGACCATAGCCACCCGAAGCGGGCGGCGCCTGCTTCGGGTGAAACGGGCAATCTCTACGCGCAGCAATACCAAGTAGGCCAGCGTTGATGTGGTTCCGCAGAGCTGGCGGGTAGGTAGCATCGAGCCGTGGTGGCGACACCCGGCCCAGAGTAATGGCGGTCACGCCGCGGGAAACCGCGGTGCACAGAATCCGGCTTATCGGCGCGCTTCACACTTTTTCTTGCCGTGCCGATGGTCGGCCCAGGCGCCGGTCGCGGTGGAGCCGGCGGTGCGACCGCCCTGCGGCAGCAGGCCGGCATGCAGGCATTCCGCTTCACAAGCCGCCTGATCGGTCGGGCTTTCGGCCCCCTATCCCACTCCTTCGACCGGCCTCTCGGAAGGCGGGTTTTCTTCTTTCAAGAAATCCGCAGTACGGCCCCGCGTGGCAGCAGCGACGCGTCGTCGACCGGCTCGGCACATGTGGTGCTGCGGCCTTCAGAACGCTTCAGAAGTCTTCAGCAGGATTGACCCGGCTTTCATGCCGCGCTCCCTCCAATCCCACCAGAATATTCACAGCCACGGGCCAGACATTTCCAGCAGCGGCCGAGTCGGATGCGCCTTTGCGCGGCGGCTTTTCAGCCGCCATGGCCGTGCCATTTGCGCCATGGCCGTACCTCGCACGAAACCGGGGCACAGCGCTGGCGAGCGCTCTTCCGCTGGAGGCGGCTTCTGAGCCATGGAGTGGATTGCCATTCCTCGATTGGCCCGAGGGTGATTTTTCTTTTCTCAAAGGACATAGACATGAGCAGTGATCCATTCACCCAGATCCTCAACGAAATCCTGCAGGGACTCGTCACGCAGTTGAATGGCGAAATCGGTGGGGCCATCCGGGGCGCTGGCTATGACCCGTATCCCAATGTCGCCTCGGGGTCCGCCAGCATCGGAGTGGGCACGGCTTCTTATTCCGTCTCCAATCTGACGGGCATTTCGTCCCTGCAGATCCAGGACATGGTGGTTGGCAACGTCACATCGTCCGGTGCCAATATTTCCGGCACCGTGAATTTTCATGCAGTCCTGAGCAGCTCCCTGAGTGCGCAGGCCGGTGGCAGCTTGAAGGTGCTGTTCTTCGATCCGGGCATCTCCGGCAGCGTCCGGATCGACAGCCCCAGCATCTCCGGCACGGCGCAGTTCCAGGCCGGCACGGCCGGCGGCAAGCTCTGCCTGAACCAGCTGTCGGGCATGAACGCGAACTTCAACTACGGCAACGCTTCAGTCTGGATCGATGGCCTGGGGCCGCTCAACTACCTGCTGCAGCCCGTGGAGAACCTGATTCTGGATGCGGCCAAGGGCGCCATCAGCGAGCTCATCTCGTCGCAGATCAACAGCATCGTCAGCCGGGAGCTGAGCCAGGCGCTGCCCCAGTGCGTGCCCTTTCCATGAGGGTGAGGATCGAGCCGCTGGCCCGCACGACGCAGCGCATCGGCCCGATGTTTCCTGCCTGGCAAGAGGCCGAGGCGAGCACGGGGCAGGCGCTGAACCTGCCGCTGGAGCCGCAGCAGCGCACCAACTGGTGCTGGGCCTCGGTGACCTGTGCGATCGCCGCGCACTACGGCGACACCTCCTGGCGGCAGGACACGCTGGCCTGGCGCATTCTCGCGCCGGACGAAGTGCTTCCCAACTGCCTGCCGCCACCCGCGCTTCTCCTGGAGCCCCGCTACGACCAGCAGGCCGCGATGGAGCGCACCTTGCGCTACGTGAACTGCCTGGCCGGATGGAGCAGCGGGCGGCCGCCGTTTCGCCGCCTGATGCGCGAGCTCGACGATGGCCGGCCCGTCGCGGTCGCGATCCGCTGGCATGCGGGGCCGCAGCACTACGTGCTGGTGGACGGCTACTGCCGCACCCAGCGCACGGTCTCGGTCGCCGACCCTCAATGCGGCCGCGCCACGGTCGATTTCGATGATTTTCCGTTGCACTACCGCCATGGCGGCGAGTGGATGGAAACCTACTGGACACACAACCCCCGCTCGGCCAACCCGACACGCAAAGGAGAGGTGGAATATGAGTAGCTACGACGTCGCGCTGGTGCTGGATGCCGGCACCCTCAACCAGGGCATGACCCAGCTGTATGCCAATGCCCAGGCCAAGCAGAAGCTGTTCCAGGGCGTTCAGGACGTGGGCCAGATGGGCATCACCTCTGTCAACTGGAGCATCGATGCCGTGCCCCAGTTCGTGCTGGCGCCACCGACCCTCACGCAGTGGAATGACAAGAACACGTTCGTGCCGTCGGGCCAGACGAAGCCGAAAGATCCGACCGACCAGATGTTCCAGGTGCAGCTGGCGTCGGTGTCCACCACGTTCAACATGCAGAGCGGGCCGCCTTCCCCCCTCACGTTCTCGTTCACCCTGTTTGCACAGGTGACCGTGTCCAACAACCAGATCCAGTTGGGATCGGTGGCGGTGCTGCCGATCAATCCGACCGGCGCCACGGAGTTCATGCTCCAGGTGATCTGCGGGATCGTCTACACCAAGGTCCAGGCCCTGCTGCAGGGCTACCAGATTCCGCCCAGCATCACGGTGGAAGGGCAGAGCTTCACCCCGCCGGTCATGACCGTCACCGGCGCGCACCTGGTGCTGGCAAGCAACCTGGTGGCCAACGGCACCCCGGATATCAGCGGCGTGCAGTGGCCGCAGCAGGCGCTGGGCGTGCTCGTCGGCCGCAAGCTGCTGACCGCGCTGGTGGCCCAGTACAGCGGTGCGATCGTGCAGAAGATGGATGCCGCGCAGGTCAATGCCAGCGACAGCAACTGGACGGGGAGCTACTCGCTCGATGGCGGGATCAGCAATGCCTCCATCGCGGTGGCATCCACGCTGCCCAACATCAACATCACCGCCACCTTCGCCGCCACCGCCTCGGTGGGCGTTTCATGGTGGCTGGTGCCAGCCGCCTGCGCCCTGGAAGCCGCCTCGAACCTGCTGCCCTGATTGGAGCCACACCATGGTTGACTTTGCCAAAGCCGATTTCGCCACCAGCCCCACGCCCCTGACGTTCACCGTCGCCCCCGTGGTGTCGGGGTCGAACACCGTCCAGCTGCAACTGCAGCCGCTGCCCAGCTTCACGATCACCTACGCCGAAGACGGCAGCGGTTGGGAGAAGTTCAACGCAGGGCTGCTCAAGCACGTGGCGACCACCATCATCGGCGTTGCCACGCCCTTCATCACATCCACCATCCAGAGCAAGGCGCAGGCCTATCTGAACGACAAAGCCTCGTTCCCGGTGCCGCCCATCCCCATCACGTTCGAAGGCATCAGCCTGAGTCTGACCGCATCGAATCTGAACATTTCCGCCGCGGATGCGGACCACCTGCTGATCACGGCCACCGTCAATGTTTCCTGACCTGCCGTCCCCGCCCACCGGACCCGGTCACATCGCACGAGGAGAATTTTCATGAGCGCTGGAATGCAAGCTTTTCAAGCCGGCTGGAAGAATCAGCCAGCTGCCACCCTGAACGCCGCCTTGCCCCGCCATATCGGGCTCGGGGACATCCCGATGCTGCCGCTGTCGCGCGCGCTCGACATGCCCGCGCAGGCCGGGTTCGCGCGCGGCTCGCTGGGCATCGACCTGTCGGGCATGCAACTGGTGCTGGCCGGCGACGGGCCGCTCGCGGTCGAATGCAGCAGCGATGCGCAAGGCCGCTGCGTGCTCGCCGTGCGCCTGCAGGGCATTGAACTGCAAGGCACGCACGCCCTGAAAGGCACGCAGATCTGGGAGACCGGACTGGACGGCGCCGGCACGGCCATGCCCATCGGGGCCCGGCGGCGCGGCGGCAGTGGGGACGACAACGCGCATCCCACCTGGATCCAGACCGCGAACGACCAGCGCGGGTTGCTGCAGAACGTGCCCGGCGGCAATGGACAGACGCTGCTGACCACCTACTCCAATCACCGGGCGGCCTTCAACGACGTGTTCAATGAGCAGAATTTCCAGGCGTACGCGTTCCAGCAAGGCTGGGGGAACTCCGCCGTCTCCGAAATGGCCGACGACACCAATACGGCGCTGACCGAGGGGGGGGTGGTCAACGATCCCGTCAAGACCTACTACAACTCGAGCACGGGAATCACCACCAACTACAACGGCCATGCCCAGAACCAAAAGCTGGGCCTGCTCACCACCCTGACCGCCATGGCCAAGGGCGCAGACCCCAACAATCCCACGGACCCCACCAACCCCTACAACCAGGCGGCCGCTGCGACCATGGGCTTTGGCTCGAGCATCGTGCAGAACGTCAAGGTGACGAACCCCAATGTGACCAAGATCGAAGACTTGCCCCCATTGCAGAAAGACGGCGTCTACGAATTGGTGCAGAACGGCACGCCGGCGCCAATGCCTTCGGTGGATGACGTGCATAACTTCCTGAATGGCAGCCCGATCGGCGGCCGCGATGCGCAGGGCAACAGCTGGACGTGGTCGCTCAGCGAGGACGAGCGCGCGTTCGTGCGCAAGCTCCAGGCAGACATCGCCGAGCATGCCGCGCGGGTGGCCGCGCAAAAGCCGGTGGCCCTGGTGACGGGGGCGCTGCACGCGCGCCTTGCATGCCATGTGTATCTGCAGTTCGGTGCGCAGGGCGACCAGGGCGTACCGACCCTGATTGACGGGCGTGTCGAGCTGGACGGCTTCGACCTGCACTTCGACGATGGCGCGTGGAACGGTGCCCTGGGCGACGGCCCGGCGCAGGCCGCGCGCGATGCCTTGTCCGAGGCGCGCTTCATCAAAAGCCTGGTGCACGACCGCATTGCCGATGCACTGGAGCGCGCGCTGGTCCAGCCGCTCGCCAGGGCCCTGCTGGATTCGCAGCCGTGAGGGTTGGCGCCGCTGCGCCGGACCCGGTCCACGCCATCCTGCAGGGGCTGATGGCGGCGGACATGCAGGGCTTCAAGGGGAAATTGGACCAGGCGCTGCAGCCGCAGCAGGGCTATCTGACCGATGCGGAGATGTCGCTCTACCAGGGGGGCAAGAAGCTGCGCCCGCTGATGCTGCTGCTGACCGCGCGGCTTTTCCAGCCCGACGGCGAGCTGCCGAACAAGGTGCTGCGCGCCTCCGCGTCGCTGGAGATGCTGCATGTGGCGAGCCTGATCCACGACGACATCATTGACCACGCCTCGCTGCGGCGGGGCCACGCCAGCGTCAACGCCGCGCGCGGCACCGAGATGGCGATCATGATCGGCGACATGCAGTTCCTGCAGGCCGTGCGCTGCTTCGTCGATGCGATCGAGGACGAGAACGACATGCAGCTCGTGAAATGGGTGCTGGACTCGGCCTTCGACATCTGCCGCGGCGAGATCGACGAGATGACCACGCAGCCGTACTGGCATCCGGACTCGCTGATGAGCCGCTACCTCACCACGGTGGACCGCAAGACCGCCGTGCTGTTCGGCCTGGCCTGCGAGGCCGGCGCCGCGCTCATGCGCGCGCGCACCTCGGAGTTGCGCCGCCTCGGCTCCTTCGGGCGCTACATGGGCCGTGCGTTCCAGATGATGGACGACATCTTCGACCTCGCGCATTCCGATGCGGAAGCCGGCAAGTGCAGGGGCATCGATCTGCACCAGCGGCGCATCACCCTGCCCATCATCCATGCGATGAAGCTGTTCGGCGATGCGCACCCCATGGTGCGCTATCTGCGCGACACGCAGACCCCGCCGCCGGAGCAGATCAACGCCTGGGTCGATGAGATCCGCCGCTCCGACGCCTTCGCGCTGGCCTACGCCCAGGCGCGGGGTACCGCGCTGCAGGCTGTGCAGTACCTGCAGAACCTGCCCCACGGCCCGCACCTGAAGGCATTGCACGACATCACGTTGCATGTCGTGGACCGACCCTACTGACTGACCGCCAATATTTTCGAGAGGATGCCGCCATGGGCTTGCAGCTATTCCATTTCGTGTACGACACGCTGATGCAGAAGGCCAACGACAACGCGCCTGACAACAGCCTTTTCCTGCCGGTCGCGCTGTCCGGCATGACGGATGGGAGCGGCAACAAGTATCTGCCGCTGAAGGGCAATCAATGGAACCTGGACAACATCGGCGGCGCGCAGGACATCTCGGCCGACATGGCCACGTCCTGGTTCCAGGCCCTGTTTCCGCTGATCGGCCAGCTGAGCCTGCAGACCAACCCCACGCCCCCCGTCACGCAGCAGATGGTCGATGACGCCAAGGCCGCCGTGACCTACATCATGTCGCAGCACCTGAACGTGATTCCGTATCCCGGCGTGGGGCCGGATCTGGACGTGAGCAGCATCGAGATCCAGGGGCTGGCGAACATCCAGGTCAGTGGAGAGCCCCCGGCGGTCACCACCAGCAACGCCGGCTATACCGCTGAGATCACGCTGAACCTCAATGCCTACGCCTCCACGGGGCAGGACTGGAACCAGCCGCTGGCGCTGGCAGGCCCTGAAAAGGGAACGGACAGCACGACCAGCCCCCCCACTGCCTTCGACGGGCTGGGGTTCACGCTCAAGCAGTGCCTGTGCTTCGTCGACAAGCAGATGAACATCGTTGCCCCGCCGCCGACACTGGGGCTCACGCTCTCGTCCGACCATGCGAACGGCTTCGAGTGCCTGGCCACGGGCATCGCGCTGCTGACCCTGTCGAACGCGAAGGTGGTTTCGGGAACGACCGTCGCCGTGGACGGCACCGGCAACAGCGCGGCGCTGCAGATCGACCTGAACACCGTCCAGCTCGTCGCGGTGCAAGGCACCACGCCCACGTTCACGCTGCAGAACCTGCAGTACCAGAGCATCTCGCCGGTGCCCTTTCCCGCCTACATCAACACCAGCGTCTTCTATGCGCCGTGGAGCCAGTTCTTCAAGCAGGTGCTGTCCACCGGGGATGCGGCCCAACTGCTGAGCACCCAGGTCAACAACGCGCTGATGGACTCGGGCAACCGGACCCAGGTTGGGAAGCTGCTCAACCAGCAGCTGAAGAACGCCTTCGACGACATCTTCGGCAGTACCCAGGTGGCAGGCAGCACCGTGGACACGGATGCGAACGCGGTGGACAAATACCTGTTCGACCGGGCGCGCGGCGCGCTCAACGACCCGAGCAGCTACGTCTATCTGCCGACCCTGGTGCTGGGATCGACATCGCCGGTACTGGAGCCCTACACCGCCGTCAACCTGAGCATTCCCGGCCCCTTCAAGACGCCGATCATGGAGCAGAACATCGTGCTGTCGGACATCGTGCTCCAGAGCCTGGCGGTCCAGGGGCTGTCGAACGTGGTGGCGCCTCCGAACAATATCGTCTTCGGGGGCGATCCCACCAATCCGCAGGCCAGCGCCACGCTGCTCCTGGGCACCATGAATCCCGGACCGACGGTGACGATCAAGGGCACCCCCCGCACGGTGCCCTCGCCGCCGGCCACGGCCAGCACCCCCTTCACCCTGAACGTGCAGGTCAACCAGAACGCCCCCATCCCCCTGAGCGGCACCCTGAACCTCAGCCTCCAGAACAACAGCAACACGCTGGGCATCCAGACCGCGCTGAACGCGTCGGGCGACACGCCGGACGACCTGAAGCTGACCTACAGCAAGATCGTGCTGGTGGCGGGCGACCAGGATGTGGTGCTCACCGTCACGCTGCCGGACGACGAGAGTGCCTATGCGATGTTCATCAATGCCTTCCTCAGCCAGTCGCAGCTGATCGAGCAGGTGGTGTCGGCGCTGAACGACGCCATCGCCGACAACCTCCAGCAGATCAGCGATGCGGCGACCCAGTTCGCCCGCTCTGCCTTCAAGAACCTGGGGCAATGACGCCATGAGCAACGACATCTACACCACCCTCCAGGGCGTGCTGAAGACCGACGCGGCCAGCAAGGTCCTGCAACTGGCCCAAAGCCAGTTTCCCGGCCCGATCCAGACGGCGCTCGGCTACTACCTGAACGGCATCACGCTGCAGCTCGGCCCGTCCGCCACCCTGGCGGTCGATCCCTCCAGCAAGCAATTGCAGCTGCAGGCCCAGCTCGACGGCGCCGACCTCGACCTGCAGGCGACCTCGAGCGGCGCCACGCTGACGCTCACCAGCCAGCAGTACACCGATGCGCAGGTGGTGCTGACGTTCAGCCGGGGCGACAGCGGCGTGGAGATGGCGCTGGACGCCACCATGGGCGCGAGCCTGCAATGGCCGCTGCAGAACCTGTGGCCTGCGGAACTCGGCTGGGCTCCAGCCAACCAGATCGCTTTCTCCCGGGGGCAACTGAAGCTGAGCTACGCATCGGGCCCGTCCATCCAGTTCAACGGGCAGGGTGGCCTGCTGTATTCCGGGCAGCCTTTCCTGAACGCGGCGCTCAGCGTGCAGCGCACCGACCAGGGCGCGGGCGTCATGTTCGGCGCGGTGGTCCAGCAGTGGTCGCCGGGGTCGCTGTGGACGCCCCTGTCGGCACTGACCTTTAACGACAGCGGGGTGGTGGTGTCCACCATCGCGGGCCAGTCCGGCAGCCTGGCCTCGCTCGGCCTGCTGAGCGCGGACGATGTCCCCGCGATCACGGCCGATTTCGACATCGCCCCCGGCTTCGTGCTGTTTTCGTCGCTGCAACTCACCGACTCCCTGAAGGCGGTCGCCAACTTCATGGGCGACGTGTCGCAGCTGGCCTTGTTCGCTACCTATGCCAAGGACGGCGGCGACAAGACGCTCAAGGCGGTGCTGAAGAACACGTTCAGTGCCCAGGGCAACGGGGTGTTCGAGTTCGACGGCTTCAAGCTCGAATGGGAAGACCCGGGCCAGGGCAGCAGCAGCGCGAGCGCCAGTGCGTCCGGTGTCTTCCGGCCCGATGCCAGCACCGAGATCGCGCTGGGCCTGACGGGCAGCATCGTTCCGTCGCAGGGAGATCTGAGCATCACCCTCAAATTGCAGAACTGGAATCAGCCCTTCGGCCTGCAGACCGTGGACATCGTCGAGCTGCAGGGCACGGTGACGGTGGGTGCCGAGGCCGCCGGCGTGACGCTGAGCGCGGGCGGTGACCTCAAGCTGCAGAACCCCAAAGCGCCGCAGTACGAGTTCGACGTGGGTTTCGAAGTGGAGGTGGTGGATTTCGAGGTGCCCAACGGCATCGCGGTCTGGACGCAGGCCGACCAGCAGCCGATGCAGCTGTCCAATGTGTTCAACGCCGCCTTCGCGCTCGACTTCTCCCCGCAGACGCTGGACAACGACCACCAGCCCGAGATCGCCGACGTGGTGCGCTTTCTCGACGAGATCATCAGCATCAAGCAGTTCACCTTCTGGTTCGTGGAAGGCGCTCAGTTGCAGAAGATCGGCGACCGCGGTCCGTTCCCGGCCGGCTTCGGGCTGCAGGCCGAGTTCAGTCTGCTGGACCAGGACGATGTGCAGGTGACCGCCACGCTGGCCGAATCGGCCGATGCCAAGGCCGGCTTTTCCGGCTACATCCTGGTGCAAAAGGCGATTGCCTGGGGCAGTGTCTTCGCGCTGTCCGGCTGGGACCCCACCACCAGCAAGCCGAATGGCCAGGGCCCGATGCTGGCGATCGCCGCCACGCCGGATGGCATCGTGGTGCCGCAGATCAACGGCGGCAATCCGGTGCGCTTCTATTCGTCGCTGTACCTGAAGTTCCTGGACGTGGTGGAAGACCACCTCTATGCGCTCGCCACCACCGACAACCAGTTCCAGCTGGACTATGCGGTGCAGAACGGCCAGCCGACGGGGGGCTGCGGCGCGTGGGCCGGCGACCGCATCACGTTCATGCTCAATCCGCAGGCCAAGCAGCTCAGCGCTTCGTTCGGCTTCAACTTCGGCTGGCACGACATCGAGTGGGACGGCATCACCCTCTGGGGCGTGACGCTGGTGCCGAAAATCCAGCTGCCCGATTTCAGCGTGGCGGCCGGCCTGGGCTTCTCGGCCTCAATGCAGGCGCTGGTGGTGACCGGGTATTTCGACTTCAGCCTGTTCGGGCTCGACCTGCACCTGGGCGACGAGGCCAGCCCCTACACCCTGCTGAACGTGAACGTGGCCGGCGTCATCGCTCAGCTCAAGGACGTGGCGGGCCACCTGCTCACCGCGTTGAAGCAGGAGGCCTCGGCCCTGATCCAGGCGGTGCTGTCCGGCCTGAGCAGCTTCGTGGCCTGGGTCAAGGACCAGTGGCGCAACTTCGTCAACGGCCTGCAGCTGGTCGGCCAGATCCTGCAGGACCAGTTCAAGCAACTGGGCAAAGACCTTGCCTCGGTGCTGCAAAGCCTCGGCGCCCTGGCGGCCGAAGTGCAGCAGGCCATGGTCGCGCTGGGTTATGAACTGGAGAAGGTGGCGGACTGGCTGGGCGACCTGTTCGGTTGCCCGATCAGCCACGGGTCCAATGCGCTGCCTTGATGGCGGTTGATGTACTTCGGCTGTGGCGCTGAAGGGTTTTTGGTATCAGCGTCCGAACATTGGAAAGCCTGCCGCTCGCTGCCGGGCGGGCAGCGGATTGCTTTTTCGCTTCAATTACAGCGAACTGGTTTCGGCATATCTGGCACGCTTTTGCAAGCAGTGTTGATGAAAAAACCACAATTCAAGGCTGAAAACTTTGCCGAGTAATAAGATTCTCTTTCTTTGCACGTATTTTCATGGGAATAAAAGCATGCAGTGATTTGATTTTTACATTTTAAAACGTTAATAACATATTGTTTGGTCGATGGCTCTCCTTTGTCGAATAATTGCGCTGCGACTTCTGACGGGATTCGCCTTTTGGGAGGGTCGCATAATTCTCTGGGAGATGGCTAAAGGATGAAAAGGAAAATAATAAAATCATTTGCGGCTGCATTGTTGTTATCCGTATTTTCAAATTGCCATGCGGACGACTTTGCTGTTCTGCCTGTTGTTACAGTCACGGATGAATATAACGTTGATTACAATGGTTGGGGTGGTTATAATCCTTGGTATTTTCCTACGGCTTACCTCAATGCCGCAGCGTTGGATTATTTGGGGAGCTATGCTGGCACGCATGCGGAAGCTGCAATTTTGGCAGAGCTTTCTTTCTTGGATAAGAGTATCAGTGTTTGCATTGCGGTGGTTAGTGCAAATGCAAAGAGTACAACATCCGCATCGGATGTAACTTCAAGATGGCTGGCTGCGCAAGAGGTCTTTAATTATCAGAATACGACCGGCCTTCTTGCCAAGCGTGAAGAGATGATAAAGAATTTGATTTTTATCATCGATGGGAAAAGATATAAGGGATTTCATGTGCTTTACGCCGATGGTGTGAGAGAGACATGGGCGGTAAATCCTGGTTATTCTTGGTCATCTGTTAAGCTTTTGGATCAACCACTACCCAATTCTCAAGAGCCTGACAACGGTTTTCGACCCAAATGCAATATCGGATAACGGAGTTTTAAATGAAAAAAATTCTTGCTGGTGCAGCTTTCCTCTGCTCTTTGACGGGGGTTGGGTATGCGCAACCAATTTCTGCCTCTTTTTTGGATCAGTATAATAACTCCTTTGATTATAGTGATTTAATTTCTCGCGCCGTTGATAATCCGGAGGTCGGTGGGTATTTTTATGCTCACAAAGTGTTGTCAGAATGCAAAATGGCCTCCTCGCTTTTTGATTTTTGGAAAGAGAAATCAAAAAAGTCTGCAAATGCGGCCAGAGACTCGGCACTGAATCTTATAAGCGCTAGATGTGTAAATATTCCTGCTGAAAGATTGAGTGATGATTATTTGTCAAAGCTGTATGTCGAAGGCACAAGTGGGAGGGATCCGCTGTTCGTGGCCTCGAAAAGTTACTCGAATTCCATGCCAGCTTTAAAGAGCGGCAATGTGAGTCAAGCAAGGCGATCAGAGGCTATCTCCGCTGCTTTGCAAGTCAAGGATCCATTGGTTGTTCAGGATCTGGGTCTGCGTTTGGTTGTAAATAAAGACCCCGATTCAGGGCGGACCACATTTCGAGCACATGGACAGGATATTCCTTTGAATTCCAAGGTCGATGTTGGATTGGCGACATTCTTGGTGCCATGCGAGATGGGATTGAACTGTGATGCGAAAGATTTTGCAGTTACCTTGCCATGTGCAAGCCAAGGTATTTGCGATATAAATCGTCATGAGGCCGTCAAGAGAATGGCCGTTGAATCTGGGAAAGACTATGAAGGCATTACAAAACTTGCCAAGTTGATCGCAGATTCGTTGAAAGATCAGAGCAAATCGGCCCCTGCCCTAGATTAATTATTCAGGGTAGTAAGTGTGAATTGCTGGGGGTGGCGCCATTCCAACGGCTCAGCGGGCGCAGTGCGGTGCCCGGCCTTCGCGCAGTTCGGTCGCGCGCTGCACGGTGCCCGGGTGGCTGCTCAGCAGCGACAGCAGGCCCTCGCCGCCGGGCTCGACGCCCGGTGAGCGTTGTTTGGGCGGATCGCTCTGGCCCTTGCTTTCCTGGGCCTTGCTCGCGGGGGCGCCGGGGTGCTTCTTTTCCTCGTCGTGCGCAATGGCCAGGAGCAAGTCGGCCATGGGCGCCGTGGGCAGGCGGGCCTGGCCCATGAGCGCGATGGCGTAGCAATCGGCCTCGCGCTCGTGGTCGCGGCTGTAGGCCAGGCCGGTGAGCAGTGCGCCGCCGGTGGACAGCAGGCCCGACACATCCCCCAGCGCCAGTCCCAGGCCGATGTTGAGCACGCCTTGCTCGACCACGGTGCGCGTGGTGTGGCGGTGCACGACATGGCCGATTTCGTGCGCGAGCACGCCGACCAGCGCGTCGTCGCTCAGGCCGTTCTTCGCAGCCGCCTGGGCCAGCCCGTCGGTCATCACCACACGCCCGCCGGGCAAGGCGAAGGCGTTGGCGCCCATGCCCTGGCGGAACTCCAGCTGCAGGCGCGGCGTGTAGCCGCCGTAGCGCGGCGGCAGGGTGCGCGCCTGCGCCGCCAGCGCATCGAAGCGCTCGCGCAACTGGGTCTGGCGCGCTGCGGGCAGGGTGCTGGCCTTGAGCGTGCCGTTGTCCATTTGCTGCATGGCGCGGTCCGCCAATGCGGCCTCCCAGGCGATCGGCACGTGGCGCGTGAGCTGCGTGGCGGCCCAGGGCGTGCCGTAGCGGTAGAACAGCACCAGCGCGAGCACCGAGGCCAGCACGGTGGCGGCCAGCACGGTCCATCGGGTCTGCATGCGCTGCGCGATGCCGGGGCGGTGGCCGGCCGCGTGCATGGCGGCCTGCCAGGCACTGACCGCTTCGATCTCCAGGCTGCCGTGGTCGCGCAGGTCCACCACGATGCGCGGTGGGGGGCGGTTCGCGCTCCAGGCCTCGGGCCAATCGACCTCGCGAAAGCCGAACACGCGGGGCGGGGCGCCGGGGGCGAGGGGGTGCAGCGTGAGCGTGGGCCCGCGCGCGCCGGCCGACAGGCCCACGAGCGCTGGCTGGCCTTTGCTGCTCAGCCCGTCGTACCAGCGCGCGGGCACCAGGGCTGGCGCCCCTGGTTCGGGGGACGGAGCGGCCGGGGGCGCGGAAGGGTCGGCCATGCGGTCGCGGTGCGGCAACGGCGAAGCGTCAGCCGATCAGGTCGAGGCCAGCCGCGTCGGCCAGCGCATCGCCCACGCCGCCCTGCTGCTGGCGCACGAGCTGCCCGGCCACCTGGTCCACGCCGCCCTTGATGTGCAGGGTGACCGATTCGAGCTTCATGCGGTATTCGCTCACGCGGGCGAACGGGCGGTAGAACCCGAGCGTGACGACGGTGAGCAGGATGTTCTTGAGCCGCAGCCCCACGTAGCGGCCCGCGCGCAGGTCGCACTTGAAGCGGGCCATGTGGCTCACGCCGATGTTGTTCCACATGAGCTGGAACATGCGCGCTTCGCGGAAGGCGCGCGCGGGGGCCGATGCGAGCAGGAACACCACGAAGAACAGGATGAAGCCCAGCACGATGAACACGAACAGCCACAGCCCCATGCGCTGCGTGGAGTTGGCCAGCAGCGCCCACGAGCCCTTCAGCGCCGCGGCGATGACGGCGCCCAGCATGGCCGACGACAGGAGGAACACCAGCACGGTGGCGACCCAGACCTTGACGAAATCCACGTACTCCGGCTTCCAGCGGCCGGGCTCGGCGCCGATCTGCGAGCGCAGCACGAGCAGGCTGCGGTAGTTGTATTCGAGGCGGATGAAGCACAGCACGATGAGCACCAGGCCCACGGCCAGCAGGCCCCACATGGGTCCCGTCACCCGTGGCAGCTTGCGCCCACCGGCCGGCAACTGCGCCTCGGGCGCCAGGGCCTGCAGGCCGAAGAACACCGCCATGCCCACGAGGGCGATGGCGAACACCGGCCAACTGGCCTGGTAGACCTCGCGCCAGTTGGCGTTGAACTGCAGGCGCAGCCCCTTCCAGCGCGTGTTGGCGAGGCGAAAGCGCATGGCGCTGCCCCAGATCAGCGGGGCGAGGAGGGCGCCGCCGATCAGGAACAGGCCCACGGTGGCGTCCTGCCCCGTGCGCACGGCGATCTGGTAGGCGACGGTGAGGCCCAGCAGCACGACGAATCCGAAGACCATGCGGCGCTGCTGCGCGGTGAATTCGAGGGGGCTGCCGGCCACCAGGGTGTGGCCGTAGAAGTACTGCGCGGTGCGCCGGCGGGCCCAGGGCGTGTACAGGCCGAGCGTGAGGATGCCCAGCAGCACGTTCACGATCCACACCCGGAAGTATTCGCCGCCGCTGCCGGTGAAGACCAAGGCATGCGGTTCGATGCCGTGCGATGTGAAGGTGGAAGACACCCTGTCTGCGGGTGGTGGGGTCATGTCCATGGGCTGCTCTCCTCGGTGCCGCGGAGTGTAGCGCAGCCCCTGGGGCATCGGTGGCCTGTCCATCGGCCTGTAGCGCAATACCAACTTGCGGTGGCAGCTACTGATTTTGTAGCGTTTGCGGTGGTGCTGCGCGCGGCGGGGCGCCCACCGGCATCAGAACTTTTCCCACGGCTGCAGGTAGCGCCACTGGCCCTCGGGCACCTTGGCCAGCGGCACGCGGCCGAGGCGGATGCGCTTGATGGCCACGACCGACAGGCCCACGGCTTCGCACATGGCCGGGATCTGCCCGGGGCGGATGCCCTTGAGCGCAAAGCGCAGGCGCGTCTCGTTCTGCCAGCTCACCTTGATGGGCGGCAGCGGGCGGCCGTTGAAGCTCAGGCCGTGGCAGAGCTTTTTCAGGCCGCTGTCGGACAGCGTGCCCTGCACCTCGACGATGCATTCCTGCTCCAGCGATTCGATGTCTTCGGCCAGCTTGCGGGCGATGCGCGCATCCTGCGTGTAGACGACCAGGCCGCTCGCGGGCGTGGGCAGCGGGGTGAAGCATTCGAGCGCCCGGAAGTGCCGCTGCAGCACCCGCGTGCCGCTGGCGTCGTCGGCCGCATGCGAGGCCGCGCCGAGCAGGGTGAGCGCCGAGGGCTCGCCCTGGCTGCGGCTGCCGTGGCTTCCATGGCGGCCTGGGCCTGCCGGCGCCGCGCCGACCGGGCCCTGCGGTGTGCCCGGGCTGCCCAGTCCCGCTTCGTAGCCCACGGGCTTGTGCAGCAGCAGGGTCACCGGGGTCAGCTCCATCAGGTTGGCGTCCTGGTCCATGGCCACCGCCTGGTGCGGCGAGACGCGGGCGCCGGGCGCCTCGACCACGCGGCCGTCCACGCGGACCCAGCCGCCCTCGATGTATTGCTCGGCCGTGCTGCGCGAGCAGCCCAGTTGTTCGGCCACGCGCTTGGCGAGGCGGATGTGTTCGCGGGTGGGATCAGACATGGCCGGGCTCCAGGGAAAGGTTCAGTGCGCGGATGCGCTCGACATGGGCCAGCAGCGAGCGCCGGGCCACCGGCCACATGCGCTCGGGCACATCGCAGTAGGCGTGGCGCACCCAGTCGTCCGGGCTGCCATCGGGAAAGGCCCGCATCGCGGCCAGCACCTTGGCCTCGCGCGCCAGGCGGTGGGCCTTGAGGCCGGCGATGGCGCCGCGCGCATCGCCCAGCACGTAGCCGTGCGCGGGCAGGATGAACTGCACGCCGTGCCGCTCGCACACCGCATCGAGCCGGTCGAGCGAGTCGAGGTAGTCGGCCATGTTGCCGTCCGGCGGGTCCACCACCGTGGTGCTGCCGTTCAGGATGTGGTCGCCGCTGAAAAGCAGGCCGTCTTCGACCAGCAGCAGGCACAGGTGGTTGGCCGCGTGGCCGGGGGTGTGCACCACCTCCAGCGTGTGCGTGACTTCGCCCTCGGGCGACGGGCCGGCCAGCACGAGCCGCTCGCCCTGCGCCAGTGCGCGCTCGGGCACGAAGTGGCTGGCCGCGCGCGCGGTGGGCGCCGACGGCAGGCCCAGGATGGGCGGCGCCGCGCGGCCATGGGCGGCCACCCGGGCCTGCAGCGGCAGCGCGCCGGGGGAATGGTCGGGGTGCGAATGCGTGCACACGATCATGCGGATGTCGCCGCCGGCCGCGCGCCACAGGCGCTCCAGGTGCTCGGCATCCTGCGGGCCGGGGTCGATGGCGATGAACCCCGTGGCCGGGTCGCCCACCAGGTAGCTGTTGGTGCCGGGACCGGTCATCACGCCGGGGTTGGGCGCGGTCAGGCGCTGCACGTTACGCAGCAGCGGCACCGGGCGGTCGCTCTGCCAGTCGAGCGGGTGCACGATCTGGCCGTCGGGGCACACCAGCGCCAGTTCGCCGAAGGGCGGCTCGTGCTCCATGTGGCGCGATTCCCGGCCCGCCAGCAGCCCGGCGCGCGGGCAACTGGTCCACAGCGGCGCCTCGTGCGCCACGGCGGCCAGCACGGCGTCCACGCCGTCGAACCGCGCCAGCCGCTCCAGCGTGCGGATGGTGGGGTAGATCATGAAGAAGCGCCCTGCGGCATGGCGCTCCAGCGCGTCGGCCGGGCGCACCCACACAGGCTCGAACTGCTCGGCCTCGTCGGCCACGGGTTCCTGGCCCTCGGGCATGCGCGCCACGAGAAAGGGCACGTCGAAGCGGCGCGGAAGGTCGCGGTCGGCCGTCCAGTGGGCGAGCAGGAACACGGCATCGGCCGCCAGCCGCAGCCCGCGCGCCTGGCACTGCGCCACGAACGGCGCGTGCCGGTCGAGCGCGGCGATGTCAGCGGCACCGGCGAAGCGGCCATCGGCACGGCGCGCCAGCAGCACGCCCAGTTCCTCGAAGCTCTCGCGGATGGCGGCGATGGCCTGGGTCACGCGCAGGTCGTTCTGCGTGGCGCGCCGGTCCGCGGCAGCGTGCGAGGCGGGCGCGGCGTCCAGCGCGTCGATGCCGCCGCCCGGGAACACATAGGCGTCGGGCGCGAAGCTGGCGTTCGGCGAGCGGCGCGTCATCAGCACTTCGAGCCCGGTGCCGCCGCCGGCTGCCGGCGCGTCGCGCAGCAGCAGCACGGTGGCCGCGGCGCGCGTGGCCACCGGTTCGCGGTGGGGATGGAGTTGTTGGGAGGTGCGGGGCATCGGGCGATTATCGGCAGTGGGCGCCGGGGCGCCGCCCGCCCGCGCCCCGTTGGTAAGCAAGGCAGTTGGTTGCTATAAAAATAATAGCATTATGCCCTAGAAAATCATGCGCTGGAGGCCGATTTTGCTTCGACCTGCCGGTGGCCGGCCGCGGCCTTGTATTCCTGCACCCAGCGCGCCAGCACGGCCGGGTCCATCACGTCCTCGATGCGCGCGAAGCCCTCGGGGGCGCGTTCTTCCACCATGTCGAGGATTGCGTCCAGGCCCTCCTGCCGGTTCAGGGCCACGATGTGGGCGGTGGCGGGACGGCGGGCGGCCTCGTAGTGTTCCAGCGCGGCGACGGGTTCGGGCTGCGCGTGCAGCGCATCGGCCAGCGCGCGGGCGTCCAGGATGGCTTGCGTGGCGCCGTTGGAGCCGATGGGGTACATGGGGTGCGCGGCATCGCCCAGCAAGGTGACGCGGCCGTGGCGCCAGCGGGGCAGGGGGTCGCGGTCCACCATGGGCCACTCCAGGATCTGCGTGGCCGCACGGATCACGCCGGGCACGTCCAGCCAGTCGAAGCGCCACGCGCCGAAGGTGGGCAGCAGGTCGTCCACCGCGCCGGGCCGGCTCCAGTCGGCGCGGTCGGGCGCCCGGAGCCCGCCGCCGAAGCCGTCCTCGCGCAGGCGGCGGTCGGCCACCCAGTTGATGAGCTGCGTGCCGTCCGCCGCGGGCGGTGCGATCGGGTAGACCACGAACTTCGCCCGGCGGTGGCCGGCCTGCACCATGGTGCGCCCGTCCAGGAAAGGCCGCGCGACCGTGGTGCCGCGCCACATCATCATGCCGTTCCAGCAGGGCGCGCCTTCATCGGGATAAAACTGGCGCCGCAGCGCCGAATGGATGCCGTCCGCGCCGACCAGCAGGTCGCAGGGCAGCGCCTCGGTGCGGCCATCGGCATGGGCGATGTGGGCGGTGGCGCCGGCGTCGTCCTGCGTGCTGCCGGTGACGCGGGCGCCGCTGCGCATCGCCGCCGCGCCGAGGCGCCGCGCCGCCTCGTCCCACAGGAACATCTGCAGCTGCCCGCGGTGCACGCTCAGCTGCGGATGGCTGTAGCCCGCGGCCACGCCGCGCCGGTCTTCGTAGATCGGCTGGCCGTGGCGGTTGGCGAAGACCAGCGCCGCGGTCTCCACCCCCATCGTGCGCAGCGCGGGCAGCAGCCCCAGGCCATCGAGCACCGCCACGGCGTGCGGCAGCAGGTTGATGCCGACGCCGAGCGGCTTCAGGTGCGCGGAGGCCTCGCACACGGTGATGCGGTGGCCTTGCGCCGCCAGGGCCAGCGCGGCCGTGAGGCCGCCGATGCCGCCGCCGGCGACGACGATGTGAAGCGGTGCAGAGGGCATGGTGTGTCTCCGGGTTGTCCTGCTTGACGCCGTGCGATGGCGCCGCCTATTGTTGCGCCATGCAACAAAAATCGGCACGCGCGAAAACCCTGCCCTCCCATGCGCCGGCCAAGCCTGCGGCGCCGGCGCGCCCCCCGGATGCGCCCGAGGGCGAGCTGCGCCCCCTGCCGGGCCTGGACTACGGCGTGCTCGACCAGCTCATGGGCTATGCGCTGCGGCGCGCGCAGAACGCGCTGTACCTGCACTTTCAGCGGGCCGTCGCCGCGCAGGCCGACGTGAGCCCGCAGCGCTTCGCCGCGCTCGTGCTGGTGGCGGGCAACCCGGGCCTGCGCCAGGGCGTGCTGGCCGATGCGATGGGGCTGCACCGCAGCGGCGGCATGCGCCTGGTGGACTGGCTGCACGCCCAGGGCTGGGTGCGGCGCGCTCCCGATCCGCTGGATGGCCGCGGCTGGACCCTGCATCCCACGCCCGCGGGCCGTGCCGCGCTGCAGCGGCTGAGCGAGGCGGTGCTGGCGCACGATGCGGCGCTGGTGCAGGCCGTGGGCGAGGGCGGCGGGCAACTGCATCCGCTGCTGGAGCGCTTGGCAACGGCGGCGGCAGCGGCGTCGTCCGCGCCCCTCCCTTGATCCCCGCCCCCCTGATGGCCCCGTGGTTCCGGCCGGCACGGTCGTCTGGCATGCTTTCCGGCCTTGCCCCAACAGAACCTGCACAAGGAGACAACGCATGACGAAGATGAACCGACGCCAGGCCGGCCTGGCGCTGGCAGGGCTGGCCGCCGCTGGCCTTGGAGCGCCCGCACGGGCGCAACAGGGCGTGCCCCGCATCCTGGTGGGGTTTCCCGCCGGGGGATCGATCGACGTGGTGGCCCGCCGCCTGGCCGAGCAGTGGCGTGGCCGCACCGGCACCACCACGGTGGTCGAGCAGAAGGTGGGCGCGGGCGGGCGCATTGCCCTGGCCACGCTCAAGGACGCGCCGCCCGATGGGCTCACCCTGGTGCTCAGCCCCTCGTCCATGCTGACCATCTACCCGCACGTGTACAAGCGCCTGCAGTACCGGCCGGCCACGGACTTCATCGCCGTGACGCCGGTAGCCCTGTCCACCTGCGGCTTCATGGTCGGGCCGAAGGTGCCCGAGTCGGTCAAGACCCTGCGCCAGTTCGCCGACTGGACGAAGGCGCGGACCGAGCCCGAGGGCTACGCCTCGCCCGCGGCCGGCGCCATGCCGCACTTTCTGGGCAACCAGTTCGCCCGCGCGGCCGGCATCCAGCTCACACACGTGCCCTACCGCGGCGCAGCCCCGGGCCTGCAGGACCTGATGGGCGGGCAGGTCGCCTCCGGCTGCTTCAGCGTGGGCGACTGCCTGCCGCACCTGCCCACCGGCCGGGTGCGCGTGCTGGGCGTGACCGACACGCGGCGCTCGCGCTTCCTGCCCGATGTCGCCACGTTCGAGGAGCAAGGCTTTGCCGGCATCCACGGCGTGGAAAGCTACGGGCTGTACCTGCCCGCCAAGACGCCCGCCGCGCAGGTCGACCGGCTGCTGGCGCTGGCGCAGCAGGCGATCCGCGATCCGGCCGTGGTGGAGTCGCTGGCCAAGCTGGGCTTCGAGCCCGTCAGCAGCACCCCCGAAGAGTTCGCGCGGCAACTGGCGCAGGAGCGCGAGCGCTGGGCACCCGTGGTGGCGGCGTCGGGCTTTTCCTCCGAGGAATAGCCGCCGCGCACGGGGCGGGCCGGGTCAGTCCCAGGCCGGTGCCAGGCCTTGCGGATCGACCAGCCGGCCGCCGCGCTCCAGCGCGGCGATGCGCTGCATCTGCCCGTCCGTCAGGCGCAGCTGCGGTGCTTTCAGATTGCTTTGCAGGTGGGCATGCTGCGTGGACGAGGGAATCACCGCATGGCCCCGTTGCATGGCCCAGGCCAGGGCCACCTGCGCCGGCGTGGCCGCCAGCTCCGCGGCGATGGCCTGGATCACCGGGTCCTGCAGCACCTGGCCGTAGGCCAGCGTCATGTACGACGTGGTGTGGATGCCCTGGCTGCGCGCGAAGTCCACCACCGCACGGTTCTGCAGGTAGGGGTGCAGCTCGATCTGGTGCGTGGCGATGCGGTCCGCGCCCACGGTGGCGATGGCTTCGCGCAGCAGGGCGGTGTTGAAGTTCGATACGCCGAAGGCCCGCGTCAGTCCCTGCGCTTGGGCGTCGGCCAGTGCGCCCAGCGACTCTCCCACCGGCACCGCGCCGCCGGGCGACGGCCAGTGGATCAGCGCGAGGTCCACCCGGTCGGTGCGCAGTTTGGCGAGGCTTTCCTGCAGGCTGGGAACGAGCCGGTCGGCCGCAAGGTGCTCGGTCCAGACCTTGGTGGTGATGAACAGTTCGTCGCGCGGCACGCCGCTCTCGGCGATGGCCTGGCCGACCTCGGCCTCGGCCTCGTTGCCGTAGATCTGCGCGGTGTCGATGTGGCGGTAGCCCAGCGCCAGCGCGGTTTTCACCGAGTCGATGACGACCTGGTCCTTCAGGCGGAAGGTGCCCAGGCCGAAGGCGGGCACGGTGGGGGAGGCAACGGGTGTGGTCATGAAAATCTCCGGTGGCAATGAAGGGGTGAACGGAAAAAGGTTGGCCATGGAAAGCGGCCGGATCAATGGGCCGCGGCAGCCGGGCTGCCCGTGCGCACCGCGAAGCCGCTGCGGCGGTCCAGTACTCCGCTGTAGTGCGTGAGGGCCAGCGACACCAGCACCACCAGGGCGCCGATCCACGGCGTGTGCATGAGGCCCAGGTGCGTCACGATCAGGCCACCGGCCCAGGCCGCGCCGGCGATGCCCAGGTTGAACGCGGCGATGTTGAGGCCCGAGGCCACGTCCACCGCCTGCGGCGTGAAGCGCTCGGCCTGCTGCACCACATACACCTGCAGCCCCGGCACGTTGCCGAACGCCACCGCGCCCCACAGCAGCACGGTGCCCAGCGCCAGCCAGGGGTGGGGCGCCGTGAACTGCAGCAGCAGCAACACGGCGGCCAGCAGCGCGAACACGATGCGCAGCGCGGCAATCGGCCCCTTGCGGTCGGCCAGTCGGCCGCCCCAGAGGTTGCCTGCAGCCACCGACACGCCATAGACCAGCATCACCCAGCCCACCGCCCCGGCGCTGAACCCCGACACCTCGGTGAGGATCGGCGCGAGGAACGTGAACGGAATGAACGAGCCGCCGTAGCCGATGGCCGTCTTGGCATACACCAGCAGCAGCCGCGGCTCGGCCAGCACGCGCGCCTGCTGCGCCAGAGAGGCGGGCGGGGTGTGGGCGATGTCGCGCGGCACGAACAGCGCGCTGCCGATGAAGGCCACCACGCCTAGCGCCGACACGGCCAGGAAGGTCTCGCGCCAGCCGAAGTGCTGGCCGATGAACGTGCCCAGCGGCACGCCGGTCACCAGCGCCACCGTGAGGCCCGTGAACATCACCGCGATGGCGCTCGCGGCTTTCTCGCGCGGTACGAGGCCCGTGGCGATGGTGGAACCGATCGAGAAGAACACCCCGTGCGCCAGTCCGGTGAGAATGCGCGCCGCCACCAGCGGGCCATAGCCTGGCGCCTGCCACGCCAGCAGGTTGCCGGCCGTGAACAAGGCCATCAGCGACAGCAGCAGCGCCTTGCGCGGCACCTTGCCGGTGAGGGCGGTGAGCACCGGTGCGCCGACGGCCACGCCCAGCGCGTACAGGCTCACCAGCAGGCCGGCCGAGGGCAGGCCGATGGAAAGATCCGCCGCCACGGTGGGCAGCAGGCCGACGATCACGAACTCGGTCGTGCCGATGGCGAAAGCGCTGAGCGTCAGCGCGAACAAGGCAATGGGCATGGAAGCACTCCTGAAGATGCGCCGAGTCTGCGGGTTTATCCTTTGCAGAAAAACCCGGTTTCGCTCCATAGATAATTGCCCTGGAATCAACAATGAAAGGGCTGGACCGCGCACCATGAAGACCACGCTCGAAGAACTCCAGGCCTTTGCCGCCGTGGTGAACGGCGGCTCCATCACGGCCGCCGCCGAGCACCTGGGCCAGACCGTCTCCGGCATCAGCCGGGCGCTGGCGCGGCTGGAGAAGAAGCTCGAGACCACCCTGCTGCGCCGCACCACGCGCCGCATCGAACTCACCGAAGAGGGCCAGGCCTTCCTGGCCCGCACCCGCGCCATCCTCGCCGCCCTGGACGATGCCGAGGAGCACATGGCCGCGCGCCGGCTCCAGCCCGCCGGCCGCCTGCGCGTGAACGCCGCCACGCCGTTCATGCTGCACGCCGTCGTTCCGCTGGTGCCCGAGTTCCGCCGCGCCTACCCGCAGATCACGTTGGAGCTGGACACTGACGAGCTGAACATCGACCTGCTGGCGCGCCGCACCGACGTGGCGATCCGCATCGGCCCGCTGCGCGACTCCACACTGCACGCCCGGCCGCTGGCCACGAGCCGCATCCGGGTGCTGGCGAGTCCGGCCTATCTGGCCGAACACGGCCGGCCCAGGACCGCGGCGGCCCTCGGCCGCCACACGCTGCTGGGTTTTTCACAGGTCGAGTCGCTCAACCGCTGGCCGCTGCGCGGCGCGCATGGCGACGAATGGCCCATCACGCCGGCGATCACCGCCTCCAGCGGCGAAACGCTGCGCCAGCTGGCATTGCGGGGTGCGGGCATCGTGTGCCTGTCCGACTTCATGACCGCCGCCGACCGCGAGCGGGGCGATCTGGTGCAGATCCTGGCGAAGGACACGGCCGACGTGCGCCAGCCGATCAGCGCGGTGTACTACCGCAACACGCAGCTGGCCGCGCGCATCGCGTGCTTTCTGGATTTTCTGCAGGAGCGGCTGAAGGCGTTCTGAGGGCGATGCCGGGCGATTCAGGCGCGCGCGGTGGTCGTGGCGGCCCAGGCGGGCTTGCCGGCATTTCCGAGCCGGCCCGTCCGGTTGAAGCCCCTCAGCCCAGCGTCTCCAGGAACGTCTTGCGCCACCAGTGGATGTCGTGCTCCCGGATGCGCTCCATCAACGCCTGGTGGCGCCGCTGGCGTTCCTTGAGCGGCATCTGCAGCGCGGTCTGGATGGTGTCGGCCATGCCCTGCGTGTCGTAGGGGTTGACCAGCAGCGCTTCCTTCATCTGCTCGGCCGCGCCGGCGAAGCGCGACAGCACCAGCACGCCAGGGTCGTCCGGGTCCTGGGCGGCGATGTATTCCTTGGCGACGAGGTTCATGCCGTCGCGCAGCGGCGTCACCAGGCCCACGGCGGCGGCGCGGCACAGGCCCGGCACGCGCTTGCGGGCCACGGTGCGGTGGATGTAGCGCAGCGGCATCCAGTCGAGTTCGCCGTAGTCGCCGTTGATGGCGCCGCACAGGCCTTCCAGCTCCTGGCGCAGGTCGGCATAGGCGTCCACGCTGTCGCGGGTGGGCGAGGCGATCATCACCAGCGTGGCGCTGTGGTGGTTCTCGGGGTAGCGCGCCAGCAGCTCGCGGAAGGCGCGCACGCGCTGCGGGATGCCCTTGGAATAGTCCAGCCGGTCGATGCCCAGCAGCAGGCGCCGGCGCGAATACTCGTCGCGCATGGCGGTGAAGGTCTGCACGGCCTCGGGCGCGGCGGCCAGGCGGGTGAATTCGTCCACGTCGATGCCGATGGGGAAGGCCCCCACCTGCACCGTGGCGCCGAAGGCGCGCAGGTGCTGCGGGCCCACGGTTTCCGCATTGGCCTCGTTGCTCAGGTAGCGCGTGAAGTGCGACACGTCGGCCTCGCTCTGCAGGCCCACGAGGTCGTAGGCGAACAGGGAGCGCATGAGCCATTCATGCTGCGGGATGGCGGCCATGATGAGCGGCGGCGGCACCGGGATGTGCAGGAAGAACCCGATGCGCTGGCGGCAGCCCAGCGCCCGCAGCTCGGCGGCGAGCGGGATCAGGTGGTAGTCGTGCACCCAGATGGTGTCGTCTTCCTTGAGCAGCGGCAGCAGCTTGCGGGCGAACATCTGGTTCACGCGGCGGTAGCCGGCGATGTAGCTGGCGTTGAAATCCGCCAGGTCCAGCCGGTAATGGAACACGGGCCACAGCACGCTGTTGCTGTAGCCGCTGTAGTAGCTGTCGTGGTCTTCCTGGCACAGGTCCACGGTGGCCAGGGTGACGGTGCCCGCCTGGCGCGTCTGCAGCTTGCCTTCGCCGGGCAGGCCGTCTTCGGAGATATTGCCGCTCCAGCCGAACCACAGGCCTCCGGTGCGGCTCAGCGTCTCGCCCAGCGCGACCGCCAGGCCTCCGGCGGCGGGCTTGCGGGGATCGGCGATGCGGTTGGAGATGACGACGAGGCGGCTCATGGGAAATTTCCTTGCGGTGCGAACGGGCAGTCGGGGTGGGCGTAGCGGATGCGGCGCCTTTCAGATCACGCTGTCCCAGGGGTCGGACAGCCGGACGGCGGCATTGATGATGCCGACCATGGAATAGGTCTGCGGGAAGTTGCCCCACATCTCCCCGGTCTGCGCGTGCGTGTCCTCGGACAGCAGTCCGAGCGCGTTGCGCGTGGCCAGCAGGGCCTCGAAGATCTCGCGCGCCTGCGCCTTTCGGCCGATGCGGGCCAGCGCGTCGATGCGCCAGAACGCGCAGATGTTGAAGGCAGTGTCGGGCTTGCCGAAGTCGTCGGCGGCCTCATAGCGGCGCATGTAGGGGCCGTCGCAGAGCGACGCCTCCATGGCGTCCACCGTCGAGACGAAGCGCGGGTCCATCGGGTCGATCAGGCCCACCTCGGCCATCAGCAGCACGCTGGCGTCCAGTTCGTTGCCGCCGAAGCTCTCTGCAAAGGCCTGGCGCTCCTCGCTCCAGGACTTTTCCAGGATCTCGTCGCGCATCGACCGGGCGTGCGCACTCCAGTAGTCGGCGCGTTCCGGCAACTGCAGCGAGTGGGCGATCTTGGCCAGGCGGTCACAGGCGGCCCAGCTCATCAGCGCCGATGAGGTGTGGACGCGGGCGCGGGTGCGCAGCTCCCACATGCCGGCGTCGGGCTGGCCGTACACGCGCACGGCCAGCTCGCCGATCTGCTCCATGCGCGAGAACTCGGTCGCGCCCGCCGGGTGCAGCAGCCGCTGGTCGTGGAAGGCTTGGGCCGCGCCCAGGATGATGTTGCCGTACACGTCGTGCTGGAAATGCTCGGCCGCCTGGTTGCCCACCCGCACCGGGCCCATGCCCCGGTAGCCTGCCAGGTGCGGCACGAAGGCCTCGGGCAGGTCGTGCTCCAGGCCGATGCCGTACAGCGGCTGGATGTGGCCGTCGCTGGCCTCGGCCACCACGTTGCTGAGCCAGCGCAGGTAGTCCTCCATCGTCGCCGTCTCGGACAGGCTGTTGAGCGCCCGCACGACGAAGAACGCATCGCGCAGCCAGCAGTAGCGGTAGTCCCAGTTGCGGCCGCTGTCCGCGGATTCGGGAATGCTCGTGGTCATGGCCGCCACGATGGCGCCGGTGTCCTCGAACAGCGACAGCTTGAGCGTGATGGCCGCGCGGATCACCGCGTCCTGCCATTCGAGCGGCACGGCCAGGCGCTGCGTCCAATGGCGCCAGTACCACACGGTTTCCTGCTCGTAGTGGCGCGCCGTGTCGGCGATGCCGGTGGGCAGCGATTCGTCGGCACCCAGAAGGAAGTTGTGCTCGCGCGCCATCACGAAGGGCTGGCCCGACAGCACGTGGGAGATGGGGACGTCGGTGTTCAGCCGCAACGTCAGCTCCTCGCCCACGTAGCGGATGTGGTTGCTGCCCTGCGTGATCTCGGGCGCGTCCTTGCCCCAGCCGTAGCGCACGTCCACCGTCACGCGGATGCGCGGTGCGCCCTCCAGCCGCCGCACGCGGCGCACCAGCATCATGGGCCGGAAGTAGCGCGAGCGGGCGTAGAAGCGCGGGGCGAAATCCGTGATCTCGATGCTGTTGCCCGAACGGTCGGTGAGCTGCGTGCGCAGCATCGCGGTATTGGGCTCGTACCACTGCTCGGTGGTGGCGAGGTCTTCGATTTCGATGGCGAAGCGGCTGCCTTCGTCGCCCGGCTGCAGCAGGGCGTTGAACACCGGGTCGCCGTCGAAGCGGGGCAGGCAGCACCACACGATGTGCGCCTGGGCATCCACCAGTGCGCTGATGGCGCAGTTGCCGATCAGACCCAGGGCGAGCGAGGGCTCGGCGGGCGGGCCGAAATGGGAACCGGTCTTCATGCGGCGGGCCTTTCCGGCGCCGCCATCTGGTAGAGCCATTCGCGCAGGACGGTGGTGTCGTCGCAGCGCACCGTCGCCTGCGTCTCGCCCGTGCCCACCTTGATGCCGATGCCGCCCAGCGCCTGGGTGGCGACAAAGCCGTTCTCGTCCGTCACGTCGTCGCCCGCGAACACGGGGATGCGGCCCTGGAAGGGCGGGTGCTGCATGAAGTCGGTGATCGCCCGTCCCTTGCTGGGGCCCGAGGGCTTGATCTCCAGCACGCACTTGCCCTGCATCAGTTCGAGCCCGGGCGCGTGCTTGAGCGCATGCTCCAGCGTCGATCGGCACAGCGCTTCGAGTTCCTGCGCCTGGCGGTAGTGCAGCGCGACGCCGGCGCTCTTGCGTTCCAGGACCAGGGCGGGATAGCGGTCGCGCAGTGCCTCGATGGTGCGGATGACCGCCGTCAAATCCATGGCCGGCACGGCACCCACGAGCCCGCTGTTCAGGCGGTACTGGGCGCCATGCTCGCAAGCCAGCGGCAGTTGAAGGGGGGACAGAAATCGGTCGATGTCGGCTTGCGTGCGGCCCGTTGCGATGGCCAGGGCACCGCCCAGCCGTTCGTGCAACGCCTGCAGCGCCGGCACGATGCCCGGGGGCACCTGCACCGCATCGGGGTGGGACGCAATATCGGCGAGTGTGCCGTCAAAATCGAGGAAAAGTGCGTATCTCGCAGTCAGTAGCGGTAGATTTTGCATTGCCAGCCACCTTACCAGAAGCCTTCGCGCGGGCTGTAGGCGCCGAGGCAGGACGGCTGTAGGCGGGTTGAAAACGCCCGCCGCAGCGCCCATGTGCGATGGGCCTGCCCCGGTGCCACGTGCCTGCCTGGGCCACCACCCTTCCTCATTGCGGCCTTCCATGAACGACACCTCGCACCTGCACATCGTCTGCCCCCATTGCCACACCACCAATCGCGTGCGGGCAGACCAACTGGCGAGCGCGCCCGACTGCGGGCAGTGCCATCAGCCGCTCTTCACCGGCGCCCCTCTGGCGCTGGATGCCGATGGTTTCGAGCGCCACGTGCAGCGCAGCCACATTCCGGTGCTGGTGGATTTCTGGGCGCCCTGGTGCGGCCCCTGCCGTGCGATGGCCCCGGCGTTCGCGCAGGCCGCGCGCGAGCTGGAGCCGCAGGTGCGCCTGGCCAAGCTGGACACCGAGGCCCACCCGACGCTGGCGACGCGCCATCAGATCCGCAGCATCCCGACGATGATCCTGTTCCAGAACGGCCGCGAGTCCGCCCGCATTTCCGGCGCGCTGGGCGCGGCGGACATCGTGCGCTGGGTGCGCACCGCAACCCGCTGACTGTTCAGCGGGCGATCGCTTTCAACGGTCCGCTTGCGGGCGCCCCGGGGCAGAGGAAGGGCATCCGCCCTGTGCGGCCAGCCAGTCGGCCACCGCGCTCACCCGCGCCTTGCGGATCCATTCGCCCACCTGCGGGCCCGCGGCGCCGGCCGCTGCGGCGCGGGCGGCGATCTCCGCCGTCACGACCGACTGCGCTGCCGACAGGGCGGCCGCCAGCCGGGGGCGCTGGGGGTAGGGCGTCTCTTCGAAGCCGAGCCGGCCCCGCGCGTCGCATTCGCAGGCCAGCAGCACCTCGGCAAAGCGCGCCGGCTTGCGCAGGGCGTCGCAGCGCTCCAGGAGCCGCACCAGGGCGGCGGCGTTGAGGTCCGCGCTGCGGTGGATGTGGCCGTGCTCGCGCGCCACCACGTCGGCGGTTTCGCGGCAGTCCACCGGCACGCGCAGGCGCTCGCACACGTCGCGCAGCAGTTCGGCACTGCGGGTTTCGTGGCCGATGTGGCGCGGCAGCACGTCGGCGGCGGTGGTGCCCTTGCCCAGGTCGTGCACCAGGCAGGCAAAGCGCACGGCCAGGGGCGCCTGCAGCCGCGCGGCCATGTCCAGCACCATCATCACGTGCACGCCGGTATCGACCTCGGGGTGGTATTCCGCGCGCTGGGGCACGCCCCACAGGCGGTCGAGCTCCGGCAGCAGCACGGCCAGCGCACCGCAGGCGCGCAGCACCTCGAACATGCGCGAGGGCGCGGGCTCCATCAGGCCGCGGGCCAGTTCCTGCCAGACGCGCTCGGCCACCAGGTGGTCCACCTCGCCGGCCTCGACCATCTCCCGCATGAGCGCCAGGGTCTCGGGGGCCACGGTGAAGTCGGTGAAGCGCGCGGCGAAGCGGGCCACGCGCAGGATGCGCACGGGGTCTTCGCGGAAGGCGTCGGTCACGTGGCGCAGCACGCGCGCCTGCAGGTCGCGCACGCCGCCGTAGGGGTCGCACAGGCCGTGCGTTGCCGAGGGGTCGGAGGCGGAGGCACCGGCCGCATCGGCCGGCTGCGCGATGGCGTTGATCGTGAGGTCGCGGCGCGAGAGGTCTTCCTCCAGCGTGACCTCGGGCGAGGCCTGCACCGCAAAGCCGCGGTAGCCGCGCCCGCTCTTGCGCTCGGTGCGCGCCAGGGCGTATTCCTCGTGCGTCTGGGGATGCAGGAACACCGGGAAGTCGCGCCCCACGGGCAGGTAGCCCTGCCCCGCCATTTCGTCGGGCGTGGCGCCGACGACGACCCAGTCCCTGTCGTTGACCGGGCGGCCCAGCAGCCTGTCGCGCACCGCACCGCCCACCATGTAGATTTGCATGGGCGGCAGTGTACGGCGCGGCGTTGCGGGCCCGGTAGGCATCTCCCCAGCGGCCAGACCGATCGGCTCAAGGCCAAACCGGTGCCATGCCGGCGGATTTCATGCCTGGTTTGCTATTAAAAATATAGCAAAAGACAGTTGGCAGTGGCTGGCGCCCCGTGGGCTGCGGGGCGTCGCCGCCCTCGCGCCGCTCAGCGCTTGTCGGCCGTCAGCCGCGCGAGCGCGCCGCGGATCACCTCGATGCGCTGGGCCTCGTAGGAATGGCTGTAGCGCAGGGTCTTGATGCCGTGCGGTCCCGAGATGGCGCGCGCCTCGAAATCGCCCTGCAGCCGGTCGAGGCAGGCCAGCAGTTCGGGGTGGTGGCGTGCGGCCACGGCCCGGTCGAACGAGAGGCTGCCGTCTGCCCTCGGACCGAAATCGCTGTCCGGCAGGGTGCCATGGCCCGGCGTGAACGGAGGGGGCGGAATGGCGAACCGCGTGGGCGGGCGGCCGGGCCGGTCCACCCCCATCAGGGACGGATCGGGCGGGGTGCTGAAGTAGGTGGAACGCATGGAACTCTGGTCCTGGAGTGGCTGCGTTCACAGCGTGCCGCCGCTCCCGCCACGCCCCTGCCGCAGGCCGGAAGCGATGTTCCATTTTGCGAAGCGCCCCCTCGCGGGCGCTTCGCCGATCAGCGCGCCGTGCGGCCGAGCCGGTAGGGCTCTTCGAAGTCGAGAAAGTCCGCTTCGGCCTCGGCCCCGCGCACCCAGTCCTGCACGCCGGGCAGCGCCAGCACGCGCTCCACATAGCCCGCGATGTGCGCGGGCAGCGGCAGGGCGTAGGTGGTCAGGCGCGAACACACGGGGGCGAAGAAGGCATCGGCGATGGTGAACCCGCCGAACAGCAGCGGGCCGCCGTGCGCCTGCAGCAGCGCCGTCCACGTTTCGATCAGCCGCGCCACGTCGGCGCGCACGGCGGGGCGGTCGCGCCACAGCAGGGCCCCGGTGTCGGGCAGGCGGGCCTCGATGTTCATGGGGCAGGCGCCGCGCAGCGCGGAGAAGCCGCTGTGCATCTCGGCGCAGACGCTGCGGGCCCGTGCGCGGGCCGCCGGGTCGGCAGGCCACAGCGCTTTGTCCGGGTGCTTTTCCGCCACGTATTCGGCGATGGCGAGGGTGTCCCAGACGGCCAGGTCGCCGTCGACCAGCACGGGCACCTTGCCGGTGGGGGTGACCGCCTGGATCTTCTGCTTGAACTGCGAGCCTTCGTCGAAGCTGTCGAAACGCAGCGGCACTTCCTCGAACGCGATGCCGGCCTGGCGCAGCAGCACCCAGGGGCGCATGGACCAGGAGGAGTAGTTCTTGTTGCCGATGTAGAGCTGGAACATGGGATTCACCTCGGAAAACGGGAGGTGCATCCTACGACGCCGTCGAGCAGCCTTTCGATGCCTTTTCGCCCGGCGACTGATGCGCGCCGCGCATCAGCGGTGCCTGGCGGCCCTGGCCGGTCAGATCGGCCAGACCACGCCGTTGTCGTTCAGGATGGCATTCAGCGGCAGGTCGTGGGCCTCGGGCTCGAAGTCGTCGATGTAGCCGTGCGTGAAGCCCAGGCCCACCGTGGTGGGCACCGGCTGCAGCGTGGCCAGCGTGCGGTCGTAGAACCCGCCGCCGTAGCCCAGCCGGTAGCCGCCGGGGCCGTAGCCCACGCAGGGCACGAACAGCAGGGAGGGCACGATCACCTCGGTGTCCTTGGGCTTGGGGATGCCGTAGGCGTCCTCCTCCATCGGGCAGCCGGGGTACCAGGCATGGAAGGTGAGGGTCTTGTGCACCTTGTCGACCACCGGCAGCCCGATGCGGCGCCGCTGGGGCTCGTCGAGCAGTTCGCCGTCTTCCTTCCATCGGTGCAGCGCCGGGAGCGGGTCGAACTCGCCCTTGATGGGCCAGTAGGCCCCGATGACGGTGTCGGGCCGGTCCACCAGCCAGATTCGCATGACGCGCTGAAGCAGGTCCGCCCGCTGTAGGCGGTCGGGGAGGTTCAGGCGTTCTTCTACCAGTGCGCGGCGCAGGGCTGCTTTGTCCATCACATAATTCCCCCAATGCAATTGCTCAAGATTCTGACACCGCTCGTCGCGGGCGCCTTGCTCGCCGGTGGCGCGACCCTTGCGGTCGCGCAAAACCGGGGTGACGATACCCTGCTCGAGATGCAGCAGGCCTTCCGCAAGGGCGACCGGCAACGGCTCACCCAGCTGCTGCCGAGTGCCCGTGGCCACGTGCTCGAGCCCTGGGCCGCCTACTGGGAGCTGCGGGCCCGCCTCGGAGAGGCCCTGCCGCAGGAGGTGGGCGCCTTCCTGCAGCGCTACGCCGGCACCTACCAGGAAGACCGCCTGCGCAACGACTGGCTGCTGCTGGTGGGCCAGCGCCGCGACTGGGTGCAGTTTTCCGAGCTGCACCCGCAGTTCCGCATGGGAGACGACCGCGAGGTGCGCTGCTACGCGCTGCTGATCGAGCAGATCAAGGGCACCGCGCCGGCCGGCGCCATCGACGAGGTGCTGCGCAACTGGTACGGCCAGCGCGAGGCCGACGACGGCTGCACGCACGCGGTGGCCGAGTTCTATGCCGACAAGAAGGTCACGGCCATGGACATCTGGCGCAAGGCGCGCCTGTCGGCCGAGGCCAACCGCGCCCGCGCCACGCGCAACGCGGTCGAGATCGTGGCGCCCGAGGCGCTGCCGCAGCTGCGCGAGGTGTTCGATTCGCCCGTGAAGTTCCTGGCCAGCCGCGCCACGGCCGCCGGGCGCGTGCGCCAGGAACTGGTCGTGCTCGGGCTCATCAAGATGGCCATGGCCGACCCCGGCGCCGCGGCGCGGTTGCTGGATGCCAAGTGGGGCGTGCAGCTGTCGTCCGAGGAGCGCAACTGGGTCTGGGGCGTGATCGGCAAGCAGACGGCGATCGCGCTGTCGCCGGACGCCATGGGCTACTTCGGCAACGTGTCCAAGGACGCCGACCTCTCCGACGACACCCTGGGCTGGAAGGTGCGCGCCGCCCTGCGGGCCGGCCAGTGGAAGCAGGTGGCGCGCGCCATCGACGCCATGTCGCCCACCGCCCGCCAGGACAGCACGTGGACCTATTGGCGTGCCCGCGCCTGGCTGTCCAACCGCCCGGGCGACGAAGACAAGGCCCGCGCCCGCGAGCTGCTCGAACGCATCGCGGGCACCAACGGCTTCTATGAAATGCTGGCCCTGGAAGAGCTGGGACAGCGCGTGGTGCTGCCGGCCGCGCCCCTGCCGCCGACGCCCGAGGAAAAGGCCGCCGTGCGCGCCAACCCGTCGCTCAACCGCGGGCTGTACGCCATCTTGCTGGGGCTTCGCGGCGAAGGCGTGCGCGAGTGGAACTACGCCACCAACCTGCACAGCCCGGGCGGCATGGCCGACCGCGAGCTGCTGGCCGCCGCCGAGTTCGCCTGCCAGCGTGAGGTGTGGGACCGCTGCATCAACACCAGCGAGCGCACCAAGGCGGCGTTCGACGCGTCGCAGCGCTTTCCCATGCCGTTTCGCAGCACGGTGGTGGCGCGGTCGCAGGCCATCGGGCTCGACCCGGCCTACGTGTATGGGCTCATCCGCCAGGAAAGCCGCTTCGTCATGGACGCGCGCTCGGGCGTGGGGGCTTCCGGCCTCATGCAGGTGATGCCGGCCACGGCCCGCTGGACGGCCCGCAAGATCGGCATGGCGAATTTCACGCCCGACCAGATCAACGACCGCGAGACCAACATCACCATCGGCACCGCCTACCTCAAGCTGGCGCTGGACGATTTCGACGGCTCCATGCCGCTGGCCGCGGCCGCGTACAACGCGGGCCCGGGCCGGCCCCGCAACTGGCGCAACGGCCCGCTGCTGGAGGCCGCCATCTGGGCCGAAAACGTGCCGTTCACCGAAACGCGCGATTACGTGAAGAAGGTGCTGGCCAACACGACGATCTATGCGGCCATCCTGAGCGGCCAACCGCAATCGCTCAAGGGCCGGCTGGGCAGCATCGGGCCGCGTGACGCCGCCATACCGGAGCCGAACAAAGATCTGCCTTGATGTTTCTGGAGCGATGCCGGTGCTGAGGGGCGTGGGCATCGCGGTTTCACCGAGCCGCGGAGGGCGGCAGTTTTCTGGGTCATAAAAACATGTTGAAGAAGAACTTCAGGGCCGCTGCGGTCCTTGCGATCGTCGCCTGTGCATTCAGCACCGCCGCTTCGGCACAGACGGTCTACAAATGGGTGGATGCCCAGGGCCGCACGCAATACGGCCAGCAGCCGCCCGACCTTTCGACCGCCGAGCAGCCCCAGTTGCACAACACGGTGCCGTTCAACAGCGGCGGTGGCGCCAGTTCGGGCACTGCACCGCGCAGGCTCCCCCGGGACGTTCAGGAGCAGGTGAACGGCGTGGCCAAAGGCCTGACCCAGACGCAGCCGGGCACGGTACCGCTGGACTGCGGCAAGGCCGTGAACAACGCGCGGGGAGGGCTGGACACCATGCTGGAAACCGGCGAGAAGAACGCACGCGACGGCTACATGTCGCGCGACCAGTACGAGTCCACGGCCAGCAAGATCCGCAGCACGCGCAGCAACATCACCATGGGCGACTGCCAGTCGGCCACGGGCATCAAGCGTGATTTTTACCAGTGCATCACCAATGACCGCAACCACGTGATGGGCTGCGCGCAATCGCACCGCTTCTGACCCCCATCGCTTGTGCCAGCGCCAGCGCCGGGTGCGCAGGCCCTACGGAACGTCGTTGCCCGTCGGCGGGGGCTTGCGCCCGGTGACCATCGCCCGGACCAGGTTCTCGCGGTGCTTCCAGCTCGTGAACAGCACCCCGCCGATGTGCAAGGCCACCAGCCCCAGCAGGGTCCAGCCCAGCGCCTCGTGCAACTGGGCGAGCCAGCCGTAGCCCCAGAAAAGGTCGGTGGTGTAGAGCCAGCCGGTGAACCCCAGCAGCCCGATGCAGCCCAGCAGGGCCACCACCATCCAGCCGCCCAGCGGGTTGTGGCCCAGGTACCGCCGCGCATGGCCCGCGCCCACGGCCCGTGCATAGGCCCATGTCGTGGCCGGCCCGCGCACGAACTGCGCGAAGCGCGCGTGGTGCCGGCCCGCGAAGCCCCAGGCCACGCGTGCGCAGGCGATGGTCAGGGCGGCGTAGCCCAGGTTCTCGTGCAGGGGCCCCAGCCGGTGGCGGGTGATCCAGGCCGCGGCGACCGAGGCCACCAGCGACCAGTGCAGGAGCCGCACCGCCGCGTCCCACACGGGAACGGGCGGGTGGGGCGGGTTACTTTTCTTCAACGCGTTCCAGCGTCTTGGGGTCGAAGAACGCTTCCACGCGCTTGCCCTGCGGGTCCTTGCCGTACACCTCGTAGCAGGTGGGGGTCTTTTCCATGCGGCGCACGGTCCAGCCTTCCTTGACCAGCTTTTCCTGCAGCTCGGTGTGGGGGCGCCATTCCGAAGCGGGATGGGCGGGGCACTGCACGTCGCCGTGCGCCCAGGCGCCGCTGGCGGCCACGGTCAGGGCCAGGGCGATGGCGGCACGGCGAAAGGGGGTGGAATTCATGGGGGGCTCCTGCAAAGAAAGGGAATGGGAGGACGGAACGGTTTCGGACAGCGCAGCGTGTCAGGCCTGCGCCCAGCGGCGCAGGAGATTGTGGTACACGCCCGTGAGCTGCAGCAGCCGCGGGTCGGCGGCGTCCAGCGAGGGGGTCAGGCGCTGGATGGTCTGGTCCAGATCGAAGAGCAGCGTGCGGTCGCCCTCGTCCTGCACCAGGCTTTCGACCCAGAAGAACGAGGCGATGCGCGCGCCGCGCGTGACCGGCGTCACGCGGTGCAGGCTGCTGGAAGGGTAGAGCACCAGGTCGCCGGCTTCGAGCTTGACGCTCTGCACGCCGAACGGGCCTTCGATCTCCAGCTCCCCGCCGTCGTATTCGTGCGGATCGGCGAGGAACAGCGTGGCCGACACGTCGGTGCGCATCGACTGCTGCGTGCCGGGCCACTGCATGATGGCGCTGTCCACGTGCGCGCCATAGGTGCCGCCGTCGGCATAGCGGTTGAACTTCGGCGGGTGGATCCTGCGCGGCAGGGCGGCCGCGATGAAGGTGGGGTGGCGGCCCAGCACCCGCAGCAGGTGCTGGCCCAGTTCCACCGCTACCTCGCTGGCGTCGTCGAGCTGTTCGTTGCGCTTGACCGACCGCGCCAGCGTGCCCGCGGTGGCGCTGCCGCTGCGCCAGTCGGCGCCATCCAGGCGCTGGCGGAAGTGGCGGATTTCGTCCGGGTCCAGAACGTGTTCGAGGGTGATCAGCATGGCATTTCTTCGGACAGGGAGGGAAAGGCCGGCGGCTGGGCCACGAGCGCGCCCGGGCCGATGTCGGCCAGCGTGGCGCAGCCGGCCAGCGCCATGCAGGCCTGCAGTTCTTCGATCAGCAGGCGCAGCAGGTGAGCCACGCCCAGCGCGCCGGCCACCGCCAGCGCATAGACCTGCAGCCGGCCGATCAGCACGGCATCGGCGCCGAGCGCCAGCGCCTTGAACACGTCGGTGCCGCTCCGGATGCCGCCATCGAACAGCACGGGCCAGCCGGGGCCCACCGCTGCTCGCACGGCGGGCAGCATCTGCAGGCTGGCGGGGGCGCCGTCCAGCCCGCGCCCACCGTGGTTGGAGACGACGATGCCCGCCACGCCCCGGGCCTGCAAGGCGGTGGCGTCTTCGGGGTGCAGCACGCCCTTGACCCAGACGGGCAGGTGCGTCTGCGCCATCAGCCAGTCCAGGTCGGCCCAGGTGGGCGCGAAGTGCATGGCATGGAAGACCCGGCCCTGGCCCGGCTGCGGGGCGGGCGGCTCCACCGGCGCCTGGCCGCGCAGGTTCTCGGCCACGCAGGTCGGCGGCATGCGAAAGCCCGCCGCCAGTGCCTGGCGGCCGGCGGTCTGCAGGGCCGCGTCCAGCGTGACGACGATCGCGCGGTAGCCGGCCGCTTCGGCGCGGCGAACCAGCTGCAGCGTGTCCTCCCGCCGTGGCTGGAAGTACAGCTGGAACCAGCGCGCCGGGCCGCTGGCCTGCGCGATCGATTCGAGCGTGCGGGACGACAGGGTGCTGGCGACCAGGCAGGTGCCGGTGGCCTCGGCCGCGCGCGCGGTGGCGATCTCGCCGTGCGGGTGCGCCAGGGCCTGGAACGCCACCGGCGCCAGGGCCAGCGGGTGCTCCCAGGCCTCGCCGCCCACCACCGCCCGCACATGGCCGTGGCGCACGTCGCGCAGCAGCCGGGGCAGCACGGCCCAGCCGTCGAAGGCGCGCCGGTTGGCCTGCGCCGACACGCCCAGGCCGCTGCCGCCCGCCACGTAGGCATGGTGCGCGGCATCCATGTGCTTGGGCGCGAGCAGGGCGTAGTCGAGCGCGCCGTGCACGCCGGGCGGAATGCGGTCCGGCGGCGGAGGCGGTGCGGTGGAGGAAAGGGCTGGGGTCATCGTTGAAAGCGGCAATGCCGGGCAGAGCCCGGCATTGGATCAGACCCGGGGCGCCGTTGCCAGCGCGCCGATCAGAACTCGTAGTCGAGCGTGACGCGCACCGCACGCCCGTCGCCCTTGTACAGGAACGAGCCCGAGCGGTACACCGCCGTGTAGTAGTCCTTGTCGCCGGCGTTGAGCACATTGATGCGGATGTCGGCGTGCTTGTTCAGGCGGTACGAGGCGAACAGGTCGTACACGGTGAACGAGGGCACGGGCTGCGCGCAGGTGCCGTTGGTGTAGCTCGCGCCGGTGTCGGGCTGGCCGCCGCAGCGGTCGCTTTCGTGCCGTGCCGTGGCGCCCACGGACAGCGCGGGGGTCAGCTGGTACTTGCCTTGCACCGAGAACGAGCGGTCGGCAAAATTCGACAGCGGCAGGCCCACGTTGGCCGCCGTGGCCGACTTGAGCACCTTGGACTTCATGAACGCCACGCCGGCCTGCACCGTGAACTGGGAGGTCACGTTGCCCACCAGGCCGAATTCGACGCCGCGCACGCGGTTCTTGCCGGTGTTGAAGGTGCCCAGCGAGTCGTAGTTGGCGCCCTCCATCACGTCGGACTTGGTGGTCTGGAACGCCGCGGCCGTGAACAGCAGCTTGTTGTCCAGCAGGTTCCACTTGGTGCCGATTTCCAGATTGCGCGAGGTCTCGGGCTTGGCGCCGGCGGCGCTGCCGTTGTAGACCACCAGGCCGCCGTAGCCGCTGCTGGTGCCGGTGTCGGATTCGCCGCCGTTGATGTCCTGGGCTGAGCCGTAGCTAGCGTACACGATGCCCATGGGGTTGATCTTGTACGACACGCCCAGGTGGCCGTTGAGCAGGGTGTCGGTGTAGCTGTAGTTGCCCGTCTGCGCGGCCGTGGTGGCGTTGCGCGTGACGAGGCTGAAGTCGGTGTAGTCGGCGCGCACGCCGCCGAACACCGTCCATTGGTCGGTCAGGTCCACCGTGTCCATGGCGCTGAGCGCGAAGCTCTTGACCTGCCAGTCGTTGGCCCAGGGCGTCTGGGCGATCTGCCGGCCCATGATGGAGTTCAGGCCCGGCGTGACGGCGCCCGAGGGGCCCGAGAGGCAATAGGCCGTGTTGGCGCCCGTGCCCGCCTGCGTGCGGCAGTTGAATGCGCCGGTGTTGGTGACGGCGTAGTTGCCGCGCGTCACCTGGTGGTCCGTGTATTCGAGGCCGAAAATGAGTTCGTTCTTCTTGCCGGCGATCTCGGTGTCCCAGCGCAGGTTGGTCTGGTGCGCGAAGTACTTCACTTCCTGCCAGCCGTTGTGCGTGCTCAGCGAGGCGCTGGTGAACGGCGTGCCGTTGCTGTAGCGCGTGCCGCCCGAGGCGCCGGTGACCACGTAGCCGTTGTCGGACGTGCCATAGCGCGTCAGGCTGGTGAGGGTCTTGTCGGGCGCGATGCGCCACTTGACGCGCGCCGTCAGGGCGTCCACGTCGGAGTTCAGGAAGTCCTGGCTCTGCGCGTACACGGGCACGCCGGTGGCGGGCACGCGGTTGGGCACCGTGCCGAGCAGGTAGCTGCCCAGGTCGGGGTACTTGTCCCTGGCGCGCAGGCCGTAGTAATCCAGCGTGACCGACAGGTTGGCATTGGCTTCCCACAGGCCCGACAGCGCCAGGCCCTCGCGGCGGCGCTTGGACGGGTCGCGGTCCGGCACGCCTTCGGTGCTGTACAGCGCGTTGGCGCGCAGCGCGAACTGGTCCGAGAAGCCCTTGTTGGCATCCAGCGTGGCGCGGCGGTAGCCGTCGCTGCCCGCGCCCACGGAGACGCGCGAGAAGTCGTAGTCCAGCGTGGCCTGCTTGGTGATGGCGTTGATCGCGCCACCGGCCGAGCCGCGGCCGGCAAAGGTCGAGTTCGGGCCCTTGGTGATTTCGAGCTGCTCGATGGCGAAGCTCTCGCGCGTCGTCATGCCGGGGTCGCGCAGGCCGTCCACGAACACGTCGCTGCGGGCTTCCTGGCCGCGGATGATGTAGCGGTCGCCGAAGGCGTTGCCGTTCTCGCCCGTGCCCAGGGTGATGCCGGGCTGAGCCGCGAGGATCTGCTTGAGGTCGGTGAAGCCGGAGTCGTCGATCGCGGCCTTGGTCACCACCGAGATGGTCTGGGGCGTTTCCGCCAGGGGCCGCGTGTGGCGCACGTCGGCCGAGGTCTTGGCCTTGTAGGGCGCGCCCACTTCGGCGTTGGGGTTGGGATCGATGGCCTGGTCCTGCACCGTCACGGTCGGCAGGACGGTGGCGTCCTGCGGCGGTGCGGTCTGGGCCATGGCGGCCCAGGGCAGCAGCACGGCGGTGGAGAGGCTGGCGGCAACGCCCTCGGCCAGACGGAGGCTGCGGGGCTTCTTGACGGGGTTGGAGTGTTTCATTTTGTTGTCAGAACCAAAAACAGCCGCGATTATTGATACGAATCACTCTCGTTAAGGTGTTGTCTGACAGGGGCGCGGCGTGGAATCTGACAATTTGTAAGATTTCCGCCACAAATTGCGCACGGGAGGTGCGCCGGGCGAGAGGTGGGAGGTAAAAGCGGCCCCGGCACGGGCGTGCCGCGCCAGCGAGGCCGGGGGCCGCGCCCTCTGCCCTACTGGTTGTGGATCTGCGTGCCCTGGAGGGCGGCCGCGCCCGAGCGCACGAGGTCCTGCACAGTGCCCTCCAGCCAAGCCTGCAGCGGCTGGTCGGCGAAGTAGCGCGCGTGCAGCAGCGCGAAGTACGGCGTCGCGGCGGCCCAGGCCCAGAGCCGCTGCGCCTCGGCCTGCTGCCACTCCAGCAGCTTGTACTTGACGAGCACCTTGGCGGCGTAGCGCGCGTGCTTTTCGGGTGCCTGCACGAAGCCGTCCAGCCGCCGCCGGGCGGTGTCCAGCGCCGGGGCAAGGCCGGTGAAGACGCGGCCGTGCCCGGGCACGAGGGTGCGCGGCGCCAGCGACTCGATCAGGTCGAGCGTGGCCGCCACGTCGGCGAAGGCGCTGTCGCCCTCCAGTTCGGGAAAGACCACGCCGAAGCCGTTCTCCCACAGCGCGTCGGCCGAGATCAGCACGGCGTCGACCGGCTCGAACAGCACGATCGAATGCGGGTCGTGCCCGGGGGCCGCATGCACCTGCCAGGCCCGGTCGCCGAGCATCACTTCAGTGCCCGGCTGCAGCACGCCGTCCATGCGAAACGGTGGGCAGTCCTGGCCCGTGGGCGTGTAGCTCAGGGCGTTGGCGTCCCACTGGCGCACATGGGCCGCCTGGCCCGGGGGGATGAAGGTGCCGAGGGCGGGCCAGGCCGCCTGCAGCGCGGCGTTGCCGCCGCAGTGGTCGCTGTGCAGGTGGGTGTTGAGCACACGGTCCAGCGCGCGGCCCTGCAGTGCGCCCTGCAGCAGCGCGACGGTCTGCGCGGCATGGGTGCAGTAGCCGGTGTCCACCACTGCCGTGTGCCCGGCGCCGATGAACACGATGTTGTTGGCTGACAGCCAGCCGCGCTCCAGCACGGTCATGCCGGGGGGCAGGGGCGCGGGGCCGGAGGGCGTCGAAAGGGGGGGCATGGCGGTGGCTTTCATGGCGCGCCGCCCCGGGCCGTCTAGAACGTCACGCCGGCGATGAGTATGACATTCGCATAGGGCGTGCATTCGCCGGTGCGCACCATCACCCGCGCCTGCTGGCACAGCCGTTTGAATTCCTCATGCGGCACGGTCTCGGGCGCCACGGGCAGCAGGCACCAGTCCGGCAACTGGCCTTCGGCGCGTTCGACGGCTTCGGTGGCGACGATGGCGCGTTCCACCTGCAGTTCGGAGAGGACGGCGCACAGCACCTCGTCCACGGCGGGGATGCCGGCCGTGACGGCCAGGTCGATGCGGCGTGGCCCGGGGGGAATGGGCAGGCCCGCGTCCCCGATGACCAGCATGTCGCCGTGGCCCATGCAGGCGATGGCATGCGAGAGTTCGGCGTGCAGCAAAGCGCGGCGTTTCATAGCAATCTCCAGTCGGGTGGGCGGGGGCTGGCGGCGACGGCGTCGCGCGTGGGGATGGAGGGCTGGGCGCCGGGCCGAGTCACGCACAGCGCCGCGGCACGGATGCCGCCCTGCACGGCGGGGTCGAGCGCCTCGCCCCGTCCGAGCGCGACGGCGAGCGCCCCCAGGAAGGTGTCTCCGGCGGCGGTGGTGTCCACGGCCTTCACGGCCATGCCGGGGTGGTGGCGGCAGCCATAGGCATCGGCCGCCACGGCGCCGGCGGCGCCGAGCGTGACCACGACGCGTGCCGGGCCGCGCGCGCGCAGCCGCCGGGCGGCGTGCGCCGCCTCGTCTGGGGTCTGGACAGCACCACCCACCAGGGCGGCGGCCTCGACCTCGTTCACGACCAGCGTGTCCACCAGCGGCCACAGCGCATCGGGCAGGGGCTGCATGGGCGAGGGGTTCAGCACCACGCGGCAACTGGCGGCGTGCGCCTGGGCGGCCGCGGCCAGCACCTGGGGCAGCGGCACTTCGAACTGGGCGACCAGGCAGGCTGCTCCCTGCACCGCGGGTGCCAGGGTGGCGGGGTCCAGCACGAACTGCAGGTTGGCCCCAGCGGCCACGACGATGCGGTTTTGCGCCGCGTCGTCCACCACGATGGCGGCCAGACCGGTCGGGGCGCTGTCGTCGGTCTGCACACCCGAGTGGTCGATGCCGTCGGCGTCAAGCGCTGCCCGCAGCGCCTGGCCGTTGCCGTCGGCGCCCACGCGCCCGAACAGGTGCACGTCCGCGCCCAGGCGGGCGCACGCCACGGCCTGGTTGCCGCCCTTGCCGCCGGGAATGTGGTTCAGCGAGTGCGCCATGACGGTTTCGCCGGCGCCGGGCGCCTGGGGCACGCGCAGCACCAGGTCCATGTTGAGGCTGCCGACGACGGCAATGCGGGGGCGGGAGGGAGAGGCGGCGTTCATGCGCGGGAAAGAAGGGACAAAAAAGGGAAAGGAGCCCGGCAGGGTCAGGAAAAAAGGTACCGGGCCGTGGAAGCCCGCACGCGCAGTTCGGGTTGCAGCAGCATCTGGCGCGGCTCCTGCCGCTTGCCGTCGATGCGTTCGAGCAGCATGTCCACCGCCAGCGTGCCGATGCGCAGCTTGGGCTGGGCGACGGTGGTGAGCGGTGGGCTGGTGAAGGCGGCCAGTTCGATGTCGTCGAAGCCGACGACCGACAGGGCATCGGGAATGCGCAGCTGCCGCTCGTTCGCGGCGCACAGCGCGCCCATGGCCATGAGGTCGTTGCACACGAAGACGGCGCTTGGTGCGGAAGGAGCACGGAACAGCGCCTGCATCGCCTCGTAGCCGCCCTGGCTGGTGAAGTTGCCGTGCGACAGCATGCCCTCGGAGGACGCGCCGGCCTCGGCCAGCGCCTCGCGCCAGCCCGCGATGCGCTGCTCGCTGGGCGCCAGCCCCTGCGGCCCGCCGATGCAGGCGATGCGGCGGTGCCCCAGGTCCAGCAGGTGGCGGGTGGCCAGGCGCCCGCCCTGGGCATGCGCGGTTTCCACCAGGTCGCAGGGCGGTTGGGGCACCTCGATCTCGCGGTCCACGAGCACGGTGGGGATCGACAGGTTTTCCAGCTGCCGCGCCAGCGTGGCGTCGTGCCCGGTCGAGACCACGATCAGCCCGTCGATGCGCCGCTCGGCCAGCACCTGCAGGTAGGAGGCCTGGCGCTGCGCTTCGTCGTTGGTGTTGCACAGGATGAGGTTGTAGCCCGCGCCGAAGCAGCGGTCCTCCACGCTGTGCACCACCTCGGCGAAGTACGGGTTGGAACTGTTGGGGATCAGCATGCCCAGGGTGCGCGTGTGGTTGCGCTTGAGGCTGCGCGCGATGGCGCTGGGCACGTAGCCCAGCTCGCGGATCGCGGCCTCCACGCGCGCGCGGCCCTCGGCGCTCACGTGGCGTGTGCCGTTGACCACGTGCGACACGGTGGTCACCGACACTTCGGCACGGCGGGCGACGTCCTTGATGGTGGCCATGGGGTCAGGGGTGCAGGTGCGGGACGGCCGGGGGCTTAAACGGCTGCCCGGCGCTGGCGCACGGTATCGACGATCACGGCGGCCACGATCACGCAGCCGGTGATGATGCGCTTGCTCGGCTCGCTCGCGCCGATCTGCGCCAGGCCCGCCTCCAGCACCGCGATGATGAGCACGCCGAACGCGGTGGTGATGACCGAGCCGCGCCCGCCCATCAGGCTGGTGCCGCCGATCACCACGGCGGCGATCACCTGCAGCTCCATGCCGGTGCCGGCATTGGGGTCGGCCGCTTCCAGGCGCGCGGACTGCATCAGCCCCGCCAGCCCGGCCAGCAGGCCGGTGAGCGCGAACACCGCGATGCGGATGGGGCGCGGGTCCACGCCGGCCAGGCGCATGGCCTCTTCGTTGGTGCCGATGCCCACCAGGCACCGGCCGAACACCGTGCGCGACAGCACCAGCTGCGCCACCACCACCAGCACGAGGGCCAGCACGAACGCGACCGAGACGCCGCCCGCCACGGGCGCCGACAGCCACGAGATCGCGTCGCCCACGTATTGCGTGCGCGAATCGGTCACCACGTAGGCGCCGCCGCGCACCGCCTCCAGCATGCCCAGCGAGACGATGAACGAGGGCAGGCGCCAGGCCACCGACACCGCACCGGTCACCGTGCCGCAGATCAGGCCGGTGGCCAGCGCCAGCGCGGCCGCGGCCGGCACGCTCCATTTCCATTGCAGGATGGCGGCGGCCGACGTGGCCGCCGACAGCGCCATCACCGAGCCCACCGACAGGTCGATGCCCGCGATGATGAGCACGAACGTCATGCCCACGGCCATCACGGCCAGCGCCGGGATCTCATTGGCGATGGTGACGAAGGTCTCGCGGCTCCAAAAGTACTCGGACATCCACGAAAACAGCACGACCATGCCGACCAGCACGGCCGCCAGCCCCAGGAAGGTGCCCAGTTGCGTGCGCCAGACGGAGGCGGATGTGGCGGCGGAAGAAGAAGGGGCGGCGGCCTGGGGCGCCGGTGCGGGGGTGTTCATGCGGAAAGGGGTTTTTGGGCGGCCGTGCGGCCACCGGGTTCGGAAAAAGCGGCCGCGAGCAGGGACTGTTCGGTCCACTGACCGCGTTCGAACACGGCCACCAGGCGCCCGGCGCTCATCACGCCGATGCGGTCGGCCATGGCCATCAGTTCGCGCAGGTCGGACGACACCATGCACAGCGCGCGCCCGGCGTCCGCCATGCGGTCGAGTTCGGCATACAGGTCGGCGCGCGCGCCCACGTCCACGCCGCGCGTGGGCTCGTCCAGCAGCAGCACGCGGCCGTCGCGGTGCAGCCAGCGGGCGAACACCACCTTCTGCTGGTTGCCCCCCGACAGCTGGCCCACGGGCTGCTCGGGCCCGCGGCAACGCACGCCCAGCGTGCGGATGAAGCCCTGCACCACGCTGCTTTCGTGCGCCCGGCGCAGCCAGCCCAGGCGCGAGACGGCCGACAGGTCGGAGAGCGTGGCGTTCACGCGGATCGGCTGCGTGAGCAGCAGGCCCTGCGACTTGCGGTCCTCCGCCACCAGCCCGATGCCCGCCGCGATGGCCTGCATCGGCGAGGCGAAGCCGCGCGGAATGCGGCGTTCGCGCGGCTCGTGGGAATCGTTTGCTATTGAATTTGTAGCGATATGCCCTAGTACCGATTGTGCTGGAGGCCGATTTGGATCATGTCCTTCGGACAGCACCACCGTGCCCCGGTCCGCCCGGTCGGCGCCGAACAGCAGGCGCAGCAGTTCGGTGCGGCCCGAGCCCACCAGGCCGGCGATGCCGAAGACCTCGCCCGCGCGCAGCTCCAGGTTCACGTCCTGCACCGCCGTGCCCCGGCCCAGGCCCTCGGTGCGCAGCACCACCGGGCCGGCCTGGCGGCGTGGGCGGTGTTCCAGGTCGCTCACCGCGCGGCCCACCATGCGCTGCACCAGATCGGCCTCGCTCAGTCCGGCCATGGGGCGGGCATCCACCAGCGCGCCGTCGCGCAGCACGGCCACGCGGTCGGCGATGCGGCGCAGTTCCTCCAGCCGGTGCGACACGTAGACGATCGCCACCCCGCGCGCCGTGAGCCGCGCGATCTGCTCGAACAGGTAATTGGTCTCCCGCGGCGTGAGCATGGCGGTGGGCTCGTCCAGCACCAGCACGCGCGTGTCGTCGTGCAGGTTGCGGGCGATCTCCACCATCTGCTGCTGTCCCAGCCCCAGGCGCGCGACCGGCGTGGCCGGGTCGATGTCGGTCAGGCCGATCTTGGCCAGTTGCGTGCGGGCGGCCGCATGCAGCGCGCCGCGGCGCAGCCAGCCCGCACGGTGCGGCAGGCGGCCCATCAGCAGGTTCTCGGCCACGGTGAGCGTGGGAATCAGGCCCAGCTCCTGCATGACCATGCGCACGCCCTGGCCCTCGGCGTCGCGGCGCGAGGCGGGCGCATAGGGGTGGCCCGCGAGCCGCATGCTGCCGCGCGAGGCCGGCTCCAGCCCGCACAGGATCTTGGACAGCGTGCTCTTGCCCGCGCCGTTCTCCCCGGTGAGGGCCAGCACCTCGCCTGCATGCAGCGACAGCGTTACCGTGTGGAGCACCGTGGTGGCGTTGTAGTCCTTGCCCACGCCGATCATCTCCAGCAGGGGGGCGGACGCGGGCGCGGCGGCGGGCGGCAAAGGGGGCACGGGGTCGGTCCTCAGGTCAAAGGCGGCAGGCGAGGGGGTCGGCAGGCGCTGCGGGCGCGCTTACTTGCTGTCCTTGGTGACCAGCACCACCTCGGTCTTGACCTCGGCCGGCAGCTGGGCCTGCGGCGTCTTGGCGGCCAGGGCCTTCTGCACCAGCTCGATGCCGAACACGGCCTGCTTGGCGGCGTACTGGTCGGCCGTGGCGAGCACGCGGCCATCGGCCAGCATGGGCTTGATCGCGTTGATGTTGTCGTAGCCCACCACCTGCACCTTGCCGGCCTTGCCGGCGGCCTTCACCGCGGCCACCGCGCCCAGCGCCATGCTGTCGTTGCCGGCCAGCAACGCCACCAGGTCGGGGTGCTCGCGCAGCATGCCGGCGGCGACCGTGTTGCCCTTCTCGATCTCCCATTGGCCGGACTGCACGCCCACCACCTTGATATTGGCGGCCTTCATCGCATCCTGGAAGCCCAGCGTGCGCTGCTGCGCGTTGAACGTGGTCGACACGCCTTCGATGATGCCGACCTTGTCGCCCGCCTTGATCGATTTGGCCAGGTAGTCGCCCACCAGCTTGGCGCCCGCACGGTTGTCGGGGCCGACGAAGGGCACGGTCAGGTTCTTTTCCTTGAGTGCGTCGGTGTCCAGGCGGTTGTCGATGTTCACCACCAGGATGCCCTTGTCCACCGCGGCCTTGACGGCCGGCACCAGCGCCTTGGAATCGGCCGGTGCCAGCACGATGGCGTTGACCTTCTGCGCCACGGCCTGCTCGATCATCTTGATCTGCGCGGCGGTGTCCGTCTCGTTCTTGATGCCGTTGGCCACCAGCGTGTATTCGCTGGCATGCGCCTTCTGGTGCGCCTTGGCGCCGTCTTCCATGGTGCGGAAGAACTCGTTGGCCAGCGATTTCATCACCAGCGCGATCTTGGGCTTGTCCTGCGCGAACGCGGGCGAGGCCAGCAGGCCCCCCAGCACGGCGAGGGCGGCGGCGGTTTGAACGGAGCGGCGGGTGAAGGGCATGGTGTCTCCTGGAAAAGGCGTTGTCGGGATACGGAATGCGCCGGTTGCGGACCCGATGGGGCTGTCGAAAGAGCCCTGATCGCCATCCGGAAAAACCGCCGCGGACCGCCATGGTAGCGAAAGCAAACGTTTGCGCAAACGTTTGCGCGTGGGGATTATCCCTGAGCCCAGAGGTGATGGCGCTTGGGACGGGAGTCTGGCGGGCGGCCGCGGCCGGAAAAGAAACGGGGTGCGCGCACAGGGGCGCGGGCCGGCTGACGGAGGGCGAACGGGTGTTTGCCGGCCTGGGGGAAACGGCGGCGAGACCCCGGCGGGCTGACATCAGCGGATGCAGCTGTTACTTCCGCGTGCCACCCCGGCCGGGCGGCGCGTCATCCGCCGCGGGCTGCCACGGCCCGCGTGCGCCGGCCGGACTCAGTCAGCTGCGCAGCTCCCGGCGCAAGATCTTGCCCACGTTCGTCTTGGGCAGCGCATCGCGGAACTCGATGTGCCGGGGCCGCTTGTAGCCGGTGAGGTGCTCGTGGCAGTAGCGCTCCACGTCTTCCTCCGACAGCGCCGGGTCGCTTTTCACCACGAACACCTTGATGGCCTCGCCCTGTTTCTCGTCCGGCACGCCGATGGCCGCGCATTCCAGCACGCCGGGGCACATCGAGATCACCTGCTCCAGCTCGTTGGGGAACACGTTGAAGCCGCTCACCAGGATCATGTCCTTCTTGCGGTCGATGATGCGGGTGTATCCAGCCTCGTCCATGATGCCGACGTCGCCCGTGCGCATGAATCCGTCCGCCGTGAAGGCCTTGGCGTTCTCCTCGGGCTGCTGGTAGTAGCCGGTCATCACGTTGGGGCCGCGGATGCAGATCTCACCGGACTGGCCGATGGGCAGGCTTTCGCCGGCATCGTCCTTGATGGCGATGTCGATGCCCGGCAGAGGCAGGCCGATGGTGCCGGTGAACTGCGTGTTGTTCACCGGGTTGTTGGTGCCGATGGCGCAGGTCTCGCTCATGCCCCAGCCCTCGATCATGGTGCTGCCCGTCACCTTCTGCCACTGGCGCGCCGTGCCCTCCGACGCGGCCATGCCGCCGGCCTGCGACACGCACAGGTGCGAAAAATCGAGTGCGGCGAACTGCGGGTTGTGCAGCAGCGCGTTGAACAGCGTGTTGACCGCCGGCAGCATGTGAAAGGGCCGCTTCTTCAGCACCGCGACGAATTTGGGGATGTCGCGCGGGTTGGGGATCAGCGTGAGGTGGGAGCCCTGGCGGATCGCCAGCAGGCACAGCGTGAGCGCGAAGATGTGGTACAGCGGCAGCGCCGCGATGCTGTTGGCATGGCGCACGTCTCCCACCTTGGACAGTGCGGGCGTGAACCACGCCTCGGCCTGCAGCGTGGCGGCCACGATGTTGCGGTGCGTGAGCACCGCGCCCTTCGACAGCCCCGTGGTGCCCCCGGTGTACTGCAGGAAGGCGGTGGAATCCAGCGTGGCGTGGCTGGGCGCCAGCGTGCGCCGCTCGCCCAGGGCCAACGCCTTGTTGAACGGCACCACCTGGCGGCCGTTGGTGAGCGGAATCTCGTAGGCCGGCACCATCTTGGCCAGGTGGCGCACGGCGAACGTGATCCAGCGCCCGAAGGCCGCGCCCAGCAGGTCGCCCATGCTGGCAACGCACACGTGCCGCACGGCGGTGCGGTCGATCACCTCGGCCAGGGTGTGGGCGAAGTTCTCCAGGATCACGATGGCGGTGGCTCCGGAATCCTTGAGCTGGTGCTCCAGCTCGCGCGCGGTGTACAGCGGGTTCACGTTCACGCAGGTGTAGCCGGCGCGCAGCACGCCCGCCATGGTCACGCCGAACTGCGGCACGTTGGGCAGCATGATGGCCACGCGCGCCCCGGGCTCCAGTCCCTGGCCCTGCAGCCAGGCGCCGAGCTGGGCCGACAGGCGGTCGAGTTCGCCGTAGGTCATCCACCGGTCCATGCAGACCGAAAAGGGGCGGTCGGCATGCTTGCGGAACGACTCCTCGAACAGGTGCGGCAGCGAGCGGTACTGCTCGGGCTCCACGTTGTGCGGCACCCCCGGAGGGTAGTTTTTCAGCCAGATCCGTTCCATGCGGTCGTCCCTTTCGTGCGCGGGTGGAGGTGGGCACGATTGTGGAAGCGGCTCGCGCCCTGTCCAGGGGGCTTGTCCTAGGCCCGTCCCGCAAGTGACATGATGCGGACTCGTTTTTTTTCAGGAGCGCCGGTCTTGACCAATGCACGATGGCAACGCGGAATGGTGGTGTGCAACCTGCTGCTGGCCGTCGGCTGGCTGGTGTGGCAATGGCCCGCCTCGCCCCTGCGGGCGGTGGCGGGCCTGGCCGCGGTGATGCTGCTGCTGCGGCTGTTCATGGGGCTGCAGTTCGTGTGCATGGTCCGCGTGAACCGGCAGGCCAGCCGGGCCGACGGGGTGCCGGTGCCGTCGCTGGCGCAGGTGGTGCGCGCCTGGTCGGCCGAAGCGCGCTGGGCCAGCGTGGTGTTCGGATGGTGGCAGCCGTTTCGCTCCACCGCCGTGCCCGACTGGCTGCCGCCCCCCGTCATCGGCGGCCCGCCGCCCGCGCGCGGCGTGGTGCTGGTGCACGGCTTCATCTGCAACCGCGGGTTCTGGACGCCCTGGATGAAGGTGCTGCGCATCCGCGGCCACCCGTTCGTGGCGGTGACGATGGAGCCCGCGTTCGGTGCCATCGACGACTATGTGGACACGCTGGACGAGGCCGTGCGCCGGGTCACCGCCGCCACGGGCCGCCCGCCGGTCGTGGTGGGCCACAGCATGGGCGGTCTGGCCGTGCGGGCGTGGCTGCGGGCGCGGCAGGCCGATGCGCGCGTGCACCGCGTGATCACGCTGGGCTCGCCCCACCAGGGCGCGTGGGCGGCGCGGTTCAGCCGGTCTGCCAACGGCCGGCAGATGGTGCCCGGGGGCGAATGGCTGCGGCGGCTGGCGCAGGACGAGCCGCCCGGGCGCGCTGCGCTGTTCACCTGCTTTTATTCCAACTGCGACAACGCGGTGTACCCGGCCGCCACGGCCGCCCTGGACGGCGCGGACAACCGCCTTCGCGAGGGCCTGGCGCACGTGCAGATGGCATTCCATCCGCCGGTGGTGCGGGAGTGCCTGGACCTCATCGCGGCGCCGTAGGCCGCAGGGCATTGCCGCCTGCTTCTACGCCTACGCCGCGGCCGCCGCGGAGCGCCGCGCGTTGAAGTCGTCCGATCCCACGCCCATGTCCTTGCCGTACTGCGGCGACACATAGGCCACATTGACGCCGGCCAGCAGCCGCTTGAGCTGCTTCACGGCGGCCACGTTGCCGCTGCTGAAATCGTCCGGCAGCGTGAGCCGGTCCTGGTAGGCCAGCTGGAAGGCCCGCTTGTCGTCCGCCGAGCCGTTTTGCGCGGCCTTGAATGCCAGGGCGATTTCCCGCAGGCCCGCATCGGCGGATTCGGGCGTGCCGAAGCCCGCGCGCAGCGCCGCCCGGCCTTCTTCGGTGGAGATGGCCATCACATGGACCGGCACCGGTTTGGCCGCTGGCGCCGGCGCGGCGGGGACCGGGTGCAGCGCTGGCTTCGCGGCAGGGTGTTTTTGCGGGCGGGGTTTGAGGTGCGCCTTGGGCGGCGGAGGCGGGGGCGGCGGCGGAGCCGCGGCGGCCTCGGCTTCGGCCTTGGCGGTGGTTTCGGCCACGGCGGCCGTCTCGGCAGCGGCAGCCGCGTCCGCCGGTGTTTCGGCCGGCGGCTCTGCGGGCGGCATGGTTTGCGGGGCGAACCGTCCCAGGGTGTGGTTCAGGAACTTCTGCAGCGACTGGCCGGTGGTCAGCAGCGACTGTCCGATGTCGGCCAGTTCTTCGCGGATCTCCTGCGACAGCCGCGTCTTGTTCTCCACCATGTGCTGGAGCGCGCCGGACAGCGCGTGCAAGGCCGGTGCGGCCTGGGTGGCCAGGCGCTGCACCCGGGCCAGCACCTGCTGGGCCTGGGCGGCGGTCGTGATCTGCACGGTGTTGGCGCTCTCCAGGCCGATGGCCACGGCGGCGTGGGCCACGGACTGGAAGGCCGCCGACGCCGCCTGCAGCTTGGCCGGCAGCACCGAATACCGCGTTTCCATGGGCGTCTGGGCGGAGGCCGCGCCGCTACCGCTGCTCTGGAAGGACGGTCTTTGGGGCAGCACCGAAGGGCGGGGCCCCTGCGGGCGAGGGCTGGCGCCCTGCAGGATGGAGGGGCGCACCTGCGGCAGCACCGACACCCGCGGGGGCCGCTGCGCTGCGGCCTCCGGCCGGGCGGGGTCCTGCTGCGCTGGGGCCGGGGGAAGGACCGAGCTGCCGAACGCCCCTTGCGGCGCGGGCGCATAGGGCGACTGGAACGTGTTCATCGCCGAGTGCGACTGGTACGCCTGGGGCGGCAGAAAGCTCTGGCGCAGCGGCGACTGGTATTGGGGCGGCAGCTTCGAATGGCGCTGGTAGGTCTCGGGCGGCTCGGTGCCGGGCCGCTGGGGCGACTGGAACTGCGGCGGCAGCAGCGAATGCCGCACTACATGCAGGGGTGCACGCGGCGGCATCGGGGCCGAGGACAGGCGCCGGGCCAGCTCGGGCAGCGTTGGTTCGGCGGAGGGCGGTTGGCGCCTGCGCCGGACGGGCGCGACGGGCGTCATCAGCCCCGGCGAGGGATCGACGACGATGCCCGGTGCGGGACGCAGCGGTGACGAAATGCCAGAAATGCGCGACATGGATGGATTCCTCGGGGAATCCGCCGCCAATGTGCCTCGCGCTGGGCGCCAGTTGGACCTTGCGGCGGATGACGGAGTCGATCATCCGCAGCCGCACGGGGCCGCCCCGCCCCCGGCGCGAAGCCATGCCGCCGCGTGCGAAGAAGCGGCGGCCGGCCGGGTGCGCGCCGTCAGGCCGGCACGGCCTCGCGCTCGTCGGCCGCGAACTCGGGCTGGCCTTTGAGGCGCTCGTAGATCGGGGCGAAGTCGGCCGCGGTCATGTCGAACAGCTGCTGGAAGCTGTCGATGATGAAGTAGGTCTGCTGGTAGGTGTCGATCTTGTAGCGCGTGCGCATGGTGCGCTCCAGCTGCAGGGGAATGCGCTGCGGCTCGGGGCTGCGCACCGAATGGGCCAGTTCGCCCGAAGAGCTCAGGATGCCGGCGCCATAGGCCCGCAGGCCGTCGTCCTGGCGGATCAGGCCGAACTCGATCGTGTACCAGTACAGGCGCGACAGCAGTTCGCAGGCGCCCAGGCCGTGGGCCTTGAGCCCGCCCTGGCCGTAGCGCTGCACGTAGTCGGCGAAGACCGGGTTGAACAGCAGCGGCACGTGGCCGAACAGGTCATGGAAGATGTCGGGCTCGACGATGTAGTCGAACTCCTGCGGCGTGCGGATCCAGTCGGTCACCGGGAACTTGCGGTTGGCCAGCAGCGTGAAGAACGGCACCTCGGGGATCAGCCCCGGCACGCCCACCAGTTCCCAGCGCGTGGCCTGGTACAGGCGCTCGTTCACTTCCTCGAAGCGCGGAATGCGGTCGCGTGCGCCGAGCGAGGGCAGGGCCTCGATGAACGCATCGCTCGCCAGGCCCGGCAGCAGGGCCGACTGGCGCTCGTACAGGCGCCGGTAGGTGTCGTGGTCGGCCGCGGTGTAGGCCTCGTAGTCCTGCGCGCAGGTGTAGTCGGCGTTGGCGCGGGCGTAGTCGCCGCGGGGTGGGCGATCAGATTGTCCGTAGACGACGGGGGGCTGTCCCATGCTTGGCTCCTTGGGTTTTGGTATCCATGCCGCAGCCCTGGGCGTCCTGCCCCCGGCCGCGGCTAATCCATCTTGATCTTTGCGGCCTTGATCAGAAAACCGTACTTGCTGTGCTCCGAGCGCACGAACTGGCCGAAGCTCTCCAGCGTCAGGTCCTCGGGGTCGAGGCCCATCTTCTTGAAGCGTTCCGTGCTGGCCGGCGACTTCATGCCCGCGCTGAAGGCCATGGCGTAGCGGCGGGCATCGGCATCGGGCAGCGCGATCGGGGCGAACAGCCCGAACCACGTCACCACGTTGAAGCCCTGCACCTCGTCGTTGATGCTGCGCACGTCGGGCAGGTCGTCGTCCCGGCCCAGCGAAGTCACGCCCAGCGCCTTCAGCTTGCCCGCCTTGATGAGCGGCAGCGACGAAGCCAGGTTGTCGAACACCAGGCTCACTTCCTGGGCCTGCAGTGCCTTGAGCGCCGGGGACGAACCCTGGAACGGCACGTGCGCCATGCGCGTGTTGGTCAGCGACTTGAACATCTCGGCCGCGATGTGGCCGATGCTGCCGTTGCCGCCCGAGCCGTACTTGAGCTGGTCCGGGTGCTTCTTGAGGTACTGCACCAGTTCGGTCGTGCTGCCGATGTTCAGGCTCTTGGCCTGCTCGGCGCTCATCACCAGCACGTTGGGCGTGCGCGCGACGAGGGCGATCGGCTTGAAGTCCTTGATCGGGTCGTACGGAAAGTTCTTGTACAGCCAGGGGTTCACCGCATGCGTGGCCACCGCGCCCATCACCAGCAGGTTGCCGCCGGCCGGGGCTTTCGCCACCAGATCGGCACCGACGTTGCCGCCCGCGCCGGGCTTGTTCTCCACCGCCACGTTGCCCAGCGCCGCCTTGGCGCCTTCGGCAACGATGTGGGCCGAGGCATCGACCGGCCCGCCCGCAGGGTAGGGCACGATGATCTTCAGCGGCGCGGAAGGGGTCTGCGCGTGCGCGGCAAGTCCTGCCATGCACAGCAATGCACCCCCCAGATAGGCACTGGCGTTCAATAACTTCACGGTATCTCCTCCGGGTCTAAGACGTGCCGCAGTATAGAGATGCGTTGCCGTGAAGCTGCATTCGGTTACAGGCGCTGTCTCAGTCGGACTTCAGCACGCCCCGACGCATCTGGTCGAGCTCGATGCTCTCGAAAAGCGCCTTGAAATTGCCGTTGCCGAAGCCGTCGTCGCCCTTGCGCTGGATGAACTCGAAGAAGATCGGCCCGAGCTGGTTCTCGCTGAAGATCTGCAGCAGCAGAGCGTCCTTCTTGCCGTCCACGAGGATCTTGCGTCGGTGCAGTTCGGCCAGCGGCTCGCCGTGGCCGGGAATGCGCTTGTCCACCAGTTCGTAGTAGGTGTCGATGGTGTCCAGCAGGCGCACGCCGGCGCCGCGCAGCGCGTCCACCGTGGTGTACAGGTCGTCCGAGCCCATGGCGATGTGCTGGATGCCCTCGCCGTTGTACATGTCCAGGTATTCCTGGATCTGGCCGGCCTTTTCCTTGCCCTCTTCGTTGATCGGGATGCGGATCTTGCCGCAGGGGCTGGTCATGGCCTTGCTCTTGACGCCGGTGACCTGGCCTTCGATGTCGAAGTACTTGATCTCGCGGAAGCCGAACAGGCGCTCGTAGAACCCGGCCCATTCGTTCATGCGGCCCCGGTGCACGTTGTGCGTCAGGTGGTCGATGTAGGTCAGGCCATGGCCGTGGGGGTTGAGCGCCTCTTCGGCCGACACGCCGGGCAGCGGCTCGAAGTCCACGTCGAAGAAGCCGATGTTGCCGATGTCGCCGGGCTGCGCGCCGCCCTTGCCGCGCCAGCGGTCCACCAGATAGATCAGGCTGTCGCCGATGCCCTTGATGGCGGGAATGTTCAGCTCGCCCGGGCCGGCGGTGCCGGCATAGCCCCAGGCGCCCAGCCCCAGGGCGCGCTCGTAGGCGGCCTTGGCATCGTGCACGCGGAAGGCGATCGCACAGACGCTGGGGCCGTGCATGCGCGCAAAGCGCTGCGCGAAGCTGTCGGGCTCGGCATTGATGATGAAGTTGATCTCGCCCTGGCGGTACAGGGTCACGTTCTTGTGGCGGTGCCGCGCCACGGGCTTGAAGCCCATGCCTTCGAACACCTTGCCCATGGCCTGCGGATCGGGTGCGGCGTATTCGATGAATTCGAAACCGTCGGTGCCCATGGGGTTCTCCCAGGCGGCGGTCTGTTGCGTGGCTTGCTCGGGCAAGGCTGCGTTCATTGGCGTCTCCGTTCGTGGATGGATGTCTGCCATCCACTTTAGGCCGTAGAGACTCAGCATTCGGGCGAAATCGTGCCCCCGGCGAGCCCGTTTTGCAGGAAACCTGCATGAATGGCGGCAATGCCGCAGCCGAAGGTTGCCCGCGGTCAGCGGGCCTGCGTGGGAAGCGCCCGCAGCGCCATGGCGCCCTCCAGGCGGAGTTGCTCCTGCGGCGTGAACAGCTCCGACCGCAGTTGCGCCAGCCGGGCCGAAGAAGACCCCGAGCCCATCGCTGCCTGGTACTGGTCGAGCCGGCCCTGCCATTGCCGGTCCTGCGTGTCCATCTGGGCCAGCCGCTGCGCGGCTTCGGCGCCGTATTGCGCGCTGCGCGCGCTGAAGCGGGCCGTGGCGTCCATGCCCTGGGCGTCGAAGTCCGCGGTCTGCCGGGCCAGGCCCACGTGCGCCACCGCTTCGCTGCGCTGCGCCCGCAACGCGGGGGCGAGGGCGCTTTCGGCCTGCTGCAGGGCTGCGCTTTTCTGCTCGGCCGTGAGCGACGGGTCGCGCTCGATCTCCAGCCGGGACAGCAGGTATTCGTCCATCTGCGCATCCGCGGCGAACAGGGCCTGGTACTCGTCCGGTTCGAAGGCGGCCATGCGCACCTTCTGGCGTGCGGCCAGGGCTTGGCGCAGGGCCTGGGGATCGCGCAGATCGGCGGGCGCCTGCAGCCGCCCCAGCGCCACGCGGTAGTCCACGTAGCGGTGGGCCAGCGCCAATGCGCGGGTGGCGACCTGCGGCGGGAAGAACTGGCCGATCAGGCCCTCCAGCCGGGCCTTGAGAAGGCCGGGCTCCGGCGCTTCGCCCGCCGCGTGCAGCAGGGCTTCCAGCGTGTCGCGCAGGCCGGGGCCCAGCAGCGGGTCGTCACTGGCGGCGGCCACGGGCGGTGCGGGCGCGTCCCACACCGCCGGCGTGGCCGGGCCGCGGGCGCGGGTGCCCGCAGCCATGGCCGAGGCGGTCTCGGCGCCCGGTGTGCGGGGCGCCTGCTGCGCCGGGCCGCCCGCGGTCCACCAGATCAGGGCGGCGGCCGCAGCGATGCCGCACGCCGCCAGTGCCGCACCGGGGATGCGCGTCACTGGCCGGTGCGTCATGGTTCGGCTTGTCACAGGCCCGCTTTCTTGAGGCGGTTGGCCTGGTCCAGGTACAGCGTGACCGGGTCCACCGACAGCCAGTCCCGCAGGCCGAGCAGTTGGTTGATCTCGTCCAGATGGTTCTGGCGGTAGTCGCCCAGGTGTTTGCCCAGGCGCGCCGAGCAGGCCGACACCAGGCCGTCGTTGGCCTCGTTGAACACCAGCCCGGTCGTGGCGAGCAGGGCGTCGCTGGCATCGAGCACGTTGGTGACCGTGCGCACGCCGGTCCACGAGTAGTAGCGCACGCCGTTGACCAGGTCGGCCCCGTCGCCGCAGCCGCTGGTGGGCACGCCCGCGCCGAAGCGCTGGTTGAAGCGCGCCGAACCCTCGGTGGTGAGCGAATCCAGCGCCGCGGTCGGCATCTGCGGCAGGCCGCTGCCCCCCGAGGAAAGGTTGATGAGCGCCACCAGCGCCGAAGCCGCCTGGCTGGCCACCGCCTCGCTCACGCTGCCCTTGGGCGCGACCCCGCGCACCACGTCCGCCACGCGCGAGCCGCGGTTGACGCCGCCCACGGAGGTGACCGACGCCACCCACTGCGGCGCCACCCCTGCGACGTACCGCGCCGTCGGGCCGCCATGCGAATGGCCGATCAGATGGACCTTCTCGGCACCCGTGAGCGCCCGGATGTTCTTCACCTGGGCCAGCAACTGCTCGCCCCGCACCTCGGTGCTGTTGGCCGCCGATACCTGCGCCACGAACACGCGGGCGCCATCGCGCTGCAGCGCCTGCGGAATTCGGTAGAAGTAATCCACGCCCAGCGCGGAATCGAATCCGAACAGGCCGTGCACCAAAACGATGGGGTAGCGGGTCTGCGCGTAGCCGGACTGGGCGCTGGCGCCCTGCAAGCCCTGCAATGCGAACGCGGCCAGGACGAAAGCGAAACCGCGCAGCAGGCGGCTGAATGCAACGAACATGGTTTGTCTCCGGTGGTGGTGTGAAAACACTCTCTCTTATAAAAAAGAACGACCGTTCTTTTTTGGAGATTTTGCGACGATGCGCCGTCTTCCACATCGGGACATACGTGCATTCGGCGGCCGTGGAATCCACCTTCGCAGCCGTGCCCGAGATCCGTAGAATCCTGCGCCATGACCGCTGACCACGCACTCGACAAGCTTGACCGCGCCATCTTGCGCTGTTTACAGGTAAACGGACGCGAGACCTACGACGAAATCGGGGAGCGGGTGGGGCTGTCGCCCAGCGCCGTGCTGCGTCGCGCCAAGCGCCTGGAGGAAAGTGGCGTGATCGACCGCTACGTGGCGCTGGTCCGGCCCGAGTCGGTGGGCCTGGGCCTCACGGCCTACCTGAACGTGCGCCTCGAAAAGCACACCGAGAGCCACAAGCGCAACCCCATGGACCTGTTTCGCGCCAGCGTGCAGACCTGGCCCGAGGTGGTGGAGTGCGCCGCGCTCACGGGCGAGATGGACTACCTGCTGCGCGTCGTGGTGGCCGACATGGCGCACTACAGCCGCTTCATCATGGACACGCTGCTCAAGCACCCCAGCGTGCAGGATTGCAAGACGAGCTTCGTGCTGGACCGCGTGAAGGCCACCACCGCCGTGCCGGTGTAGCGCGCAGGCGCTCATGAATCCATAGCTGCCCAGGCCCTCGGGCCCATCGGTGGCGTCGTTTCGAGGCGGAGGCCTTCGCCCGCCGCGCCGCAGTGCAACAAAAAGTTTGGTCAGATATAAGGGAAAACCCTAAAATCTCGCCATCATGATCCCCACCCAAGACTGGCTTCGCGCGTCCCCCGATGCAGGCGGCACTGTGCTGCGCAGCGAAGCGCCCCGTCCGCCGCACCGGCGGGGCAGCTCGCCGGTCATGGTGCCGATCCGCTCGCTCGGCCCCGGGCACCGCGAGCGCATCGCCGCCCACCTGCTGCGGCTGGAGCCTTCGGACCGCTACCTGCGCTTCGGTTACGCCGCCAGCGACGAACAGGTGCAGCGCTATGTGGATCAGCTGGATTTCGTGCGCGACGAGATCTTCGGCATCTACAACCGGCGGCTGGAACTCATCGCCGTCGCCCACCTCGCCTACGCCGATGCGCCGGAGCACCAAAGCTGCGCCGAGTTCGGCGTGTCCGTGCTGGGCCAGGCGCGGGGGCGCGGCTTCGGCGCCCGGCTGTTCGATCGCGCCGTGATGCACGCGCGCAACCAGGGCGTGAGCATGGTGTTCATCCATGCCCTGAGCGAGAACACCGCCATGCTGAAAATCGCGCGCAATGCCGGCGCCACCGTGCGCCGCGACGGCTCGGAGTCCAAGGCCTACCTGCAGCTGCCGCGCGCCGGCCTGGACACCCGCATGGCGCAGATGGTGGTGCACCAGTTCGCCGAGATGGATTACCGCTTCAAGAAGCAGGCCCGCCAGTTCTGGCGGCTCCTGGCCGGGCTGCAGGAAGTGCGGCGCGGCGTGCGCGACGGGCGCCACCAGTCGGCCGAATGACGTTAACGGGCGCCCGGCAGGGCCGCCAGCGCGATGCTTCCGCTATCCTTGGGGCCTGATCAACCACCGCACGTCCTGCATTCCAAGACCGTGTCCGACCCCCATTCCGCGCGCCCGTCCGAACGAGAGGACAAGCGCACGTTCCTGCAGCGGCTCGTCGAGTTCATCCACCCCGGCCCGGATTCGACCGACGAGCTGATCGCCACCCTGGCGGAAGCCGAAGACAACCAGATCATCAACGCCGATGCCCGCGTGATGCTCGAGCGCGTGCTGCGCATGGCCGAGATGCGGGCCAGCGACGTGATGGTGGCTGCCCCGCGCATGGACCTGATCGACATCGAGGCACCGTTCGATGCCCTGCTGCACCAGGTGATCGACACCGCGCACTCGCGGTTTCCCGTCTATCAGGGCGAGCGCGAGAACATCATCGGCATCCTGATGGCCAAGGACCTGCTCAAGCTGCAGCGCGCGCCGGAGCTGAACATCCGCGCGCTGTTGCGCCCCGCCGCCTTCGTGCCGGAGAGCAAGGGCCTGAACGATCTGCTGCGCGAGTTCCGCGTGAACCGCATCCACATGGCGGTGGTGATCGACGAGTTCGGCCGCGTGGCTGGATTGGTCACCATCGAGGACGTGCTGGAGCAGATCGTGGGCGAGATCGAGGACGAGTTCGACATCCCCGAGGACGAGGGCGACATCTTCGGGCTGGCCGACCGCACCTACCGCGTGAGCGGCGACACCCCGGTCGAACGGGTGGCCGAGGCGTTCGGCGCAGTGCTCGCGGGCTCCGACCGGACCGAGCCCTTCGACACCATCGGCGGCCTGATCGCGCACGAGATGGGCCGTGCCCCCAAGCGCGGCGAGACGCTCGACCTGGGCGGCCTGCGGTTCGTCGTGCTGCACACCAAGGGCGGCGCGGTGCGCTGGTTCAAGGTGTCGCCGGTTCCCGCCGAAGACGACCGGGCTGCGCACTGATGGGCGCCGCTGGCGCGCGCCGCGGCCCGCTCGGGCCGGTGGCGCTGGCAGGGGGGCTCGCGCTGCTGGCGGGCCTGGCGCAGGCCGCCTCGATCGCCTGGCCCTTCGGCGGCGAGCCGGTGTGGTGGCTGCAACTCCTGTCCCTGGGCGGCTTCGCGCGGCTGCTGCTGGCCAGCCGCAGCGCGCGGCAGGCCGCGGTGCTGGGGTGGCTCTTTGCCACCGCCTGGCTGACGGGCACCTTCTGGTGGCTCTTCATTTCCATGCACACCTACGGCGGGCTGGCCGCGCCGCTGGCCGCGCTCGCGGTGGTGGGGCTGGCGGCGTTTCTGGGCAGCTACTACGCGGTGGCTGCGGGGTGTTTCAAGGCCCTGGGGCAATCAAATCGCTGGCATGCTGCTATTTTTTTCGGAGCGTTCTGGCTGCTGGCCGAGTTGGCGCGCGGCCAGTGGTGGACGGGCTTTCCATGGGGCGCCGGTGGCTACGCACACATCGAAGGCCCGCTGGCCGTGCTGGCGCGGTCGGTCGGGGTGTACGGCATCGGCTGCATCGCGGCCGTGCTGGCCATGCTCGTGGCCCAGGGGCGGCGCAGCGACCTGCGCAGCCTGAAGGCATGGGCCCTGGTGGGGCTGGCCGTGCTGGCCTGGGCCGGGCTGGCGGTGCAGCGCCACTGCGCCGTCGAGCTGTGCCACACGCCGATGCAGCGCCCCGCGCCGCTGTCGCTGGCCCTGCTGCAGGGCAACATTCCCCAGGACGAGAAATTCCAGGCCGGCAGCGGCGTGCCGACCGCCCTGCGCTGGTATGCCGAGCAGCTGCGCAGCGCCCAGGCCGCGCTGGTGGTGGCGCCCGAGACGGCCATCCCGCTGCTGCCGCAGCAACTGGTGCCGGGCTACCTGGATTCGGTCACTGCGCGCTACACCCAGCCCCCCGCGGCGGGGCAGGGCGCCGGCCGGCAGGCGGCGCTGCTGGGCATTCCGCTGGGCGACATGGCGCTGGGCTACACCAACTCGGTGATGGGCTTCGCGCCCGGCCAGGCCGCGCCGTACCAGTACGACAAGCACCACCTCGTGCCCTTCGGCGAATTCATTCCTCCGTTCTTCCGGTGGTTCACCGAGATGATGAACATCCCGCTGGGCGACTTCAACCGGGGTGCCGTGGGGCAGGCGCCGTTCCTCTGGGCGGGCGAGCGCATCGCGCCCAACATCTGCTATGAGGATCTGTTCGGCGAAGAACTGGGCGCGCGCTTCACCGACCCCGCCCAGGCGCCGACGATCTTCGTGAACCTGAGCAACATCGGCTGGTTCGGCGATTCGGTGGCCATCGACCAGCATCTGGCCATCAGCCGCATGCGCGCGCTGGAGTTCGAGCGCCCCATGGTGCGGGCCACCAACACCGGGGCCACCGCCATCATCGACCACCGGGGCGTGGTCACGCAGCGCCTGCCGTCGCACGTGCGCGGTGTGCTGACCGGCGAGGTGCAGGGGCGCAGCGGGGCGGTCACGCCCTACGCGTATTGGGTCTCGCGCTGGGGCCTGTGGCCGCTGTGGGCGCTGGGCGCGCTGGTGGCAGGCCTGGCCTGGATGCGCCGGCGCCGCGCCCGCAGGGCCGCCACCGCCTGAAACCCCGGCGCGCCTGGCGCCGACCGAAGGGCCGGCTCAGAGCGCGGCCGCTTCGGAAGGCGCGCGCGCCATCGTCTGCATGAGCACGTCCGACAGCAGGGCCAGCATGCGGGCGGCATGGCGGTCCGGCGGGCGGTTGGCGGCGTGGTAGGCATGCAGCGCCATGGGCGGCAGGTCGCGCAGCGGCACCGCGGTGATGGCGGCCGGGTCGAGGTTGCGCGCGGTCAGGAAATCGACCACCGTCCACCCCATGCCGCGCTTGACCAGCGCCAGGGCCAGCTGCGAGGTCTGCATCTGGATGCCCAGCTCGGTGTGCACGCCCAGGCTCTGTGCCAGTTCGGCCATGGGTTGGCGCATGGGCTCGTCGCCCAGCAACTGGATCATGGGCGTGTTGGCCAGGAAGGTGATCGGGTCGGATCGGTTCAGCCGCACCGCGCGCAGCCAGATGTCCCGCGCCACGGCGATGAACAGCGGCCCACTCACCAGGATGCTGCTCTCCAGCTGCGGGTGCGGGTGGTCGTAGAAGCCCAGCGCGAAATCCACCGAGCGGGTGAGCAGCGCCTGCGCCATCTGGTCCTGGTGCAGGGTGCGCACTTCCACGCGCACCCGGGGCGATTGCTGGGCATGGCACTCCAGCACCGCGGGCAGGAATTCATGCGTGACGGACGGAATCGCCGCCAGCCGCACCAGGCCGCCCTCGGGCTGGCGCAGGTTGTGCGCGGTGCGGCGCAGTGCGTCGAGCTGGCTGTGGATCTGGCTGGAGGCGGTGAACAGCGCCTGCGCCTCCGGCGTGGGCAGCAGGGCCCCGCGGGCCCGGCTGAACAGCGCGTAGCCCAGTTGCAGTTCCGCGTGCGCGATGGTCTTGCTCACCGCCGACGGCGTGATGTTGATCAGCCGGGCAGCCGCGCTCATGTTGCCGGTTTGCATGACGGCCTGGAAGACTTCGAGTTGGCGGAGATTCATCGCAGGGGAGGGAAAACGAGAATATGACCGGAAGTCACACCCGGCCGGCGATTATTCCCCACAGCCCGCCATGCGGCTTCCTACCATACGGCACCCGCGGAAATGCCGCGGGCACAAAAAGTGTCATTCATTACGGAGACTCACATGCTTTCCCCTCTGAAACTGAAGCGCCTGCTGGCCGGCGCCGCCTTCGCAGCCTGGGCCGTCGTGGCCGCGGCGCAGCCCGCCGCCAAGCCCAATGTCGTGGTCCTGGCCACGGGCGGCACCATCGCCGGCGCGGGCGCCTCGGCGACCAACAGCGCTTCCTACGCCGCGGCCAAGGTGCCGGTGGACAAGCTCATCGCGGGCCTGCCCGAGCTGGCGAACGTGGCCAACGTCAAGGGTGAGCAGGTCTTCCAGATCGCCTCGGAGAGCTTCACCAATGAGCAGTTGCTCAAGCTGGGCAAGCGCGTGTCGGCCCTGGCCAAGCAGGCCGACGTGGACGGCATCGTCATCACCCACGGCACCGACACGCTGGAGGAAACCGCGTACTTCCTGAACCTGGTGGTGCGCACCGACAAGCCCATCGTGGTCGTGGGCTCCATGCGCCCCGGCACCTCCCTGTCGGCCGACGGCGCGCTGAACCTGCTGAGCGCCGTCTCGGTGGCGGCCAGCAAGGATTCCTCGGGCAAGGGCGTCCTCGTGACCATGAGCGACGAGATCCAGAGCGGCCGCGACGTGGTCAAGGGCGTCAACATCAAGACGCAGGCGTTCCGCAGCCAGTGGGGCCCGCTGGGCATGGTGGTGGAGGGCAACAACTACTGGTTCCGCGCGCCGGTCAAGCGCCACACCGCGCAATCGGAGTTCAACATCGACGAGATCGAGACGCTCGCCCCCGTGGAGATCGTCTACGGCTACGGCAACGTGCCGCGCTCCACGGTGGACGCCGTGGGCCGCTCGGGCGTCAAGGCGCTGATCCATGCCGGCACCGGCAACGGCTCGGTGGCCGACCGGGTGGTGCCTGCACTGCAGGAACTGCGCGGCCAGGGCGTGCAGATCATCCGTTCCTCGCGCATCGCCGACGGCTTCGTGCTGCGCAACGCCGAGCAGCCCGACGACAAGTACGACTGGGTGGTCGCCCACGACCTGAACCCCCAGAAGGCCCGCATCCTGGCCGCCGTGGCGCTGACCAAGCCCCAGACCAGCAAGGACCTGCAGCGCATCTTCTGGCAGTACTGATCGGGGCCCGATCCGCGCGGCCGCACGCCCGTGCGGCCTGCGCTGACGCGGTCCGGCGCGGCCCGCTTTCATGAAATTAGGGAATCACCCTTGGCCCTGTGTCACAGTCGGCCCTCCGTGTGCCTTGATAATGGATGCCCCGCCACCGAAAAGACCTCGGTGGCGCGCAATCAAAATCCGGCGGGCGCACCGCCGATCTGGAGCACGACTGACAATGGCTGATTCCTTTTCCTATGAACAACTGATCGCCTCCGGCGAGGGCAAGCTGTTCACCCCTGACAGCGGACGACTGCCGCTGCCGCCCATGCTGATGTTTGACCGCATCACGCACATCGACAGCGATGGTGGGGCGCATGGGCTGGGGAAAATCCGGGCCGAACTCGATGTGCGCCCCGACCTCTGGTTTTTCGACTGCCACTTCCAGGGCGATCCGGTCATGCCGGGCTGCCTGGGGCTGGATGCCATGTGGCAGCTCATCGGTTTCTACCTCACCTGGCTGCAGCTGCCAGGCCGGGGCCGCGCCCTGGGCGCGGGCGAAGTCAAGTTCACCGGCGAAGTCGGCCCGAACGTGAAGCTCGTCACCTACGAAATCGACATCAAGCGCGTGATCAAGCGCAAGCTGGTCATGGCCATCGGCGATGCCCGCCTGCTGGCCGACGGCCAGGAGATCTACGTGGCCAACGACCTGCGCGTGGGCCTTTTCAAGCGTGAAGACGGGAAGGACGGAGCACCCGCAGCGGGAGCCACGGCATGACCATGAAGAAGCGCGTCGTCATCACGGGTGCGGGCATCGTCTCGTGCATCGGCAACGACCAGCAGGCAGTGACCACGTCGCTGCGCGAAGGCAAATCCGGCATCCGCGCCATGCCCGAGTTCGCCGAACTCGGCCTGCGCAGCCAGGTGGCGGGCGCGCCGCAGATCGATCTGGACGCGCTCATCGACCGCAAGCAGCGCCGCTTCATGGGCGATGCCGCGGCGTACGCCTACCTGTCGCTGAAGGACGCCATCGCCCAGTCCGGCCTGTCGCCCGCCCAGGTGTCCCACCCTCGCACCGGCCTCATCATGGGATCAGGTGGCGGCTCGCCGGCCAACCAGATCGAGGCGGCGGACACGCTGCGCTCCAAGGGCATCCGCCGCGTGGGGCCCTACCAGGTCACGCGCTGCATGGGCTCCACCGTGTCGGCCAACCTGTCCACGGCGTTCGCCATCAAGGGCATCAATTTCTCGATCACATCGGCCTGCAGCACCTCCGCGCACTGCGTGGGCATGGCGGCGCAGCAGATCGCCTTCGGCCTGCAGGACGTGATGTTCGCGGGCGGCGGCGAAGAGCTCTCCTGGGGCCTGGCCACGCTGTTCGACGGCATGGGCGCCATGTCGGCCAAATTCAACGCCACGCCCGAGACGGCCTCGCGTCCCTACGACGTGGACCGCGACGGCTTCGTGATCGCCGGCGGCGGCGGTGCGCTGGTGCTGGAGAGCCTGGAGCACGCCCAGGCCCGCGGCGCCACCATCCTGGCCGAGATCGTCGGCTTCGGCCTGTCGTCGGACGGCGAAGACATGGTCGCGCCCTCGGGCGACGGCGCCATCGCCTGCATGCGCCAGGCCATCGCCGAAGCGGGCGGCGGCACGATCGACTACGTGAACACGCACGGCACGTCCACCCCCGTGGGCGACCTGCCCGAACTGCGCGCGCTGCGCGAGGTGTTCGGCGACGCGGTGCCCCCGTTCTCCTCCACCAAGTCGCTCACCGGCCACTCGCAGGGCGCGACGGGCGTGCAGGAGGCGATCTACTGCCTGTACATGCTGCAGGGCGGCTTCATCGCCGGCTCGGCCCACATCGAAAACCTGGACCCGGCCGCCGAGGGCATGCCCATCGTGCGCACCTCGCGCGATGCATCGCTGACGACCGTGCTGTCCAACAGCTTCGGCTTCGGCGGCACCAACGCCAGCCTGGTGCTGCGCCGCTGGCAAGATTGAGTGGACGCCCGCGGTGCATCCGCGGTGCATTGCTATAAAAATAATAGCTGCCAGCGCTTGGTAAGTAAGCGGTGGCGGCTATTTTTGCATGCGGGCGTGGCGGCCCCGTGCCGGGCGTGGCCGATGCGCCGGGCGCGCCTCGTAAAATCGACCGCTTTGCGCGCGCCTGCGTGCAAACCCTCTCTACCAACCGCATGGCCCCGCCATGCCAGACACACGCATGTTGACCTTCCAGCAAATCATCCTGAAGCTGCAGTCGTACTGGGCCGAACAGGGCTGCGCGCTGCTGCAGCCCTACGACATGGAAGTGGGCGCCGGCACCTCGCACACCGCCACCTTCCTGCGCGCGCTGGGCCCCGAGCCCTGGAAGGCCGCCTACGTGCAGCCCAGCCGCCGCCCCAAGGACGGCCGCTACGGCGAGAACCCCAACCGCCTGCAGCACTACTACCAGTTCCAGGTCGTGCTCAAGCCCGCGCCGGCCAACATCCTGGAGCTGTACCTGGGGTCGCTGGAGGCCCTGGGCTTCGATCTCAAGAAGAACGACATCCGCTTCGTCGAGGACGACTGGGAGAACCCCACGCTCGGCGCCTGGGGCCTGGGGTGGGAGGTGTGGCTGAACGGCATGGAGGTGACGCAGTTCACCTACTTCCAGCAGGTCGGCGGCATCGACTGCAAGCCCGCCACGGGCGAGATCACCTACGGCCTGGAGCGCCTGGCCATGTACCTGCAGGGCGTGGACAACGTCTACAACCTGACGTGGACCGATGGCCTCTCCTATGGCGACGTGTACAAGCAGAACGAGGTGGAACAGTCCACCTACAACTTCGAGCACGCCGACGCCGACTTCCTGTTCACCGCGTTCAGCGCGCACGAAAGCCAAGCCCAGTACCTGATGGAGCAGCAGCTCGCCCTGCCGGCCTACGAGCAGGTGCTGAAAGCCGCGCACAGCTTCAACCTGCTGGATGCGCGCGGCGCCATCAGCGTGACCGAGCGCGCGGCCTACATCGGCCGCATCCGCAACCTGGCCCGCGCCGTGGCCAAGAGCTACCTCGACAGCCGTGCACGGCTGGGCTTTCCGATGGCGCCCCAGGAATGGGCCGCCGAGGTGCTGGCCGACCTGGCCCGTGCCGAACAGCAGCAGCAACAGCAGAAGAAGGCGGCCTGAGGCACGCACGCGCATCAGGAAGGAACACAGACCACCATGACCCATCCGAATCTTCTCGTTGAACTGTTCGTCGAAGAACTGCCCCCGAAGGCCCTGCAGAAGCTGGGCGACGCCTTTGCCGGCGTGCTGTTCGAGCAGCTGCAGGCCCAGGGGCTGGCCGCGCCGGGCTCGCGGTTGACGGCTTTCGCTTCACCGCGCCGCCTGGCCGCGCACATCACCGAAGTGGCGCCCCAGGCCGCCGACAAGGCCGTCTCGCAAAAGCTCATGCCCGTCGCCGTGGGGCTGGATGCCGCCGGCAACGCCACGCCCGCGCTGCTCAAGAAGCTGGCCGCGCTGGGCGCCGACGCCTCGGCCGTGGCCGCGCTGCGCCGCGTGCAGGACGGCAAGGCCGAAGTGCTGTTCCATGACAGCACCGTGCGCGGCGCCACGCTGTCCGAGGGCCTGCAGAAGGCCCTGCAGGAATCCATCGCCAAGCTGCCCATCCCGAAGGTGATGCGCTACCAGCTCGCCTCCGGCTGCGAGCAGCCCGGCTGGACCAGCGTGAGCTTCGTGCGGCCCGCGCACGGCCTGGTGGCCCTGCATGGCACCGAGGTGCTGCTGTCGGTGAAGGCACTGGGCCTGACCGCCGGCAACACCACGCACGGCCACCGCTTCGAGGCGGCCGTGGACCCGGTCGTCGTCACCAGTGCCGACAGCTACGCCCAGCAACTGGCCGAGCAGGGCGCCGTGATCGCCAGCTTCGCCGAGCGCCGCGCCGAGATCGTGCGCCAGTTGCAGGCCGCCGCCGCGCGCGTGGGCGGCGGCGTGCGCCCCATCGAGGACGACGCCCTGCTGGATGAAGTGACGGCGCTGGTCGAGCGCCCCAACGTGCTCATCTGCGAGTTCGAGAAGGAGTTTCTCGATGTGCCGCAGGAGTGCCTGATCCTCACGATGAAGGCCAACCAGAAGTACTTCCCGCTGCTGCAGGCCGATGGCCGGCTGTCGCACCAATTCCTGGTGGTGAGCAACATCACGCCCGCCGATGCGAGCGCGGTGGTGCAGGGCAACGAGCGCGTGGTGCGCCCGCGCCTGGCCGACGCCAAGTTCTTCTTCGACCAGGACCGCAAGAAGACGCTGCTGTCGCGCGTGGAGAGCCTCTCCAAGGTGGTCTATCACAACAAGCTGGGCACGCAGGGCGAGCGGGTGGAGCGCGTTAGGACAATAGCCAAGGCGATCGCCGAGCAGCTGTTCGCCGGCATCGGCACGCACCACGCGGACCTGGATTCGGCCGAGGGCGAAATCGCGCGCGACTACCTGCTGTCGTGCGTGGACACCGCCGCGCGGCTGTCCAAGGCCGATCTGGTGACCGACATGGTGGGCGAATTCCCCGAGCTGCAGGGCATCATGGGCGGCTACTACGCCGCCAACGACGGCCTGGCGCACGAGGTGGCCCACGCCATCGAAGACCACTACAAGCCGCGCTTCGCGGGCGACGAGCTGCCGCGCGAGAACGTGGGCGTCATCGTGGCCATGGCCGACAAGCTGGAAACGCTGGTCGGCATGTTCGGCATCGGCAACCTGCCCACGGGCGACCGCGACCCCTTCGCGCTGCGCCGCCACGCGCAGGGCGTGATCCGCATGCTGGTCGAGAAAAAGCTACCACTAGATTTAGCAACTCTTTTGCAGATGGCTTTTGATGCTTTCCTTGCAGCCGAAGGTGAAGCCAGAACAGGGCTTTTGGCGCAGGCTCGCGACGCTGCGTTACCAGGGCGTCAGCTGCAGGAGGGGAAAACCTTTGTCGGCGGTGCAGCGCGCATTCGCATCGAATTGCTCCCTGATACTGCGGAGCGGCTGACTGAATTCTTCTACGACCGCCTCGCCGGCAGCCTGCGCGAGCAGGGCTACAGCGCGCAGGAAGTCGATGCCGTCATCGCCCTGCGCCCGCAGCGCCTGTCGCTGGTGCAAAAGCAGCTCGCCGCCGTGCGCGCGTTTGCCGAACTGCCCGAAAGCCCGGCCCTGGCCGCGGCCAACAAGCGCGTGGGCAACATCCTCAAGAAGGCCGAGGTGGCCGGGCCCGTGGACCCGCACGTCAACCCCGACCTGCTGCAGGAAGAGGCGGAAAAGAACCTCTACGCCGCGCTGCAGCGCTTCGTGCCCGAGGCCGATGCGCAGTTCGACGCGGGCGACTACACCGCCAGCCTGCAGACGCTGGCCGTGCTGCGCGCGCCGGTGGATGCGTTCTTCGACGACGTGATGGTCAACGCCGAGCAACTGGACCTGCGCCTGAACCGCCAGGGCCTGCTCAAGCGCCTGCACGTGGCCATGAACCGCGTGGCCGACCTGTCCCGGCTGGCGGCCTGAGGCAGGGTGCCGCGCTGGTGGTAGGCTGGCGCAGTCTTTCACCAGGCGCTCCCACACCATGAAAATCGCCATCCTCGACCGCGACGGCACGCTCAACCCCTCGGGCGAGAGCTTCATCGCTTCGCCCGACGAGTGGACCCCGCTGCCCGGGGCGCTGGAGGCCGTGGCGCGGCTCAACCATGCCGGCTGGCATGTCGTCGTCGCCACCAACCAGCCCGGGCTGGGGCGCGGGCTGTTCGACGTGATGGCGCTCAACGCCATCCACGCCAAGCTGCACCGCAAGCTCGCAGCGGTGGGTGGGCGCATCGACGCCGTGTTCTATTGCCCGCATGCACCCGACGACCTGTGCGCCTGCCGCAAGCCGGCGCCGGGCCTGATGGAGCAGATCCGCGACCGCTACGGCGTGGAGGGCGACGAGGTGCTGGTGGCCGGTAGCTGCGTGGAGCACCTGCGGGCCGGCGCGGCCATCGGCGCGCGCCTGCATCGGGTCGGTGCGTCCCAGGCCGCCGAAGCGCCCCTGGTCGCCTCGGGCGATGCCCTGCTGACCAGCCCTTGGCCCGAAGGCACGCAGTTCCATGCCAGCCTGGCCGACTTTGCCGACCACGTGGCCGCGCAATCCGCCGTAGCGGCGCCGGGCCTGAACATCGCCGTCTGACGTGCTATTAATTTAATAGCTACAACGGCATATATTCCTAGGGCATGAGCCTGAAAACACCCATTTTTTCCTGATTGCCATGGCCCTGATCCGTTCCATCGTCCACCTGCTCTGGATGGGCATCACCGTGGTGCCTTACACGTTGCTCATCCTGCTGGTGCGGCTGTTCGGCGCCAGCAGCCGCACGCGCTACCGCATCGCGCGGGCGTGGCTCAAGCTCAGCACCGATGCGGCGCGCGTCATCATGGGCATCCGCACGCGCATCACGGGCATGGAGCACCTGCCCACCGACCCCACGCAGGGCGTGGTGCTGCTGGTCAAGCACCAGTCCACCTACGAGACCTTCCTGATGCCGGCGATCATGCCGCGTCCCCTGGCCTACGTATTCAAGAAGGAGTTGCTGTACGTGCCGTTCTTCGGCTGGTCGATCGGCAGCCTGGACATGATCCACATCGACCGCGGCCAGCGCGCCCGGGCCTTCGTGAAGGTGTTGCAGCAGGGCCGCGCGCTGCTGGCCAAGGGCACCTGGGTCATCATGTTCCCCGAGGGCACGCGCGTGGAGCGCGGGCGCAAGGGCCAGTACAAGAGCGGCGGCACGCGGCTGGCCATCGAGGCGGGCGTGCCCGTGGTGCCGATCGCCGTCACGTCGGCCAAGGTGTGGCCGCGCAAGGCCGTCATCAAGCGGCCGGGCACGGTGGACGTGTCCATCGGCCGCCCCATCCCGACCGAAGGCCGCAAGCCCGACGAACTGATGCGCGAGGTCGAGGCCTGGATCGAATCCGAAATGCAGCGCCTCGACCCCGAGGCCTACGCGCCGGGACGGTGATGCAGCGGCTGGTGCAGCTGGCGCTCGACCTATTCGGTGGCACGCCGCCGGCCGCGCCGCAGCCGCCTGCGCCCCGCCACGATGGTTTGCCGCAAAAACCCCCGATTGCCGGCGATTCAATTGCCTTTGATGCTATCAATAAAGTAGCAAACGACGCAAAGAAGCCGCAGCAGGGGAAGTCGGCGGCGCCCTTGTCATCGCCCGCGCCGGATGCTCCTGCCATTCCCCCGCGCACGCCCGCGATCTTGCGCCACCCGCGCGCCAGCCGCGAGGTGCTGCTGGGCGACACCGTGGTGGCCTATGCGCTGCAGCGCGCGCGGCGGCGCACCATCGGTTTCACGGTGGGCGCGGACGGCCTGTCGGTGCGCGCGCCCGGCTGGGTGTCGCTCGCCGCCGTGGACGCGGCGCTGCAGGAAAAGTCCGCCTGGATCCTGCGCAAGCTGGGCGAGGCGCAGGACCGCCAGCAGCGCGTGGATGGCGCCCGCATCGCCTGGGGCGACGGCGCCGTGCTGCCCTACCTGGGCGAGCCGCTCACCATCGTGCTGGACCCCGCGCACCGCTTTCGCGGGCCTGGCGGCGCGCTGGTCGAGGGCCCTGGGGGCCAGCGCCAGTTGCACATCGGCCTGCCACACGCCGCCGCGCCCGCGCAGGTGCGCGATGCGGTGCAGGCCTGGCTCATGCGCGATGCACGCCAACGCTTCACCGCGCGGCTGGACCACTTCGCGCCGCTGCTGGGCGTGCGCTGGACCAGCCTGCGCCTGTCCAGTGCGCAGACGCGCTGGGGCAGCGCGCGCAGCGACGGCTCCATCCGCCTGAACTGGCGGCTGCTGCACTACCGGCCGGCGGTCATCGACTACGTGGTGGCCCACGAGTTGTCGCACCTGCGCGTGATGGACCACAGCCCGCGTTTCTGGGACACCGTGCGCAGCGTGGTGCCCGACTATGCCGACCTGCGCGGGCGGCTGCGCGACGAACCCGCGCCGCCCTGGGAATGAGGCGCGGCCAAGTCCCTGACGCCAGTGCATGAACCCCGGTGCGGGCCTGCGTGGGTGCTGACAGAATGTGCCGCATGACCTCCAACGATCCCTCTTTTCCATCCCCTTCTTCCCTCCCGGACCGGCCACAGGCGGCCGAAGGCTATGCCGGGGACGTGTCGCCCGAGCTGGCATGGCAGTGGGTGCAGTCGGGCCGTGCGGTGCTGGTGGACGTGCGCACGGACGCCGAACGCGACTGGGTCGGCTTCGTGCCCGGGGCCGTGGCCGTGCCGTGGAAGCACTGGCCGGGCATGGTGGCCAACGCCCAGTTCGATGCCGCCATCCAGTCGGCGGTGCCGCCGGACGGCCTCGCCGTTCTGCTGTGCCGCAGCGGGGTGCGCTCGGTGGCGGCGGCCCGCCGTGCCACGGAACTGGGGCTCACCGCATACAACATCCTCGAAGGCTTCGAGGGCGATGCCGACGAGAACGCGCACCGCAACCGCAAGGGTGGCTGGCGCTTTCGCGGCCTGCCGTGGCGCCAGGGCTGAGCCCATGAAAAACGGGCCCGCGAGGGCCCGTCCGGAAGGGCGCGCCGCGGCACGGCGCGCCGGTGTGCGGCATCAGAGCGCGGGGATGCGCAGCTTCTGGCCGGGATAGATCTTGTCGGGGTGCGTCAGCATGGGCTGGTTGGCCTCGAAGATCTTGGGGTACTTGTTGGCGTCGCCGTAGAACTTCTTGGCGATGGCCGATAGGGTGTCGCCGCGCACCACGTCGTGGTATTGCGCTTCGGGCTCGGGGTTCGTGACGGACATCTGGTTGTCCACGCTGGTCACGCTGGCCACGTTGCCGCAGCACAGGGTGACCTTTTCCTTGGCGGCCTGCGTGGGCGCTTCACCCTTCACGGTGACCTTGCCCTCGGGGCCTGCGAAGGCCACCTGGACGTTGGTCGCGCCGAGGTTCTGCGAGGCGATGTAGGTCTCGATGGCCTTGCCCGCCTTGGCGTTCAGTTCGTCCTGTGTCGGGGCTGCCGCCGTTGCGGCCTGGGCTTCCTTGCCGCCGAACAGTTTTTCGCCGGCTTCCTTGATGAAGCTGAAAAGTCCCATGTGCTGGCTCCTTGATGGTCTGTGGATCGGACCGGCCACTGTAGCGCCCTGCCATGGGCGTTCCGTGTCGGACAGCCGCCCGAAGGCCACGGGGTGCGCGGGTGTCGCGCACGGGTGGAGACGGTTGGTAAAACTCGTGATAATCCCGCATGACTTTTCTGGCCATCGACGTCGGCAACACCCGCCTCAAGTGGGCGATGTACGACGCTCCCCAGCCGGGCGCCGCGGTGCTCGCCCACGGCGCTGAATTCCTGGACAACATCGAACGGCTGGCGGAAAGCTCGTGGGCCGGGTTGCCGGTGCCCGAGCACATGCTGGGCTGCGTGGTGGCGGGCGACGCCGTGCGCCGCCGCGTGATGGAGCAGATGGAGCTGTGGGACGTGCTGCCGCAATGGGTGGTGTCGTCCGCGCAGGAGGCCGGCCTGGTCAACGGCTACGACCATCCCACGCGCCTGGGCTCGGACCGCTGGGTGGCCATGATCGGCGCGCGCCATCGCCTGCTGGCGCAGGGCCCGGCGCGCCCGCTCATCGTGGTGATGGTGGGCACCGCCGTGACGGTCGAGGCGATCGACGCCCAGGGCCGGTTCCTGGGCGGGCTGATCCTGCCCGGCCACGGGATCATGCTGCGGGCGCTCGAATCCGGCACGGCGGGCCTGCACGTGCCCACGGGCGAGGTGAGCCTGTTTCCCACCAACACGAGCGATGCCCTCACGAGCGGCGGCACCTATGCCATCGCCGGTGCGGTGGAGCGCATGGTGCAGCACGTCACGCAGCACTGCGGCGAGGCGCCGGCCTGCATGATGACCGGCGGCGCGGGCTGGAAGATGGCGCCGAGCATGACCCGGCCGTTCGACCTGGTCGAGAACCTGATCTTCGACGGCCTGCTGGCCATCGCCGCGCAGCGCTTCGCAAAGACCACCGCGGAGCGGGACGAGGGCCGGGACCGCCGCTGAAAGGCGGGGCTATCCTTCGGCCAGCTCGGTCTGGGCCAGCTCCACGCCCAGCCGCTCCAGCGCGTCGGCGGGCTGGGTGGTGGCGACTTCCTCGTACAGGCGCGTGGCGTCGCCCATGCGCTGGTCGCCTTCCAGGATGAGCAGCGCGTTGGCGTATTCGATCTTGCCGATCACCGAGTCCGGGTTGATGGCGAAGGCCTCTTCGAAAAGCCGCAGGCTGCTGGCCTTGCGGGCGCCGTAGGTCATGCTGCCCACCATCTCGCCGACCTTGTCGATGATCTCGGCATGGAACACGGCCAGCGCCAGCCGCGCATCGGCATGGATGGGCGACAGCACGATGGCCTGCTCCAGCGTCTTGCGCACGCGGCTGCCCAGGCCCTGCGCCATGGCCTTGGCCACGCTGATCCCCTGGCTGTAGCGGCCGATGGCGTAGGCATGCCAGAACCAGGCGCTGGGGTTGGTGGGTTCCGCCCGCATCTGCTCGCTGGCCCGCTCGGCGGCCTCGGTCAGCAGCGCCAGGCGCCGGTCCTCGTGCGGCTCCAGGTAGTTCGCATAGACGATGGTGGCCTTGTTGGCCACGGTGATGCCGGCACCGCCGGCCGCCAGCCCGGCGCGGGCGGCCTCCTCGAAGGCGCCGCGGTGAAAGAGCACCCAGGCGTCGAGCACGGCGGCGTCGTCGGGACAGGGCTCGGCATCGCCCGCATGCAGGCGCTTCCATTGGCTGCGCACCGAAGCGGCGGTGAAGGGGTAGGCGTCGGAGTACGGGAAGGGCGTCCAGGGCTTCACGGTGCGTCTCCTCGGGGTGGGGTTGAGTCGGTCAGGCGGCCAGGGCCTGGGTGCTGTAGGCGCCGCTCAGCGCCTGCAGGTGCTCGCGCTGGCTGTCTTCCAGGTAGGGCATGAGCAGGTCCAGCACATGGTGCGCGCCGCGCAGCAGGGCGCTCTGCGCGCTCTCGGGCTCCAGGGCGTGCCGCGGATCGCTCACGTATTCGAAGCTGAGCCAGTAGGTCAGCACCACCACCATGCTGGTGGCCATGGAGCCGGCATCGCGGGTGCCCAGGCGCAACGCGCCCGTGCGCTCCATGCCGCCCAGCAGCGTGCGCAGTGCCTGGGTCTTGCGCCCGAGCAGGGTCTGGAAGTGGGTCTCCAGGCGGCGGTTGCGGGACAGCAGGTCGTTCAGGTCGCGGTACAGGAAGCGGTACTGCCAGATCAGTTCGAACAGCGTGTGCAGGAAGAACCAGGCGTCTTCCACGTCGCGCACGCTGTCGGCCGCATCCAGCAGCTCGTTCAGGGCCGCCTCGTAGCGCGAGAACAGCACGTTGACCAGCTCGTCCTTGGCCGGGTAGTGGTAGTAGAGATTGCCCGGGCTGATGCCCAGCTCGGCGGAGATCGCGGTCGTCGACACGTTGGGTTCGCCAAAGCGGTTGAACAGCTCCAGCGTGGATTCCAGAATGCGCTCGGCAGTGCGGCGCGGCGCTTTTTTCACCATATCGGCGGCCTCCCGGTGCGTGGGTGGTTGTCTCTTTCACCCACTCTAACCGAGGTGGTCTGCCCGCACGGTGTTGCAGTGCATCATGCAAGGAATAGGCAATCCTTTGGAATGCCCGCTCCTTGCGGGGCGGCCGCCCCGCCCGGGGTCTCAGTCGGCTGGCGGTTTGGGGGCCCGGGGGCGGGCCGCGGCGGCTGTCTTGCGGGCGGCCGTGGCGCGGCCGGTGGGCGGCTTGGCGGCGCCGCGCTTGGCGGCGGGGCGGGGGGCGGCCTGTGCCTGGGTGGCGGCCTCCAGTGCCCGGGTGAGCGCATCGATGCGCTCGTGCAGGGCCTGCACATCGCGCGCGGTGGGCACGCCCAGCCGGGCGAGCGCCTTGGCCACGCGGTCTTCGAAGATGGTTTCCAGCTTGTCCCACTGGCCCGCCGCGCGCGTGCCGAACTCGCTGGCCGCGCTGGTCATGCGTTCGGCCGCTTCGGACAGGCGCTCCTGGGCGGTGGACTGGCCCTTGCGCTGCATGGCCGCGCCTTCCTTGACCAGCGCCTCGAACACCTTGCTGCCTTCCTGCTGCGCCTTGGCGAACGCGCCCAGGCCCGCCTGCCAGATCTGCTGCGCGGAGTCGCGCGCCTTGCTGCCGTAGAACGGGCTACTGCCGGCCGGGTCGGCGTCGTCCGGTGCGTCGGGGTTTTTGGTGGATCGGGGCATGGATGGCTTTCCTTGGGGCAAGTGGTGCAACGGCGCCGCGCGGACCGGGTGGTTTGCGGCGGCATCGGCTCGAGACTTTACGTGCGCTGCGCGCGCCGTGGGTAGTGTGCGCCCCCTAAGCGGCGCGGCGGGCCCGCTGCGGCTCGTCACAGGGCCCCGGCACGCGATGGGATAATCCGCCGCTTTGACACAGCGGCGCCTTCGCGCGACCCCCCTCCCATGATTCTTGTCACCGGCGGCGCAGGCTTCATCGGCGCCAACTTCGTTCTGGACTGGCTGGCTTCGGGCGATGAGCCCGTGGTCAACCTGGACAAGCTCACCTACGCAGGCAACCTGCAGAACCTGGCGAGCGCGCAGGGCGATCCCCGGCATGTCTTCGTGCAAGGCGACATCGGCGACACGGCCCTGCTGGCCAGGCTGCTGGCCGAGCACAAGCCCCGCGCCATCGTCAACTTCGCCGCCGAGTCGCATGTGGACCGCTCCATCCACGGGCCGGAGGACTTCATCCAGACCAACGTGGTCGGCACCTTCCGCCTGCTGGAGGCCGCGCGGCACCACTGGCTGGCGTTGCCGGAGGGCGAGAAGGCCGCGTTCCGCTTCCTGCACGTCTCCACCGACGAGGTGTACGGCACGCTGTCGGCCAGCGATCCGGCCTTCGCCGAAACGGATGCCTACGAGCCCAACAGCCCGTATTCGGCCAGCAAGGCCGCCAGCGACCACCTGGTGCGCGCCTGGCACCACACCTACGGCCTGCCGGTGATCACCACCAACTGCAGCAACAACTACGGGCCGTACCACTTTCCGGAAAAGCTCATTCCGCTGATGATCGTGAACGCCCTCTCGGGCAAGCCGCTGCCGGTGTACGGCGACGGCATGCAGATCCGCGACTGGCTCTACGTCAAGGACCACTGCAGCGCCATCCGCCGCGTGCTGCAGGGCGGTGCACTGGGCGAAACCTACAACGTGGGCGGCTGGAACGAAAAGCCCAACATCGAGATCGTGCGCACGGTGTGCGCCCTGCTCGACGAACTGCGCCCGCGCGCCGACGGCCAGAGCTATGCCGCGCAGATCCACTACGTGCAGGACCGCCCGGGCCACGACCGGCGCTATGCCATCGACGCCCGCAAGATCGAGCGCGAACTGGGCTGGAAGCCCGCCGAAACCTTCGAAACGGGCATCCGCAAGACGGTGCAGTGGTACCTCGAAAACCCCGAGTGGGTGGCGGCGGTGACCAGCGGCGCCTACCGCGAATGGGTGCAGACGCAGTACCAGGCCGTGCCCGGCGCAGCCGCTGCGGCACCGGACGCCGTGGTGGCCCGCGCATGAACATCCTGCTTTTCGGCAAGGGCGGCCAGGTCGGCTGGGAGCTGCAGCGCAGCCTGTCGGTGCTGGGCACCGTGACGGCGCTGGACCACGACAGCACCGACCATTGCGGCAACTTTGCGGATCCCGCCGGCATCGTGGACACCGTGCGCGCGCTGCGCCCGGACGTCATCGTGAATGCGGCCGCCCACACGGCCGTGGACAAGGCCGAGAGCGAGCCGGAGTTCGCACGCACGCTCAACGCCACCACGCCGGGCGTCCTCGCCGACGAGGCCGCGCGCAGCGGGGCCTGGCTGGTGCACTACAGCACCGACTATGTCTTCGACGGCAGCGGCGAGCGCCCCTGGGTGGAGACCGACACGCCGGCGCCGCTGTCCGTCTATGGCCGCACCAAGCTCGAGGGCGAGCGGCTCATCCAGCAGAGCGGGGCCCGCCACCTCATCCTGCGCACCAGCTGGGTCTACGCCGCCCGCGGCGGCAACTTCGCCAAGACCATGCTGCGCCTGGCCCAGGAGCGCGAGCGCCTGACGGTCATCGACGACCAGTGGGGCGCCCCCACCGGCGCCGACCTGATCGCCGACGTCACGGCGCATGCCCTGCGCCACCTGGAGCGGCGCCCCGAGGACGCCGGGCTCTACCACTTGGTGGCCGGGGGCGAGACCAACTGGCATGCCTATGCAAAATACGTCCTGGCGCAATCGGTACTAGGGGGTGGTGCTATAAAAATAGTAGCTAACGACGTGGCGGCCGTGCCGACGAGCGCGTTTCCCACGCCGGCCGTGCGCCCGCACAATTCGCGGCTCGACACCCGCCGGCTGCAATCCACCTTCGGCCTCGTTCTGCCGCATTGGCAGGCGGGCGTCTCGCGCATGCTGGCCGAAATCCTTTAGCACCCAGGGTAGAGAGAGCACCACATGACCGCACGCAAGGGCATCATCCTCGCCGGAGGTTCGGGCACCCGCCTGCACCCGGCCACGCTCGCCATCAGCAAGCAATTGCTGCCGGTGTACGACAAACCCATGATCTATTACCCGCTCAGCACGCTGATGCTGGCGGGCATCCGGGAGATCCTGGTCATCAGCACGCCGCAGGACACCCCGCGCTTCGAGCAGTTGCTCGGCGACGGCAGCCAGTGGGGCATTCAATTGCGCTACGCCGTGCAGCCCAGCCCCGATGGGCTGGCCCAGGCGTTTCTCATCGGCGAGGAATTCCTGGCGGGCAGCCCGAGCGCCCTGGTGCTGGGCGACAACATCTTCCACGGGCACGATTTCGAGGACCTGCTGCGCAGCGCGCTGCAGCGCGAGGAGGGGGCCAGCGTCTTCGCCTACCACGTGCAGGACCCCGAGCGCTACGGCGTGGCCGAGTTCGATGCCCGCGGCAAGGTGCTGTCCATCGAGGAAAAGCCCAAAGCCCCGAAGTCCAGCTATGCCGTGACGGGGCTGTACTTCTACGACGCGCAGGTGGTGGAACTGGCCAAGCGGCTGAAGCCGTCCGCCCGGGGCGAACTCGAAATCACCGACCTGAACCGCCTCTACCTGGATCAGGACGCGCTGCACGTCGAGATCATGGGCCGGGGCTATGCCTGGCTCGACACCGGCACGCATGAAAGCCTGCTGGAAGCCGGGCAGTTCATCGCGACGCTGGAGCACCGGCAGGGCCTGAAGATCGCCTGCCCCGAGGAAATCGCCTGGCGCAACGGTTTCATCGACGATGCCCAGCTGGCTCGGCTGGCGCAGCCCCTGGCCAAGAACGGCTACGGCCAGTACCTGCAGCGGCTGCTGCGGGAGCCGCGCGAGTAACGCGACGGTGGCAACGGGACTGGCGCTGCTGCGCCAGGCTGTGGTTGTCCGCGGCGTCCATCCCTTCTGCCGGTTTTCTTCTTCATTTCGTTGTTGGCAACTCCTCCATGAACGTCATTCCCACCCGCCTGCCCGATGTCGTCGTTATCGAACCCAAGGTGTTCGGCGATGCCCGCGGCTTCTTCTTCGAGAGCTTCAACCAGCGCGCCTTCGACGAGGCCACCGGCACGCGCCATGCGTTCGTGCAGGACAACCACAGCCGCAGCGCCCGCGGCGTGCTGCGGGGCCTGCATTACCAGCTGCGCCAGCCCCAGGGCAAGCTCGTGCGCGTGGTGCGCGGCACGGTGTTCGACGTGGCGGTGGACCTGCGCAAGAGTTCGCCCACGTTCGGCCAATGGACGGGCGAGGAGCTGAGCGAGGAAAACCAGCGCCAGATGTGGGTGCCGCCCGGCTTCGGCCATGGCTTCGTGGTGCTCAGCGAGAGCGCGGATTTCCTCTACAAGACCACCGACTACTACGCCCCCGAGCATGAGCGCTGCATTGCCTGGAACGATCCCGCCCTGGCGATCGACTGGCGCTTCGACGGAGAGCCCAGCCTGTCCGCCAAGGACATGAAGGGCCTGCCGCTCCACCAGGCCGAGGTGTTTGACTGACTGACGCCTGCGGCGGGCTGTGCAGGGCAGGGCCCGGTCCGCAGCGGCTCACGGGCCCTTGGGCGCCAGCGTCTGCTGCGTGGCCCGGTACAGGTGGTCGGAGCCGAACTTCGGGTTGTCCGGATCGAACGAGAACATGTTGTGCCCCCGGGGCACTAGCGCGCCATGCCAGCGCGGCTCGGCGAAGAACGAGAGAAAGTCCGCCCCCCGCTCTGCATGGGCATCGAACACGCGCTGCAGGGCGGCCGCGTCCATCGTCTTCAAGGGATGGAACTCGGTGATGCCGTAGCGGGTGTGGCCGCTGCGGCCCAGCCAGTCGAAGTAGGAATGCCCGTAGGTCGGCTCGCCGTACAGGCTCACGCCCAGCCGGATGGAGCCCAGCGGCCGCAGCGATGCCTGGATCGCGAACTTGTTCTCGTCCCAGCCCGGGTTCGTGAACGGCACGATCTGGTGGGTGTAGCGGGGCACGTCCGCCAGGCACGAGCGTGCCACCTCGCCATCGAAATACCGCAGATAGTCGACCACCTGCTTCGCGCGAAAGGCATGCCACAGCGGCACGAGCGGGTTGTAGTAGTACGAGGACGCGTCCCGCGGCGTGTCGATGTGCGCCTGCACGCCGGGCCCGGCAGGCATGCTGGCCGGCAGCGCTGCCTGGGGCTGCGGCTGCGGCGTGCTCTGTTGCCGGTCCATGATGGCCACGTCGCGGCGGCCCAGGTGGGTGAGGGCGCCCGGCCGTGTTTCCAGGAAGATGTCCAGCCGGTGCACCCCGGCCGGCAGGCGCCGGAAATCCAGGTCCATGCGCCAGCCGGTGTTGGCATCGCCGAACTCCGGCTTGGCCGCCAGCACGTCCTGCCGTCCGAGCCGCACGGCGGTCTTGCCGGCCAGGCGGCCGTTGCGGTAGATGTGGATCCAGGCGGGGTGTTCCGGGGGGGCGCCTTCCACATGCGCCCAGCCCGAGATGGGCAGGCTGCCCTGCGCGAACGCATCGATGTGCTCGGTGTAGCGACGCAGCGGCTCGGTGCGGATATCGCGGGACGGGGGCTCCACCTCGGAGAACGCGGCGTAGTCGCCGCCCACGGCGCGGTTGAGCGCCTCGATGGAGCCGAACTCGGCCTGCAGGTGGCGGCGGAAGCCTTCGACCGAGGCCGCGCTGTAGTCGGTCACCCGGTAGTCGCCATCGAAGCCCATGCCCGCCTGGAAATTGGGAAACAGGTGGTGCAGTTCCCCCAGCAGCGTGATGCCACGGATCTTGGCGCGGTCCTGCGCCGGCAGCCGGCAGGCCGCGTCCAGCACGGCCTGCATGGCCTGGGCGCGCCGCTGCGTCAGGGTGTTGCGGGTGGTGGCGAACGTCCAGTTGAAGACCTTGGAGTCGTAATAGTCGTCGGTGCCCAACGCGCCATCCCGGGTGTGGCCCATGTTGGCGGGGTCGGCGGCCAGCGCGGCCTCGATCGGGGCCTCTGCCGAGAAATGCGTGGAAAACAGGTAGAGGATCGCCGGCCGGGGCGTGTCGCGCAGCGTGCGCACCAGGCGCCCCACTTTCTCGTCGTCGATGCGCCAGTCCCCGTCCGCCGTCTGTTGGAAAAGACGCAGTAGCGGCACGGGCAGGGTGTAGCCCAGGGTTTCGCGGGGCGATGGCGGCTCCGTGGGCTGAAGCGTTTTCAGTGTGGATTCGATGAGCGCGGCGGCCGAGCCCTGCGGGCCCTGGCAGCGCTCGGCCAAGTCCTGCATCGCGGCCGGCAGGGTTTCGGGCGAGAGCACGCAGGGCTCGATGACACTGACCATCGGGGCCAGCAGCAGGCGATCCGCACGGGCCGGGTGCGCAGGCGCATGCTCCTGGAGCAGCGCCAGGCCGCCCGCGCCGGCCAGAAGAACACCCAGGGCCGCGAGGGCCATGGAAACGTGCAGGGCAGTCCGTCGGGGAGGGTTTTGCATGGGAGGGGCGGGCAGTCGCATCAATGGATCGGGGAGAGGTCCGCGACTTTAAGCGAAGGCCCGGCTGGCCCGCGGGGTGCGGCAGGGCCACGGTTTTTTGGCGGCGCCCTCAGGGATGGGCCGCCGGGCCGTCGCGGCTACACTTGGGCCCCATTGCGCGCGCCCGAGGGCGCGCAACGCCGCTTGCGGCGCCATCCCACACCTCCATGACGACGAATACCCTTCCCGACCGCATCGAACCGCTGGCAGACGCGACGCCCGCGCCGCGTCCTCCGCTGGGAGAGCTGCTTGTCCAGTCGGGCAAGCTGAGCGCCCGCGACCTGGAGCGAGCCCTCTCCGCGCAGCAGGAAATGGGTGGGCTGCTGGGCCGCGTGCTGGTGCGGCTGGGGCTGGTGTCCGAGCTGGACGTGATCCAGTCGCTGTCGCGCCAGCTGGGGATATCCATTGTTCCGGCCGGCGAGTTTCCCGAACTCATGCCCGAGGTCGAAGGGCTGCTGCCGGAATTCCTGCACGCCAACAGCGTGTATCCGCTGCAGGTCAGCGAAGGCCGCATGCACGTGGCGATGGCCGTTCCGCAGGATGCGTTCGTCGTCAAGGCGCTGCACCTGGCCACGGGCCATGTGATCGTTCCGCACCTGGCGCTGGACAGCGACATCGAGAAAGCCCTGTCCGAGCCCGTGGTGGAGCAGGGGCCCGAAGACGACGAGGCCGACGACGGCTTCGGCGATGGCTCCGATGGCGGCGACTTCGTCGAGCATCTGAAGGACCTGGCCAGCGAGGCGCCGGTCATCCGCCTGGTGAACGCCATCATCGGCCGCGTGATCGATCTGCGCGCCTCGGACATCCACCTGGAGCCGTTCGACGACGGCCTGCACGTGCGCTACCGGGTGGACGGCGTGATCCATGCGGGCGAACTGGTGCCGCCGCGCCTGAGCGCCGCCGTGAACTCGCGGGTCAAGCTGCTGGCCCACCTGGACATCGCGGAGCGCCGCCTGCCGCAGGACGGCCGCATCAAGACGCGCGTCAAGGGCCGCGAGCTCGATCTGCGGGTGTCCACCGTGCCCACCGTGCACGGCGAAAGCGTGGTGATGCGGGTGCTGGACCGGGCGAGCGTGCGCCTGCAGTTGGAAACCATGGGTTTCGAAAAGGACACGCTGGAGCGGTTCAACAGCCTGCTCGCACGGCCCCACGGCATCTTGCTGGTCACCGGCCCGACGGGTTCGGGCAAGACGACCACGCTGTATGCGGCCTTGTCGAAGATCGATGCGGGGGCCAACAAGATCATCACGGTGGAGGACCCGGTCGAGTATCAGCTGGAAGGCATCAACCAGATCCAGGTGCATCCGCAGATCAACCTGACCTTCGCCAACGCGCTGCGCTCCATCCTGCGCCAGGACCCCGACATCATCATGATCGGCGAAATGCGCGACGGCGAGACCGCCCAGATCGCCGTGCAATCGGCGCTCACGGGGCACTTGGTGCTCTCCACCCTGCACACGAACACGGCGGCCGGCGCCGTGATCCGGATGAAGGACATGGGCGTGGAGGGCTACCTGATCACCTCCGCCGTCAACGGCGTGCTGGCCCAGCGCCTGGTGCGCACGCTGTGCGGCCAGTGCAAGGAGCCTTTCGAGCCGGGCGAGGACGTGCGCCAGAGCACCGGGCTGGCGCGCTTCAGCGGCGTCGGCCAGGCCATCTACCGGGCCGTGGGGTGCGAGCACTGCCGAGGCTCCGGTTACCGGGGCCGGACCGGCATCCATGAACTGTTCGTGCTGGACGAGCCCATGCGCCGCGCCATCATCGAAGGCCGCGATGCCAACGCGCTCAATGCGCTGGCGGCGCAGGGCGGCATGCTCAACCTGTACGAGGACGGGCTGCGCAAGGTGGCCGCCGGCATGACCACGCTCGACGAACTCGCCCGCGTGACGCAGGACCAAGCCGATGCCTGATTACGTCTGGCGGGCGGCCGCCGCCTCGGGCAAGGTGGCCGAGGGCCGGCTCACGGCCATCAACGAAGCCCAGGCGCTCAAGCAGCTGAGGGCGCAGGGCCTCACGCCATTGACCATCAGCGACTCGATCGGTGCGTCCGCTGGCGCGGGCGCCAGCAGTGCCATGGGCACCGCCTCCGCCAACGAGGCCATCGGGGCCGCCGCCGTGCCCAAGGGGCGCAGCGGCAAGGGTCCGGTCAAGGCGGCCGATGTGCTCGCGCTCACGTCCGAGCTGTCCATCATGCTGCGGGCCGGGCTGGCCCTGGACAACGCGTTGCGCGTGCTCATCGACATGAGCTACAAGCCCAGCATGGCCGAGCTGCTGCAAGGCATTCTGGATGCGGTCAAGGGCGGCACGCCGCTCAGCCGCGCCTTGTCGCAGCACCGCGAGCTGTTCGGCGATTTCTACATCAACATGATCCGCTCGGGCGAGGCCAGCGGCCAGATGTCGTCGGTGCTGGAGCGGCTCGTGGAGCACATGGAACGGCAGCGCGCACTGCGCGACAGCGTCATCTCCGCCACCATCTACCCCGCGATCCTTTTGGGCGTGGCCGTGCTGTCGCTCATCGCCATGCTGGGTTTCGTCGTGCCGCAGTTCGAAAAGCTGTTCACCGACATGGGCGATGCGCTCCCGATGCCGACCCAGATCGTCATGGCGCTGGGCCACGCCTTCACGCGCTACGGCCTGTTCATCGGCATCGTGGCGCTGGGCTTGGGCCTGATGGTGCGCCGCTGGGCGGCATCTCCCGCAGGGCGGCAGTGGTGGCAGGCGCGTCTGTTGAAGCTGCCGCTCATGGGCCGCCTGGCGCTGAAATACCAGCTCACGCTGTTCTCGCGCTCCCTGGGCACCCTGCTCGGCAATGGCGTGCCCATGCTGACGGCCCTGCACATCGCGACCGAAACCGTCAGCAACACGGTCTTGCAGCAGGCCCTGTCCCGTGTCGCGCCCATCGTGAAAGAAGGGGGCAAAGTGGTCCAGGCCGTTTCCGCGACAGGCATCTTCGAACCGTTGGCGATCAACCTGATCCGGGTGGGCGAGGAAACCGGCCGCATCGGTCAGATGATGCTCGAGCTGTCCAATATATTGAACCGGGAAGTCGAAACCGGTATCAAACGCCTTCTCACGCTGGTGGAGCCGGTGCTCATTCTGGTGCTGGGTATTTTGATTGCCGCCATCATTGTTTCCATCCTTCTCGGGATCCTGTCCATCAATGACCTCGCCGTATAATTTTTGTTTGTCCAAGGAGTCCTCTTCCATGGCGCATTCCCGTGCTGGCCGCTCCTGTGGCACCCCTATGCAACGCAAATCCGCCCGCGGCTTCACCCTCATCGAACTGCTGGTCGTTCTGGCCATCCTGACGCTGCTGGCAGGCCTCGTCGGCCCCCGTGTGCTGAATCAACTGGGTGGCGCCAAGGCCAAGACGGCCGGCGTGCAGATCGCCGACCTGGACAAATCGCTGGAGTTGTTCAAGCTCGATGTGGGCCGCTACCCTTCGACCGAAGAAGGCCTGGAGGCGCTGGTGAAGCGCCCCGGCTCCGTGAACGGCTGGACAGGCCCTTACCTCAAGGGCGGCGTGCCTTCGGACCCTTGGGGCCATCCGTACCGCTATGCCAACCCGGGCCCGAACGGCGGCATCGAGATCCTGTCGCTCGGCTCCGACGGCGCCCCTGGCGGTGAGGGCGAAGCGGCCGACATCCGCAACACGCCCTGATCGCCTGCATTCCCGGGCTTTCTGCCATGCGGCGCGAGCGCGGCTTTACGCTGGTCGAGTTGCTGGTCGTGTTCGCGATCCTGGCGCTCGTGATCGGCCTCGCACCGCTGGCCTTCGATCGGCTGCGAGACTCGGCGCAGTACCGTGACACGGTCCGCACGATGATCAGCCAGATGCGTGCCGCCCGTGTCACCGCCATGGCGGAAGGGCGGGAGGTCCGCTTCTCTGTGGACTTGAAAAACCGCATGTATGGCAACGACTCCGCCTTGAAGCCGTTGCCGCAGCCGTTGCAGTTGCGTGCCATCGTGGCCGGTACCGAATTGAATGCGCAGAGCCAGGCGGCCATCCGCTTCCTGCCGGGTGGCGGCGCCACGGGCGGCAGCATCGAAATCCTGAGGGCGCCCGGCATCGGCACTCGGTTGAGGGTGGACTGGCTGTCGGGGCGCGTGACGCAAGAGGCCCTCACCCGATGATGCGGGGCCTGCATCGCCGACAGCGGGGCTTGACCTTGCTGGAGTTGCTGGTGGCCTTCGCCATCATGGCGTTGTCGCTCGGCATGCTTTACCGCGCGATGGGCAGCAGCGCGCGCAGCGTTGCGGACGTGGATCGGTATCAACGCGCAGTGGTGCTGGCCGAGTCGCTGCTTGCCCTGCGCGACGCCATACCCGAACAGGGCTTGAACCAGTCGGGGGAGTCCGCCGGCTACCAGTGGCGCATCACCACTGCGCCCTATGCGACGGAGTTCAAAGGACCGACCATTCCGCCTTTGCACGAGTTGAACATCGTCATCTCCTGGTCGGACGGTGTGCGCCTGCGCAACTTCGAATTGAGTACCTTGCGGCCACAGCGCAAGCCGCCCGAGCCGGGGCGTGGATGATGAAGCGGTTGCCCGAAGGCTCGAAGGCGCCGCGCCAGCACGGCGTCACCTTGGTGGAGCTGTTGGTGGTCATCACCTTGCTGTCGCTCGTGATGCTGGCCCTGGGGTCCGCATTGCGTACCACGGCACAAACGGAAGAGAGGGTGGATCGCCGGATGCTGCGGACCGATGAACTGCGGGTGGCCAACGGGTTTCTGCGCTCGGTGCTGGGCCGGGTGTCTCTGCAAAAGCGGGCGGCGGTTGTCTCCATCGACGAGAGCCCGTACTTTTTCATCGGGCTGCCCGAAGAGATGGCTTGGGTGGGGGTGATGCCAGCCCGTTACGGTGTGGGTGGGCGCTACCATTTTCGATTGGGCGTGCTGGACCAGGCATCGGGGCCTGCTTTGGTATTGCGGTACTTGCCTTGGATCGATGGAGGTGTGGCGCCGGATTGGAGCCAGTCCGCCAGCTACGTGCTGGTGGATGGGGTGACCGGCTTTTCACTTCGGTACGAAGACGCCAATGAAGAGCCTCCTGTCTGGGGTGCTCCCTGGAAGGCGGTTGATCGGCTGCCTCAACGGGTTTCGATCGCGATCCGGACCTCCGCAGGCGTTTGGCCGGACATCGTCATTCCAATGCGCGTTCTGCCATCCAGCGATCCGGCCAGCGACGGAGCCACTTTTGGCGGGAGCCGCTCGTGAATCAGTGCAAGCCAGGTAAGCACCGTAACAAGAAACAGCGCGGCATGGCGCTGTTGGCCGTGCTCTGGATGGTCGCGGCCCTCACCATCATCGTGTCTGGCCTGACACGGTCCATCCGGGAAGAGGCGCGCGTCATGTCCTTGTCGCGCCAGAACGTCCAGGCCCAAGCGCTGGGCGATGCGGCGATTCAACTGGCATTGCAGGCGCTGGTGGCCAGCAACACCCCCCTGGCCCGCACCCGGCAGGCACAGATCGACTATCGTGGGGTCACGATGCAGGTCCAGGCCATGCCTTTGAACGGCTTGATCGACATCAATAGTGCGCCTGTTGCCTTGCTGGCGAAGCTCTTTTCCGTTGCGGGCGAAATGCCGGCAGAGGCGGCCCAGGGGCTCGCGCAAGCCACGGTGGAAATGCGTGAGCGGCGTGATCCACGTGGTGCGCCGCAGCGTTTCGAATCGGAAGAAGACCTGCTCAAGGTGCCCGGGGTGGACTACACCCTCTATGCTAGACTTTCGCCGCTCATCACTGCAGATCTTCGAGGGCGAGGCTTGGTCAATCCGATGGCTGCGCCCATGGAAGTGCTGACGGTCCTTGCCGGAGGAAACGCTGCTGTCGCCATGCGCATCGTAGCGGACCGGGATGCCGGGGCTGAAGGCATCGACACCACGGCCCTGGAGGCCGCATTTTTAGATAACTCGACGGTTCGGCGGCTGCGAATCCAGGCAAGGGTTCCCATGCCGGACGGTGTTTGGTTGCGCGTATCGCGCAGCATCGATTTCAACGCACGTGCGAAGGGCGGTTTGCCGTGGCAGACCTTCCGTGCCAGTTCAGGCGTTGAGCCCGTGATACGTAAAAACTCCTGAGCCACCCATGCCTTCCATTTCCTCCGATGCCCGTTTCCTGGGAATCGACTTGCACGCGCTCTGGCGTGATGTCCGCAGTCCCTGGCAGGGCATGCATGCGTGGCCGCTGTTCTCCTGGCTGACGCCGTCCGCGCCGGTCGTGCTGCTTCACCCTGAGGATGGTCTCTCTTTCTGGCTGGGGGACGAAAGGCAGTCCAAGGTGGCGGGCCCGGTCAAGGCCAGCTTCACCGCCGTTGAGCTGCCTGAAGAATTCGTGCTTCGCAGGACGCTGACCTTGCCGCCCATGGCTGAATCGGACATCGCCAAGGCCGCTGCCCTGGAAGTGCGTGCCATCAGCCCCTTTCCCGAGGCGGATCTGGTGTGGGGCCATCGCTTGGTCGAAGGCACTGCCGGCAGTTCCCGAATCGAGCTGGCCTTGGCGTCTCGCAGGCAGGTCGCCCAATACCTCGCCTCTCAGGCCGCTCGCCTTGGCGGCGTGTCAAACCCGGAAGTCTGGGTGCGCAGCAATCAACACCGCCCCATCGTGCTTGGTGGCTATGGTGAAGGCTTGCGACATGCGCATGCACTGAGATGGAGGCGAGCGGGCTATGGGCTCTTGCTCTCGATGGCCGTACTGGCCATGGTCATTGCGGTGACTCCTACGCTCCAACTGCGCGAGCGCGCGATCGAGGCGGCGCAGAGGTACCAGGATGCGGCCAAGCGCACGGCCCCGGTCGTCGCCAAGCGGGATGCACTCATGCAATCGGCAGAAAAGCTCGGGATGCTGTCGGAAGTGCTTGCCACGCGCATTGAGCCTTTGCGTGTGCTGGACAAGCTGACCCAGCTGCTGCCGGACGATACCTATCTGCAGAGTTTTCGCATGCAGGGCGCCAAAGTGACCATCGTGGGAATGACCGGAAATGCGGCCGCCCTGATGCAGGTGCTGGGCAATGAGCCGGGGTTGCGAGAGGTCCGTGCCCCATCTGCTGCCACCCGGATGGGAAATTCCCCCAAGGAAACGTTTGCCATTGAATTCACGCTGGATCCTCAGTTTTTCGGGGTGGTGGGAAGTGCGGCCGCAGGCAAGGCCGCAGTGGCCTCCGCCGGAGCCGTGACGCCGGTCCTCGCCCCGGGGGGCGCTGCCAGCGCTGCTGCCTCAGGCGCCAGCGTGGCCGGAGCGCCTGCCGCACCAGTTTCGTTGCCCGCCAATTCATCCCCCAGCGCAGTCGCACCGCCCCCGGCCAGTGCCTCTCCATCGGCCGGTGGAGCTGCCTTTGGCGGATCGGTCGCCACATTCGGCGGCCGTACCACCACTGCGCCGGCAGTGCCCGCTTCTTCGCCTGCGAACCGTACCAAGCCATGAAACGCATTTCATCCCGTGAGGGGCTGATCCTCGTCTGTACTCTGGCTCTGGCGATCCTCCCCCTGGTCATGTTGGGCTGGTACATCGCTGAAAAGCACCAAGGTGCCGAGTCTCAACTGGCGCAAATGGAGCCGCGCTATGCGCGGCTTCTGGGGTTGGAGTCGCAGCGGACGGATATTGAGGCTGTGCTTGCGCAGGCCAATGCAGCAAGAACGCAGTACATCTATCCGGCCTCCCAGGATGCCAACCAGACTGGCAATGCGGCCCAGCAGCGGATCCGGGATATCTTCAGCGCGGCGGGCTTGCAGGTGATCAGCAGCCAGGTGCTGCCGGCCAAGGACGAGAAGGGCTTTGATCGCATTCCCCTGACGGTGCGGACCGAGGGCGAAATGCTGGCCCTGCAAAGTGCACTGGCCGTTCTGACCAGTCAAATGCCCATCATCGTCATCAATGATCTGGACATTCAGCTGCAGGGCGGCTATGCCAACTCGGATCCCAAGGTCGCCCCGCGTCTGTCGGCGCAGTTCGGCCTCAGCGTCTTGCGGGAGCGCACATGAAGCGGTATGCCTTGCATCTGCTGCTGCTGGCCAATGCAGCGTTGCTGATTCTTCTGGCATGGATGTGGGTTCCACCGGATGGAAGCGTTCGCAATGTGCATTGGCAAGAACCAACGCCACACCGCACGGATTTCGCTGCCATGCTCCCTGCGTTGCCAGGGGTGACCAACGCAGACACCGGGCAGTTCATTGCGATGCTGGACCGCCCATTGTTTGCTTTCACGCGCAGGCCCCCTCCACCGCCTCCGCCGCCCAAGGCCGCCGAGGAAGTGCAGGTCGACAACCTTAGCACCGCTCGCCTGTCAGGCGTCTTTGCCGGCGATGGCGCGGGAGGCATCATCATCGAAGTGGCCGGCAAGCACCGCCGTGCCCGCCTGAATGACAACATCGAAGGGTGGACGCTCCAGTCCATCAACGGTCGCAATGTCACCTTCATCAAGGGCGACCAAAGCCGTGTCCTGCAGCTGCCTCGTGCGGCCGTTACTTCGTATACCGGCATGGCTCCGGCAGCACAGGTCAGCGCTCCCACATCGATCGGACGAGGGGCGGTGCAACCTCCAGCCCGGTCCGCCCCCCCTCGCGCAACATTTGGCGGCCGTTCTTAAAGAACGTGCTTCCAATCTGTTCGTTTCTCCCCGTTTCCAGGCAAGCAGTCATGACCCCTTACCGACACGCACTCACCGCTATTGCGCTGGCCACTTGTCAGTTGGCCATAGCCCAGTCGCAGCAGTCCGCCCCCGCAACCGGTAGCAGCAATCTCGTCACGGAGTCGAGCGGCGCAGTGATGCCGAGCTCCGCGTCTGATTCGTCCGCCAATGCAGCTTCGACGAAGAAGGCGGACAAGCCTTCGGTAGAGGGCGAGCTTCCTGTCGCGGAGCCGCGGTTCATCATCGGAAACGACCGTGTGATCGCCCCGGCCAAGCCGGTCGCTGCCGTACAAGGCGCTCCGTTGTCCTTCAATTTCGAAGAGGCGCCGGTGGCAGAGGTTGTGCGTACCATCTTGGGAGATATCCTCAAGACGGACTACGTACTTCACCCGCCGTTGAGCGGAACGGTGACGCTGGCGACACGCACGCCCATTGCGCCGGATCAAGCCGTTTTCCTGCTGGAGAGTTCCTTGCAGGCCAACGGACTCGCCATGTTGCGCGATGCGCGCGGCACCTATCACGTCGGGCGGCCTGATGCATTGCGCAGCATTGGCGGGTCTGTTCGCCAGGTAGGCAACGGTCCACTGCCCCCGGGCTCGGGGGCCATCATCGTGCCGCTGCAATACATCGGTGCGAGCGAAATGGCATCCATCCTTCGGCCGATGATGCCCCCCGATGCCGTCGTGCGGGTAGACAACGTGCGCAATCTGCTGATTCTGAGTGGCACACGCACCCAGGCCGAGGGATGGCTCGATCTGGTGAACACCTTTGACATCGATCTGCTCAAAGGTATGTCGGTTGGGGTGTTCCCATTGAAGCATGCGTCGATCAAGGAAGTGGAAACCGCGCTGCGTCTGGTCAGTGGCGGCGGTGCCGCAGCGGCTTCCCCGAACGTCGGAGGAGCCGTTGCGGCAGGCACGCCGGGCGCGGCGCAGGCGAATGCGGCCAGTGCGGCACAGGCCATGCTGGGGGAAGGCAATCCGCTTTTCGGCGCTCTGCGCATCATGCCCATCGAGCGGCTCAACAGCATCTTGGTGGTGACACCACGCGCTTCCTATCTGGAAGAAGCCCGCCGCTGGATCGAAAAGTTGGACCAGCCCAGCGACAACGGGTCTGAGCCGCAGCTCTTCATCTACCAGGTGCAGAACGTCAATGCCAAGCATCTTGCGAGCGTGCTCAGCGGGATTTTCGGGGGGCAGACCGGTGGATCGAACGTGGCCAACAGCGGGGTGGCACCCGGGTTTGGAAGCGCGACGGGGAACTCCTTCGGCCAGGCGCAAAGCGGATTCGGCGGCGTTGGCAGCACTTTCAGCAGCAGCGGGTCCAGTTACATGGGCGGCAGCGGCGTCCGCTCTTCGGGCCTGACGGGCAGTGCCTTCTCCAGTGGTTCCGGAACCGGGGCTTTCGGCAGCCGCAACACCAACGCACAAGGTGCGCAGCAGCAGGGCACCTTGAGTGCCAACCTGGGCAGCGTCCGGGTGATGGCCGATGAACTGAACAATTCAGTGCTCATCTGGGGCACTCGCGCAGAGTATTCAAGGATCGAAGCGGCGCTGAAGAGGCTGGACCTTCCCCCCACGCAGGTGCTGATCGAGGCCAGCATCATTGAAGTGACCTTGAACGATGATCTCCAGTACGGTTTGCAATGGGCGTTCAACAACAGTCGGAATGGGTACACCGGGCAGGGGCTGATCAGCGGGCGAAACCCGACGACCGTCAACCGGGACACCTTGTTGGGAGGCGCATCTCAAGGCTTTTCCTATGTGCTCAGCAGTTCGACGGGCGTGCAGGTGGTACTCAATGCCCTGGCTGACAAATCCCTCCTGAAGGTCATCTCCAGCCCTTCCCTCATGGTGCTTGACAATCACACCGCGTCCATCAACGTGGGCAACCAGGAGCCGGTCAGCACGACGACGGTGAGCTTTGTGGACAATGCCAACGCGTCCACCAGTTCTGTTCAATATAAGGATACGGGCGTGAACCTTGTCGTCACGCCCTCCGTCAACGCTGGCAACATCGTGAACATGCAGGTGGACCAGACGGTGACTGACCTGGGTGCCGTCAGGAGCAACGCCAACAATCAGCCTGCGTTTTTGCAGCGTCAGATCAGCAGCAAGGTGGCTGTCCGGTCGGGCGAGACCATCGTGCTGGGTGGTTTGATCAAGGACAACAGTACAGTCGGCAAGGCAGGCGTGCCGCTGCTGCAAGATATTCCGGTGCTTGGAAACCTGTTCGGCACCAACAGCAACACCAGCAATCGAACGGAGCTGCTCGTTGTTCTGACTCCGCGCGTCGTTCGCACAGACATCGACATCCGTGAAGTGAGCGAAGACTTGCGGGATCGCATGAAGGGCCTGAGAGTCATTGAACTCAAGGAGCAGGGCAGCCGGACTCCTTTGAAGGCACCGCAAGCGCCGGTGCAACCAGTCCAGCCCAATTGAGTCGAAGAGCGTCGTCCAACCAGATCGTCAACAGGAGATCAGCACCACCATGGTTCAAAACACCACTTTCCGTCGCCGGATGGGTTCCATTTTCTTCGCTGCAGGCGTGATCGCACTCTCAGGATGCGCAGCCTTCAAGCCTGCTACCCCGGAACAGATCGTCGAGCAACGTGCGACCGACTATTGGAAAGCGAGAGTGGCAGGCCAGTATGACAAGGCCTACGCCTTGTCGACGCCTTCCTACCGAAAGGCCAAGACGGCCGAGCAGTTCAAGATGCAGTTTGGCGCAGGCGTCGCCGTGAAAAGCGTGGAAGTCACCAAAGTCACCTGCGACAGCGAAAAATGCACGACCCAAGTGAAATTGGGCGTTCAGCCAGGAATGGCCGGTGCCAAACTTGGTACCATCGACAGCTACCTGAACGAGACATGGCTGCTTGAAGATGGTCAGTGGTGGCACTACCAGGATCTTTGAGGGGCATTTGCCAAGCTGTTTGCAAGCAGTTTGCGAAGCAAGATTCACCTAACCGCAGACGGTGTTGCATTTCCTCAACAACAGGTTTTGTTACAGCGGTTCCGTTGTACAACACGTCAGAGCGCTGTGCTACCATCCCTTAGCGTAATCAATCGTGGTAGTTGCGCTTACCAACTTTTTAACTGGAGTTCTTGATATGAGAAAAAATGTTCTGGCCCTGAGCATTGCTGCCATGATTGGTGGCCTGGGCTTTGCTGGCGCCGCATCTGCTGATGTGGTGACCGGTGTAGCTCCTCTGAAGCCAACGACCGCTACGACGATGTCGTTCGCGGAAGGCGGCGTGGGTCATGCACTGCTGATTCCTTACTTCAACGCGCAAAACGGCAACATGACCGTGATGCACGTTGTGAACACCGACACCTCCAACGGCAAGGCTGTGAAGGTTCGTTTCCGCGGCGCCCTGAACTCCGACGACATTCTTGACTTCCAAGTCTTCATGTCGCCTGGTGACGTGTGGACCGCTGCCGTGACGGCTGGCGCTGACGGCGTGGCACAAATCGTGACCGCTGACGGCACCTGCACGCTGCCTACGCTGGCCAAGGGTGTGAATCAGCGTTTCGTGACCGATCGTCTGAACCCCGGCATCGCCGACGCAGACAAGGCCAACAACACGCGTGAAGGCTACGTTGAAATTTTCAACATGGCTGACATTCCTCAGCTGCTGGCAGGCACCACCACGGCCAACCCACTGTACACGGCTATCAAGCACGTGAACGGCGTTGCACCTTGCACCCCTGCTGCTCTGAACGCTACGCTGCAAAACTTCACGACGCCTGCCGCCGTGGCTGCAGCTGGTTTCGACACGCCTTCCACCGGCCTGCTGGGTGACTGGTACATCATCAACGTCGCTCAAACGACGACGTTCTCGGGTGGTGCTACGGCAATCCGCGCTGAAAACAACGGCGCGCAAGCCATCGCCAACTTCGTGCACTTCCCACAATCGGCAAGCGCTGCACCTTCGCCTGACCTGTACACGGCCGACCCGCTGTTCCGTACCGTGAACGTGTTCACGACCGGCACGACGGCTCCTACGACCGTGCCTGCAATCGCAGCTGCGAACTATGACCTGCCCGACATGTCTACGCCTTACGTGACGGCTGCTACGGCTACCTCGGCTCCTCTGACGCAAGCTCGCCTGCTGACGAACGCCCTGGCCGTGACGTCGATCGCCAACCAGTACGCTAACGACACGAGCATCTCCGCCAAGACGGACTGGGTGTTCTCGATGCCTACCCGTCGTTACAACGTGGCGTCCAACTACGCTGCTGCGCAAACCGGTGGCAACGCTGCTCAAGTTCGTTACTTCTCCGACCTGATCGCCACCGGCAACGGTGTTGCTGACGAGCGTTTCAACCCAGCCAACACGTCGCTGGCTACCACGGGCGGCGCTATCTGCGTGAGCTCGACGGGCCAAGCGTTCTTCGACCGCGAAGAAACGACGACGACGACCGGCGCAGTGTTCTCGCCTGGTTCCATCACGCAGACCCGTTTCTGCGGCGAAACCAGCGTGCTGAGCTTCCTGGACACCGGCACCTCCGTGCTGGGTGGCTCGGTTGCTCGTCAAACGCTGTCGACGGGTTCGTTCACCAACGGCTGGAGCCGCGTGGATGTGCCTAACGTGGTGGCTGGCCAATCCCTGGGTCTGCCAATCCTGGGCGCTTCGTTCATCAAGCTGTCGAACCCCAGCGCTGCGGCTGGCACGTCCGGTACCTACGGTATCACGTGGCCCCACCGCTTCACGTTCCCTACGGTTACTCCGTAATTCGTGCGGCACTTTTCACAGTAATGTGAACCAAAAAAGGCGGGGGCAACCCCGCCTTTTTTTTTAATGCTTTTTTGATGGAGTGTTGGATTTGCACATGATTCGCTCAACCTATCGCCTGCTCGCTATGGCGGCAATTTCTGCAACTGCCTTTTCGGTCCATGCACAGTCCCCTGTACTGATCCAAGGCCCCAAGGTTGCCATCGATGCCCAGGATGTCCAGGCCGACTCCTTGCGCATGCCGGCCGAGATGCGGGCGACGGTGATGTCCCGCCCTCAGACCGTGACGCAAATCGCGTCCAATCTCTATGCGCGCAGGGTCATGGCGCTGCGTGCGGAAACCGCCGGCGTCGAGAAGGATCCTGAAGTGGCCGCAGCGCTGAAGATTGCGCGCGACAAGGTGCTGTCAGACGCCTACATCGCAAAAATCGACAAGGAAAGCACACCCACGGACGCGGCGGTCGAAGGGTTTGCGCGAGACATCTACAAGGCCAAACCAGAGCGTTTCAAGGCCGGCGAGCAAGTCCACGTGAAGCACATTCTCATTGCGGGCTCCGACGCCGCATCACGCCTGCAGATCGAGAAGATCCAGCAAGAGTTGAAGGCTGGCGCCGACTTCGACAAGTTGGCCAAGGAGCGTTCTGCGGACAAAGGCTCTGCAGAAAAAGGTGGTGACCTGGGATCCTTCGAGCGGGGCCGCATGGTGGCCGATTTCGACGAAGCCGCCTTCGCGTTGACCAAGCCTGGCCAACTGAGCGACATCGTTGAGACCCAGTTCGGCTTCCACATCATCAAGCTGGAAGACCGCACCCCATCGCGCACCCGTCCATTCAGCGAAGTGCGTGATGAACTGATGAACGAGGTCCGCAACAACGTTCGCCAGGAAGCGCGCGTGGCCGAGGCCCAGAAGATGCAGCAAGAGGCCAAGATCGATGCCGCTGCGATCGCATCCTTCTCCCAGGGTTATGCAGCGCAGGTTCCGCCCACTAAGATCGCTCCCTGAGTTCTCCGTCTGAGCGGAGGTGAAGCAAGTGCCCTCCAAAGCACTTGCTTCTTTATTTCTGGCGGACCTGACTGCCAATCTGAACAAGCTGAATGCAAACCTTATGGAATGAATGGCGCGCGATCTGGAGTGCGCGCTCTCTGGTGTGGGTTCTGGTGCAACGAGAAGTGGCTGCAAGGCATGCGGGCACCGCCGTGGGCGTGCTGTGGCCCTACCTGCAACCTCTGCTGACGGTCGCCGCCTACTATCTCGTTTTCGACGTGGTGTTTTCCATGCGGCTCGGGGACGGAGCACCGACGCACGCCGTGGGCACGTTCCTGGTCGTGGGTGCGCTGCCCTGGATGGCTTTCTGCGATGCGGTGTCGCGGGGCATGAACAGCCTCATCGAGGCGGGTAGCATGCTGCAGAAAAACCCGCTTCCCCCGGTGCTCTTCACGACCCGTTCGGTGCTGGCGAGCGCGGTGATTTTCGGGCCGCTTCTGTGTTTCGTGGCGCTGGTGTACACGCCGCTGCACGGGTTCCGCCCTGCCATGCTGGCCATGGTGCCTCTCATGGCCCTGCAACTGGTCCTTTGCGTGCTGCTGGGTTACCTGTTGGCCATCCTGGCGGCGGCGCTGAGAGACACCGTTCAGATCGTCGGCTTCCTGCTGTCCGTGGGAATCTACCTCACGCCCATTCTTTTCCCCTTGACGATGTTCCCGGCCAACTGGCGCTGGGTCCTTTGGCTCAATCCCATGACGGCCCTGGTGATCGGCTACCAGCAAGTGCTGTTGCAGGGCAATTGGCCGCCGATGGGTGTCTGGGTGGCGGGCGTGGTCTGGCTCGTCGTCCTGGCGCTGGCTTTGAACACGTTGGTCAAACGCAGCCGTGATCAGTTGGTGGACTGGCTATGACGATGATTGAACGCACCTCCGAGACCGTTCTGAAAGTGCAGGACGTGGGCAAGGAGTACAAGCTCTACGCCTCTCCCCGCCAGCGGCTCAAGTCCTTGATCACCGGGCGATCGGCGCACCGCAGCCATTGGGCCCTGAAAGGCGTGTCCTTCGAACTGCAGCGCGGCCAGTGCATCGGCGTCATCGGCGACAACGGGGCGGGCAAGAGCTCGCTGCTCAAGCTGCTGGCCGGCACGCTGCAGCCCTCCACGGGCTCGATCGAGCGGGTGGGCCGGGTCACTGCCATTCTGGAGTTGGGCGCGGGTTTCCACCCCGACTTCAGCGGCCGCGACAACTTGTACTTCGGCGGCAGCCTGATCGGCATTGACCGCGAAGAGATGGAGCGGCTGGAGCCGGAGATCGTCGAATTCTGCGAATTGGGCGAGGCGCTGGACCGGCCGGTCAAGACCTACTCTTCGGGCATGTCGGTCCGGCTGGCCTTCGCGCTGGTGACCGCGGTGCAGCCCGACGTGCTGATCATCGACGAAGCCCTGGCGGTGGGCGATCAGCATTTCCAGAAGAAATGCGTGGACCGCATCATGGCGTTCCGCAATGCCGGCTGCACGATCCTGTTCTGCTCGCACAGCCCGTACCACATCCGCCATCTGTGCGATCTGGCGCTTTGGCTGGACGGGGGGCGCGTCAAGCAGTTCGGCCTGACGGAGCCCGTGCTGGGCGCCTATGACGTGCACTCCCGCCTGCGCAATGCAGAAAGCCAGCACCACGCGGCGGCGGGGCAGGAGGGCGCCAGCGATGCGCCCGCGCCCGACAACGGCGCTCCGCTGGACGACGGCGAAGCCGCCTCCAAGGTTTCGGGCGCCGAGGCGGCTTCCGCCGCCGGCCGCCGGCAACGCAATGGCAATGCCCCGGCCCGCGACGATGGCTCCGCCCGCATTCTGTCGGTGGAAATCCAGAACCTGGGCGAACCGCAGGACGGCGGCTACGGCCGGCTGTCCGGCAAAGACCTGATCGCCCACATCACCGTGCGCGGCCGGGGGGGCGAGCGGCCCAATGTCGGCTTCATGATCGAGCAGTCCAAAGGGGTCGGCATCACGTCGCTGGCCACCCACGAAGAGGGCGCGGCGCCCGTGTCGCTGGGCGATGGCCTGTGGCGCTCGGTGCTGATGTTTCCCAGCCTGCCGCTGCACAGCGGGGACTACGTGATCAGTGCGTTCCTCTTCGACGAGAGCGGCCTGGTGGTGTACGACGAGTGGTTCCAGTTCCTGAACTTCAACTGGGTAGCTCCAACCCTCATGCCAGGGCTGGTGAAATTGCCGCACCACTGGGGGTGAGCATGCCGGCCGGCCCACTGCAGGGCGCTTGCGTTCTGCCGCCGTGGACGGCCGGGATCTCCCTCCAATGAGATGCTATATTTTTGATAGCTTAATGCCCTAGTAGAATATGCGCCGGAGCCATTTTTTGCCAATGACGGTTTTCCGCCTTTCGGCAGGATCTTCCCCCGTCCCTTGACCCCATGAACGATCTGACCGCCCCTCCTCAAAAGGCCTCCGACTGGCTGGCCCTCGGAATCCAGCACCTCGAACGCGACGAGCGCGTCCTGGCCGCAGAGGCCTTGCGCCATGCCTTGCAGGACCGCGAAACGCGCCTCACCGCCCACCAGCTCATCGAGCAGCACACGTTGCCGGGCGCCTTCTCCCAGATGATGGGGCTGAACTGCGAGATCGCGCGCGCCGACGACATCTTTCGCTTTTTCGAGGGCCACCCCTCCAGTACCAACCCTCTGCGCGACTATCTCGCGGATGGCTGGCGCACGCTGTCCGAGCTGATGACGCTGCTGGAGACCGTGGACCGGCCTTTGCTCAAGACCCCGCGTTTCATGGAGTTCGCGAGCGGGCACGGCCGCTTCACGCGGCATCTGGTGAAGGCGCTGGGTGCGGACCGGGTGACGGTGTCCGACGTCGTGCCGGACGCCATGGCGTTCGCGCAGCGCACTTTCGGCGTGCGGAGCGTGCTGTCTTCCACGGTGCCGGAGAGCCTGGTGTGGGATCAGCAGTACGACGTGGTGTTCGTGCTGTCGCTGTTCAGCCACCTGCCGCGCAGCACCTGGGCCCGCTGGCTGCAGTGCCTGTACGACGGCGTGGCACCTGGAGGGGTTCTGGTGTTCTCCACGCATGGTTTGAAAGCGGCGGCGCACGACAGCGTTGCGCTGGACGATGACGGCTTCTTCTTCGCTCCGTCCAGCGAATCCCAGGCCATCGATGTGCAGGAATACGGCACCGCGTTCACGTCCGAGGACTTCGTCCTCGCGCGCATCGCGGAGACGGTGGGCGCGGACAAGCTCGTTCACCGCTCGCTGGTGCATTTCTGGAACCACCAGGATGCCTATGTGCTCGCCAAGCCCTGAGCGCAGGGTGTGGTGGGCCTGACTGACCCCCTTCCTGGCTCCGAGCCCTTTGACTGATTGAAATCCTGCGACAGGCGTTTTCCTCCATGACCACTCTGTTCGATCGCATCCAGCAACGATTTTGGGGACCGCCCCAGTGGGATGCCGAGCGCATTTCCGACGAGTGGTTCCGGGCGCACTTCCACTATGCGGCCGATGTGGTCCAGCACTGGCTGGGTTCGGCGCTGGATGTGAAGACGGCGCGGCTCCTCAACTTCGGTTGTGGCGACGGCATCACGGACCTGGCCCTGGTCCTGCGCCACGGGGCGACGTCGATCCATGGCATCGATATCCGGCAGGAGTACGCCAAGCTGCCGCGCATCGCGAAGGAGCAACTGGGCCTTCGCCGCGTGCCGAAGGCCCTGAGCTTCGAGACCATCGCACCCGCCACCCCACTGGCGGGACGGCGGCCGGTGGACGGGATTTTCAGCTGGTCCACGTTCGAGCATGTGAGCCAGGACCAGCTCGAACCCATCGCCCGCGACCTGTACGCGGCGCTCAATCCCGGGGGCGTATTCTTCCTGCAGATCGAGCCGCTGTATTTTTCTCCCTTCGGCTCGCACCTGCGGCGCTATGACGAGGTGCCCTGGCACCACCTGCTGGTGAGCGATGACGAGCTGTGGGCCATCATCCAGGCGCACGAAGGGCCGATCGATGGCGCCGAGCGCGATTTCGGCTTCGACGACTTCGGTGTTGAGGGGTACAAGAAGTTCGTCTTCAACGAGTACAAGGCATTGAACCGGCTGACGGCGGACGAGCTGGTGGCCCTGATGACCCGGGTGGGCTTTCGGGTCATTCGCCAGGAGCGGCGCAGTGTGCAGATGGACATTCCAGCGGCCCTGCACGGCCAATACCCGGACGAACTGCTGCTCAACAACGAGATCTTTCTGCTGCTGGGCAAATAGGGCCCGGATCGCCCATCGCCGCCATCTTTCGCACGAGGGCGCCGATAGGTCTTCCAAAAACAAAAAAGGGCTGCCGGAGAGGGCAGCCCTTTTCGTTCCGGCGCTGCGCGGCGCGGAGCCGGTTCAGGCTTGCAGCCAGTTCTTGACCCGGCGTTGCCACTGCGCCGGGATGCGCCGTGCAACGCCGCGCAGCACCGGCAGCGAGCGCAGATAGACCACCGCCGACAGCATGCCCGACTTGGCAGCGGCGCTGGGCGTGGCCTGGGGCAGGTAGGGCTGCAGGTCGGCCAGGGTCATGGGGGGCAGGGCGTTGGCGGGCGCGATGTCTGCCAGGTAATCGGTTGCATAGCGGAACGGCGCAGAGGATTCGTGCGGCACGGGTGCTTGCGGCTGCGCCTCGGCCAGGGCCGGGGCCTCGCCCTGGGCGAAGTGCCGGTCGCGGACCTCGGTGAACCAGGCCAGCCATTGGGCGGGCGTGGCATCCCAGGGGTGCACCCAGCTCCAGGGCCGGCCCGCCAGCCGCTCGGCGAAGGCGCCGATGTCGGGCACCACCACCGGCAGGCCGGCCAGCAGCGCGGCGCTCAGGGTGTAGCTGTAGGTCTCGGGCCATTGGGCGGGGAACCAGACCAGGTCCGGCTCCAGCCATTGCAGCAGGCCGGGCAGGTCCTTTTCTTCGTACTCGCCGTGTATGGTCAGGCGGGCGCGGGGCTGCGTCTGAAGGTGGCGGTAGCCGTAGCCGATCAGGTGGAAATCCACGAGGGCGTTGCGGCGGGCCGCCTCGGCGGCCACGGCTTCCAGCACGTCCGCGCCCTTGATGGCGCTCAGGGCGCCGATCACCACCACCCGCAGCCGTTGGCCAGGCTGCAGCGTGCGCGGCGCGGGCAGCGGCAGCGCCGCGCTGTCGGGCAGATCGGTGTGCGGCACGGCGTACACGTGCGCCGCCGGCGCGAAGCCGGCAATGCGCCGCGCCGTGTCGTGGCTGGGCGCCAGCACCCGGCGTGCGCCGGTGAGCAGGCGTGCATTCGCGCCGCGCCATTCGGCGACGGTGCCGCCCAGGGGGGAATGCATCTCCGGCGTGCAGCACTTGCATTGCCCGGGACCGATCTCGCCGGCGTACCGGTTGGTCGTGTCGGTCATCGAGATGTGCGTGCAGTAGCTGTAGTAGTCGTGCGCGGTGAAGTCGTAGGGCACATCCAGCAGGTGCGGGATGTTGCGCACTTCCTGGCCGTGGCCCAGCAGGTGGTGGAAGTGCACCTGCCGCACGCCCAGCTGCCGCAGCACCCCGAGCAGGTCGTCGTACTGGTCGTTCAGGCGGAAGGTGAGCTCGAAGCCCTCATCCTGCCCCGCCATGCGCAGCCGCACGCTGTGCCCGGGGGCGGGCGTGAGTGTCAGGAAGGTGGCCTGGTCCGCCAGGTGCACGGCCAGTTCGCGGACGTGCCGGACCGTGCCGCCGGCCCGGTCGTGCAGCACGGCGAGCACGGCCGGCACACCGGCCTCGGCGATGCGGGCCACGTCGAGCGCCAGCCGGTAGGGCTGCGCCGGATCGGCCTGCACGAACGCGTGCACGTCACGCTCGTAGCGGGGGTGCAGGCGGCGCAGGGTTTCCATGGCGGCCAGCTCGCGCGGGCTCTTGCTGTCGCCGAAGCTGACCCCGCCGGTGTGCAGCACGAAGGTGTCCAGCAGGTGCAGGTTGCGCCAGCCGGCCGCGTGCGCGCGCTGGCAGAAGTCGTTCTCTTCGCCGTAGCCCTTGCCGAAATGCTCGGTATCGAACAGGCCGAGCTGCACCAGGCAATCGCGCCGGATGTACATGCAAAAGCCGACGCCCGTGGGCACGTCCACGACCGCGCCCGGGTGGGTCCTGGCGCACAGCGCGTCCAGGCGGGCCGTGTCGTAGCCGGGCGGCAGGTCGTTGTCCTTGCAAAAGCGCGGGTAGCTGCAGATGGTGGCGTTGTTGGAGAACGGGGTGACCGAGGCCACCTTGGCATCGCCGTAGGCGGCGTTGCGGATGCGGTCGAGCCAGTCGTTGGCGACTTCCGTGTCGCTGTTGAGCAGCAGCACATCGTTGCTGCCGCTCAGGGCCATGCCGCGATTGACGGTGCCGACGAAGCCGAGGTTTTCCTCGTTTTCCAGCAGCACGATGCGCTCGTCCTGCGTGGCCCGCTGGCGCAGCCAGGCCGTGACTTCGGGCTCGGGGCTGGCGTCGTTGATGACGATGAGGCGGTAGGGCGTAGCGCACGGGCTGGCCAGCACGGAATCGACGCACATCTGCGTGTCGGCCAGGCCCCGGTAGACGGGCACGATCACATCCACGGGGTGCTGCGGCGGCGTGACCTGCACGGGCCCCTGCGCCGCCGCTGCGGCGGCATGCTTGGGCGCACGGCCCAGAAGGCGGTCCACGCGCATCTTGGTGTGGACGAGGGGGCGGGTCGCGCGGAACACGGTGGAGTTTTCGATCGTTTTCAAGTGGTGGGCGAGGGCGCCGTAGTCGTGTTGCAGGCGGCCCAGTTCATGCTGCAGTCGGGTGGCGTTGCGCTGGAACTGGGCGGACTCCTGCTGCAGGTCGGCCCGCTGGCGCAGCAGCGTCTGGGTGCTGCTCTTGAGCGTGGCGTTGTGCTCCAGCAAGGCCTGGTTGGTGTACTCCAGGGTGCGCTTGTCGCCCTCGAGCACTTCCTTTTGCTCGCCCAAAGTGCGCTTTTCCAGCTCGAGCGCCTCGCGGGTCTCCCGAAGCAGTCGATCAGCCTCGCGCTGTGCCTGCGCCTGGGCCAGGGCTGCTGCCGTCTTCAGGTCGGAAATCTGTTCCTGCAGCGGGAAGATGGCACTCGAAAGGGCCAGGTAGTCGGCGGACATGGGCCACCCCAGGTCGATGTCCAGCACGGCCCCGCCGCCGGCGTGGCCGGTCAGGACGTCCCGGGGGATCGGCAACTCCATCCAGGGGTCGTCCCCGGTGAGCAGCAGCAGGGTGGCGGGGGAGGCGGCCGGCATGGGCTGCTCCCACACGATCTGGCGGTGGGGCGAGCGCGCCAGCAGCGAGCGCGATGCGGTGTCGGCCTGCCACGTCCACACCGCGTCGCCCTGGGCATTGCGCAGAGCGATGCCATGCAGGTGCATGAAGCCGGGGCGGTCCGCCGGGTCGAGCCTCAGGTTCGTGAGGGGCGTGGGCGTATCGGGCAGGGTGAAACGCACCGTCTGGCGTTCGCGGCCGATGATGCCGGTGGCGGTCAGCTTGCGGTCTTCGGCGTATTCGCCGTTCTGGCCCAGGTAGAGCTGCGCCGTGAACAGGGCGTGGGCTTCCTGCGGGTCCGGCGTGCCGCTCTGGTCCTCGGCGATGGCCTGGGCGGCAGGCTGCGCCACGGCGATGAACTGGTAGGCCATGGCATCGGGTGCTCCGAGCAGATGGCGCGAGACGGCCGGTGGCAGCAGGTCGAAGGCGGCCTTGAACTCCGATTCGGGCACTTCGCGGCGCACGGTGTCGATCTGGTCGACGGCCCAGCGCTGCTCGCCCAGGAACCGCCCCAATGATCGCCGGGTGAAGAAGCGAAGGTGGGTGCGGTCCAGCAGGCCTTCCTCGCGGTAGCGGAATTCACCTTGCAGCAATTCGGCCACCAGGCCGCAGTAGCCGGCGTTGGGCACCGAAATCAGCAATTGACCACCGGTTGCCAGCAGTTCGCGGCATTGCGCCAAGATGCCCTCCGGGCGGCGCAGGTGTTCGAGCACGTCGGCACACACGATGTAGTCGTAGCGCTGGCCGGTAAAAAGGGTAACCAGATCGCACGTTTCCAGATCGGACACTTCCACGCGCCGGTAGTGGGGGCGGGCGTGTTCGGCCTCGGCTTCGCTGAGCGTCACGCCATCGCTGGTGCAGCCCCGGGTCTCTGCCAGATATTGCCCGAGTGCGCCGCTGCCGCAGCCCAGGTCGAGCACCGTGGATCCCTCGCGGACAAGGCTCGCCAGCACGGAAAGGGAGGTGCGTTCGTCTTGCTTGATGGTACGCAGATAGACGTGCAAATCCTCGATTGTTTGGGTCATCCCCGGATTATGACGGGCGCATGGCAGCGGCCCGCCTGGCAGGACGGTGTGCGAGGCAGACGACAATAGCGTGTTCATGATGTCATCTCTCAATGCGGAACGGGGCCTGGTGGTCTCGCTGATCAGCCACGGCCACGGGCCCTGGGTGCAGGTTTTGCTGCAGGATCTGGCGCGCCTGTGCGGGGCCAGCGTCTCGCGCGTGGTGCTCACGCTCAACCTGCCCGAGGCCGAGCCGCAGGCCCCCGCCGGAGACTGGCCCTTCGTGCTGGAGATTCGCCGCAATGCGTCGCCCCTGGGCTTCGGCGCCAACCACAACCGCGCATTGCGCGGGGCGGCCGAACCGATGGTCTGCGTGCTGAACCCCGACGTCAGCCTGCTCGGCGCGAACCCGTTTCCCACGCTGTGCGAGGCCGCCCTGCCGGCGGACGTGGGCTGCGCCTACCCGGAGCAGGTGGACGGCCGCGGCCAGTTGCAGGATTCCGAGCGCGAGCTGCCGTCGCCCGCCGCGCTGTGGCGCCGCCGCGTGCTCGGGCAACGGGAGCACCGGGTGGACTGGGTGAACGCGGCGTTCCTGGTGATGCGGCGGGCGGTGTGGGACGCGCTGGAGGGATTCGATGAAGGGTATTTCATGTATTGCGAGGATGTGGATTTGAGCTTGCGCATGCGGCTGAGGGGCCTGCGGCTGCACAAGGGCGCGGCCCGCGTGGGCCATGTCGGGCAGCGCGACAGCCAGCGCCGCATGGCCTACCTCGCCTGGCACGTGCGCAGCCTGTGGCGGCTGTGGCGCTCGCCGGTGTATCGGCAGGCACGATCTTTGTTACCGGAGGGCCCCCGCGGCCCGCATACCATCGGCGCTCCATGATCTGGTTGTCTCTGGTTGCGTTTCTGGTTTCCACGCTGGTGGCTGCGGGCATCGTCCGATGGGGGCGCGACCACGCGTCCGTGTATGGCGACACCATGCCGCAGCGGTTCCACCTGGGGGATATTCCCCGGCTGGGCGGGGCGGCGCTGCTGGCCGGCATGGTCTGCAGCTGGATGCTGGGGGTGGTTCAGACGTCGTGGATGGGCGATCCGGGCTCGCTGCGGCTCGGCGCCTGGGTGGTCTGGTGGATCGTGGCGCTCCTGCCGTCGGCGGTGGGTGGCATCGTGGAAGACCTGACGCAGCGCCTGACCGTGCGCTACCGCCTGCTGCTCACGGCGCTGTCGGGCGGGCTGGCGCTGATGGTGCTGCAACTGAACGTGCAGCGCATGGGCCTGCCCTGGCTGGACGGCTTCCTGGCCCAGACGCCCTGGCTGGGCATGGTGATCGTGGTGCTGGCGGTGGCCGGCCTGCCGCACGCCTTCAACATCATCGACGGCTACAACGGCTTGGCGGGCATGGTGGCGTTCATCGTCTGCCTGGCGCTGGCGCACGTCAGCCTGCAGGTGGGGGACCGGTCGCTCGCGACGCTGTTCGTGTGCACGGCGGCGGCCACGGCCGGGTTCCTGGTGTGGAACTACCCGCGCGGCATGATCTTCGCCGGCGATGGCGGCTCCTACATCTGGGGCGTGGTGATCGCGCTGGGCAGCATCTCGCTCGTGCAGCGCAACCAGGACGTGTCGCCCTGGTTCCCGATGCTGTTGCTGATCTACCCGGTCTGGGAAACCGTCTTCTCCATCTATCGCAAGCTGGTGCGCGGGGTCTCGCCGGGCGTGGCGGACGCGCTGCACTTCCATCAGCTCATCTATCGGCGCATCGTGCGCGGGGTGTTCCATGACGACGAGTCCCGCCGGGTGCTCATGCGCAACAACCGCACCTCGCCCTACCTGTGGGGTTTTACCCTGCTGACGGTGGTGCCCGCTGTGCTGTTCTGGAGCAACACGGTCGTGCTGGCGATCTTCTGCGCCTTGTTCATGATCGCCTATGTCTCCGCCTACCTGGCCATCGTGCGCTTCAAGGTGCCCAGCTGGCTGCGGCATTGAAGACCGCCCACGGGCCGATGCTGAATGGCATCGCCCGGTGCCGTCCGGGCCCGTTCCTGCGCCCGTCCCGCCCCAGCGCCGTCCGGGGGCCGGGGCAAGGCACAATGCGCATCTCCATCGCTTAACCGCTCCTTCAGCCGCGAGCTCTTCATGACGACCGACCTTCTTTCGATTGCTCCGCGCGACAAGGCCGAAATCCTGGCCCAGGCGCTGCCCTACATCCGCAAGTTCCATGGCAAGACCATGGTCATCAAATATGGCGGCAACGCCATGACCGACCCGGCGCTGCAGGCCGACTTCGCCGAGGACGTGGTGCTGCTCAAGCTGGTGGGCATGAACCCGGTGGTGGTGCACGGCGGCGGCCCGCAGATCGAGACCGCGCTCAACCGCCTGGGCAAGAAGGGCCAGTTCATCCAGGGCATGCGGGTGACCGACGCCGAAACCATGGAAGTCGTGGAGTGGGTGCTGGCGGGCGAAGTCCAGCAGGACATCGTGGGCCTGATCAACCAGGCGGGCGGCAAGGCCGTGGGCCTCACCGGGCGCGACGGCGGCATGATCCGCGCCCAGAAGCTCAAGATGGTGGACAGCAAGGACCCGAGCATCGAGCACGACATCGGCCAGGTGGGCGACATCGTCTCCATCGACCCGAGCGTGGTCAAGGCGCTGCAGGACGATGCGTTCATCCCCGTCATCAGCCCCATCGGCTTCGGCGAGAACAACGAGAGCTACAACATCAACGCCGACGTCGTGGCCAGCAAGCTCGCAACCGTGCTGCAGGCCGAAAAGCTCGTGCTCCTCACCAACATCCCGGGCGTGCTGAACAAGGCGGGCGAACTGCTCACCGACCTCACCGCCCGCGAGATCGACACGCTGTTCGCCGATGGCACCATCTCCGGCGGCATGTTGCCCAAGATCGCCGGCGCCCTCGATGCCGCCAAGGCCGGGGTGAACGCGGTGCACATCATCGACGGCCGCGTGCCGCACGCCATGCTGCTGGAAATCCTGACCGAGCAGGCCTACGGCACCATGATCCGCAGCCACTGAGATGCCCGCCTGCGCCTCGCCCGCCGTGCAGCGCGCCGCCCCCGGCGGGGCCGCGCCGGTCCGTTCCTGAGCGGGTGACAGGGCGATGCGCCTGCTGCTGGTCGAGGACGACGTCATGCTGGCCAGCGGCATCAAGCTGGGCCTGACCGACGCGGGCTATGCGGTGGACTGGGTGGGCAGCGGCGAGCGGGCCGAAGAGGTGCTGCGCACCGAATCGTTCGACGCCGCGATCATCGACATCGGCCTGCCGGGCATGGACGGGCTGGAACTCACCCGCTGCCTGCGCCGCCCCGAGATGGCCCATCCGGCCATGCCGGTGCTCATCCTCACGGCGCGCGACGCCCTGCACGACCGCGTGCAGGGGCTCGACCTGGGCGCTGACGACTACATGGTCAAGCCCTACGAGCTGCCCGAGCTGCTGGCGCGGCTGCGCGCCCTGCTGCGGCGCTCTCAGGCCGCGACCACGGCCATCCTGAGCTTCGGGCCGCTGGAGCTGGACACCGCCGGCCGCACCGTGAGCATCCGCACCGCCAGCGATCCCCATGCGCGCCAGCCCATCGAGCTGGGCCCGCGCGAGTGGACGGTGCTGGAATACCTGCTGATCCACGCGCCCAAGCCGGCCAGCAAGGAAAAGCTGCTGCAGGCCCTGACCGGCTGGGACAAGGAAATCACGCCCAATGCGGTGGAGGTGTACGTGTCCCGCCTGCGCAGCAAGCTGGAGCCCAATGGCGTGGCGCTGCGCTCCATCCGGGGCTTCGGCTACCGGCTGGAGCTGCAGCCCCCGCGCGGCTGAGCGCGCCCCGCCGTCTCCGCGCCCGCCCACCCCTGCACCCGCACACCCCGGCCGCCGCCATGACCTCCGCGCTGCGCATCCGGCTGCTGCTGCTGCTGATCCTGCCGCTGTGCGCCCTGGCGCTGGCGGGCGCGTGGCTCGACTACCGCTCGGCGGACGAGGCCGCCAGCCGGCACGACCAGCGCCTGCTGCGGCTGCTGCCGGCGCTGGCCGACTCGGTGGTGGCCCCGCCCGTGAGCGACGGCGGCCCGCCGCTGCTGCTGCTCGCGCCCCCGGTGGAGGAGTTCCTGCGCCAGAACAGCGGCTTTTCCGGCTACAGCGTGCAGGACCTGTCCGGCCGCGTGCTGCTGGGCGAGGACTGGGTGCAGAGCGCCGTGCCGGCCACGCACGACCCCGAGTTCCACAGCGTCGAGTACGACAGCGTCACCTACCGCGTGGCCGTCCAGCGCAGCCGCACGGGGGCGGGCGAGCTGGTGGTGGCGCTGGCCGACGGCTCCGATCCGCGCCAGCAGTGGGGCAAGCAGATGCTGCTGCGCGTGCTGCTGCCCAACCTGGTGCTGGTGGCGGCCGCGGCGCTGGCGATCCACTGGGCCGTGCGCCGCGCGTTCAAGCCGCTGGTGGACTTGGCCGAGGCCGTCGCCCGGCGCTCGCCCCGGGACTTGAACCCCATCGACGAAGCGGCGTCGCCCGTGGAGGTGCGGCCCCTGGTGTACTCGCTGAACCGGCTGTTCGCCCTGGTGAACGAGCAGGCCGAGGGGCAGCGGCGCTTCGTGGCCGATGCCGCGCACCAGCTGCGCACGCCGCTGGCCAGCCTGCAGGCACAGGTGGAAGCCTGGGCGCTGTCCGCGCAGGCGGGCAGTGGCCGGGAGGGGCATGGATCAAAACAGGCTCCAGCGCAAATGGTACTAGGGCATGGTGCTATATATTTAGGAGCGGATCAGATCGAGAAGCTGCGGCAGGCCACCCGCCGCACCTCCAAGCTGGCGCACCAGTTGCTGGCCCTGTCGCGCGCGGATGCCCGCAGCCTGGACGCGCAGGCCATGCAGAGCGTGGATCTGAAGGACTTGTGTGAAAGCCTGCTGGAGGCGTTCCTCGACGCGGCCACCGCCAAGGGGCTGGACCTGGGGCTGGAGGTCGCGCCGGCCCGCGCCGTGGGCCACGGCTGGCTGCTTCGCGAGCTGCTCACCAACCTGGTGGACAACGCCATCAAATACACGCCGGCCGGTGGCGCCGTGACCATCCGCTGCGGCGGCGCTGCCAACGGCGGCGCGTTCCTGCAGGTCGAGGACGACGGACCGGGCATTCCCGAGGCGGAGCAGGCGAGGGTGCTGCAGCGCTTTTACCGGGTGCCGGGGGCCGCGGGGGAGGGCACCGGACTGGGTCTGGCCATTGCCGACGAAATCGCGCGCGTGCACGGCGCGGCGCTGGGCCTGGGGCGCGGGCCGGCCGGCCGGGGGCTGGTGGTGACGGTGTTTTTCGCGCCGGCGCGCAAGGTTCGCTAGCCGCCTGTGCCGCTGATGGTTCCGCCGCCCTGGCGGCGCAGCGTGGCGCTGGAAAGGCGGGGCCGTCTGCACCGAAGTCCGGCGGGACCGTGTGCGAGAATCAATTGCATACATCTGTTGCCCATGTCCGAACTCCAGTCCCTGCCTGAACCTGTCGCCACCGGGGCGCAAGACGTCCCTGCGGCCCGCAAACGTCCCAAGCCGGGGGAGCGGCGGGTGCAGATCCTGCAGGCGCTGGCCGGCATGCTGGAGCAACCCGGCTCGGAACGCATCACCACCGCCGCGCTGGCGGCGCGCCTTTCGGTCAGTGAGGCAGCGCTCTACCGGCACTTCGCCAGCAAGGCGCAGATGTTCGAGGGCCTGATCGATTTCATCGAGCAATCGGTCCTCACGCTGGTGAACCAGATCATGGAGCGCGGTGCGCAGTCCGACACCTCGGGCACGCAGCAGGCCGCGCGCATCGTCGCCATGGTGCTGCAGTTCGGCGAGCGAAATCCGGGCATGGTGCGCGTGATGGTGGGCGATGCCCTGGTGCTGGAGAACGAGCGCCTGCAGCAGCGCATGAACCAGTTCTTCGACAAGATCGAATCGAGCCTGCGGCAGTGCCTGCGCCCCGCCGCGCAGGCCGCCGGGGCCGATGCGCCCACGGTCGAGGCCCAGGTGCGCGCCGCGGCGCTGTGCGATCTGGTGCGGGGGCGGCTGCAGCGGCATGCGCGCTCGGGCTTTCGGCGCGCGCCCAGCGAGCACCTCGAGGCCACGCTCGCGCTGCTGCTCTGACCCGCTGTCCCTGACCGGCTGCAGATCCTGCTGCCTGGGTGATGCCAGGCATTCCAGACGTTCTACTTCCCCGAAGCGCGCCAGACCGGCCGGGCTGGCGGTGCCGCTTGGTGCAGTCGCACTGCGTTGCTTCGTCCCACCGTTCCAGCGTTGGGCGTGCGGCTAGGGGTTTTCCCGGTGCAGAGCCCCTCATCGCCCCGCGGGATGGGCAGGCCCGGCGTTTTCATGCAAAATAGCACGATCGTTCGTTTTATTTTTTCCATGCCGGTCACCCCCCTCCCATCCCGCTCCGTTCGCTCCGCCAGCACCCGCGAAGGCCGCGCCTTGCAAAAGGGGCAGCAGACCAAGGCGGCGATCGTCGAGGCCGCGCTGGGCCTGGCCACGCACATCGGGCTGGAAGGCCTGTCGATCGGGGCGCTGGCGGACGTGACGGGCATGAGCAAGTCCGGCGTGTTCGCCCATTTTGGTTCGCGCGAGGAGCTGCAGATCTCCGTCATCCGCGAATACCACGCGCGCTTCGAGCAGGAAGTGTTCTACCCGGCCGTGTCCGCCCCACGGGGCCTGCCGCGCTTGCGGGCCCTGTTCGGCAACTGGATGAAGCGCACCTCCATCGAAATCGATTCGGGCTGCATCTACATCAGCGGTGCCGTGGAGTTCGACGACCGCACCGGCCCCGTGCGCGATGCGCTGGCCAGTTCGGTGCTGACCTGGCTGGCCGCCATGAAGCGCGCCATCGACCAGTGCAAGGAGCAGGGCGAACTGCGCGGCGACGTGAATGCCGAGCAGATGCTGTTCGAGATCCACGGCCTCATCCTGGCGCTGCACTACGAGGCGCGCTTCCTGCAGACACCCGGCTCCATCGACCGGGCCAATGCCGGCTTCGACAGCATCCTCACCCGCTATGGCGCACCGCCGCCCGCGCAGGATTGACCGACCCGTTTTGCTTTTCTCTCTCCCTCTTTCCTTTTCATTTCCCACCCTTTCCATCCAAGGAGCCCCCCATGCCGACCTACACGCCGCCCCTTCGCGACATGCAATTCGTACTGCACGAGGTGTTCAAGGCGACCGAAGAACTGAAGGCCCTGCCCAAGCATGCCGACGTGGACGTGGACACCATCAACGCCGTGCTGGAAGAGGCGGGCAAGTTCGCCACGGGCGTGGCGTTCCCTCTCAACATCAGCGGGGACGAGGAAGGCTGCACGCTCGACAAGGCGACGCACGAGGTGACCACGCCCAAGGGTTTCAAGCAGGCCTACGCTCAGTACGTGGAAGGCGGCTGGGCGGCCCTGAGCTGCGAGACCGAATACGGCGGCCAGGGCCTGCCGTTCGTGCTGAACCAGTGCCTTTATGAAATGCTCAACAGCGCCAACCAGGCCTGGACGATGTACCCCGGCCTGTCGCACGGCGCCTACGAGGCGCTGCATGCGCACGGCACGCCCGAGCAAAAGAAGCTCTACCTGCCCAAGCTGACCAGCGGCGAATGGACCGGCACCATGTGCCTGACCGAGCCCCATTGCGGTACCGACCTCGGGCTGCTGCGCACCAAGGCCGAGCCCGTGGCGGGCGCGCCCGAGGGCACCTACAAGATCACCGGCAACAAGATCTTCATCAGCGCGGGCGAGCACGACTTCACCGAGAACATCGTTCACCTGGTGCTGGCCCGCCTGCCCGATGCGCCCAAGGGCAGCAAGGGCATCAGCCTGTTCATCGTGCCCAAGTACCACGTGAACGCCGACGGCTCGCTGGGCGAGCGCAACCCGATCTTCTGCGCCGGGCTGGAGCACAAGATGGGCATCCACGGCAACGCCACGGCGCAGATCGCCATCGACGGCGCCATCGGCACGCTGGTGGGCCAGCCGCACAAGGGCCTGCAGGCCATGTTCGTGATGATGAATGCCGCGCGCCTGGGCGTGGGCAACCAGTCGCTGGGCCTGACCGAAGTGGCGTTCCAGAACGCGCTGGCCTACGCCAAGGACCGCACGCAGATGCGCAGCCTTTCGGGCACGAAAGCCAAGGACAAGGATGCCGACCCGATCATCGTGCACCCCGACGTGCGCAAGATGCTGCTGACCGCCAAGGCCTACGCCGAAGGCGCCCGCGCGCTGCAGATCTACTGCACGCTGCTGCTCGACAAATCGCACAGCCATCCCGACGAAAAGGTGCGCCAAGAGGCGGACGAACTGGTGGCGCTGCTCACGCCCATCGTCAAGGCCTTCATCACCGACAACGGGCACATCGCCACCAACGCCTGCATGCAGGTCTTCGGCGGCCACGGCTTCATCAAGGAATGGGGCATGGAGCAGTTCGTGCGCGACAACCGCATCAACATGATCTATGAAGGCACCAACACCATCCAGTCGCTGGACCTGCTGGGCCGCAAGGTGCTGGGCAACAACGGCGCCACGCTCAAGAAGTTCGGCAAGCTGGTGGGCCAGCTGGTGCAGGAAGAGGGCGTGAACGAGAAGATGGCCGAGTTCATCAACCCCATCGCCTACCTGGGCGAGCAGATGACCAAGTTCACCACCGAGATCGGCTTCAAGGGCTTCCAGAACCCCGACGAAGTGGGCGCTGCCGCCGTGGACTACCTGCGCGTGGCCGGCCACCTGGTGTTCGGCTATCTCTTCGCCCGCATGGCCCAGGTGGCGCTGCGCGAGATCGCCAACGGCAACACCGACCCGTTCTATGTCGCCAAGCTACAGACGGCGCGTTTTTACTTCGCCAAGCTGTTCCCCGAAACGGCCACGCTGATGCGCACTGCGCGTGCCGGCGCCAAGCCGCTGATGGACACCGACGCCGCGCTGGCCTGAGCGCACCGGCCGCCCCCTTCCCCGCCTTTTTTTGCACTGGAGCCGTTATGAATAAAGCGCTAGCAGCGATGTTGTGTGTGGCCATGGCCGCCCCCGCGTGGGCCCAGATGTCGCCCGTGGGCGGGTGGCGCAGCATCGACGACAAGACGGGCGAGGCCAAGGCCGAGATCCGCATCGCCGAAACGGGCGGCGCTCTCACCGGGCGCATCGAGAAGTCGCTGAAGAAGGACACGCCCGCCGATGCGGTCTGCGTCGAATGCCAGGACGACCGTAAGGGCCAGCCCATCGCCGGCCTGGAGATCATCCGGGGCGGCAAGAAGGCCGAAGGCAAGGACGTGTGGGAGGGCGGCAAGATCCTCGACCCCGAAAACGGCAAGGAATATCGCGCCAGCTTCACGCCCATCGACGGCGGCGCCAAGCTGGAGGTGCGCGGCTACCTCGGCCCGTTCTGGCGCACGCAGGTCTGGCAGCGCATGCAGTAACCCATTCCAAAGAAACCAACCATGTCCCGATTCCAAGTGAAGAAAGTCGCCGTGCTCGGCGCGGGCGTGATGGGTGCGCAGATCGCCGCCCACCTCGCCAACGTGAAAGTGCCGGTCGTCCTGTTCGACCTGCCCGCCAAGGAAGGCCCGAAGAACGGCATCGTCAACAAGGCCATCGAGGGGCTCAAGAAGCTCAAGCCCGCACCGCTGGGCGTGGCGGAAGACGCCGCGCTGATCGGCCAGGCCAACTATGAAGAGCACCTGGAGCAGCTGCGCGGGTGCGATCTCATCATCGAGGCGATTGCCGAGCGCATGGACTGGAAGCTCGATCTCTACAAGAAGATCGCGCCCTTCGTCGCACCCGGCGCCATCGTGGCTTCGAACACCTCCGGCCTGTCGATCACGCGCCTGAGCGAGGCGCTGCCCGACGCCATCAAGCCGCGCTTTTGCGGCATCCACTTCTTCAACCCGCCGCGCTACATGACGCTGGTGGAACTGATCGACACGCCGACGACCCGGCCCGAGGTGCTCGACCAGCTCGAAGCCTTCGTGACCAGCGGCCTCGGCAAGGGCGTGGTGCGCGCGCACGACACGCCCAACTTCATCGCCAACCGCGTCGGCATCGCCGGCATGCTGGCGACGATGAAGGAAGTGGAGAACTTCGGCCTGACCTACGACGTGGTGGACGATCTCACGGGCAAGAAGCTGGGCCGCGCCAGCAGCGGCACCTTCCGCACCGCCGACGTGGTGGGCCTGGACACCATGGCGCACGTCATCAAGACGCTCCAGGACAACCTGACCGAAGAGAGCGATCCGTTCTACGGCAGCTTCGGCACGCCCGAGGTGCTGAACAAACTCATCGAGATGAAGAACCTGGGCCAGAAGGCCAAGGCGGGCTTCTACAAGAAGGTGGGCCGCGACATCCTGCGCTTCGACCTGGAAAGCGGCGAGTACGTGCCCGGTGGCCAGAAGGCCGACGAGGTGTATGCCCGCATGCTGAAGAAGCCCGCCGGCGAGCGCCTGAAGCTGCTGCGCCATGCCGAGGGCGCGCAGGGCCGGTTCCTCTGGGCCATCCTGCGCAACAGCTTCCATTACGCTGCCGTGCACCTGGGCACCATCGCCGACAACGCGCGCGACGTGGACCAGGCCATGCGATGGGGCTTCGGCATGAAGCAGGGCCCCTTCGAGCTGTGGCAGGAAGCCGGCTGGCTGGAGGTGGCGAAGATGATCCAGGAGGACATCGACGCCGGCAAGGCGCTCAGCAAGGCGCCGCTGCCCGACTGGGTGTTCAAGGGCCCGGTGGCCGAGGCCGGCGGCGTGCACACGGCCGAAGGATCGTGGAGCGCTTCGCGCGCCAAGTTCGTGCCGCGCCGCCAGCTGCCCGTGTACGAGCGCCAGCACTTCCCCGAGAAGCTGCTGGGCGAGGCGCTGCCCGACTGGCGCACGGCCGGCACCACGGTGTCCGAGTCCGATGCGCTGCGCACCTGGACGCTGGACAAGGATGGAGGCCCCTCCGGTAGCCGGATCCTGATCGCCAGCATCCAGAGCAAGATGCATGCGATCAGCCCCGACGTGATGGAGGGCCTCGTCGAAGCCATCGACACCGCCGAGCGCGAATACGACGGCCTGGTGATCTGGTCCGGCGACGCGCCGTTCAGCGTGGGTGCCGATCTGGCCGCCACCATGCCGGCCTTCGTCGTGGCCGGCATCTCGGCCATCGAAAGTGTCGAGCAGGAACTGCAGAACCTCATGCTGCGCCTGCGCTACGCCCAGGTGCCGGTGGTGTCCGCCATCCACGGCATGGCACTGGGTGGCGGCTGCGAGCTGGCCGTGTATTCGGCCCGCCGCGTGGCGCACATGGAAAGCTACATCGGCCTCGTCGAAGTGGGCGTGGGCCTGGTGCCGGGCGCCGGCGGTCTGACCTACATCGCGCGCCGTGCGGCCGAGAACGCCGCCGCCTCCACGGGCAAGGACATCCTGCCCTTCCTGACCGAAGGCTTCACCGCCGCGGCCATGGCCAAGGTGGGCACCAGCGCGCTGGAATCGAAGAAGCTCGGCTACCTGCTGGACAGCGACATCGTCGTGCCGCACAAGGACGAGGTGCTGTTCGTCGCCCTGAACGAAGCCAAGGCGATGGCGGCCAGCGGCTGGCGCGCACCGAACAAGCGCCTGTTCCCCGTGGCCGGTCGCAGCGGCATCGCCACCATCCGCGGCTCGCTGGTGAACATGCGCGACGGCGGCTTCATCAGCGACCACGACCAGCACATCGCCACCCTGATCGCCGAGATCGTGTGCGGCGGCGACGTGGACGCAGGCACGCTGGTGAGCGAGGAATACCTGATGGCGCTGGAGCGCAAGGCCTTCTGCGCGCTCATCCAGCACCCCAAGACGCAGGAGCGCATCCTGGGCATGCTGAACACCGGCAAGCCCCTGCGCAACTGATGTGCCATCGGACGACCGCATGACGACCTCCACCGGCGCATTCCCGCCCAACCGCATGCAGCTCCAGCTGGAACAGGTGGACGAGTTCCCGAAGTTCCTGCGCCCCTGGGTGCGCAACCTGGTGCTGCGCCGCGCCGTGCCGTTCACCCGCACGGCGCGCGTGGAGTTCATCGAGATGTCGCCGAACCGCGTGGAAGTGCGCCTGCCCAACGAGCACCGCGTGCGCAATCACGTCGGCAGCATCCACGCCTCGGCCATGAACCTGCTGGCCGAGACGGCCACGGGCATGGCGATGGGCCTGAACGTGCGCGACGACTGCCTGCCGCTGGCCAAGGACTTGAAGATGGCCTTTCGCAAGCGCGCCACGGGCGCCTTGCGCGCGGTGGCGGTGCTGACCGACGCGCAGCGCCAGGCCATGCAGGACAGCGACAAGGGCGAGATGCAGGTGCAGGTCACCGTGACGGACGAGGCTGGCATCGAGCCGGTGGAATGCGAATTCACGTGGGCCTGGATTCCGTCCAGCCGCCCCGCCAAGTAACTGACTGACTGATTGACTGACCGATCGATTGATCGATTGAAGGAGCCTTCTCCATGGCAAAACAAATGCAGGACGCCTACATCGTCGCCGCCACGCGCACGCCCATTGGCAAGTCGCACCGCGGCTTTTTCCGCAACACCCGCCCCGACGATCTGCTGGCGACCACCCTCAAGGCGGCCCTGGCCCAGGTGCCCGGGCTGGACCCGGCCTCCATCGAAGACATCATCTGCGGCTGCGCGATTCCGGAAGGCGCCCAGGGGCTGAACGTGGCGCGCATCGGCGCGGTGCTGGCGGGGCTGCCCACCAGCGTGGGCGGCATCACCGTGAACCGCTTCTGCGCCTCGGGCCTGTCGGCCGTGCAGATGGCGGCCGACCGCATCCGCGTGGGCGAGGCCGACGTGATGATCGCCGCTGGCGTGGAAAGCATGAGCATGGTGCCCATGATGGGCAATACGCCCTCGCTGTCGCCCAGCATCTTCGCCAAGGACGGCGACGTGGGCATCGCCTATGGCATGGGCCTCACGGCCGAGAAGGTGGCGCAGCAGTGGAAGGTGTCGCGCGAGGACCAGGACGCCTTCGCGCTGCAGTCGCACCAGAAGGCGCTGGCCGCGCAGCAGGCCGGCGAGTTCACCGACGAGATCACGCCCATCGAGGTGACCGACCGCACGGCGGACCTGGAGACGGGCGAGAGCATCGCCAAGACCCGCACCGTGGCGCTGGACGAAGGCGCACGGCCCGACACCAGCCTGGAAGGCCTCGCCAAGCTCAAGACGGTGTTCGCCGCGCGGGGCTCCGTCACCGCCGGCAACAGCTCGCAGACCAGCGACGGCGCGGGCGCGCTGATCCTGGCGAGCGAGGCAGCCGTGAAGCGTTTCGGCCTCACGCCGTTGGCCCGCTTCGTGAGCTTCGCCAGCAAGGGCGTGCCGCCCAGCATCATGGGCATCGGCCCCATCGAGGCCATTCCGGCCGCGCTGCGCTATGCGGGCCTCAAGCATGAAGACATCGACTGGTTCGAGCTGAACGAAGCCTTCGCCGCGCAGTCGCTGGCGGTCGTGCGCCAATTGGGCCTGGACCCTTCCAAGGTCAATCCCATGGGCGGCGCCATCGCCCTGGGCCACCCGCTGGGCGCCACGGGCGCCATCCGCGCCGCCACGGTGGTGCATGCGCTGCACCGCAAGAACCTCAAGTACGGCATGGTGACCATGTGCGTGGGCATGGGGCAGGGCGCTGCGGGCATCTTCGAGCGCGTCTGAGGTCGGGGGCGCATTGCGCGCCCCGGCATTCCGGGGTTCAGGCAGTCGCCGGCACGACGGGACGGAGAAAGCAATCACGGCACACTCGCACACCATGACTCTCGATCTCCATCCCCTGGACGACGCGCTGGCCCTGGAGCCGGCCGGTGCCCACCGGTACACCGGCCGGACCACGCCCGCGTACTGGAACATGGTCGGCCCTTTCGGCGGCGCGACGGCCGCGGTGCTGCTGCAGGCCGTGCTGCAGCACCCCGACCGCCTGGGGGAGCCGCTGTCGCTCACCGTCAATTACGCCGGCGCGGTGTCGCAGGGCCCCTTCACGGTGCAGGCCATGCCGGTGCGCACCAACCGGTCCACGCAGCACTGGACGCTGTCCATCGTGCAGCCCGGCGCCGACGGCGAATGGGTCACCACCACCACGGGCACCGCCGTGACCGCCGCCCGCCGCGAAACCTGGAGCCTGGCCGACACCCCCATGCCGACAGCGCCCGGCCCCGACACCCTGGAGCCGCTGGCCAAAGGGCTGGGCGTGGCCTGGCTCGACCGCTACGAACTGCGGCCGGTGGCGGGGGCCTTGCCGCAGCGCTGGGACGGCAGCGGCGACAGCAGCCTCTCGCAGCTGTGGATGCGCGATGCGCCGGCCCGCCCGCTCGACTTCTGCGCGCTGGCGGCACTGGCCGATGTGTTCTTTCCGCGGGTCTGGCTGCGCCGTGCGCACCGGGTGCCGGCAGGCACGGTGTCCCTCACGGTGTATTTCCACGCGGGCCGGGAGCAACTGGCGGCCACGGGCACCGGATTCTTGCTGGGCCAGGCGCGTGCGCAAGAATTCCGCAATGGCTTTTTCGATCAGACGGCCCAGTTGTGGAACGATGCCGGCACCATGCTGGCCAGCAGCCACCAGATCGTTTATTACAAGGAATGAGGCGCCCCCGGCGTCCCGTTCGCTTTCCCCGCCCACGACCTTCCATGGCAGGAGCTTTCCCATGACCGATACCCCGACCCAGGACATCCTCGTTCACACCGAATCCGGCGTGGCCACCATCACCTTCAACCGCGTGGAGAAAAAGAACTCCATCACCACCGCGATGTACGCCGCGCTGGCGGATGCGCTGGAGTCCGCCGCGGCCGACAGCGCGGTGCGCGTGGTCGTGCTGCAGGGCGATGTGGCCATCTTCAGCGCCGGCAACGACATCGGCGACTTCCTGAACAAGCCACCATCCACGCAGGACTCGCCGGTGTTCCGTTTCCTGCGCGGCATCGCCACGTTCCCGAAGCCGGTGGTGGCCGCAGTCTGCGGCCCGGCCGTGGGCATCGGCACCACCATGCTCTTTCACTGCGACCTGGTCTACGCGGGCGACAACGCCGCGTTCTCCATGCCCTTCGTCAACCTGGGGCTGTGCCCTGAGGCCGCGTCCAGCCTGCTCGTGCCGCAGATGATGGGCTACCACCGTGCCGCCGAGGCGCTGCTGCTGGGCGAGCCCTTCCTGGCCGAGGCGGCGCTGGAGGTGGGACTGGTCAACCGCGTGGTGCCGCCCACCGAGTGCAACATGGTGGCCCAGACCCAGGCGCGCAAGCTGGCCGCCAAGCCGCTTTCCGCGCTCATCGAGACCAAGCGGCTCATGAAGCAGGGCCAGACGGCTGCGGTGCTGGAGCGCATGGCGCAGGAGGGTGCGAGCTTCGGTCGCATGCTGCAGGAGCCCGCGGCGCGGGAGGCGTTCAGCGCCTTCGTCGAGAAACGCCGGCCGGATTTCAGCGCGGTGTGACAGCATCTGGGGGGCGGCCTGGCGTTTTGCCTGGGAACTGGGCATAACGATAGATGCCGGCGGCATGAATCTGGCAGTACATTCCTGCTCATCCATAAACCCCCTGCCGGACCGTGCCATGACTGCTGTCAAACCACCTTCGCCATTCGCTGCTCCCCGCGCGCCGTCGCGCCGCGCCTTTGTGCAATGGGGCGCATCGCTTGCCAGCGGCGCCCTGGGGTCGTCGGCCCTGGCGCAGGGGGCGGTCGCTCCGGCACCCGTGCCGCTGGAAGGCGGCATCCTCAAGGTGGTGGTGCCGTATGCGGCCGGCGGCGCATCCGATCGGGCCGCGCGCCTGCTGGCCGATGCCCTCGGTCCCCGGCTGGCGGTGCCGGTGGTGGTGGAAAACCGCGTGGGCGCGGGGGGGCGGCTGGCCGTCCAGCAGTTGCACCGCGACAGTTCCGGCCAGAACCAGGTCGTGCTGGCCAACCCGGCCACCATGCTGGTGGCGCCCCTGGTCTTCAAGGACAACGGCTACGACCCCGACAAGGACTATGTGGCCTTGTCCCAGATCACGAGCTATCAGTTCGGCCTGGCCGTGTCCACGGCCGTGCCGGTCAAGGAATTCGCCCACCTGCACGCCTGGATGCTGGCCAATCAGGACAAGGTGGCCGCCGGCGTGCCGGCCACCGGCAGCCTGCCGCATTTCTTTGCCCTGATGCTGGCCGAGAAGCTCTCCCTGCAACTGCCCGTCGTCGGATATCGGGGGTCCGCGCCGCTGCTCAACGATCTGATGGGCGGTCACGTGCCCATCGCCGTGGACACGCTGGATGCGCTGGAGCCGCTGCACAAGGCCGGCAAGCTGCGCATTCTGGCGGTGTCGGGCGAACAACGGTCGCCCACGCTGCCGACGGTGCCCACTTTCAAGGAGGCGGGGCTGGGCCTGTCCGCCCTCGGCTGGAACGTGCTCTACGCGCCTGCGTGGCTGCCGCCCGCCCGGGCCCGGCGCATTGCCGACACGGTGACCCAGGTCATGGCGGACCCGGCCCTGCAGGCCCGCTTCGTGGCGGCCGACATGGTGCCTGTGGTCAGCTCGCGCGACCAGACCGCCAAAATGCTGACGGCCTACAAGGCGCAATGGGCGCCGGTGGTCCGCCATTCGGGCTTTCAGCCCTGAACCCTTGCCCCTTCCTCGATGACTCCACCCCCTGATTCCGCCCAGCCCTCTCCGTTCGAGGCCGAGTTCATCGATGGTTTGAAGGACATCTTCGAGCAGCGCATCGTCTTCAACCAGCTGCTCGGTCTCAAGGTCACGCATCTGGGGGCCAAGCATGTCGAGGCGCGCATCGAGATGAAGCCTGAGCTGGTGGGGCACTACGCCTACAACCGCGTGCACGGCGGTGTCATCAGCGCGGGGCTGGATGCCATGGGGGGGCTCGCCGTGATGGCGGCCATCGGTGCCCGCCACATGGACGAGCCGCCTGCGCAGCGCCTGCACCGCTTCGGCAAGCTGGGCACCATCGACCTGCGCATCGACTATCTGCGGCCAGGCATCGGGAGCCACTTCACCCTGCGGGCCGAAGTGCTGCGCCTGGGCTCGCGCGTGGCCAGCACGCGCATGGAGTTTTTCGGCCCGGACGGCACGCTCATGTCGGCGGGCGCTGCGGCCTACATCGTTTCGTAGCCGGAGCCTACGCGCGATCGCGGTGATGTATGTCGCTGCAAAGCATGCAAGTGCATGCAACGATCGAATGGTTTAGTTACCGTTCTTGCGTAACGCGGGGAGTTTTCGCGGAACGTCGCTTCTAGCATGGCTCTTTTTCAAGGAGATCTGATGGCCGTGCAAAACCCCTTCTTCGGCAAGCGTGAACCCGACGCATTCCAGCCTCGCCAACCTTCTTCCGTCCTCGGCGGTGCGACCACCGTGGTGCCCGGTGGCAACAGTGCCACGACCACCACCCCTTCTTCCGCCAAGCCCGTGTCCACGGGCACGGCGCCCGGCAGTGCCGTTTCCGACGGCGTGGGCAGCAAGCTGACGGTGGGCCCGAACATCAAGCTCAAGGGGGTGGAGATCACCGATTGCGACACGCTCGTGGTCGAAGGCACGGTGGAGGCCACGATGGACTCCCGCGTGATCCACATCGCCGAGCAGGGCGCCTTCCGCGGCTCGGCCGAGATCGACATCGCCGAGATCCACGGCGAGTTCGACGGCACGCTCACCGTGCGCGAAAAGCTCGTGATCTACAGCACCGGCAAGGTGACCGGCAAGATCCGCTACGGCAAGGTGGTGATCGAAGAGGGCGGCCAGTTGGCCGGCGAAATCTTTGCCGGCACGTCGGGCCCCGCTCCCCGAGCCAATGCGGTGAGCAACAACAACAACACCACCAACGCGCGCAACGAAGCGCCTGCACTCGCCGCGGCCTGAGCCTCGGCGGGCATTGCGATCAATCCCGGCGTGCGCCGAGGGCGCGCTTCACCGACCTGCCACGTACGGCCCGTGGCAGGCCAGGCGTTTCGCGCCGGGGTTTTACTCCACGTTCTCAGCCTGCCGCGCCACCCTCGGGCGCTGCGGTGGCCGGCAGCGGACGGGGCCTGCCTGCGGCATCGATGGCCACATAGGTCAGCCGTGCTTCCGTGACCTTCACATACCGGCCCTGCGCTGAAAAGCGCTCTGCATACACCTCGACCTCCACCGTGACCGAGGTGCGTCCAGTGCGCGTGACCGCCGAGAAGAACGAAAGAATGTCCCCCACGCGAACGGGCTGCTTGAATACGAATTCGTTCACCGCCACGGTGGCCATGCGGCCCTGCACATAGCGCGCCGGCAGCACCGATCCCGCCAGGTCCACCTGGGCCATGACCCAGCCGCCGAAGATGTCGCCGTTGGCGTTGCAGTCGGCCGGCATCGGAATCACCTTGAGCACCAGCTCCTTGTCGGTGGGCAATTCGGTCAACGCAGCGCTGGGAAGAGCGGTCATGGGCACAATCTCGGTAAAAACAACAACCGGAATTGTCCTTCATGCGCCCCCACGGCGAATCCCCACCCCCTCTCGTCGCGCGCCCCGGCGCCGGCTCCCGCACCGACTGGGCCACGCTCGGCCGGCTCGTTCCCTATCTCTGGCAATACAAATGGCGGGTGATCGCGGCGCTGGTCTTCGTCGTGGGGGCCAAGGTGGCCAACGTCGGAGTGCCGCTGCTGCTCAAGCAATTGATCGATGCCATGTCGATCGCTCCGGGCGACCCCGCCGCCGTGGTGGTCGTGCCCATCGCCCTGTTGCTGGCCTATGGCGGGTTGCGCCTTTCCACCTCCATCCTGACCGAACTGCGGGAACTGGTCTTCGCCAAGGCCACGCAGGGCGCGGCCCGCAGCATCGCGCTGCAGACGTTCGAGCACCTGCATGCCTTGAGCCTGCGCTTTCACCTGGAGCGGCAGACGGGCGGCATGACGCGCGACATCGAACGCGGCGTGCGCGGCATCGAATCACTGATCTCGTTCACGCTGTTCAACATCGGCGCCACCCTGATCGAGGTGTTCCTTGTGCTCACCGTGCTGGCCGTCAAGTTCGACGCGTGGTTCGCCTGGATCACGCTGGGCGCCCTGGGCCTGTACATCGCGTTCACTGTGCTGCTGACCGAGTGGCGCACGAAGTTCCGCCGGCAGGCCAACGAGTTCGACTCGGCCGCGCACGCCAAGGCGGTAGACTCGCTGCTGAACTACGAGACCGTCAAGTACTTCAACAACGAGGCGTTCGAAGCCCAGCGCTACGACGAAAGCCTGCAGCGGCTGCGCCATGCGCGGCTCAAGAGCCAGACCTCGCTGTCGCTGCTGAACACCGGGCAGCAGCTCATCATCGCCACCGGCCTGGTGGCCATGCTGTGGCGCGCCGCGCAAGGCGTGGCCGATGGCCGCATGACGCTGGGCGATCTGGTCATGGTGAACGCCTTCATGATCCAGCTCTACATTCCGCTCAACTTTTTGGGCGTGATCTACCGCGAGATCAAGCAGAGCCTGACCGACCTCGACAAGATGTTCACACTGATGGACAAGGAGCGCGAGGTGGCCGATGCGCCCGGCGCCCAGCCGCTGGTCCACCTGGAGCACCCGGCCGTGCGCTTTGAAGACGTGCACTTCGCCTACGAAAGCCGTGCGGGCAGCGCGCGGCCCATCCTGCACGGCATCAGCTTCGAGATTCCCGCCGGCAAGACGGTGGCGGTGGTGGGGCCTTCTGGATCGGGCAAGTCCACGCTGGCGCGCCTGCTCTTTCGCTTCTACGACATCCAGTCGGGCCGCATCACGGTGGCCGGGCAGGACATCCGGGCCGTGACGCAGGACAGCCTGCGGCGCGCCATCGGCATCGTGCCGCAGGACACCGTGCTGTTCAACGACACCATCGCCTACAACATCGCCTACGGCCACCCGGGCGCGGGCCATGATGCTGTGGAAGCCGCCGCCCAGGCCGCGCGCATCCATGGCTTCATCGCCGCCACGCCGCTGGGTTACGCCACGCAGGTGGGCGAGCGCGGCCTCAAGCTCTCCGGCGGCGAGAAGCAGCGGGTGGCGATCGCCCGCACGCTGCTGAAGAACCCGCCGATCCTGATCTTCGACGAGGCCACGTCCGCGCTCGATTCAGCCAATGAGCGGGCCATCCAGACCGAGCTGAAAAGCGCGGCGCGCAACAAGACGGCCCTGGTGATCGCGCACCGCCTCTCCACGGTGGTGGATGCGCACGAGATCCTGGTGATGGAAGCAGGCCGCATCATCGAGCGCGGCACCCATGCCGCGCTCTTGGAGCAGGGCGGCCGCTACGCCAGCATGTGGGCGCTGCAGCAAAGCGGAGAGGCCGGCTGACGGGCCGCCGCAGCGCGCTTTGGTGCGTGGGCGCCGGCGCGCAGGCCGGCCCGTCAGGGCTTGCGCGCTGCGATCGCCTTCTCGGCCTGGTCCACCAGGTCCGCGCCGATCTGGCCCTTCCACTTGTCGAACACCGGGCGCGTGGCCTTGGCGAAGGCGGTGCGCTCGGCGGGGCTGAGCTGGGTCACCGTCACCCCGTGGCTGGCGATTTCCTTGAGCAGGGGCTTGTCGGCTTCGACCATGCCTTTGCGCGCGATGGCGATCTGTTCCTTGCCGGCGTCGATGGCGGCCTGCTTGACGATTTCGCGGTCGGCGGGCGTCCAGGAATTCCAGATGTCCTTGTTGACCACGAAGATCAGCGGGTCGTTCATGTAGCCCCACAGGGTCATGTATTTCTGTGCCACGGTGTAGAGCTTGGCGGCCATGTAGACCGACACCGGGTTCTCCTGCCCATCCACGGCGCTGCTGGCCATGGCGGGCTGGGCGTCGGCCCAGCTCATCTGGGTGGGATTGGCGCCCAGTGCAGAGAAGGTGTCCAGGAACAGCGGCGAGCCGACCACGCGGATCTTCAGGCCCTTGAGGTCTTCGGGGCTCTTGATGGGGCGCTTGGAGTTGGAGATTTCGCGGTAGCCGTTCTCGCCCCAGGCCAATGGCACCACGCCGGCCTTGTCCAGCGTCTGGAAGATGCTCTTGCCCACTTCGCCTTGCGTCACCGCATCCACGGCGGCGTAGTCCGGAAACAGGAAGGGCAGCGAGAACAGGTTGAGCGGCTTGACCTGGGGCGACCAGTTGATGGTGGAGCCCACGGCCATGTCGATCACGCCCTGGCGCAGCGCGCTGAACTCGCGCGTCTGGTCGCCCTGGATCAGCGAAACGCCGGGGTAGAGCTTGATGTTGATGCGGCCCTGCGTGCGTTCGCGGACCTTGTTGGCCCACAGTTCGCCGCCCTTGCCCCAGGGGAAGGCGGTGCCCAGCACCAGCGACATGCGGTATTCGCTCTTGTAGTTTTGCGCCAGGGCCGGCGTGGCGAAGGCCAGTGCGGCGGCGGCAGCGACGGCGCTGGTGAGGAAGGTGCGCAGTTTCATGGGTTCAGTCTCCTGGTTCTCGGTGAAAAGGGGGCGGTGGGGTCGATGGGGTCAGTAGCCCAGGCGGGCGGGCAGCCACAGCGCCAGCTGCGGGAAGGCGATGACCAGCACCATGACGACGAACATCGCCAGCAGCATCGGCCCCACCCAGCGCACGGTGGACTCCATGCGCACGCCGGCGATGCGGCACGACACCATGAGGTTCACGGCCAGCGGCGGCGTGAACTGGCCCAGGGCGACCTTGAGCGTGAGGATGACGCCGAACCACACCGGGTCCCACTGGTAGTGCTGCATGATGGGCAGCAGCAGCGGCACGAAGATCAGGAAGATCGAGATGCCGTCGAGGAACATGCCCACCGTGATGAGCAGCAGGATCAGCAGCGCCATCACGCCGTATTCGCCCAGGCCCGAGTTCACGATGGCCTTGGCCACCGGATCGATCACGCCCAGCGTGGACAGCGAGAACGCGAAGATGCCGGCCAGCGACACCACCAGCAGGATCACGGCCGAGAGTTCGCCCGCCTCGCGCAGGATGGGGAACAGGTCGCGCACCTTGATCGTTCGGTGAATGCACATGCCCACGAACAGGCCGTAGAACACCGCCACCACGGCCGCCTCGGTGGGGGTGAACCAGCCCGCCCGCATGCCGCCCAGGATCAGGACCGGCGCGGCCAGGCCCCAGGAGGCCTCGCGCAGGCTGCGCCAGAACGGCGGGCGCGGCATGGAGGATTCGAGCGCGCCCATCTTGTGCCGGCGGGCCAGCCACACCGCTGGCACGATCAGCGCGATGCCGGCGAGCACGCCGGGAATCATGCCGGCCGCGAACAGCGCGGGCACCGAGGCGCCCGGCACCAGCACCGAATAGATGATGAACGCGACGGAAGGCGGGATCAGGATGTCGGTGGCCGCCGCGGCGCCCACCACGCTGGCGGAGAACGAGCCCGGATAGCCCGCCCGCGACATGGCCGCGATCATCACGCCGCCCACCGCGGCCGCATTGGCCGGCCCCGAGCCGGAGATGCCGCCCAGGAACATCGCCACGGCGATGGCCACCAGGGGCAGCATGCCCGGGCCGCGGCCCAGGATGGCCACCGCGAAGTTCACGAGCCGAAGCGCCACGCCGGAGCGGTCGAAGATCGAGCCCACGAGCACGAACATGGGAATGGCCAGCAGCGGGTACTTGCCCAGGCCGGCATAGAAGTTCTGAGGCACGGCCAGCAGGCCGAACCATTGGCTGTCGGCATTGGCCAGGGCAATGGCCGCCACCCCCGCCAGCCCCAGCGCGGCGCCGATGGGCACGCCCACGAACATCATGGCGAGGAACGCCACGAACAGCAGGGTCGCGATCATGCGGAAGTGTCCTGCCGGCCCGCCGAGGAGGCCCTGCGGCCCCGGCGGATGAACAGCCCCACCGCCCGCCAGGTGATCAGTGCGGACAGCAGCGGCAGCCACACCGAATACCACCACTGCGGCACGCCGATGCCGGGGGAGGTCTCGCCGAAGCGGTAGTCGTCCCACACCACCCGCACGCTCAGCACGGCGATCACGCCGAACAGCAGTGCCACCATCAGCGCACCGAAGCGCGCCAGCGCGTGCCGGCGTGCCGCCGAGCCGCCCTCGGCGAACCATTCGATGCGGATGTGCTGGTCGCGCGCGACCGCGGCGGAGCCCGCCACCAGCGCCAGGACGATCATGAGGAAGACCGAGATCTCCTCCGTCCAGGCGAAGGAGGAGTTGGTGAAGTAGCGCACCAGCACATTGGCGAAGGTGATGAGGGCCAGCGCCGCCATCACGATGACGGTGAGCCAGTCTTCGATGCGCAGGGAGCGGGGAGCGTCGTCGGGCGGTGCGGCAGGCCGTGCCGCGTCGTGGGACACGGGCCCGGACGGGGGAAGTGAGGACATGGGAGGCAGAGGGTCGAGAGAACGGACAGCGTGGCGATGCGGGTCACTCTGCCCGCCGGCCTTGTGCGCCAGGGGCCCGGACGGGGCGGCGCTCGGAGCGCCGAAGCCATTTTGCAAGCAAACGTGGCAGGGTCCGGTGCAGGGTTTCCCCAAGGGGCCTTGCGGCGCAGGCACGCGCGGCCCCCGATAATGCGCGCCATGGAAACCAAGTGGCTCGAGGATTTCGTCAGCCTCGCGGAAACGCGCAGCTTCAGCCGTTCAGCGCAATTGCGCCACGTGACCCAGCCGGCGTTCTCGCGCCGCATCCAGGCGCTGGAGGCCTGGGCCGGCACCGATCTGGTGGACCGCAGCTCCTACCCGACCCGGCTCACGCCCGCGGGCAAGACGCTCTACGAGGAAGCGCTGGAGATGCTGCAGGCCATGCAGAACACCCGCGCCATGCTGCGGGCCCACACCAGCGCCGGCAAGGACATGATCGAGTTCGCGGTGCCGCACACGCTCGCCTTCACGTTCTTTCCCGCCTGGCTGTCGAGCCTGCGCGAGCGTTTCGGGCCGGTCAAGAGCCGCCTCATCGCGCTCAACGTGCACGATGCCGTGCTGCGCCTGGTGGAGGGGGGGTGCGACCTGCTGATCGCCTACCACCATCCCTCGCAGCCCTTCCAGCTCGACGCCGACCGCTACGAAATGGTGACCCTGGGCCAGGAAATCCTCTCGCCCTATTCGCGCGCCAATGCCGACGGCCAGCCGCTGTTCAGCCTGCCGGGCCGCGCGGGCGAGCCGCTGCCCTACCTGGGGTATGCACCCGGGGCCTATCTGGGCCGCGTGACGGACTTGATCCTCAAGCAGTCGGGCACGGCCATCCACCTGGACCGCGTCTATGAAACCGACATGGCCGAGGGACTGAAGGCGATGGCGGTCGAGGGGCACGGGGTGGCCTTCCTGCCCCACAGCGCGGTCAAGAAGGAACTGCGCTCGCGCCGCCTGGTCAGCGCGGCGCCCCCGGGCGTGGAGGACCTGCAGATGGCGATGGAAGTGCGGGCCTACCGCGAAAAGCCATCCGGCAAGGAGCCCTCCAAGGGCATCGCGCAGTCGCTGTGGACCTACCTGCAGGCCCACAGTACGGACAAGCCCCTTTGACCGCAGGGTCAGGTTATGTGTCAAATGCATATTCCACCGTGCATTTGGCATTGGAAAGACCGTGTGACGGGACGTACATTCCGTCCCGGCGTCCGGAGCGAAGTGCACAAGCCTTCGCCCAACAGAGAGGCCCGGCCTGGCACGGTGTTTGCTCAGGTTAGAACTTACGAACTTTGAGACAAGCCATGAAAACATTCCATTGGAAGGCCGTATGGGGCGTTGCCGCCTTGTGCTGGGGCATGGCTGTCTCCGCGCAGGGGGTACTGGAGCGGGTCACCGCCGGCGGCAAGCTGGTGCTGGCCTACCGGGAATCCTCGGTGCCCTTCTCCTATGTGGACGCCGGCAAGCCCGTGGGCTATGCGGTGGAGCTGTGCCAGCGGATCGCCGAGGTCGTTCGCAAGAAGACCGGCCGCAAGGACATGGACGTGGAATTCGTGCCGGTCACCTCGGCCAACCGCATGGAGACCATCGAGAAAGGCCGCGCCGACATGGAGTGCGGCTCCACCACCAACAATGCCGAACGCCGCCAGGTCGTGGCGTTCACCGTGCCCCACTTCATCACCGGCGCCCGCCTGCTGGTGCCGGCCCAGAGCAACGTGGACCGCATCGAAGACCTCAGCGGCAAGAAGCTCGTGTCCACCAAGGGCACCACGCCCTTGAAGGCGGCCCAGCAGATCAACCGCGAGCGGCTCCTGCAGATCAACATCGTCGAAGCCCCGGACCATGCCCGGGCCGTCGAGATGGTGGAAAAGGGCGAGGCCGATGCCTTCGCAATGGACGACGTGCTGCTCTACGGCCTGGCGTCCAACCGCCCCAATCCGGCCGCCTTGAAGGTGGTCGGCAAGTTCATCACCACCGAGCCGCTGGCCATCATGCTGCCCAAGAACGACCCCGCGTTCAAGAAACTGGTGGACGACGAGATGCGCCGGCTGATCACCAGCCGCGAGATCTATCCCATCTACGACAAGTGGTTCGCCCAGCCCATCCCCCCGTCCAACCGCGCGCTCAATCTTCCGGTGAGCTATCTCTTGCGGGATTTCTGGCGCTATCCCACCGATCAGGTTCCGTTTTGAGCGCCGTTTTTTAGCTGCGCTGACCCGATGTTCCGGGTATTCGGCATGGTGGCGAATTCCACTCCGTGCCACTATCTAGAATGATTGTTTCCGTTGTATCCGTAAGTTCTAAGGAGATCCTGATGAAGAAGCATTTGCTGGCAGTCGCCATCACCGCCCTGGCCGCAGGGAGCGCATTCGCGCAAGCCAACGACACGCTGGCCAAGATCAAGGCCTCCGGCACGATCACCGAAGGTGTGCGCGAATCCTCCGGCCTGTCGTACACCCTGGGTGACGGCAAGTACACGGGCTTCCACTACGACGTGTGCGCCAAGGTGATCGCCGACGTTCAAAAGCAGCTCGGCCTGGCCAAGCTGGACGTCAAGTACCAGCCCGTCACGTCGCAAAACCGCATCCCCCTGGTGCAAAACGGCACCGTGGACATCGAGTGCGGCTCCACCACCAACAACGCGGCCCGCCAGAAGGACGTCGCCTTCGCGGTCACGACCTATGTCGAGGAAGTGCGCATCGCCGTCAAGGCCGATTCGGGCATCACCGGCATCAAGGACCTGAACGGCAAGAACATCGCCACCACCACGGGCACCACCTCGGTGCAGACGCTGCGCAAGAACAAGCGCGCCGAAGGCCTGACGTTCAAGGAAGTTTTCGGCAAGGACCATTCCGACAGCTTCCTGCTGCTGGAGTCCGGCCGCGCCGACGCCTTCATCATGGACGGCTCGATCCTGGCTTCCAACATCGCCAAGTCCAAGAGCCCCAACGATTTCAAGATCGTCGGCGAAGTGCTGAGCGTGGAACCCATCGCGATCATGATCCGCAAGGACGACCCCGCCTTCAAGAAGGCCGTGGACGACAGCATCAAGGCGCAGATCAAGTCCGGCGACATGGCCAAGCTGTACGACAAGTGGTTCCTGCAGCCCGTGCCCCCGAACAACGTGAAGATCGGCCTGCCAGCGAGCGAAGCGACGAAGGCGGCCTGGGCGAACCCCAACGACAAGCCCATGGAAGAGTACGCCACCAAGGACTGAGCGCCCGGCGCTCGCATGCGGCAAACGCCCACCTGACGGTGGGCGTTTGTTTGTTTCCCCGGCAGGGATGCCCGGGATGGGGCGCCAAGTTTGAAGACAACGAGATTTGAGAAGGATTTCCCATGGGATCAAATTGGGATTGGCAAGTCTTCCTGCAGGACCCAGGGGGTGAATACCCGACCTACCTCCAGTGGATGCTCTCTGCCTGGGGCTGGACGGTGTCGGTGGCCCTGCTGGCCCTGGTCATCGCGCTGGTGATGGGATCGATCGTCGGGACACTGCGCACGCTGCCCGACAACAAGGTGCTGGTCGGCTTCGGCAATGCCTGGGTCGAGCTGTTCCGCAACATTCCGCTGCTGGTGCAGATTTTTCTGTGGTACCACGTGCTGCCGGCGATCTTCCCGGTGCTCAAGGGCGTCTCGGGCTTCATCCTCGTGGTGCTGGCGCTGGGCTTCTTCACCTCGGCGCGGATCGCCGAGCAGGTGAGGGCGGGCATCCAGGCCCTGCCGCGCGGCCAGCGCTACGCGGGCATGGCCATGGGCTTCACCACCGTGCAGTACTACCGCTACGTGCTGCTGCCGATGGCGTTTCGCATCATCATTCCGCCGCTCACGAGCGAGACGATGAACATCTTCAAGAACTCGTCCGTGGCCTTCGCCGTGTCGGTGGCCGAACTGACGATGTTCGCGATGCAGGCGCAGGAAGAGACCTCGCGCGGCATCGAAATCTACCTGGCCGTGACGGGCCTGTACGTGATCTCGGCCTTCGCCATCAACCGCATCATGGCCTTCATCGAAAAGCGCACGCGCGTTCCCGGCCTGATCGTGTCCGGCGGCACGGGGGGAGGCCACTGACATGATGAATCTCGACCTTTCCTTCTACAGCTGGGACATCATCAGCAAGTTCGTCGTCAAGGGCTTTTACTTCAGCATCATGCTGACGCTGATCGCCACAGTCGGCGGCATTCTGCTGGGCACCGTGCTGGCGCTGATGCGCCTGTCGGGCAAGAAATGGCTGGACGCGCCGGCCACGTTCTACGTCAACGGCATGCGCAGCATCCCGCTGGTGATGGTGATCCTGTGGTTCTTCCTGCTGGTGCCGGCCTCGTTCTACGCGGCCCTGCCCGGCGGAATCGGCACGAGCTACCGCTCGGAGCTGTCGGCCATCATCACCTTCATCGCCTTCGAGGCCGCGTACTTCAGCGAGATCATGCGGGCCGGCATCCAGTCGATCTCCCGCGGACAGGTGTTCGCGGGCCAGGCGCTCGGGATGACCTACGGCCAGAACATGAAGCTCGTGATCCTGCCGCAGGCGTTCCGCAACATGCTGCCCGTGCTGCTCACGCAGACCATCATCCTGTTCCAGGACACTTCGCTGGTCTACGCCATCGGCGCCTACGACATGCTCAAGGGCTTCGAGACGGCGGGCAAGAACTATGGGCGGCCAATCGAGGCCTACCTGCTGGCAGCCGTCGTGTACTTCGCGATGTGCTTCGCACTGTCCTGGGTCGTCAAGCGCCTGCACCGGAAAATCGCCATCATCCGCTGAGCGGAAAGAGTGAGGAAATAGCAATGATTGAAATGAAGAATGTCTCGAAGTGGTACGGCAGCTTCCAGGTGCTGACCGACTGCTCCACTTCCATCCAGAAGGGCGAAGTCGTGGTGGTGTGCGGCCCTTCGGGCTCCGGCAAGTCCACGCTGATCAAGACCATCAACGCGCTGGAGCCCTTCCAGAAGGGCGAGATCTTCGTGGACGGCATCGCCGTGCACGACCCCAAGACCAACCTGCCCAAGCTGCGCAGCCGCGTGGGCATGGTGTTCCAGCACTTCGAACTGTTCCCCCACCTGTCGGTGACCGAGAACCTGACGATCGCGCAGGTCAAGGTGCTGGGCCGCGGCGCGGACGAGGCCAAGAAGCGTGGCCTCAAGATGCTGGACCGGGTGGGCCTGTCGGCGCACAAGGACAAGTTCCCGGGCCAGCTGTCGGGCGGCCAGCAGCAGCGCGTGGCGATCGCCCGTGCGCTGTCCATGGACCCCATCGTGATGCTGTTCGACGAACCCACGTCCGCCCTCGACCCCGAAATGGTGGGCGAAGTGCTGGATGTGATGGTGGGCCTGGCCAATGAAGGCATGACCATGATGTGCGTGACCCACGAAATGGGCTTCGCGCGCAAGGTCAGCAACCGCGTGATCTTCATGGACGTGGGCGGAAAGATCCTGGAGGACTGCTCCAAGGACGATTTCTTCAACAACCCGGATGCCCGCCAGCCGCGCACCAAGGACTTCCTCAACAAGATCCTGCAGCACTGATCCGCTGCGAGCCCCCGAGCCCCTGCGCCCCTGTCGGCAGCAGCAGGGCACCAACGAGAAGCGCCCCCCGGGGCGCTTTTTTCATGGGCATCCAGGCAGGGACGGCGGGGCGGCGCAACAATGGGGCGCCCTGGCGGATGGGGCGTGGTTCGCGACCGTCCGCTTCCCTTTTCCCCGGCGTGCCCGTTGCCCGCCTTTCCTGGATTCCCACGGCCCATGCCACTGCCCGATGACGTTCAGTCCGACGATGCAGCCGCTGGCGGCGCGCGTGCAGGCGCTGGTGCGGGTCGGGGGTTGGATGCCGGTGCGGGAGCGCATGGCCCGGATTGGCAGGTCGTGCACCTGCATCCCTCGGCCCCGCCGCAGCCGGCGCAAGGCGCGCCGTGCAACGGCTGCGGCCTGTGTTGCCTGGCCGAGCCCTGCCCGCTGGGCATGCTGGTGTCGCGCCGCCGGCATGGCCCGTGCGCGGCGCTGCGCTGGCGCGAAGAAGGTGCTGGGGGCGATGCCGCACCGGGCCGCTATGTCTGCGGCATGGTCGCGGACCCCGGCGAGGTCATGGGCTGGCGCAGTGCCTGGGCCGTGCGGCTGATGCGCGCGCTGGCCAGGCGCTGGATCGCGGCCGGCATCGGCTGCGATGCGCCGCCGCTGAGGGTGCCTGAGGGGGCGGTCCATCCCCAAAATGATCCGGGCAGTTTGCTATAAAAATAATAGCGATATGCCCTAGTATCGATTGTGCTGGAGGCCTTTTTGTCTCAAAGCCTCGTCAGGTGCGCGGCAGGGCGTAGGCGATCAGCCAGTCCCCCGTGCGCGTGCCGAGCGAGCCGTGCCCACCCGCCGCCACCACGATGTACTGCCGGCCATCGGCCCCGGTATAGGTCATCGGGGTGGCCTGGCCGCCTGCGGGCAGGCGGCTCTTCCACAGCTCGTTGCCGTTGGAGACGTCGTAGGCCCGCACGTAGTAGTCGAGCGTACCGGACAGGAAGGCCACGCCGCCGGCCGTGGTCACCGGGCCGCCCAGGTTGGGCACGCCCATCTTGAACGGCACGGGCACGGGGGCCAGGTCGCGCACGGTGCCGTTCTTGTGCTTCCAGATGATCTTGCCGGTGGTCAGGTCCGCACCGGCCACGTAGCCCCAGGGCGGCGCTTGGCAGGGAATGCCCAGCACCGAGACGAAGGGCTTCAGGCGCACGGCGAACGGCGCGCCCACGTTCTCGTTCAGCGCGGGCAGCATGCCGTGCGGTGGCGCGCCGCCGGGCTGGACCAGCAAGGTGGTGTCGTCGGTGCGCGGGATCAGCTGCGAGGTGAAGGCCAGGTAGGTGGGCGTGGTGAAGGCCATCTCGCGCTGCGGGTCCACGGCCACGCCGCCCCAGTTGAACACGCCGAAGTTGCCGGGATAGACCAGGGTGCCGCGGGTGGAGGGCGGGGTGAAGCGGCCTTCGAAGCGCAGCTTCTCGAACGCGATGCGGCACATGAGCTGGTCGAAGAGGGTCACGCCCCACATGTCCGCGCCGGTGAGCGGTGCGGGGTCGAACGACAGGGCCGATTTGGGCTGCGTGGGCGCGGTGCGGTCGCCCTCGGCGGCGCCCTGGGGGGCGGGCACCTCGGTCACCGGCAGGATGGGGGTGCCGGTGCGACGGTCGAGCACGAAGACCTCGCCCTGCTTGGTGGGCTGCACCAGCGCGGGCACGCGCTCGCCCTTGACGGTCAGGTCCACCAGGCTGGGCTGCGCGGGCACGTCGTAGTCCCACAGGTCGTGGTGCACGGTCTGGAAGTGCCAGCGCACGCGGCCGGTGGCCAGTTCGAGCGCCACGACGGAGGACGAATAGCGCTCCACCTCGGGGCTGCGGCGGCCGCCCCACTGGTCGGGCGGCTGGTTGCCCATGGGCACATAGACCAGGCCCAGGGTTTCATCCACGCTGGAGATCGACCAGCTGTTGGGCGAATTGGCGGTGTAGGTCTCGCCGGGGCCGATGGGCGCGGTGGCCTCGGGCTTGGCCGAATCCCAGTTCCACACCAGCGCGCCGGTGTGCACGTCGTACGCGCGGATCACGCCGGACTGCTCCTTGGTGGAGGCGTTGTCCAGCACGGTGCCGCCAATGATGACGAGATCGCGCGTGACCACGGCGGGCGAGGTGGAGTAGTAGGCGCCGGGGCGGCGGTTGGGCATGCCGGTCCACAGGTCGATCTGCCCGGTGCCGTTGCCGAAGTCGGTGCACAGGCCGCCGGTGCGCGGGTCCAGCGCGAGCAGCCGGCCATCGGCCGTGGGCATGAACAAACGCCCTTCGCACGACGCCGTGGGCAGGGCGGGCGCCGAGGCCGGCACGGGTGTGGCCGGCTTGGCTGCGGGTGGGGAGGAGGGCGCTGGCGCGGCCGTCGGAACGGCCGCGGCGCCAGCGGTGGCCGGCTCGGGCGGCTGGTACGACAGGCCGCGGCAGGTCAGGTGCTGCAATGCCAGTTCGCCTTTGCCCTGCACCTGGGTGTCGTAGCGCCAGACCTGCGCGCCGGTGGTCGCGTCGAGCGCGATGACCGACTGGTGCGGGGTGCACAGGTACAGGCGGTTGCCGACCTTCAGCGGCGTGACCTCGAAGGTCGTCTCCTGCGGATCGCCGGGCTCGCCGCGCACGTCGCCGGTGCGGTACTGCCAGGCGACCTCCAGGCCGCGCACGTTGTCGGGGGTGATCTGGCCCAGCGGGGAGTAGCGCTGGCCCTCGCCGGTACGGCCGTAGGCATGCCATTCGCCGGGCGGGATGGCGCCGTTGTCACCAGGGCTGCCAGCCGCGGCGGGCACCGCCGTGGTGGGGGTGGGGGCGGCATGCGCGGCGAAGGCGCCGGGCACGTCGTGCCCGTCATGGAACCACGAGGCCACGGCCACGGCCAGAAAGGCCGCCAGCGTCACGCCCAGCGCGCGGCGCGGGCCGCGCTGCGACGGCGAGACCAGGCCGCGGGACACCCAGGGCGTGAGCAGCAGCACCCCCAGCACGAAGAACACGTCGCCCCGTGCAGCAAGCGGCCACCAGTCCAGCCCGGCCTCCCACAGCGACCACAGCAGCGTCACCAGCACCAGCCCGGCATAGACCCACAGGGCGGCGGGGTTGCGCTGGGCCAGCATCCAGCCGGCGAGCAGGGTGGCCAGGCCCGCGGGCAGGTAATACCACGAGCCGCCGAGGGCGATGAGCCAGACCCCCCCGATGCCGACGGCCAGGCCGATCACGACGAGAAGCACCCCCAGGAAAACAGGCGCGTGGCGTTGGTTGGGCATGACCATTCCTCTTGAATAGGCAGTTCCCGGGCATGGCCTGCGGGCCGGATGTGCGGGGGGGGGGCTGGAAAGCGGCACGCTGGAAGTCGCGTGCGCCGGGGGTGACGTTAAGCGGGCACTCCGCGCCGCCGTGTCGGTTCCGCCCGTCGGCCCCTGTAGGACGAACGCACCGGTCCTTTCGACACCGTGGCTCTGCGGTCCGTGCATGACGCGTGGGCGACAGGGCCTCAGGGTTTCCGGCCTGCAGGGACGGGGCTGCCCTGCGCTGCAATGGGGGTTGCTTACCTTGCGAGAACCGACCGACCATGCAGCGCCGCCATCTCATGCAGCTCGGGGCCGCGGCCCTGGCCGCCCCCGCCCTCACCGCCCGGGCCCAATCCTTTCCTGCCCGGCCCATCAAGCTGGTGATCGCCTTCCCAGCCGGCGGGCCCACCGACATCACCATGCGCGTGCTGGCCGACAGCGCCGGCAAGGCGCTGGGCCAGCCGGTCATCGTGGACAACAAGCCCGGCGCCGGCGGCACGCTGCCCGCGCAGCTGCTTCAGTCCTCGGCGGCCGACGGCTACACCGTGGCGCAGATCCCGCTGGGCGTGTTCCGCATGCCCTACACCACCAAGATCAACTGGGACCCGGTCAAGGACATCACCTATGTGCTGAACGTCACGGGCTACGCCTTCGGCGTGGTGGTGCCGGCCGATTCGCCGTTCAAGACCTGGGCGGACTTCGTGGCCTATGCCAAGGCCAACCCCGGCAAGCTCAGCTACGGCTCCACCGGCACGCTGACCAGCCCGCACCTCACCATGGAGCTGGCGGCGCAGCAGCTGGGCCTGCAACTGCTGCACGTGCCGTACAAGGGCAGCGCCGACCTGATGCAGTCCATCCTGGGTGGGCAGATCATGGCCGCGGCCGACTCCACCGGCTTCGCACCGCAGGTCGAGGCGGGCAAGCTGCGCGTGCTGAACACCTGGGGCGCCGAGCGCCTGGCGAAATTCCCCGATGCGCCCACGCTCAAGGAGCTGGGCATCGACGTGGTGCAGAACTCGCCCTTCGGCATCGGCGCACCCAAGGGCACGCCGCCGGACGTGGTCAAGCGCCTGCACGATGCGTTCAAGCAGGCGATGGACCAGGAGTCCTACCGCACCGCGCTGGCGCGCTACGACATGGTGCCGATCTACATGGACAGCGCGCGCTACCGCCAGTTCGCGCAGGACACCTTCACGCGCGAGAAGGCGCTGGTGGAAAAGCTGGGCCTGGGCAAGCCGCTGTAATCCCCCGCACACCGGGGCAGGGCACCGCTTGCGATGGGTCGATTTGCTATGAAAATAATAGCTACGAAGGCAATATTTTCTAAGGCATGCGGCCCATTTCACCCAAAATGGCCTGCGCGACCTCGGCGAAGCCCGCCCCGCGCTCGCCCCGGGTGACATAGCGCGGCCGGTGGCGCAGCTGCGGCACGAAGCGCGCCACGTTCGCCACGCCCACGCTGTGGGCGAAGCGCTCGAACATCAGCTGGTCGTTGGTGGAGTCGCCCACGTACACCCAGCGGTCGATCTCGGCGTCCAGGTCGCGGCCCAGGCGCTCGCGCACGATCCAGCGGGCCCCCTCCAGCTTGTTGTGCGCGCCGAACCAGCCGTTGATGTGGATGCTGCTCACCGTGGCATGCATGCCCGCCGCGTGCAGGCGATCCACCACCTGGTCGATGGCGGCCTGCGGCAGGTGCACGAACTCGCTGTGGTCGATGGCGATGTCGCACTCGCGCCCGGCGGAATCGGTGGCGCGGCGCGCACCCGGCACCTCGCGCTCGATCTGCGCCAGCACGGCCTGCATCCGCGCATGGTTGGCCGCCCGCGTCGGTGCATCCTGTTGATACCATTTCGATAGCACGATGCCGGCGTCTTCATTGCGCCCAAGCGCGTTCTGGCTCCGGTCCGCCACCAGCGCCACCGCGCCGTTCTCCGCCACGATGGCGTCCACCGGCCACGCGGCCGCGAAGGGCTCGCTCCAGCCCACGGGGCGGCCGGTGATCGGGATCACGTGCAGGCCCGCCGCTTTCAGGTCCGCGATGGCGGCCAGCGCATCGGCGGTGATGGCACCGTCGGTGGTGAGGGTGTCGTCGATGTCGGTGAACACCCCGGCGAGCGTGGCCGGCGGCTGCCACGCGGCCAGGGGCTGCAAGGTGGCGCGGAGGGGGGAGGGCGAAGGCATGGCGGTGGCAGGGGAAGGCGGGGCCGGAAAGTGGGATGGCGTGATCGGGGCCTGGGCCGCGCGGGGGGGGCGTCCCAGCCCTCAGCGCTTGGCGAACTCGATGATGGCCCGGTAGAAGCGGTCGGAGCCGTCCTTGGGATTGTCCGGTCCCAGCTCCATGCGGTTCACGCCGTTTTCTGCGCTGCCCTTGAACCGGTTCGGAATCACGGAAAAGTAGTACGGGCTGATGAAGCGCGCGCCGCCGGTGTAGTGCGACTGCATGGCCGCCACGTGGGCACCGTCGCGCTTCCACTGCTGCGGATTGAATTCCGGCACGCCGTAGTCGGCGATCTTGCGTTCGGCCAGGAAGCCCCGCACCCAGTCGCTGTCGGTGGCGCCGCCATACAGGTTGATGCCGTGTTTCCAGGGTAGCGAGCCGTGCAGGGTCTGGTCCGCCGCGAAGAGCTGCGGGTTCCAGGAGGAGTTCACGGTAGGCACGATCTGGTGGGAGTACAGCTTGTCCGCCGGCAACCCCTCGCTCGAGGCGATGCGGTGGAATTCGCCCAGCAGCCGCGCCACCTGCTGCTCGCGGTAACGGTTCCAGTCCCGTGCCAGCGGATTGAACAGCACGCCCTGCTGCGGCTTGGGCAGGTCGAGCCACGAGCGCACGCCGGGCAACTCGCTCGCCGCCTTCATGCCGAAGACCTCCGGCGGGCGGCGGGTGGGCGGCGCCACGCGGCGGTCGCGCGGCATCACCGTGAATTCGGTCTGCGCCACCTCGAAGCGCGCCCCGCCCACGCGCGCCACGATCTGCGCCATGTGCTTGCCGGGGCGCAGGGCGCTGAAGTCCACGTCGGTGCGAAAGCCCACGTTCGGCGTGGTGACCTCGTCCAGCGCGCGGTACACGTCCAGCCGGTTGTAGCCGCGGCCCACCGGGCCGATGTAGCGCGCATCCAGGTACAGGTCGAGGCCGGTCACGCGGCCTGCGGGGTCCCACAGCCAGCCGGAGAGCGGCAGGGTGCCGTCGGCGAAGGCGTCGTAGTGCTCGCCCAGGCTGCTGGCCGGCTCGCGGCTCACGTCGTGCGACGGGGCGGGAACGGTGTTGAACGCGGCGTAGGCCGTCCCGGCCTGCCGGTTGAGCGCCGCGATGCTGCCGTACTGCCTGGCCAGGTAGGCCTGGAAGCCCGCCACCGAGGCCGGGCTGTAGTCGGTGGTGCGGATGTTCTGGTATTCGCCCATGCCGTGTTCGAAATCGGGGAACAGGTGGTGCAGTTCGCCCGCGAGCGTGATGGCGACGATGCGCTGCTGCTGGTCCGCAGGCAGCGCCTTGATGCGCCGGGCCACGTAGCGCAGGGCCTCGTAGCGGTAGCGGTTGACCGGAATGCTGGCGTCCGTCTCCAGCGTGTAGGGCGCGATGCGGTAGCCGAAGTAGCCCAGCTCCAGCGGCTTGCCTCCGGGCAGTTGCATGAGGTTGCGCGGGTCTTTCTCCAGCGCGTCGGTCAGGGGGCCGGCGGAGTCGAAGTGGTCCCCGGCCAGGTAGAGCACGACGGGGCGCTTCACATCGGCCACGAGCTGCAGGAATTCATCGACCCGCGCCGTGTCGATCTCCCAGCCCGTGGCGGTCCTGCGGTACAGCGCCAGCAGCTGGAGCGTGGACGTGAAGCCGATCTGCACCTGCCCCCGTGGGCCGCCGGGCTCCAGCGTGTCGAGCAGGCGGTTGATCGCCGCCGCACCCGTGCGCTTGCGCGCGCGGCACAGATCGATGGCGGCTTCGTAGGTCTTGACCCGCGGGTCGTTGGCGGCCTCGTCGCACACCATCGTGCCGACGATGGTCGGTGCGACGATGAACGGCGCGCGCGCCGGGCGGGGGGCCGTGTCCGCGTGCGCAGCGGCTCCCAGCAGGGACAGTGCCGCCGCCAGAATCCGGTGAGCGTTGAAAAAGCGCATGGCAGAGTGTCCGTCAAGGAAAAGAACTGCAAGGCCATGTCCGGCCGTGCAGAAGGGCCCCGGTGGGGGCTGGGAAAAAGCGGCGCCTCAGGGCGGGCTGAGCGCCTTTTCCCGGTAGAAACGTCCCTCGCTGGCCTCGTACAGGCCCAGCTCGCCGAACTGCATGCGCGTGCCCGGCTTGCAGTGGAACTCCATCGTCAGGCGCCCCGGCGGGCCGGGCATCACCAGCGGCATCGTGCCCCAGGTGATGTCCTGCCCGGCCTTCAGGCCGTCCAGTCGCACGAGGCTGGCGCGCGCGGCACCATCGGGCCGGGTGTAGCCCACCCACAGGCGCTGGCACTGGCCTTCCAGGCGCTCCAGCGGCAGCCGCAGGATCGAGATGCCATCCATCTTGAAGGCCTTCGCGCGCCACTCGACCAGGGCTTTCCCGGACGCCATGGGCACCTCGGCCGCGAACGGGTCGCCCTCCCATCCCTGGGTCTGGACCGTGGCGGGGTCGGCCATCTGCAGCAGCACGGGGTGCCCGAGGCCCAGGTCGGGCATGAGCGGCGCGCTGGCGCGCAGGTGGTAGTAGCCCAGCCCGATGCCTGCCACGATGGTGGACAGGGCGGCGCCCATCGCGGCGACCCGGCGTGGCTGGCGCCAGAGGAACGCCATGCCCTGTGCGGCCAGCAGCACGAACAGGATGTCCAGCGCACTGATGCTGTAGCGCGGGTTGTACAGCACCGGCACGTGCACCGCGCACTGGTAGGCGGCGGCGCCGGTGACCATCCACACCATCAGGTGCCGGCGACCGCCCCATGCGCCCAGGCACGCCAGGATCACCAGCACCACGCGCCAGGAGCGGTCGTTCATGACGTAGCGCTCCAGGTGCGCGCGGCTGAAGAACAGCACGGCACCGAGCTTTTGCACGTACATCTGCGCCAGCACCGGGAAGGGCGTTTCGCGCAGCATGGTCTTGGCCACGGCCATCAGGCGGCGGTCGCCCTCGATCGACAGGTGCCCCAGGCCATCCGTCACCTTCCCCTCGTCGTGGACCAGGCCGAAGTACGGCGGCTCGTAACCGGACAGCACGGGGTTGCTGCCGAAGTACAACGCCGCGCCCGTGCCCGTGGCGACAATGGGCCGGCCGAATTCCTCGTTCTGCCGCGCCATGTACGCGCCCACCAGCACCAGGGCGATCAGGTGCACCGCCGCGATGCGCGCGGCCGCCCCGCGCTGCGCGCCCTGCAGCTTGCGCGATGCGGCGAAGAACGCCACCCCGGCGAACGGCAGCCAGTACATGTAGGTTCCGCGGGTCAGGGTGGCCGCGGCGAGGGCCAGGCCCGCCAGGACCATGGCGCCGATCCGCCAGCGCGCGGCGCGCGGACCGGCCGCGGTGTCCACCGCACAGGTCGTGGCCCAGAGCCACACGGCAACCAGGAACACGAAGGGCGCTTCGCCCATGAGGACCGCCCCGGCCTCCACCAGCATGTGGGGCAGCACGAACAGCCAGGCCGCCGCGGCGGCGGCCACGCGGCCGCCGATCCTGCGTGCGGCATCGAACGTGAGCACCAGCGCCACGAGGGAGATCGTGAGATTCGCGGCCTTGACGGTCACCGGGTCCGCCCCCGAAAGCGCCATGTAGACGACCGCGCCGGGCGCCACCTTGAGCATCTGCGGGTCGCTGAACAGCTGCGCCGCATCCTCCAGCAACTGGCGCGCCAGCGGCAGGTAGGTGTGCAGCGAGTCGAACGGGATTTCCACCCGCGTGAGCACTTCCACCGTGCGCGCCGCGTAGAAGATGAGGGGCACCACCAGCCCCCACAGCATCCAGTGCAGGGTGGCGCGTTCGGAAGGTGCGAGAGAGTGGCTGGCGTGGGGAGCGGCGTGGCCCTGGCGGGCGGTCATGGAGCGGCCTCCCCGGCCGGATCGGCGGCGGCATCGAGGTCATCCGGATGCAGGTAGGTGCTCAGCGGCTCGGTGGGCACGCTGCCCACGTCGTAGTGCAGGAACGCCACCAGGAACTGGATGCCGATCAGCACCGGCAGCGCCGCCAGCATCACGGTGCCGCTCGTGGCCGGGTGGGTGCCGTAGGCGCTGTTGATCCAGTGCAGCGCCCCGAAAAGGCCCCCCGCCAGCAGCAGGAACATGCCGAAGAGGCTGTAGATGGAGCCCACGTTGAAGTCGCGCACCAGGTAGCTGTACACGTAGCGCCGGGCCAGGCGCGAGGCGTGCTTTTTCAGGAATTCGGGCAGGACCTTGCCGATCTTGAGGTTCGATTCCTCGTCCGCGTACACGGCGTCCATGGGCACGTCGCGCACCACCGCCCGCAGCGTGTTCAGGCGGAACAGCATGTCGGTCTCGAAGAAATAGCGGCGCTCCAGCTTGTCCAGCGGCAGCTCGCGCAGCACGCTGGTGTGGATGGCGGTGTAGCCGTTCGTGGGGTCCATGATGGACCAGTAGCCGCAGCTGAGCTTGGTCATGAACGACAGCACGGCGTTGCCGAACAGCCGCATCCCGGGCATGCCGCGCACCGATTCGGGCCGAAAGAAGCGGTTGCCCTTGGTGTAGTCGGCCCGGCCGTCCTGGATGGGGCGCACGAACAGCGGCAGCAGGCGGGGGTTCATCTGGCCGTCGCCGTCGATCTTGACCACGATGTCGATGCCGTCCGCGACGGCCTGGCGGTAGGCCGTGACCACGGCCCCGCCCACGCCCTGGTTCTCGGGGTTGAACAGCACCTGCACGCGCGGGTCGGTGCAGTGCTGCTGGACGAAGGCGCCGCTGCCGTCGGGGCAGGCATCGTCCACCGCGTAGATGCGGGACACGCTGGCCGGAATGGTGCGGATCACCTCCAGCACGTGCTGGGTGACCTTGTAGCAGGGGATGGCGACGGCGACGCGCATGGGGTGCGCCGTCATGCCGAAGCCCTCCCCGCCACGGCGATGCCCGCCAGGATCAGAGCGCCCCCGATGAAGGTCTGCAGATGCAGCGGCTCATCAAGGAACAGCCACCCCAGCGCCGGCACGATCAGGAAGGCCAGGCCCATGAACGGATAGGCCAGGTGCAGCGGCGCGCTGCGCAGCACCCAGATCCACAGCAGCGTGGTCACGCCGTAGAGCGCCAGGGCCACGATGAGCCAGCCATTGAAGATCCAGTCGGTCAGCACCGGCTGGGCGGGCAGCATCATGGCCGCCTTCTTGAACAGCAGTTGCCCGAGCGAGATGCCGAGCACGCACAACAGGGTCAGGGACGTGAGTAAAAGGGACATGGTGAGAAGGCAGGGGGCGTGTCATGCCGACACGGGGCGGGCCGGGGTGGGGCGGCGCAAGGCGAAAGCGGGAAGCAGGGCCAGGGGCAGGGTGAAGAACGGCAGGAGATAGCGGTACTCCCCCGCGGTGGACAGCAGGAAGATGGCCGCCAGCTGCACGGCCATGGGAAACGCCACGATCAGCAGGGGCAGGTCGCGCCGGGCGATGCCGCGGCACAGGGCCCAAGCCAGCAAAATCATGCCCAGCCAGGGAGTCCACAGCAGCCATCGCCCTGCATGGCTGGCCTGTTGCAGGGCAATGAAGCGGCGCTCCACGCCCCGCAGGTCGAACTGTCGAAAGACCGACGCCGCCTGCGTGCGGGGCAGCACGTAGGTGGCGTAGGTCACGGAGGGGAAGCCGCCCTGCGCGAGCGCGGCGGCCAGGAAGACGTTGACCCGGCTGGCGATGAAGTCGGGCAGGTTCTGCCAGAGGTTGTAGGTGAAGAATTCGCGCACCAGGGCCTTCTGGTCGGGCTTTGGCAGGCCTTGCACCTGCGGGCCCTCGGGGTGGAAGACGAGCATGTCCCAGTACGCCGGGTCGGCATAGGCCTGCAGTTGCGGCAGGGGGCGGTAGCGGCCAAGCAGTTCGGTCGTCGCGGGCGACACCTTGGGCCGGTCCAGCACCCAGGGGTCGTTCATGTGGGGGTACTGGTCCCACAGGCGGTTCATGGCCCGTGGCCTGAGAAAGTTCACGGTCTCGAAGACCACCATGGGGTAGACGGCTTCCTGCGTTCTGGAGGGGTGCAGCTGTTGGCCCGCGAACATCGCCGCGCACACGGCGCCGATGAGGGCGGCCAGCTTCCAGCGGCTGCGGCCATCGAGGAGCAGCAGCACGGCAATGGCCGGCAGCAGAAAGACGATGCCGTTCGGCCGGGCGAACGCCGCGAAGGGCAGCGCCAGGGCCACCATGGCCAGCGAGGCCGCGCCCATGGTGCGCTGGCGGGCCGCCAGCCACAGCTCGAACAGCAGGCCGCAGGACGCCACGGCGAAGATGCCGTCCGGGTACAGCGTGCCCATGAAGTAGACCATGTGCGGCGCCAGGCACACCAGCACCAGCACCACCGCGAAGCTCTTTCTCAGGCCCTGCCGCCAATACCACGACAGCACGCGGGCGAAGATCAGCGCGCACAGGCACAGCAGCACCGCCACGGGCACCTCCACCCGCCGCGTGCCTTCGTAGAACAGGCGCACGAAGTAGTACCAGAAGACGGTCTTGCCGGAGCGGAAGTCGCCTCCGCGCTCCACCTCCAGCAGGATGGCGACCGAGTCTTCGCCCAGGATGCCAGGCCAGAAGGCCAGCAGCCAGGTGCCGTACAGCGCCACCAGGGCGCTCCAGATCACCACGAAGGGGGCGGCTGCCCGCCAGCCATCCCGCGGTTCACGGACCGCGCGGGCCAGGAGAGGGGATGGCAGCGTGGCTCCCACGGTCGGGCGATGGTCTGCGCTCAACCGGCGGCCTGCAGCGCCAGGCCGGCGTGCTCGCGCAACGGGTGGAAATGGATCTTGGGGAACCGCTCCTGGGCCAGGCGCACGTCGTAGGGCGAGGTGCACAGGTAGGCCAGCGTGTCCGCCGCGTCGTGCGCGAGCCGCAGCGGGTAGGCGTCGGTGAACGCACGCAGGTCGGCCGGGCTGTCGGCGGTGATCCAGCGGGCGCCGGTGTACTGGCAGCCCTCCAGCCGCACGTCGGCGTCGTATTCGGTCTTGAGCCGGTGCTGCACCACTTCGAACTGCAGTTGCCCCACCGCGCCGAGCAGCATGGCACCGCCGGCGTCGGGCTTGAAGACCTGGATCGCGCCTTCTTCGCCGAGCTGGGCCAGGCCCTGCTGCAGCTGCTTGGTGCGCAGGGGGTTCTTCAGGATGACCGTCATGAACAGTTCGGGCGCGAAGAACGGCAGGCCGGTGAACTGCAGGCTGGCGCCGTCGGTGATGGTGTCGCCCAACTGCACGCCGCCATGGGTGGTGAAGCCGATGATGTCGCCCGCATAAGCCTCTTCCACCGCCTCGCGGCGCTGCGACATGAAGGTCACCACGCTGGTGGGGCGCAGTTCCTTGGCGGTGCGCTGCACCTTGAGCTTCATGCCCGGCGTGTACCGGCCCGAGGCCACGCGCACGAAGGCGATGCGGTCGCGGTGGTTGGCGTCCATGTTGGCCTGCACCTTGAACACCACGCCCGAGAAATTCGGGTCTTCGGGCTGCACGGTTTTCTCGACCGGCTGCTTGTTCACCTGCAGGCTGCTCAGGCGGGGACGCGGCGAGGGGGCCAGGTCCACCAGCGCATCCAGCACTTCCATGACCCCGAAGTTGTTCACGCCGGAGCCGAAGAACACCGGCGTCTGCTTGCCGGCGAGGAAGGCCTCGTGGTCCCAGGTGGGCGAGGCGCCCACGGCGAGTTCCATGCTCTCGATGGCAGCGTCGAATTCGCTGCCGAAGCGCGCACGCAGGTTGGCGGCGTCCGACAGGGGAATCGTCTCGAAGTCCTGCGGGCGGCGCTCGCTGCCCGACTCGAACACCGTCATGGCCTGCGTGCGCAGGTTGATGATGCCGCCGAAACCCTTGCCCTGGCCCACCGGCCAGGTCATGGGCACGCAGGGCATTCCCAGCTCGCGTTCGACCTCGTCCAGGATGTCCAGCGGCTCGCGCACTTCGCGGTCCATCTTGTTCACGAAGGTGATGATGGGCGTGTCGCGCTGGCGGCAGACCTCGATCAGGCGGCGCGTCTGCGCCTCCACGCCGTTGGCCGCGTCGATCACCATCAGGGCCGAATCGACGGCGGTGAGCACGCGGTAGGTGTCTTCCGAGAAGTCCTTGTGGCCCGGCGTGTCCAGCAGGTTCACCACGTGTTCGCGGTAGGCCATCTGCATGACCGAGCTGGCCACCGAGATGCCGCGCTGCTTTTCGATCTCCATCCAGTCGCTGGTGGCGTGGCGGCTGGCCTTGCGGCCCTTGACGGCGCCGGCGATCTGGATGGCGCCCGAGAACAGCAGCAGCTTTTCCGTGAGCGTGGTCTTGCCCGCGTCCGGGTGGGAAATGATGGCGAAGGTGCGGCGGCGCCGTGTTTCGGAGACGTAGGACACTGTGTTTTTTGGTGAGGGCGCGGCGCAGGCGGGTGGGCCGAAGTACGGGCGCCAGGGCCGGCGCGCTGGCGTGCCGCCGCGGAGGGCGCCCGCGGAAAAGTGGCCGTATTCTAATGGCGGCCCCCATGCCGGACCCCGGTGGGACCGCACCGGCCCGGCCCCGTGGCCGCAGCCCGGGCCACTCGCAAGGGTCAGGGGGCCGCTTGGGGCGCCACGGGCGCCCGCTGGAACCACCGCTTGAACCGCAGCGCCGGCGATTCCACCAGGTGCCAGGAGGCATAGCCCGCCACGGCGGCCAGTGCCACCGACAGCATCAGGCTCGGAATGAACGCCAGGTCGGGCCAGAGCGCATACACCGACTGCTGCACCGGACAGCCGTACAGATAGATACCGTACGACGGGTCCCCGCCGCGCTGCAGGAAGGCCAGCGCGGGCACGTTCAGCGAGCCGATGTGGATCAGCAGCGGCGGCAGCAGGAGCAGGCCCGCGGTGTGCTCCATCTGGAATCCGAAGAACAGCACGGCGGCCACCGGCGCCAGCATGAGCAGCATCCGGCCGGAGCGGGCATGGAACGCATCGCGGAAGACAGCGATGAGCGCGCCATACGTGAAATAGGCGGGGTATTCGAACCAGTGCTGCATCTCGCCGCCCAGGTCGGCATTGCGGGCGGTGAGAAAGAACGCGATGTAGGCCACAGCGGCGAGGCCGGCGAGCCAGCGGTGCCGGAACACGCCCAGCAACCCCGCACCTGCCAGCACCAGGTAGCACAGGCTTTCTATCGGGATGGTCCACAAGGGCCCGTTCATCAGGTGCTTGATGGGGTTGTTTTCGAACACGCCCGGCAGGTAGGGGTAGTCCCTGATCAGCAGCAGGTTGCGAAAGTAACCCAGCGTATCGGGGTGGGCCAGAAAGTCCGCGGCCGGCATCGAGTTGAAGAAGATCCCGAACAGAAAGACGTTGGTGAGCACGGCGAACAGCACCCCGGGCCAGATGCGCAGGAACCGCTTGGACAGGAACGCCAGCGCCTTGGGTTGGCGCAGCCAGCTCAGGGTGACGAGGTAGCCGCTGATCGTGAAGAACGTCATCACCGCCACGCCACCCACCATGTTGGAATGCAGCCAGGTGGGCGACGCGGTGTGCGTGATGTGGAAGTGGTGGCTGAAGATCACCGCGCTCGCCGCGCAGATGCGCATCAGGTCGAACAGGTTGCCCCGGTGCTGTGTGGACATTGTCTCTGGGTTCTTCTGGCCATTTGCGGGCGTATCGCTGGTTGTCTTGTTGTCATGGGCGGCACCTCGAATCCATGCCGGTCTCGGTTCTGCAGCGTGCCACGGTCGGCGCGCTGGCATGGCGCGAAGCGCGATGTCCTTATAATCGCCGCTTTCCGAGGAGCGTTGCAGCGTCTTTACCCCCGGTGCCCGGTGTGTGGCAGGGACGCGAGGCTCGGATCATCATTTTGCAACGACGCTCGCCCACGCTTCTTGTGCGGTGAGTGAGCCATTCCCCTCCGATGCGTGGTTTTTACCTTCTTTACCGGAGAAAACCATGAGCGCAGTTCTCAAGCCCCAGGCCGACCAGGCCATCGCCGACCTTTCCCTTGCCGCCTGGGGCCGCAAGGAAATCCGCATCGCCGAGACGGAAATGCCCGGCCTGATGGCCATCCGCGACGAGTTCGCCGCCAGCCAGCCGCTCCGGGGCGCGCGCATCACCGGTTCGCTGCACATGACGATCCAGACCGCCGTGCTGATCGAAACGTTGAAGGCCCTGGGCGCCGACGTGCGCTGGGCGTCGTGCAACATCTTCTCCACGCAGGACCATGCCGCTGCCGCCATCGCGGCCACGGGCACGCCGGTCTTCGCCATCAAGGGCGAGTCGCTGGAAGACTACTGGGACTACACCCACCGCATCTTCGACTTTGCGCCTAAGGGCAGTGCGGGCGAAGGCCCCAACATGATCCTGGACGATGGCGGCGATGCCACGCTGCTGATGCACCTGGGCCAGCGCGCCGAGAAGGATGCCTCCCTGGTCGCCGGCAACGGTGCCAGCGAGGAAGAGCGCATCCTGTTCGCCGCCATCCGCAAGAAACTGTCGGAAGACGCGACCTGGTACACCCGCAAGTCGGCCGAGATCATCGGCGTGACGGAAGAAACCACCACCGGCGTGCACCGCCTGAACGAGATGTCCGCCAAAGGCACGCTGCTGTTCCGCGCGATCAACGTGAACGACTCGGTCACCAAGTCCAAGTTCGACAACCTGTACGGCTGCCGCGAATCGCTGGTGGACGGCATCAAGCGCGCCACCGATGTCATGATCGCCGGCAAGGTCGCCGTGGTGGCCGGCTACGGCGACGTGGGCAAGGGCTCCGCCCAGGCACTGCGCGCGCTGTCGGCCCAGGTGTGGGTCACCGAGATCGACCCCATCAACGCCCTGCAGGCCGCCATGGAAGGCTACCGCGTGGTGACGATGGACTACGCCGCCGACAAGGCCGACATCTTCGTGACGACGACCGGCAACAAGGACATCATCACCCACGACACCATGGTGAAGATGAAGGACCAGGCCATCGTCTGCAACATCGGCCACTTCGACAACGAGATCGACGTCGCGTCGATCGAGAAGTACGAATGGGAAGAGATCAAGCCCCAGGTGGACCACATCACCTTCCCGGACGGCAAGAAGATCATCCTGCTGGCCAAGGGCCGTCTGGTGAACCTGGGCTGCGGCACGGGCCACCCGAGCTTCGTGATGTCGTCGTCGTTCGCCAACCAGACCATCGCGCAGATCGAGCTCTTCACCAAGCCCGATGCCTACGAGGCCGGCAAGGTCTACGTGCTGCCCAAGCTGCTGGATGAGAAGGTCGCGCGCCTGCACCTGAAGAAGGTCGGCGCCATGCTGACCGAACTGACGGACTCGCAGGCCGCCTACATCGGCGTGAGCAAGAGCGGCCCCTACAAGCCCGACACCTACCGTTACTGATCGGGCGGGGCTTCGCCGCCCCGGGGCGGCGGCCGGCGACTCCGGCCGGTTCGCCCTGTCTTGCTATAAAAATAATAGCTTCTAGCGCTAGATGAATATGCGCTGGAGGCCTTTTTGACTCTGAAAAGGACGGGCGCATGCGCGCAGACGTGTATCTGGTGGACAAGGGCCACGCCGCGACCCGGTCGCAGGCGCAGCGCCTGATCGCGGCCGGCGTGCAATGGCGGCTGGCACCCAGCCTGCCCTGGCACAAGGTGGCCAAGAACGGTGACGAGATTCCGGACATCGCCGAAGTGCAACTGCTCGACCAGTCCGAGGCGCGCTACCTCTCGCGCGGCGGCCTCAAGCTGGAAGGCGCGCTCGTGTCCGCGGGCCTGGACGTGGCGGGCTGGCGCTGCCTGGACGTGGGCCAGAGTACCGGGGGCTTCACCGACTGCCTGCTGCAGCGCGGCGCGGCCCAGGTGATCGGTGTGGACGTGGGCCACAGCCAACTGCACGACCGCCTGCGCCAGGATCCGCGCGTGGTGGCCGTGGAAGGCGTCAACGCCCGGTCCCTGACGGCCGCATCGCTGCAAGACGCCTGCGAGGACGCCCTGTCCGAGCAGGTCGAGCAAGACGCCGACGACAACGAGACCCAGCCCGAAGCGCCCTACAGCTGGATGCGCAACGGTGGCCTGATCGACGACGAATATGACGACAGCGACGACGCCAAGGAACACGACGTCGAAGCCTTCAAGGCCGAGCGGTCGGCCCGGGCGCGGGCCCGCGCGGAGGGCGCCCTGCCCACCGTGCGCCGGCGCCGGGCGGGGCTGGAACAGGTGGACATCACCCCGGTGTTCGACCTGGTGACGGGCGATGTGTCGTTCATCTCGCTCACGCTCATCCTGCCGGCGGTGGCGCCGCTGCTCAAGGCCGGCGGCGACCTGCTCATGCTGGTCAAGCCGCAGTTCGAACTGCAGCCCGGCCAGGTGGGCAAGGGCGGCATCGTGCGCGATGTGGCGCTCTACGCCGTGGTCGAGCAGCGCATCCGCGACTGCTGCGCGGAACTGGGCCTGACCGTGACCGCCTGGATGGACAGTTCCATCGATGGCGGCGACGGCAACCGTGAATTCTTCGTCCATGCAAGGAGGGCGGCATGAGTGCCTCCAATCCACCCTTACCCGTCAGTTTCGAATTTTTCCCCCCCAAGACGCCCGAAGGGGCCGAAAAGCTGCGTGCCGTGCGGCAGGCGCTGTATGCCCGGCGGCCCGAGTTCTGTTCCGTCACCTACGGTGCGGGCGGCTCGACGCAGGAGGGCACCTTCACCACCGTGCGCGAGATTCTGGCGGAGGGCGTGAGCGCGGCCTCGCACTTCTCGTGCATCGGCGCCACGCGCGAGACGGTGCGCAGCCAACTGGCCACGCTCAAGGCCATGGGCGTGAAGCGCCTGGTGGCCCTGCGAGGCGACCTGCCGAGTGGCTACGGCGCGGGCGGCGAGTTCCACTACGCCAGCGATCTGGTGGCCTTCATCCGCGCGGAGACGGGCGACGACTTCCACGTGGAAGTGGCTGCCTACCCGGAAGTGCACCCCCAGGCCCGTTCGCCCGAAGCCGATCTGCAGGCCTTCGCGCTCAAGGTGCGAGCCGGCGCGCACTCGGCCATCACGCAGTACTTCTTCAATGCCGACGCCTACTTCCGCTTCGTGGACGACACGCGGCGGCTGGGGCTGGATGTGCCTGTGGTGCCGGGCATCATGCCCATCCTGGGCTCCACGCAGCTCATGCGTTTCTCCGACGCCTGCGGCGCCGAAATCCCACGGTGGATCCGCATGCGGCTGCAGGGTTTTGGCGACGACACGGCCAGCATCAAGGCCTTCGGCCTGGACGTGGTCACCGGCTTGTGCGAGCAACTGCGCGACCGTGGCGTGCCGGGCCTGCACTTCTACACGATGAACCAGAGCGCCACCACGCTGGAGATCTGCCGCCGGCTGGGTCTCTAGACGCCGGCGATCACTCCGGTAATATCGCCCCTTCGTTTTTCGTGCCCATCCATGACGTCCGCCTTCGCTCCCCTGTTGGTCGCCACCCTGTGCTGCGTGGCTTCTGCCCCGTCGTGGGCCCAGACGCGGTACGTCTGCCGGGATGCCGCGGGCAACAGCTTCACGATGTCGCGCCCCTGTCCTTCGGGCACGACGACGTCGGTGGCGGCCGCAGGGCCTGTCGCACCGCCTCCGGCGTGGCGCTATGAGCCTCCCGTGCGTTCCGTGCCTGAAGGGCCGGCTTACCAGCGCTACATGAGCGCCCGTTGCCGCTCCCTGAGCGACACGCTGCGCGGAGGCTCCTCCGGCATCCAGCCCGACGCCTATGCCGGCATGCGCCGGGAGTACCAGCGCGATTGCCGCGACGAGGAATCTGACGCTTCCTCCCGCTATTACAGGGAGCAGAGCGAGGCGCGCAAGCAGCGGCAGGAGCAGGAGCAACAACTGCGCGTGGCGGCCCAGACCTCCCGCGAAGAGGCCACGCGCCACGCCGAGCAATGCCGGGAGTCGCGCCGCATCCTCACCGCCAAGCGGGCCCGCACGGACCTGACCGAAGGCGAAAGAAAGGACCTGAAGCGTTTTGAAGACGCCTACGAAACGCGCTGCCAGCGCTGAACTGCCCCACCGCCTCGGTGCGCTGTTGTCGGGCGCGCTGCTGTCGTGCGCCCTGGTGGCCTGCGCGGTCAAGGCGCCCGCGCCCGGCGACGACACCGTCGCGGCGCCGCAAAAGCCATTGGTTCCCCTGCCTGCGCCAGCCCAGCCGCCCCGCGCCGCGGCCCCTGTGAAGCCCCCGCCGGCCATGGCGGGCGATGCGCCCTCCAACCCGCCGGACGCGGACGCCTCCTCCGAGAGCGATACCGCCGATGCGTTCGTGCAGGAAGGCTTGGCCTCCTGGTACGGGGCGCGTTTCCACCGCCGCCGCACCGCCAGCGGAGAGCGCTTCGACATGAACGAATTCACCGCCGCCCACCGCACCTTGCCCTTCGGCACGCGCGTGTGCGTGCGCAGCCTGGTGACCGGCCGCGCCGTGCAGGTGCGCATCAACGACCGCGGGCCCCACTCGCCCGGCCGCATCATCGACGTGAGCCGCGCCGCCGCCGGGGCGCTGGGGTTGCTGGGGCTGGGCACCAAGCCGGTCGTGGTGTCGCAGGCGCCGGAGGATGCCGCGGCGCAGTGCCCCGATGCCTCGGCTTCCGGCCTGTCGCAGGCCGGCCCGTTGCCAGCCGCTGGCGAATAGGCGGGCGGACTCAGCCGCCCGACTCGAGCGTGTGCGAGGCGTGGTGGTCCTGCGCCAGCAGTTCGGCCATCTGCGGCAGTGCGGGCTTGAGCGCCGCTTTCAGCGTGAACGGCGGATTGATCAGGAACATGCCGCTGGCCGGCAGCCCCGGGCGGCGGGCCTGTCCGTCTGCGGCCCCCGTCACCTTGCTCGATTTCACGGTGAGCGTGGCATGCAGCCACGACTTGCCGGCCTTGGTGGCCAGCGTCTTGAGCCGCCGTGGCAGGTCATGGGCTTCGGGCCGGGGAATGATCGGGTACCAGACGGCATAGGTGCCCGTTGCAAAGCGCTTGAGCGAGTCTGCGGCCATGTCCAGGACGCGCCCGTAGTCGCTCTTGATTTCATAGCTGGGGTCGCACAGCACAAGCGCGCGGCGGGCCGGTGGGGGCAGGAATTTCTTGATGCCTTCGAAGCCGTCTTCATGCAGCACCGCCACCTGGCGGCCGGCCTCCAGCTGGGCCACATTGCCGGCCAGCGCGCGCAGGTCGGTCGGGTGCAGTTCGAACACCTTGAGCTTGTCGCGGTCGCGCAACAGGCGCTGCGTGATGAAGGGCGAGCCGGGATAGACCCGCGTCACGTTGCCTTGGTTGAAGGCGCCGACCATGTCGACGTAGGCCTGCAGCGCGGGCGCCAGGGGCTCTTTGAGCACAGTGGGCGGCACCAGGCGCAGGATGCCGTCCCCCGCCTCTCCGCTCGTGGCGGCATAGTCGCCGTCCAGCCGGAACAGGCCGGCGCCGGCATGGGTGTCCAGCACGGTGAGCGCTGCGTCTTTCTGCGTAAGGTGTTGCAAAGTGGCAATCAGCACCGTGTGCTTGAGCACATCGGCGTGGTTGCCCGCATGGAAGGCGTGGCGGTAACTGAACATGATGGGCCAATGGTAACCACGCACCGCCCGGTTGCCGCGTGATCGTGCCCGTCGTCGGGGCGCAGTGGGGGCCGGGGCGCTGCCGGTGCGACGGCTTGGGGGTCGTCGCCGGGCGCCTTGTTGCCGCCAGGGGGCGGGCTTGCTGCATGATGGCGGCTTCGGCCAATGTGTTGCAATCCATCCACTTGTCCGTTGCCGGGTGCGCCGTTGCTGGTGCACCATTGCCGCCCGAAAGCCCAGCCGTCACCATGTCCGCCATCACCAGCACCGAACCCCCGACCGACGTCCACCACGTCGACGCCCTGCCGGCCGGGACGCGCCTGGGGGAGTTCGAGGTGCTTTCGCTGCTGGGGGTGGGCGGGTTCGGCATGGTCTACAAGGCGTTTGACCATTCGCTCCTGCGCTTCGTGGCCATCAAGGAATACATGCCTTCGGCGCTGGCGGCGCGGGCGCAGGGGCAGTCGCTGTGGGTGCGGTCTTCCACCCAGGAGCAATCCTTCCAGGCGGGGCTGGCCTCGTTCGTGAGCGAGGCCAGGCTGCTTGCCCAGTTCGACCATCCCTCGCTGGTCAAGGTCTTCCGCTTCTGGGAAGCCAATCACACCGCCTACATGGTCATGCCGCTCTACACGGGCATGACGCTCAAGCAGGCCCGCGCGCACATGCGCACGCCGCCGCCCGAGGCTTGGCTGCGCAAGATGCTGTGGTCGGTGCTGAGCGCGCTGCGCGTGCTGCACGACGGCCAGACGCTGCACCGCGACATTTCGCCCGACAACATCTTCCTGCAGGACAGCGGCCCTCCCGTGCTGCTGGACCTGGGGGCTGCACGCCATGCGATCAGCGACCACGGGCACCAGCACACGGCGGTCCTGAAGGTCAATTACGCGCCCATCGAGCAGTACAACGACGGCGAGAGCGATCTACGCCAGGGTCCGTGGAGTGATCTCTACGCCCTCGGCGCCGTGGTGCATGGCAGCCTGTGCAACGACACGCCGCTGCCGGCCACGCTGCGGTCGATCCGCGACCGAATGGTGCCGTTCTCACGGGTGGCCAAGACCGTGCGGCGCCAGTTCGGCGTCGAATATTCCCCGCCCTTCGTGGCCGCGATTTCACAGGCATTGGCCCTGCGGCCGGACGAGCGCCCCCAGAGCATCGACGAATTCCTGCGCACCATGGACATGGTCGCTCCGCCGGAGGGCATCGATCAATTCGATTTCCGCGCCGAACTGGGCGATATCTGGGTGGAGCCGGCCGACCGGCATGGCACGGGCGTGGCGGTGCCCATGATCGACATCACCTCGGTCCCTTTGCCGGCGGTGGGCGCAACCTTGCCTGCGCCTCTGGCCGCTGCGGTGGAGGCGCCGACGGTGGACACGGGTGCGCAATTGCACGTCGATCGGCAGGAGGCGGGCGACACCGTGGTGTCCGATGGGCATGACACGGTTTTCATGGATGGAGGACAAGAGGTGGCAGATACCGTGACAGGTGGCGAAACGGTTTTCGAGGAGCGCCGTCCTCAGCATCCGGAAAGGCTGGGGCGTCCGAAGACCCGCCGCAGCCAGGCTGCGGGCGAGGAATCGCCGGCATCGGGCGCCGCTGGCGTGCGCCGCCGTCCCTTGCTTTGGGCGGGCGCCGGCGTGGTGGCCGTGGCTGTGATCGCTGCCGGACTGTGGTGGAACGCCTCGCGCGACACGCGCCATCCCACCAAGTACACCCCGGAAGACCAGATCATCACGGAACTGGCCGAGCCGCCAGCGCCGGTGGCCTCTGCGCCTGCCGAAGTAATCCCCGTGGTCGATGAAGCGGCCGCCTTACCGGCGCTGCCAGCCGCATCCGCTGCATCGGTGGCCGTAGCGCCTGCATTCGTCGTTGCATCGGCACCACGGCCCAAACCCGCGCCCCGCAAGGTGGTCGAGCCCACGCCTGCGGTCGTGGCCGCGGAAGCGCTTGCATCGCCCGAACCTGCACCGGCTCCGGCGGCCACGCCCAAGCCGGCGGCCGCACGCGTGGCGGGGCCGGACGAAGCGTGCGCCAACGCCGGATTCATCGCCCGACCGATGTGCATCCACCAGCAATGCCAGAACGCGGCGGTGGCCAACCACCCGCTGTGCGTCGAGAACCGCCGCCGGCTGGAAGCCGAAGAACGCCGCCGCACGATGCTGTCCCAATAGCCCTGCCTTGGCATTTTCCCGCCGCTTCGTATAATGGCGGGCTTCGCAGCGCTTTTTTGGTCCCGCGGCGGAGCATTTACACCACCTAAGAGGCTTCCTTCAGAGATGCACCGACCGTGGAAAAGGACCGACAAACCCCCCGTTCTTTGAAAAGAGAAACTCATGTCTACTTTCAGCGCAAAGCCCGCTGAGGTCGTGCACGAGTGGTTTGTGATTGACGCGACCGACAAGGTCCTCGGACGAGTAGCCAGCGAAGTTGCTCTCCGTTTGCGCGGCAAACACAAGGCCATTTACACGCCTCACGTCGATACCGGTGACTTCATCGTCATCATCAACGCCGCTCAGCTCAAGGTCACCGGCACCAAGTCCCTGGACAAGGTGTACTACCGGCATTCGGGCTATCCCGGCGGTATCACGGCCACGAACTTCCGCGACATGCAAGCCAAGCACCCCGGCCGCGCGCTGGAAAAGGCTGTCAAAGGCATGCTGCCCAAGGGTCCCCTGGGCTACGCGATGATCAAGAAACTCAAGGTGTATGGCGGTGCTGAGCATCCCCACACCGCCCAGCAGCCCAAGGCGCTGGAAATCTAAGGAGCCTTGAGATGATTGGTGAATGGAACAATGGCACCGGCCGTCGCAAGTCCAGCGTCGCCCGCGTGTTTCTCAAGAAGGGTTCCGGCAAGATCACTGTGAATGGCAAAGACATTCAGCAGTATTTCGGCCGCGAAACCTCGATCATGATCGCCAAGCAGCCGCTCGCGCTGACCAACCATGTCGAAACCTTCGACATCCAGGTCAACGTGCACGGCGGCGGTGAATCCGGCCAAGCCGGTGCCACCCGCCACGGCATCACCCGCGCCCTGATCGACTACGACGCAACGCTGAAGCCCGCACTGAGCCAAGCCGGCTTCGTGACCCGCGATGCACGTGAAGTCGAACGTAAGAAGGTCGGTCTGCGTTCTGCACGCCGCGCCAAGCAGTTCTCCAAGCGTTAAGCTTCGCCACTGCAAAAGACTGCCATGCCGTGCTGCGCCTTTACAAAGGCTGCGAGAGGGGCATGTCAGTCGGCCGAAGGCACTCTCGGGTGCTTTCCGGCTTCAAAAAACCGCCTGTCCGGCGGTTTTTTCATTTCTGCTCCTCCATTTGTTGGATAGGGAAACATGCGACTCAAGCTGCTACGGCGCCGTTTGACCATCAGTGCCCCGCGGGTGTCGGTCCGCAGCGCGATGCCATGGCCTGTTCGCTGGGTGCTGCTGGCCATTTTCTTCGGCCTGTGCGCCGCGCTGGCGCTCTGGGCCTTCGAGTTCGGCAAGAGCATCGCAGGCCTGGACTCCCGCTCCCGGGCCGAACTGGTGCGGTTGCGCGAAGAGGTAGCCCAGTTACGCGAGGAGCAGCGCTTGCAAAAGGACACGTCGAGCTCTACCGGCACGCTGCTGACCGCAGAGCGCACCACGATGGATCGCCTGATGGCCCAGATGCGCCAGCTGGAGGCGGACAACCGCGCCCTCCGGGACGATCTGGGCTTTTTCGAAAAACTCATTCCTGCAGGCAAGACCGAGGGCGTCAGCATCCGTGGACTGCAGGCCGACGTAATCGGCGGCAATCAGTTGCGCTGGCAGGTGCTGGTGATCCAGCCGGTGCGCAATGCGCCGGAGTTCCGTGGGCGGCTGGAGTTGCTGCTGGCAGGCACGCGCGATGGACGCCCCTGGACACAGGCGATGCCTGCGGATGGGCAGCCCCTTCAGTTCCAGCAGTACCGCCGGGTGGAAGGGTTGTGGCCGTTGCCCGGCAATGCCGTGGTAAAAACCGTGACCGCGCGGGTCTTGGAGGGCAGTGCGGTGCGTGCCACCCAGACCCTGAGCATCGAAGAATAGCGGCGGTGGCGGCGTCGGCAATGGGCCATTCCCTCCCGCGCCAACCGAATGGAGTGTTCCATGTTCTCTCGCAAGAAGCAGCCCCCGATCAAGAGCCTGATTGCCCATGGCACCCGCATCAACGGCGAAGTGCGGTTTTCCGAGGGCCTGCGGATCGATGGCGAGGTGGCAGGGGACGTGCGGGCCAGCGACGAGCAGCCCAGCATTCTGGTGATATCGGAGTCCGCCCGGGTCGAAGGCGCTGTGCACGCGGCCCACGTGATCGTCAACGGCACGGTGCTCGGACCGGTGCATGCCGCAGAACTGCTGGAGCTGCAGCCCAAGGCCCGAATCACCGGCAACGTGCACTACAAATCGCTTGAAATGCACCAAGGTGCCACGATATCGGGACAGATGAGTCCATCGACCGTGCTGGTCGAGGAAAAACCCACACTGAAGTTGGCGTCAAACGCCAGCTGACCCACATTCGAGGGGCATTGCAGTACCATCGACGGCAAACCCTCCCGAAGGAGCACTCCATGAGCGCCGTAGCCGAAAACATCCAGACCGAAATGCCCGCCCCGATCCTGTTCACCGACAGCGCGGCGGCCAAGGTGGCTGACCTGATTGCCGAAGAAGGCAACCCCGACCTGAAATTGCGTGTGTTCGTCCAGGGCGGCGGATGCTCGGGCTTCCAGTACGGCTTCACGTTCGATGAAATCACGAACGAAGACGACACCACCATGACCAAGAACGGCGTCTCGCTGCTCATCGATGCCATGAGCTACCAGTACCTGGTCGGTGCCGAAATCGACTACAAGGAAGACCTGCAGGGCGCCCAGTTCGTCATCAAGAACCCGAACGCGACCACCACTTGTGGCTGCGGATCGAGTTTCTCCGCCTGATGGCGCGATTTTTCGCCTGACTCAAAAGCCGCCTCCGGGCGGCTTTTTGCTGGGCATGTGCGGCGGAACACCTTACCGCCGTTGATCGGAACGGCATGCAACAAGAGCGCTCCCTTCAAATCCTGCTGTGGCTGGTGGCCGTCGGGTTCTTCATGCAGACGCTGGACGCCACCATCGTCAACACGGCCCTGCCCACCATGGCGCACAGCCTGGGGGAAAGTCCGCTGCGCATGCAATCGGTCGTGGTGGCGTATTCGCTGTCCATGGCGTTGCTGATCCCGGCATCGGGCTGGGTGGCCGACCGCTTCGGCGCACGGCGGGTGTATCTGAGCGCCATCGTGCTGTTCGTCGTGGGATCGGTGCTTTGCGCCGTGTCCAGCCAGTTGGACCAACTGGTGGCGGCGCGGGTGGTGCAGGGCCTGGGCGGAGCGCTGTTGCTGCCGGTGGGGCGGCTGGTGGTGCTGCGCACCTTTCCGCGTGAGAAGTTTCTGCAGGCCATGAGCTTCGTGGCGATCCCGGGCCTCATCGGGCCGCTGATCGGCCCCACGCTGGGTGGCTGGCTGGTGGAGGTGGCATCGTGGCACTGGATCTTCCTGATCAACGTGCCGGTCGGTCTGATCGGGTGCCTGGCGACGCTGCGGTACATGCCGGCCGTGCCGGGCGCCCCGGTGGCCCGCTTCGACCTGGCGGGCTATCTCATGCTGGCCTTCGGCATGGCGGCGCTGTCTCTGGCGCTCGATGGACTGTCGAGCCTGGGGCTGCGGCAGGCGAGTGTGCTCGTGCTGCTAATTTTCGGGCTGGCGAGCCTGGTGGCGTACTGGCTGCATGCGGCACGCAAGCCGAACCCGCTGTTCTCGCCCCGGCTGTTCTCGGTGGCCACGCTGCGCATCGGGCTGCTGGGCAACCTGTTTTCGCGCCTGGGCAGCTCGTGCATGCCCTTCCTCATCCCCCTGATGCTGCAGGTGACGATGGGCTACACCCCCCTGCATGCCGGACTGATGATGCTGCCGGTCGCATTGGCCGGCATGTCGATGAAGCGTTTCACGACGCCATTGATCACGCGGTTCGGCTATCGCCGCGTGCTGGTGGGCAACACGTTGATGGTGGGGATCACGATGGCGAGTTTTGCCCTCTCGACCCCCTCGCAGCCGCTGTGGTGGCACATCGTGCAACTGGCGATCTTCGGCGCGGTGAATTCGCTGCAGTTCACGGCGATGAACACGGTCACGCTCAAGGACTTGAACCAGGGCATGGCCAGCAGCGGCAACAGCCTGCTGTCGATGGTGCAGATGGTGGCCATGGGCATGGGGGTGGCCGCCGCGGGCGGGGTGCTCTCGGCATTCACAGGCCACTTCGGGAGCGGAGGCGCGCAGCAGACGCTGTGGGCCTTCCAGGGCACGTTCGCCTGCATGGGGCTGGTGACCATCGCCTCGGCAGGCATCTTCTGGCAGTTGTCTCCACGCGATTCCGAAAGCGGCGCGGCTGCGGACGATGTGCCCGACTTGCCGGAGCACGTCTGAGCCATCAGGCGGGGTAGATCGCGCCCAGGATGCGCGGCCCCGCCGCGCCGGTGACGCTGGGCAGATTGCCGCTGCGCCGCTCCACGGCTCGGTGGGCCAGCCAAGCGAAGGCGGCGGCTTCCACTTGCAGGGCCGGCATGCCGTGCTCGTCGGAAGCCGATACGGCGACTCTGGGCAGAAGTGCCTGCAATCGGCGCATGAGGTGGCCGTTGAGGGCGCCACCGCCGCACACGATCAACGGGCTGTCGCCGCCGCCGAAACGGCGCACGCCATCGGCGCAGACGCTGGCCGTGAATTCGGTCAGCGTGGCCTGGACATCGGCCGGGGCGGCCGATGCGAACGCCGGCAGGTGCCCTTCCAGCCAGGTGGGGTTGAAAAGGTCACGCCCTGTGCTTTTGGGCGGTGGGTGCGACAGATACGGCTCGGACCGTAGCGCGCCGAGCAGCGCGGGCAGGACCTGCCCGCTGGCGGCCCAGGCACCGTCGCGGTCGAACGGTTGGCCCGTGTGCTGCTGGCACCAGTGGTCCATCAGTGCGTTGCCGGGCCCGCAATCGAATCCCAGCACCGCACCCTGCGCACCCAGCACGCTGAGGTTGGAGATGCCACCGATGTTCAGTACGCAGACGGTCCGGCCGGACTGGCCGAACACCCCCTGGTGAAACGCCGGTACCAGCGGTGCACCCTGGCCGCCCGCCGCCACGTCGCGGCTGCGGAAGTCGGCCACCACGTCGATGCCCGTCGATTCGGCCAGCAAGGCCGCGTTGCCCAGTTGCAGCGTGTATCCGGTGCCGTCAAAAGTCTGGGGGCGATGGCGCACCGTCTGCCCGTGGGCGCCGATGGCGCGAACGGCGGAGGGTGACAGGCCGGCCTGGCTCAAAAGCGTGTGCACCACGCCGGCATAGGCGCGCGCCAATGCGTTTCCGGCCAGCGCGGCGCGGTGCAGTTCGTCGGCACCGGGTGTGTTGAGTGCAAGCAGCTCTGCTCTTAAATCAGGAGCAAAGGGTGCGCATGCATATTGCGCGACCTTGCATTTTTGTTCGGAGAAATTTGCCAGCACCCCGTCGACTCCGTCGAGCGAGGTGCCCGACATGAGACCGATGTACAGCGCTGGCATGGGGCCGGAACGCGCAGCGCGTTTACTGGGCGCTGGCTTGCTGCACCTGGGCGGCGGCCGACAACTGGATGCGCATGTTCGATGCCAGGCGGTTGAAGGCGGCGCGCGAGGCGCTGGACACCGGCGTGGCGGCTTCGCTTTGCTGCGCGATCACCATGGGGTCCTGGTGCTGGCCGTCCACGCGGAACTCGAAGTGCAGGTGGGGGCCGGTGGCCCAGCCCGTCGCGCCGACGGCGCCGATGGTCTGTCCCTGCTCCACGCTCTGGCCCTTGCGCACGTCGATGCGGCTCAGGTGGGCATACACGGTGACATGCTGGTTGCGGTGCTTGACGTAGATGACGTTGCCATAGCCGTTCTGCACCCCGGCGAAATCGACCGTGCCGTCGCCCACGGTGCGCACGGCCGTGCCGGTGGGCGCTGCGAAGTCGGTGCCCAGGTGGGCGCGCCACTTCTGCAGGATGGGATGAAAGCGCATCTTGAAGCCGCTCGAGATGCGCGAGAACTCCACCGGCGAGGTGAGGTAGGCGCGGCGCATGCTCTCGCCGTCCAGCGTGTAGTACGCGCCCTTGGCGGCGGGCGTGTCCTGGAACCAGACGGCGTCGTGCGTCTTGCCGTTGTTGTGGAATTCCGCGCTCAGCACGCGGCCGCTGCGCAGCGGCTCGCCATCGGCTTCGAGCGTTTCGTAGACCACCGAGAACCGGTCGTCCTTGCGCAGGGCGCGGTGGAAATCGATGTTGCTGGCGAACACCTCGGCGATCTGTGTCGCCACGGCATCGGGAATGTTGGAAGCGTCGGTCGCGGCGAACAGCGAGCTGCGGATGATGCCGCCAGCCAGCCGCGTGCCCACGGTGAGCGGCGCCGTCTCGACGCGCGAGGTGAATTCGTTGCCCTTGCGTTGCACGACCAGCCGGCGGAAATTGCCGCTGTCGTCCTGGACCCAGCGCGCCGTGAGGCTGATGAGGCGGTGGTCATCCGTGGTTTCTGCCGATACGGACCGGCCCGAGCGGCCCAGCAGGGTCTGGCGCACCTGGCCGTCGCTGCGCAGGAAGGCCGCGGCCGCGGGGTCCGCCACACCCAGGCGCTGCAGGATGGCTTCGGCGGTGTCGCTGCTGCGGGTCTGGTCAGAGCGGTAGAGGGAATAGTTCGGAATGTCCACCAGCGCTGGCAGGGACTGGTCGCTGGCCAGCGAATCCACCGCGTATTCGACCGTGCTGCGGGGCAGGTCGGCGGGGTCCGGCGCGAAGGAGGCGACGGCGAAAGCGCCGCCGCCGCCCGTCAGCAACAGCGTTGCGATGGCGGCGGTGATGCGCTTGGGATGGGTCTGGGCGATGCGCGATAGCCGGTCCAGCAGTGCGAGGCTGGCGGATGTCAAGCCATTGTTCAAAGTGTCTTACCCCAGGGTGAGGTGCGTTCGGGCCGGGTGGGGGCGGAACGCACGAGCTTAGGTCAGGCTGCAGCCATTCGGTGCAAGGGTCCGAACCGGCAGGACCACTAGAATCCGCCACTGCAAATGTGGGCCGGAGTATAACGACGAGCGCCCCGGAAACCCCCAAAAAAACCCTTATGAATCAATCTGCTGTTACAACATTCCCAATCACCGATGGTGTAGGACGGGCGCTTGAGGTATCGCTCCGGGGCGCTGACGAATTGCTGCCCCGCGACGAATGGACGAAGAAGCTGGCACGCTCCGAGGCGACCGGCGTGCCGCTGCGCATCAAATTGGGGCTGGACCCGACGGCGCCGGACATCCACATCGGCCACACCGTGGTGCTCAACAAGATGCGCCAGTTGCAGGACCTGGGGCACCAGGTGATCTTCCTGATCGGCGACTTCACCAGCCTGATCGGCGACCCCTCCGGCCGCAACAGCACCCGGCCGCCCCTCACCCCCGAGCAGATCAAGGCCAATGCCGAGACCTACTACCGCCAGGCCAGCATGGTGCTGGACCCGGCCAAAACGGAGATCCGCTACAACAGCGAATGGAGCGAGCCGCTGGGCGCGACCGGCATGATCCAGCTCGCCGCCAAGTACACGGTTGCACGCATGATGGAGCGCGACGATTTCCACAAGCGCTTTTCGACCGGGCAGTCGATCAGCGTGCACGAATTCCTCTACCCGCTCATGCAGGGCTACGACTCGGTGGCGTTGAAGAGCGACCTGGAACTGGGTGGCACCGACCAGAAGTTCAACCTGCTCATGGGTCGCCATCTCCAGCAGGAGTACGGCCAGGAGCCGCAGTGCGTGCTCACCATGCCGCTGCTGGTTGGTCTGGATGGCGTCGACAAGATGTCGAAATCCAAGAACAACTACATCGGCATTGCGGAAGACGCCAACACCATGTTCGCCAAGGTGCTGTCCATCTCCGACACGCTGATGTGGGACTGGTACACGCTGCTGTCGTTCAAGTCCCTCGCCGAGATCGCCGCGCTCAAGGCCGAGGTGGAGGCGGGCCGCAACCCCAAGGACGCCAAGGTGATGCTCGCCAAGGAGATCACCGCGCGCTTTCACAGCGCGGCGGCCGCCGATGCGGCCGAGGTGGACTTCATCAACCGCAGCAAGGGCGGGGTGCCCGACGAGATTCCCGAGGTGGCCCTGGCCGGGGCGCCGCTGGGCATCGGCGCGGTGCTGCGCCAGGCCAATCTGGCGCCTTCCGGCAGCGAGGCCAGCCGCCTGATCGATGGCGGTGGTGTGCGTGTGGACGGTGGTGTCGTCAGCGACAAGGGGCTCAAGCTGGAAGCGGGCACTTACGTGCTCCAGGTGGGCAAGCGCAAGTTCGCGCGGGTCACGCTCAGCGCCTGAACGCGCCGGATCGCGGCATGCGCCGCACGCGCGTCAATCCAGGTTGTCGCTCAGGTCGGGGTCGGGCACGTCGCCGATGGCCTCGCGCGTGGCCTGTGCCTGCAGGGTGAGCCAGGCGCAGAACGCCCGGATTTCCGGCCGCTGCCCGCTGCGCGGCCCCACCAGCAGCCAGTACGCCAGAGGCGAATCGAGCCGGTAGCCCGGCAGCACTTCCACCAGATCGCCCGACGCCAGCGCGTCGGCGATGAGCGGCATGCGTGCCAGGGCCAGGCCCTGGCCGGTGAGCGTGGCCTGCACGATCTGATGGGCGTAGTTGAAGTACAGCCAGCGCTTGGGCTGCAGCTTTTCCTGCCCGTTGAGCTCGAACCAGCGGCGCCAGGTGAGCCATTCGAGGTGCATGGTGCGGTGCGCATCGCCCGCTTCGATGAGCGTGAAGCGCGCCACGTCTGCGGGCCCGCGGATGGGCGGATTGCTCTTGATGAGCCAGGGGCTCGCCACCACGGCCAGCTGCTCACCGAACAGGCGCTGCGAGCCGCTCATGTTGGCGCTGGGCAGGCTGTAGCGCAGGGCCAGGTCCACGTCGGCGGTTTCCAGGTCCACGGCCACGTCGCTCGCGTCGATACGGATGTCGATGTCGGGGTTTTCGCGTTGGAACTCCTCCATGCGCGGGATGAGCCACATCGAGGCGAAGCTGGCCCAGGTGGTGATCGCCACGCTCTTGCGGCCCGCGGTCTGCCGCACCAGCCGCACGCAGGCATCCAGGCGCTCGAGGGCAGGGGCGACGGCCCGCTGCAGCTGCGCGCCGGCGCTGGTCAGCTCCACCGCCCGGGTGTGGCGCAAAAACAGCGGCACGCCCACTTCTTCTTCCAGCGCCTGGATCTGGCGGCTGACCGCCGACTGGGTGAGCGACAGCTCTTCCGCGGCCGCCCGGAAGTTCAGATGGCGGGCCACTGCGAGAAAGGCGCGCCAGTGGCCGACCGCCACTGGCCGGGTACGCAAGTGGGTGATGGGGGCAGGCAGATTCATGGCTGGGATTGATGAGGCTGGGGAATCAAATTATCTCCGGCTTTTCATTGGACCGGATGGGGGTGATGGGCCGAATATCCAGTCCTGTCAACACCAAGATCCATGCAAGGAGCGCTCCATGTCAAACCCTTCCGTTCTGGAATCGCAACAATCCCGGGTGGGCGCTGCGTCGGCCCGGACCATGGCAGGCTGCTGGATTTTGCCCCCGCGCCGCGCCTTGGGTTTGTACCCCACCCAGCGGGCGCGGCTGCGCATCGAGCGCGGCGGCGTCTGGCTCACGGTGGCGGGCCGCAAGGGCGCGTTGTCCAGCGACTGTTTCCTGGGCGAAGGCGATGAGCAGGTGCTCGAGCCCGGGGTCCATGCCGTCATCGAGCCGTGGCAGGGCGGTCGGGCTGCGCTTTCGGGTGGCGCGCTGGCCGAAGGCGTGCAATTTCGCTGGGATCCGGTCGCCCTGCCAGCGCCCGCAGTGCACTCCGAGGCCTGGTCGCGGGGCGTCGTGGCGCCTTGGGCGGACTTGGTGGGGGCTTTGCGCGGGGCGGCGTGGGCTGGGGCCCGGCTGGTGAAAGGGCTGCTGCAGTGGGCGGGAGCAGGCCGTTGGGCGCCGACGACTGCACCTCGGACCTGCATTGATGCGCAATGCGAATAGATCAGAGAGGTCTTTTGCATTGATGTGGTTTCGGTATGAATCGCCTGGGGCGTTTTCATTGGACGATGCCACATTGCCAGACGCATGATAGGCAAATTGCTAGGGTTTTCCAGGAGAAAGAAATGACCGCTTCAAATGTTCTGAATTTTCAACAATCCGCTGTCTTGCCTCGCGGAGAGGCGAAAGACATTTGCATGCTGGCCACCGGCAATGCCCACAGCCTGCGCCCCCGTGTGCCGATGGCCCTGCGCGTGATGTCGGGCCATGCCTGGGTCACGCTGGACGACGGCCCGAACGGTGAGCGCGATGTGGCGGCCGGCGACGTGTTCCTCAACGCCGGCCAGACCCTGTGGGTGGCGGCCGGCCAGCATGCCGTCATCGAGCCCCTGGGCCGCGATGCCGTGCAGTACCGCTTCAGCGCTTCGGCGGTGGTGCGCCATGCGGACAGTGCCTTGAAGGTTCGCTCCACGCAAGGCGAGGCCTGCTGCGCTTGAAGTCCGTCTCGCTGCCGTTCCTCCAGGGAATCGCAGCGAGGCCGCAGGAAACTGACGCGGTGGCGCTGAAGGCGGGCCGGAAGCTGTCAAAGCTCCCGGCCCGTTTGACATTTCAGAGCCGGTCGGCAGGCTGATGAAATCCCTCCCGGCGGGGGAGAAAGTCAATCGGCGCTGGCGCGTCGGCGCAAGGCCTGTGGCGTGCCGTGCACAGTGTCAAAAGACATAGGGAGGAGTACCCTGGTGTGCCTAGAATCGCCGCCCACCAGTTCTCACCGATTCGCCTTTATGAGCGTGGACTTTGCTTCTGAATCCCTGGCGCACGCCATTCCGCGCCATTGCGATGCCTGCCGGTTGCGCAACACCCCTTCCGCTTTCACTCCCGTCTCGCCGCAGGAGTTGCAGTTCATCGACCAGTTCCGCTGCGGCACCGCCACCGTGGCGGCCGGGGGCACGCTGATCCGTGAGCACCAGCCCAACGGCAAGCTCTACACGCTCTACACCGGTTGGGCGTTTCGCTACAAGACGCTGTCGGATGGGCGGCGCCAGATCCTCAACTTCCTGTTGCCGGGCGACTTGGTGGGGCTGCAGCAGGAATTCGGCGACACCGCGATGCACGGTGTGGAGGCCGTCACCCCTTGCGCGCTCTGCGTGTTCCCGGCCGACGGGCTGTGGTCGCTGTTTCGCGACCATGGCCGGCTGGGCTACGACGTGACCTGGCTCGCGGCGCGCGGCGAAGGCATGGTGGACGACAACCTGCTCACCACCGGCCGGCGCAATGCCACCGAGCGCGTGGCCATGCTGCTCATGCACCTGTACCGCCGGCTCGACCGCCTGGGGCTGTCCGAGAACGGCACCGTCGAATTCCCCATCACCCAGCAGCACATCGCCGACTCGCTCGGGCTGTCGCTCGTGCACACCAACAAGACGCTGCGGCGCCTGGCGCAACTGGGTCTGCACGAGATCGCCGATGGGCGGCTGCGCATCATCAATCCACGCGCGCTGGCCCGCATCGCCGAGTATTACGACACCATCCCCCGGCCGGTACCCCTGCTCTAGGCTTTGGGTGAAATCGGCCTCAAGTGTAATAAGTACTAGGGCATGTTGCTATTAATTTTGTAGCAATCTTAAAACCCCTGGCGGACGCGGCAGGGCGCCGATAATCGGCGGATTCCCCTGGGACGCCGGTCGCCGTGCCGCGCGGCCGCAACCGAACGGACCCTTTCATGACAGCACTGGACATCATCATCATGGCGGCGGGCAAAGGCACGCGCATGAAAAGCCGCACCCCCAAGGTCCTGCAGCGCCTGGCGGGGCGCCCGCTGCTGCGCCACGTGCTGGACCAGGCGGCCAGCCTGCAGGCGCGGCGCGTGGTGGTGATCACCGGCCACGGGGCGGAGCAGGTGGAGGCCGCCGTCGCTGGCGGTTCGGGGGACCATTCCGGCGCCGGTTTCGAATTGAAGTTCGCCCGCCAGGAGCCGCAGCTCGGCACCGGCCATGCCGTGCAGCAGGCGATGCCCGAGCTGGCGGGCGACGGCACCGTGGTCGTGCTGTCGGGCGACGTGCCCCTGACCCAGGCCGCCACCTTGCACGCGCTGGTGGCGGCCTCGGCGCAGGAGCGGCTCGCGCTGCTGACCGTGACGCTGCCCGACCCGACCGGTTACGGCCGCATCGTGCGCGATGCCGCCGGTGCGGTGCAGGGCATCGTGGAGCACAAGGACGCGAGCGAGGCCCAGCGCGCCATCACCGAGGTGTACAGCGGCATCATGGCCGTGCCGGCGCAGCGGCTGGCCGGCTGGCTCGCCCGGCTGCGCAACGACAACGCCCAGGGCGAGTACTACCTGACCGACATCGTCGCGATGGCCGTGGCCGACGGGGTGCCCGTGGTGGCCCACCGCATCACCGACGCATTGCAGGTGGCGGGCGTGAACAGCCCGCTGCAACTGGCCGAGCTGGAGCGCGCGCACCAGGCCCGCCAGGCCGCGGCGCTTATGGAGCAGGGCGTGCGCCTGGCAGACCCGGCGCGCTTCGATCTGCGCGACGATGCCCGCATCGGGGTCCGGGGCCGGCTGGTCTGCGGGCAGGACGTGGAGATCGACGTGAACTGCATCTTCACCGGCCACGTGGAGCTGGGCGAGGGCGTGCAGATCGGTGCGCACTGCTGCATCGCCAACGCCACCATCGCGGCGGGCGCGGTGATCCACCCCTACACCCACATCGACGGCGAGAAAGCCGGCGTGCAGGTTGGCCCGGGCGCCCTCATCGGGCCTTTCGCCCGACTGCGCCCGGGTGCCCAACTGGGCCGCGAGGTGCACATCGGCAACTTCGTCGAAGTGAAGAACTCCACGCTGGCCGATGGCGCCAAGGCCAACCACCTGGCCTATCTGGGCGATGCCACGGTGGGCGAGCGCGTGAACTACGGCGCGGGCAGCATCACGGCCAATTACGACGGGGCCAACAAGTTCCGCACCGTCATCGAGGCCGACGTGCACATCGGCAGCAACAGCGTGTTGGTGGCGCCCGTCACCATCGGCGCTGGCGGCACGGTCGGCGGCGGCTCCACCATCACGAAAGACGCCCCACCGGGCGCGCTGAGCGTGGCGCGCGGCCGGCAGGTGATCATCGAGAACTGGAAGCGCCCCGCCAAGGTGCCCAAGGCCTGAGCCATGGATGGCCCCCGCAGCGATCTGCCGGATGCAGTGGGCCGCGTGCAGGCCGATGAGGTGGTGCGCCTGCGGGCGGAACTGGACGCGGCGCGGCAGGAGCAGGAGGCGTTCCTGCGGGCCGTGTCGCACGACCTGCGCGCGCCCGTGCGCCACATCCTCGCCTACGGCCGGCTGTTGCGGGAGACGGTTGCAGAGAGCAATGCCGATCCCGAGGCGATGCAGTTTCTGGACACCATCGCGCAGGCAGGCCAGCAGCTCGGCGGCATGATCGACGGGCTGATCCAGCTGGGGCGCATCGGCTCAGCCCCTGCTACGCCGGCCCCGGTCGCGCTGGGCCCGGTGCTGCAGAGCGCGGTGGCTGCGGCGCGGACTGCTGCCGCGGTAGCACCGTCACCCAAAAGCGGGGCAGCGAAAGCGCCTGCGTCTTCCGAAGAGGGCTCGGCCGGCGCCTGGATCGACGCCGTGCAATGGGATCTGCCCGCGGCCGAGGCCTGCCCCGTGCTGTGGGCGGACGCGGGCTGGCTGCAGGAGGTGCTGGTGGCATTGCTGGACAACGCCCTCAAGTTCTCGCGCGGTGCCCAGCCGCCACGCATCGCCGTGCAGGTGCGGCCGGCACCCGGCGAACGGGTGGACATCACGGTGCAGGACAACGGCGCCGGCTTTCCTGCCGCGCAGGCGGGGCAGCTGTTCCAGGTGTTCCAGCGGCTGCATCCGGCCAGCCAGTTCGAAGGCCTGGGCCTGGGGCTCGCGCGGTGCCGGCGCCTGGTGGCGCGCATGGGCGGCACCATCGGCATCAGTGCGGCGCCCCACCAGGGCTGCACGGTGTGCCTGCAATTGCCGGCCGCGGGGGCACCGGGGCCGGACGCCGCTGCCGGCTGACCGCGGCGATGGCCGCCGCGCCAGTCGGGCGGCTCATGGGGTGCGGGGAGCCAGGGTCTCCGGACGCACGCACGGCAGCTTCGGCTCGAACTTGCTGCGCTTGAGGCTGAAGAAGGCCTTCACGTTGCGCACGTTGCCGTCGCTGGAAAACAGGCGCTGGGCCAGGGTCAGATAGCCCGGGATGTCCTGCGCGTAGATCACCAGGATGAAATCCGGCCCCGGCGAGACGCGGTAGCACTGCTGCACCGCGGTTTCCGGCTGCATGCGCTGCTCGAAGGCTGCCAGGCGTTCGGTGTCCTGCCGGTCCAGCGTCACTTCCACGATCGCGGTGATGCCGTGGCCCAGGTGCCGCGCCAGGGCATCGGGCTGCACCAGGGCCACCTCCCGCTCGATCAGGCCCGCCTCGCGCAGGCGCTTGACCCGGCGAAGGCAGGTGGGAGGCGACACGCGAACCGCTGCGGCCAGGTCCTGGTTGCTGGTCGTGGCATCGTCTTGCAGGGCACTCAGCAGTTGAAGGTCGGTGTCGTCGAGAAATAATGGTTCCATGGGGCTAATTTTATGGAATTAAATTTCAATAAGTGTTTTATGAGAAATTTAATTCCAAAGATTGTTTGAATAATTTGTACATATTTCTTGACGCCCTGCCTACCATCGCCCATCCACATTCCTTTCAGGAGATCGTCCATGTGCGGCATCGTCGGCGCGGTATCCACGCGCAACATCGTTCCCATCCTCGTGCAGGGCCTGCAGCGCCTGGAGTACCGAGGCTATGACTCCTGCGGCGTGGCCATTCACGATGCCAGCCTGGGCGCCTCCCGCACGGGCGGCCTGCGCCGCGCCCGAAGCACGGCCCGCGTGGCCGAGTTGCTGGAGCAGGTGAACGCCGAGCAGGTCGAGGGGGCCACCGGCATCGCCCACACCCGCTGGGCCACGCACGGTGCCCCGGCGGTGCACAACGCCCATCCGCACTTCAGCCACGGCACGGGCACGGGCGATCCCACGGCGGATGAGCCGCTGCGCCTGGGCCGCGTGGCGCTGGTGCACAACGGCATCATCGAAAACCACGAAGAGCTGCGCGCCGCCCTGCAGGCACGTGGCTACACCTTCACCAGCCAGACGGACACCGAAGTGATCGCCCACCTGGTGGACAGCCACTACAGCGGCGACCTGTTCCAGGCCGTTCAGGCCGCCGTCACCCAGTTGCATGGCGCCTATGCCATCGCCGTCATCCACAAGGACGAACCCCACCGCGTGGTGGGTGCACGCGCTGGCTCGCCGCTCATCCTGGGCGTGGGGGAGGGCGAGCATTTCCTGGCCAGCGATGCCATGGCGCTCGCCGGCGTGACCGACCAGATCGTGTACCTGGAAGAGGGCGATCTGGTGGACCTGCAACTGGGCCGCTACTGGATCGTGGGCAAGGGCGGACAGCCGCTGGAGGCCCATCGGCGCCCGGTGCGCACCGTGCAGGCGCACAGTGGCGCCGCCGAGCTGGGCCCATACCGCCACTACATGCAAAAGGAGATCTTCGAGCAGCCCCGCGCCATTGCCGACACGCTGGAGGGCGTGCGCGGCATCGTGCCCGAGCTGTTCGACGGTGCGCCCGGCCCGGACGGCGAGCCCGGCGCCGCCGCCTGGCGCGTGTTCAAGGAGATCGACTCCGTGCTCATCCTGGCCTGCGGCACCAGCTACTACAGCGGCTGCGCGGCCAAATACTGGCTGGAGTCCATCGCCGGCATTCCCACCCAGGTGGAGGTGGCCAGCGAGTACCGCTATCGCACCAGCGTGCCGAACCCGCGCGCGCTGGTCGTCACCATCAGCCAGTCGGGCGAAACGGCCGACACGCTGGCTGCGCTGCGCCACGCGCAAAGCCTGGGCATGCTGCACACGCTCACCATCTGCAACGTGTCCACCAGCGCCATGGTGCGCGAATGCAAGCTGGCCTACATCACGCGTGCCGGCGTCGAGATCGGCGTGGCCTCGACCAAGGCCTTCACGACGCAGCTGGCGGGGCTGTTCCTGCTCACCCTCGCCATCGCGCAGTCGCGCGGCCGCCTGACCGACGACCAGGAGGCCGAGCACCTGAAAGCCATGCGCCACCTGCCCGTCGCGCTGCAGGCCGTGCTGGCGCTGGAGCCGCAGATCATCAGCTGGGCCGAGGACTTCGCGCGCATGGAAAACGCGCTCTTCCTGGGCCGCGGGCTGCACTACCCCATCGCGCTCGAAGGCGCCTTGAAGCTCAAGGAAATCAGCTACATCCATGCCGAGGCCTACCCGGCAGGGGAGCTCAAGCACGGACCCCTGGCCCTGGTGACCAGCGCCATGCCGATCGTGACCGTCGCCCCCAACGACGCGCTGCTGGAAAAGCTCAAGAGCAACATGCAGGAAGTGCGCGCGCGCGGCGGCGTGCTGTATGTGCTGGCCGATGGCGACACACGGATCGAAAGCGGCGAAGGCCTGCATGTGATCCGCATGCCCGAGCATTACGGCCCGCTGTCGCCGCTGCTGCACGTGGTGCCGCTGCAATTGCTGGCGTACCACACGGCTTGTGCCAGGGGGACGGACGTGGACAAGCCCCGCAATCTGGCCAAGAGCGTGACGGTGGAGTGAGTGCCTGTGGTGGCTCCCGCACTGCTGCGCGACAGTTGCACGCTCGGGCGCGAATCGCCTGCTTTTACAAATCAAGTAACGACCATCTCTGGCTAACGCACTCCACCATGGCCAAGGCCTAAGGTGGGGGCTCAGTTGCAGGTGCGGCTTTTGCCAGAAGAAATTCAATGCAGGTTCGCACGGCCCTCGTCTGGTGGCGGTTGGGTAGATACAGCAGGTACATGTGGGTGCCGAAGATGCTCAGGCGGTACTCGTCCAGCGTGGTCAGCACCTCACCGCTTTCCAGCTTGTCCTGCACCACGTAGTCCGGCACCAGGCCCACCCCCAGGCCGGCCAGGATGCCCTGGCGCAGGAAGGGGAAGTGCTCGGAGATCAGCGTGGGCTCCAGCATCACCTCATGCCGTTCGCTGCCCTGGTAGGCCGCCAAGCGCAGTTGCCGCCCGGTCACGCCGGCGGTGATCACGGGACTGGTGCGCAGGGCGTGCAGGGTGCGCGGCAGCCCGTGGCGATGCGCGTAGTCGAGAGAGGCGCAGGCCAGGTAGCGCACGGTGCCCAGGCTGCGAGCCACCAGTGACAGCGGCGGCTCCTGCACCACGCGGATGGCGATATCGACTTCGTCGCGCAGATTGTCGGCGCGGTTCTCGAACAGCACGTCCAGCACGATGCCCGGGTAAGTGCGCTTGAACTCGATCAGCCAGTCGCTCACCACGATCTGTCCATAGCCGCTGGGCACGCTGATGCCCACGCGGCCCTGCAAGCCCTGGCCCAGGGTGGTGATGGCTTCGCGCGCGGCCAGCATCTCGTTGTGGATGGTGCGTCCGTGCTGGTACAGGCGCAGGCCGATCTCCGTGGGCTCCACGCGGCGCGTGGTGCGCTGCACCAGCTGCACGCCCACGTCCTTCTCCAGCTTGGCGAGGTGGTAGCTCACGTTGGCGCGGGTCATCTTCAGCTTGCGAGCGGCCTGGCTCAGGTTACCGCTGTCGATGATCTCCACCAGCAGGGTCAGCGATTGGGAATCCATGTCTCAACAGTCATTGGTTTAAATCATTTGACAGTCTGTCAATGATTCATGGGATTGTTAGAAACCATTGTCGCCGTAAGAATGGATGCTGGACGTTCCAGATCCACAACAAAGGAGACAAACGCATGACCCGTGAGGCAGCGGCTTCCGTCGTTCAAACCCGTCAGCAAGGCGATGTGCTGGTGGTCGGCATCCACAATCCGCCCGTCAACGCCTTGGGCGCTGCCGTACGCCAGGGCCTGTTGGCTGCGGTGGCGCAGGCCGAAGCCAGCGCAGCGGTGAAGGCCGTGCTGATCGTGGGCGAGGGCAAGGCGTTCATCGCCGGTGCCGATATCCGTGAATTCGGCCAGCCTGCCGTGCCGCCGTCGCTGCCCGAAGTCTGTGCGCGGATCGAGGCGTGCACCAAGCCGGTCATTGCTGCCATCCATGGTGCTGCGCTGGGGGGCGGACTGGAGGTGGCGCTGGCGGCCCATTACCGCCTGGGCTTGCACAACGCTGCCGGTGGTGCGCAATTGGGCCTGCCCGAAGTGAACCTGGGCCTGCTGCCAGGCGCTGGAGGCACACAGCGTGCGCCGCGCCTGATGGGCGCCAAGGCCGCAGCCGAACTGATGCTGAGCGGCAAGCCCATGTCGGCACGGGCGGCGCTGGCCGCAGGCCTGTTGGACCAGTGCGTGGAGGGCTCCGACGCCACGGCCGCAGGCCTGGCCTTTGCCAACGCCTTGCTGGCGCAGAACGCTCCGGTGCGCCGCACGCGCGACCTGCCCATTCCCGACGCGGCTGCGGCGCTGGCCGACCTGGACGCGTTGGCAGTCGACACAGCCAAAAAGAGCCGAGGCTTGTTTTCACCTTTGAAGATCGTCGAATGCGTGCGCGCCGCAGTCGAGTTGGCGTTCGACGAGGGGCTGGCCAAGGAGCGCGCGCTGTTCGTGGAGTGCCTGAACAGCCCACAGCGCGCTGGCCTCATTCATGCGTTTTTTGCCGAGCGCGAGACTGCCAAGATCCCCGAGGCCCGGGCCGCAGCGCCGCGCACTGTCGATCGGATCGCCGTCATCGGGGGCGGCACCATGGGCGCGGGCATTGCGGTGTCTGCACTCGATGCCGGATTCTCGGTGGTGATGTTGGAGCGTGATGCCGAGGCCATTGCGCGCGGCCAGGCCAATGTGGAAAAAGTCTACGACGGCCTGATTGCCAAGGGTCGAATGAGCGAGGAGGACAAGGCCGCCATCCTGGCACGCTACGTGCCGACCACCCGCTATGAAGACATCCAGGCGGTGGACCTGGTGATCGAGGCCGTGTTCGAGGACATCGAGGTCAAGAAGGCCGTGTTCAAAGAGCTGGACCGCGTTTGCAAGCCCGGTGCGGTGCTGGCCACCAATACCTCGTACCTCGACATCGATGCCATTGCGGCGGCCACCTCGCGCCCGCAGGACGTGATCGGTCTGCACTTCTTCAGCCCGGCCAACATCATGAAGCTGCTGGAAATCGTGGTGCCGGCCCGAGTCGCCCCGGACGTGGTGACGACGGCCTTCGAACTGGCCAAGCGCATGAAGAAGACGCCGGTGCGCGCCGGCGTGTGCGACGGCTTCATCGGCAACCGCATCCTGGCCGTGTACAAGCAGGCCGCCGACTTCCTGATGGAAGACGGCGCTTCGCCCTATGAGATCGACGCCGCGTTGCGCGGCTTCGGCTACCCCATGGGCCCTTTCCAGGTGACCGACCTGGCGGGCGGCGACATTGGCTGGGCGACGCGCAAGCGCCGTGCCGCCACGCGCGACCCGAAGACCCGCTATGTGGAGATCGCCGACCGCATCTGCGAGCGCGGCTGGTTCGGCCAGAAGACGGGCCGGGGCTTTTATGTGTACCCGCAGGGCGCCCGCGCGGGCCAGCCCGACCCCGAGGTGCTGGCCATCGTCGATGCCGAGCGCGCCAGGAAAGGCATCACGCCGCGCAGCTTCACCTCGGAAGAGATCGTTCGCCGCTACATGGCCGCGATGGTCAACGAAGGCGCCAAGGTCGTAGACGAGGGCATCGCCCTGCGCCCGTTGGATGTGGACGTGACCTTCCTGTCGGGCTACGGTTTCCCGCGTTTTCGCGGTGGACCGATGAAGTACGCCGACATGGTGGGGTTGGACGCCATCCTGGCCGACATCCGCGAGTTCGCAAAAGAGGACCCGCTGTTCTGGCAGCCTGCGCCGTTGCTGGAAAGGCTGGTGGCCGAAGGCCGGAACTTCGACAGCCTGAACCAAGCTGCGGCAAAGGCCTGAGACGGGCGCTGTCGGTCGAATCAAAACAGAGAGCGTTTGCTGTTGAACTGTCGGCAGATTCAGATGCTTTTGGCGCTGAATCGTCCGTGGCGCCAGCGCAAGCCGCTACTGAAAATGCAGTGAACCACCCACCGAGACAAGAGAAAAACATGCGCGAAGCCGTCATCGTTTCCACCGCCCGCACGCCCCTGGCCAAGTCCCACCGCGGCGAGTTCAACGCCACCCCTGCGCCCCAGTTGGCGGCGTATTCGGTCAAGGCCGCCGTGGAGCGCGCGGGTATCGACCCGGGAATGATCGAGGATCTCATTCTGGGTTGCGGCAATCCCGAGGGCATGCAGGGCAAGAATCTGGGCCGCCAAACGGTGTTGCGGGCCGATCTGCCGCTGTCCATCGCTGGCACCACGGTCACGCGTTTCTGCGCTTCGGGTCTGCAGGCGCTGTCCATCGCTGCCGGCCGTATCGTGGCCGAAGGCGTGGATGCCATGATCGCTGGCGGGGTGGAAAGCATCTCGGGCGCGCGCGCCCTGGGCACTCCGGCCGACCTGGACCCCTGGCTGGTGGAGCGCAAGCCCGAGCTGTTCATGGCCATGATCGACACGGCCGACGTGGTGGCTCAGCGCTATGGCATCACGCGCGAGGACCAGGACGCCTTCTCGCTGCAGAGCCAGCAACGCACCGCCGCCGCGCAAGACAAGGGCGTGTTCGCCGAGGAAATCATTGCTTGCGCTGCACGCATGGCCGAGAAGAACAAAGACTCCGGGGAGGTCACCTACCGCGACGTGATCGCTACCCGGGACAACTGCAACCGCCCCGGCACCACGCTGGAGGGGCTGGCCAAACTTGAACCTGTCAGAGGCGAGGGCCACTTCGTGACAGCCGGCAATGCCTCGCAGCTGTCCGATGGATCCAGTGCCTGCGTGCTGATGGAAGCCAAGCAGGCCGAACGCCTGGGCCTGCAGCCCCTGGGCGCCTTTCGAGGTATGGCCGTGGCGGGCTGCGAACCGGACGAGATGGGCATCGGCCCGGTGTTCGCAGTGCCGAAGCTCCTGAAGCGCCATGGGCTCACGGTGGATGACATCGGGCTGTGGGAGCTGAACGAAGCCTTCGCCTCGCAGGCCCTGTACTGCCAGCGGCAACTGGGCATTCCCATGGAACGCCTGAACGTCAACGGGGGAGCCATCTCCATCGGCCATCCTTTCGGCATGACGGGCGCGCGCCTGGCTGGCCACATCCTGCTCGAAGGCCGGCGCCGCAAGGCGAAGTACGGCGTGGTGACCATGTGCATCGCTGGCGGCATGGGAGCGGCCGGCCTGTTCGAGATGTATTGATGCCCTGAATCGCTGTGCGCCGTCTCCCCGGCAGGGGCGAAAGGCGCTTGGTTCCAGGGACGACTGAGGAAATAGCAAATGGATCTCCAATTCACACCGCAGGAAGAAGCCTTCCGCACCGAAGTGCAGGCCTTCCTAAAGGCCGAGCTGCCGGTGCGCATCGCTGGCAAGGTCAAGGCCGGACAGCGACTGACCAAGGCCGACCAAGAGGAGTGGCACGCCATCCTGAACGCGCGCGGCTGGCTGGCCAACCACTGGCCCCAGGAGCACGGCGGCCCGGGCTGGAGCGCGGTCGAGAAGTTCATTTTCGATACCGAATGCGCGCTGGCCGGTGGCCCGCGCATCGTGCCGTTCGGCGTGAGCATGCTGGGCCCGGTGCTCATCAAGTACGGCAATGAAGCGCAGAAGCGTTACTGGCTGCCGCGCATCCTGAGCGGCGCCGACTGGTGGTGCCAGGGCTATTCCGAGCCCGGCGCGGGCTCGGACCTGGCCTCGGTCAAGACCATGGCGGTGCGGCAGGGCGACCATTACGTCGTCAACGGCCAGAAGACATGGACCACCCAGGGCCAGCACGCCAACATGATCTTCTGCCTGGTGCGCACCCAACGCGAAGCCAAGGCCCAAGCCGGCATCAGTTTCCTGCTGGTGGACATGAACAGTCCCGGCGTGGAGTTGCGCCCCATCCGCACGCTGGACGGCGATCACGAGGTCAACGAAGTCTTCTTCACTGACGTGAAGGTGCCGGTGGACCACTTGGTGGGCGAGGAGAACAAGGGCTGGACCTATGCCAAGTACCTGTTGACCTATGAGCGCACGGGCATCGCTGGCGTGGGCTTTTGCATCTCGGCCCTGGCCAAGCTCAAGATCATCGCTGCCAAGGTGCAAAAGAACGGCAGGCCCATCGACCAGGACCCGCTGTTCGCCGCGCGCATGGCCCGCGTCGAGATCGACCTGGAGAACATGAAGACCACCAACCTGCGTGTGATTGCCGCCGTGGCCGGCGGCGGGGTGCCGGGCGCGGAAAGCTCCATGCTCAAGATCCGCGGCACCGAGATCCGCCAGGAGATCCTCTCGCTGATCCGCCGCGCCATGGGCCCTTATGCCGCCCCTTTCATCGAGGAAGCGCAGTACGAGGGCTACACGCAAGCGCCGGTGGGCCCGCAGGAGGCTGCAACGGCCGCCGCCAACTACTTCAACTACCGCAAGCTGTCGATCTTCGGCGGCTCCAATGAAATCCAGAAGAACATCATCTCCAAGATGATTCTCGGCCTGTAGCCATGCAAGACCCCTTGAGTCGTTTGGCGCCTGCCCCTTGCGAGGAGACGGCCTGCGCGGTGGCTGCTTTCTGGCCCCATGGATTGAGAAAGAGTTTCCTATGAACTTCGTACACACCGAAGACCGCCGCATGCTGGCGGACAGCCTGAACCGCTTCATCGCCGCGCAGTACGGCATGGAGCGCCGCAACCAGTTCGCCTATGGCGACGAGGGCCACAGCCCCGCCCTGTATGCCCAGTTCGCAGAGCTGGGCGCCATCGGCGCTTTGTTCCCCGAAGCCGCAGGAGGCTTTGGCGGCGGAGGTTTCGACATCAGTGTGGTGTTCGAAGCCCTGGGCGGGGGCTTGGTGGCTGAGCCACTGCTGGGGGCCCTGGTCGTGGGCCAGGCGCTGATCGCGGCGGGCACCGAGGCGCAGAAAGCCAGGGTGCAAGACATTGCCGCCGGTGGTGTGGTCGCTGCCTTGGCCCACGACGAACCCGGCAGCCACTACGAGCTTTCCAATGTCTCGGCGACAGCTACCAAGACCGCCCAGGGCTGGGTGCTGAACGGTGCCAAGTCGGTGGTGGCATTTGGTGGAAAGGCCGATCTGCTGCTGGTTTCCACGCGCACGGCGGGCCGCCCGTTCGACCCCGCCGGCATCAGCCTGTTCCTGGTGGACGGCAGCGCGGTCGGCATTGCCAAGCGCAGCTACAGCCGTATCGACGGCGGCCGTGCAGCTGAACTGACGTTCACCGATGTGCAGCTTGGTTCCGAAGCGCTAGTGGGCCAGGAAGGGGAGGGCTACGCGCTGCTAGAGCTCGTGCAGGGCTATGCGCTGCTGGCACTGGCGGCCGAAGCCCTGGGTGCCATGGATGTGGCCAAGCAGAGCACTCTGGAGTACCTGCAGACGCGCAAGCAGTTCGGCGTGGCCATCGGCACCTTCCAGGCCCTGCAGCACCGCATGGCTGACCTGTTGCTGGAGGTGGAGCAGATGCGTTCGGCCGTCATCAACGCGGCCGACGCCATCGACAACGCGCGGGGCGGGGCGCGCGAACGCGCTTTGTCGGCTGCCAAGTACACCGCAGGCTATGTGGGCGCGCTGGTCGCGGAGGAAAGCATCCAGCTGCACGGCGGTATCGGCATGACCTGGGAGTTGCCCCTGTCGCACTACGCCAAGCGCCTGGTGCTGATCGACCATCAGTTCGGCGACGAAGACCACCACCTGGCCCGGTTCATCGCTCTGGGCGCGGCATCCGCTGATTCCCCGAAAGGACGGCCATGACAGAGACCACCCCGCCTTTGCTGCAGCGGCGCGATGGCGCCGTGCTGGTGCTGAGCAACAACAACACGGCTGCGCGCAATGCGCTGTCCCCCGCGTTCTACGCCGCACTGACACAGGCCTTGGTCGAGGCGCAGGCCGATCCTTCGGTGGGCGCTGTCGTGCTGACCGGAGAGGGCGGCCATTTCTGCGCGGGGGGCGACCTGAGGCAGTTGGCCAAACGGCATGAGTTGAGCGTCGAACAGCGACGCGAGAGGCTCGAAGGCCTGCACGACCTCATCCGCGCCGTGCGCGACTGCGAGAAGACCGTGATCGCTGCAGTGGAGGGCGCCGCCGCGGGTGCTGGCCTGTCCTTGGCCCTGGCGTGCGACATGCTGGTGGCGGCGCGCGATGCCGTGTTCTCCGTGGCCTATGTGAAGGTCGGCCTCACTCCCGACGGCGGTGCGACGGCGTTCCTGGCCGAGTTCGTTTCACGCCAGGTGCTGACCGAGTTGTGCCTGACGGGCGAGCGTCTGTCGGGCGAACGCCTGCATGCCCTGGGTGCCGTCAACCGCTTGGCCGAACCGGGCGAGGCTCTGGCGGGTGCTGTGGCACTGGCCGCCAGCGTGGCGGACGGTCCGCACCGGGCGATGGCACGCATCAAGGCCTTGTGCCGTACTGCGCCCCATGCGTCGCTGGAGGAGCAGCTGGAAAGTGAAGCCCGCTTCATGGTGATGTCGCAAGCGACCGAAGAGTCGCGCGAGGGCATCGGTGCGTTCCTGGAAAAGCGCACGCCGGACTTCGCACCGCTGCGCGGTGCGGACTGACGCACGCATGCCCACTACGACCAACACAGGAGACAACACCATGACCGCCCCAGACCCGTCGCAGGACATCGATTTTCCGCTGGAAGGCGTGCGCGTGCTCGATCTTTCGCGCGTGTTCGCCGGGCCGCTGTGCGGCCAGGTGCTGGCCGATTTCGGCGCCGAGGTCATCAAGGTCGAGCACCCGGGCCGCGGCGATGACACGCGCGACTGGGGCTTGCGCATCGGCAAGACCGAGACCACTTACTACAACAGCATGAACCGCAACAAGCGGTCCATTACGCTGGATCTGCAAAGCCCCGAGGGCCTGCAGATCATCCGTGACCTGCTGCCGCAGTTCGACGTCGTCATCCACAATTTCAAAACCGGTGGGGCCGAGAAGCTGGGCCTGGGCTACGAGCAGTTGAAGGCGCTGCGGCCCGGCCTGATCTATTGCGCGGTGGCTGGCTACGACAGCAGCGGCCCGGAGGCCAAACGCCCTGGCTACGACCTGGTGATCCAGGGCGAGGCGGGCCTGATGGCGCTCAACGGCGAGGCCACGCAGCCACCGCTGAAATTCGGCGTGGCTGTGGTGGACCTGATGACCGGCATGTACGCTGCGCAGGCGGTGCTGGCGGCGCTGTTTCGCCGGGAGCGCACTGGGCACGGCCGGCTCATCGAAATGGCTTTGTACGACTGCGGGATCATGGTCACAGGCTACTACGGCCTCGACGCCATGCAGCTGGGCCGAGATCCGGAGCGCTACGGCAATGCGCACCCGTCCATCGTTCCCTACGGCATGTACGACGCGGCCGATGGTCCGTTGATCATCGCCGTAGGCAACAACGCGCAGTTCGACAAGTTCTGCCGCCAGGTCATCGAGCGGCCCGACATCGTGGAAGACCCGCGCTTTTCCACCAACGTGAACCGGGCCAGGAACCGCGTGGAACTGGGTCCCTTGCTGAAGGCACTGATCCATGCCTTCCCGCGCGATCTGCTGCTGGAGCGCCTCACGGCCGCCGGTATTCCCTGCGGCCGTGTGGCGGGGCTGCATGAGGCGCTGACCAGCGAAAGAACGCGCCGCAGCGGCCTGCTGCGCGACATGCCGCACCCCGTGGTCGGAACCACGCCCGTCTTTGCACCTCCCTACCGCATGGACGGCCAGCGCCTGCCCATTCGCAGCGCGCCGCCCACGCTGGGCGAGGGCACACGCGAGGTGCTGCACCGCCTGCTCTCGATGAGCGACGCCGAACTGCAGCAACTGCAGCAGCGCGGCGTGCTGACCCTGCCGGACGATTCGCCACCGGCCTGAAGGCCGTCCATTTCACCGCTCGGTCCCTTGCGAAAACACCGCATCAGACGGTGCATTGGGCCGTTTTCATCCCTTGACGACGATCGCACTGATCCAGGAGACAACGCTATGGGAATCCAATACAACCGCCGCAACCTGCTGCAGGGGCTGGCCGCGCTGGGGGGCTCCAGCCTGCTCGGCCAGGCTGCAGCGCAAACCGCCAAAGCAGCCTGGCCGACCAAGCCCATCCGGCTGATCGTGCCGTTCAACGCCGGGGGGGCGACGGACATCATCGCCCGCACGGTGGGCGAAGCGCTGGCAAAACGCGTGGGCCAGCCCGTGGTAGTGGACAACCGGGGTGGTGCCGCCGGCATCCTGGGTACCGACGCAGTCGCCAAGGCCGCACCGGACGGGCACACCCTGCTGGTATCGCTCAGCACATCGATGCTGATCAACCAGTTTCTGTACACCAAGCTGCCCTACGACCCGCAGAAGGACATCACGCCCATCACCCAGATCGCGGCAGCGCCCGTCACGCTGGTGGTGCACCCGTCGGTGCCCGCGAGCAATATGAAAGAGTTGCTGGCCTACGTGAAGGCCCACAAGGGCAAGCTCTCGTACGGTTCCTGGGGCGTGGGTTCCTACGCGCACCTGGCTGGGGCCTATATGAGCAAGACGATGGACGCCGATATGACCCACGTGGCTTACAAGGGCGAGGCGCCCATGATTCAGGAGCTGATCGGCGGCCAGCTGCAGCTGTGCTTCTCCAGTGCGCTGAACACCAAGCCCTTCATTGATGCGGGCCGCCTGAAGGCCATCGGCGTGACGGGCAAGCAGCGCATGGACATTCTGCCCATGCTGCCCTCCATCTACGAGCAGGGGGTGTCGGACGATGCGTATGCCATCTTCGGCTGGGTGGCTATGGGTGCCCCTGCCGGACTGCCCAAAGAGATCGTGGACCAGCTCTACGGCCATCTGCGCGAGATCGCCAAGGACCCGAAGGTGCTGGAGCGAACCGTGGGGGCCGGCTTCATGCCCCTGATGAACAGCCCGGAGGCCTTTCGCGAGAACTACCAGCGCGACATGCCTGTCTGGAAGGCTTTGGTCGATGAAGCTGGCGCCAAGCTCGACTGAAACCTGGCGGCCGCGGCTCAGCAACGAGTCAGTGGCTGCCCCTGCAATGACTGACCGATGGATTGACGGGAAACACCATGCCTATGCCTCACAAAACGTTCTTTGCTTGCACGCGCCGGAACACCCTTCTGGCGCTGGCCGCCGCCCCCTGGCTTTTCGGGAGCGCCAGCGCGCAGCAAGCGGCGGCCGTCTGGCCCACCAAGATGATCAAGCTGGTGGTGCCTTTTCCGGCAGGGGGGCCCACGGACACGGCTTCGCGCATCGTCGGGCAGAAGCTGGCCGACCGGTTGAAGCAGTCCGTGGTGGTGGACAACCGTCCGGGTGCCTCGGGCTCCATCGCCGCTTCCCAGGTGGCCAAGGCCGACCCGGATGGCTACACCTTCATGATGCTGGCCACTCCGACCTTGCTGGCCCCGCATCTCTACAAGAAGCTGAGTTACGACACGGTGAAGGATTTCACCCCCGTCGCCACGGTCTATGACCTGCCCATCGTGGTGGTGGTCAACCCGGCGCAGTTGCCGGACGTGACCGACCTGCGCACGCTCATCGCCCACGCCAAGGCGCAGAAGACGCCGCTCAACTACACCAGTTCCGGGACCGGCAGCTTTGGCCACCTCAGCATGGAGTTGCTCAAGCAGATGGGCCATTTCGACATGCAGCATGTGCCCTACAAGGGCGGCGTTCCTGCCATCACCGACACCATCGGCGGCCAGGTGCCCATCATGTATGCCGACCTGGTCGCTGCACTTCCGCATATCCAGGCCGGCAAGCTGCGGGCCATCGCCGTGGGCTCGCCCCAGCGGGTAAGCATGCTGCCGGATGTGGCAACCATCGCCGAGCAAGGCTTCAAGGGTTACGACGCCGTGTCCTGGGGCGGACTGCTGGCACCACCCGGTACGCCGAAACTGGTGGTGGACCGAGTGGCGAACGAGGTCAAGCAGATCCTGGCCGAAAAGGAGACGCAGGAGAAGCTGCTGCACGCCGGCGCCATCGCGCATTTCGAAGACCCCGCGCAAATGGGCAAGCATGTTCAGCAAGACTATGCCAAATGGGGCCAGCTGATCCGAGACAAGGGCATTGCCTCGGAGTGACCCCCGTTCAGTAATCCATCGGCCGCTTCATGCGTGAAGCCCATGCCCGTCTGCGAGCGCCTGGCTGGGCCGGCCTGCCGAGCGCTTCATCAACCCATCCTTTGCACAGGAAAGAACACTGCCATGAAAATTCTGGTTCCCGTCAAGCGCGTGGTGGACTACAACGTGAAGGTCCGAGTGAAGTCGGACAACACGGGTGTGGACATCGCGAACGTGAAGATGAGCATGAACCCCTTTGACGAGATCGCCGTCGAGGAGGCCGTGCGCCTGAAGGAAAAGGGCGTGGTGACCGAAGTCATCGCCGTCTCCTGCGGCGTCGCGCAGTGCCAGGAAACGCTGCGCACCGCGATGGCCATCGGTGCCGACCGTGCCATCCTGGTGGAGACCACCGAAGAACTGCAGCCCCTGGCCGTGGCCAAGATCCTGAAGGCGCTGGTGGACAAGGAGCAGCCCCAGCTCATCATCCTGGGCAAGCAGGCCATCGACGACGATGCCAACCAGACCGGGCAGATGCTCGCCGCGCTCGCCGACCTGCCGCAGGCCACCTTCGCCTCCAAGGTGGAAGTGAGCGGCGACAAGGTCAACGTCACGCGCGAAGTCGATGGCGGGCTGGAGACCATCTCCCTCACGCTGCCGGCCGTGGTCACCACCGACCTGCGCCTGAACGAGCCGCGCTACGTCACCTTGCCCAACATCATGAAGGCCAAGAAAAAGCAGCTCGATACCGTCAAGCCCGAAGACCTGGGCGTCGATGTCAAGCCACGTCTGAAGACCCTGAAGGTCTCCGAACCGCCGAAGCGCGGCGCCGGCATCAAGGTGCCCGACGTGGCCGCCCTGGTGGACAAGCTCAAGAACGAAGCAAAGGTGATCTGAACATGACAGCCCTCGTAATTGCCGAACACGACAACGCCAGCATCAAGCCCTCCACCCTGAACACCGTGACGGCCGCCGTGGCCTGCGGTGGCGACGTGCACGTGCTGGTGGCGGGCAACGGCGCCGATGCCGCCGCCCAGGCCGCCGCGCAGATCGCCGGCGTCAGCAAGGTCATCCTGGCCGATGGCGCGAGCCTCAAGGACGGCCTGGCCGAGAACGTCGCCGCCCAGGTGCTCGCCATCGCCGCCAACTACAGCCACATCCTGTTCCCCGCCACCGCGGGCGGCAAGAACGTGGCCCCCCGCGTGGCCGCCAAGCTCGATGTCGCGCAGATCTCGGACATCACCAAGGTCGACAGCCCCGACACCTTCGAGCGCCCCATCTACGCCGGCAACGCCATCGCCACCGTGCAAAGCAGCGATGCGACCAAGGTCATCACCGTGCGCACCACCGGCTTCGATGCCGCAGCCGCCACGGGTGGCTCCGCCGCTGTCGAGAAGGCTGACGCCGCCGCCGATTCCGGCAAGAGCAGCTTCGTGGGCCGCGAAGTGACCAAGAGCGACCGCCCCGAGCTCACCGCCGCCAAGATCATCGTTTCGGGTGGGCGGGCGCTGGGCAGCAGCGAGAAGTTCAACGAAGTGATGACGCCCCTGGCGGACAAGCTGGGTGCGGCGATCGGCGCGAGCCGCGCGGCGGTGGATGCGGGCTACGCGCCCAACGACCTGCAGGTGGGGCAGACGGGCAAGATCGTGGCGCCGCAGCTGTACATCGCGGCGGGCATCTCGGGCGCGATCCAGCATCTGGCGGGCATGAAGGACTCCAAGGTGATCGTGGCGATCAACAAGGACCCGGAGGCGCCGATCTTCAGCGTGGCCGACTACGGCCTGGAGGCCGACCTGTTCACGGCCGTGCCGGAACTGGTGGACCGGCTCTGATCCATGGACCAGAGCCACACGCCATGCCCGTGTGCCGGTCATTTCCCCTGATTCCTGGAGATAGGAGACACACATGCACACATTCCTTCGCCGCCGCCAACTGTTGCTCGCCGCCACGGCGGGTTTCGCCGGAGCGGCTGTCAGCGCGCCGGCCTTGGCCAGCGTCCCCTGGCCGAGCAAGCCGATCCGGATCGTGGTTCCTTACACTGCGGGCGGTTTCACCGACCAGATGGCGCGCTTGCTGCAGGTGGGCTTGCAACAGCGCTTGGGCCAGCCGGTGATCGTGGACAACAAGCCGGGCGCCAACAGCATCATCGGCGTGGACGCCGTGGCCAAGGCCGCGCCGGACGGCTACACCTTTGGCGTGTTCATCGCCGCCTATGCCGCCAACACCACGCTGTATCCCAAGCTGCCGTATGACCCGAAGAAGGATTTGGTGGGCGTGTCGCTGATGGGGGTGTCGCCCCTGGTGGTCGCCGTAGCGATGAATGCGCCCTTCAAGACGACGGCCGAACTGGTGGCCTATGCGCGCTCCAACCCAGGCAAGCTGAGCTTCGCGTCGTCTGGCAACGGATCTGCCGCCCACCTCACCTCCGAGCTGATGCGCCTGATCACCAAGACCGAGATGGTGCACATCCCGTACAAAGGTGCTTCACCCGCGCTGGCAGACCTTATGGGTGGGCAGGTACCGCTGTTCCTGGATCCACCGCCCAACCTGATCCAGCCAGCCAAGGCCGGAAAGATTCGACTCATCGGGGTGGCCAGCGAAAAGCGCCTTCCTGCCTTGCCCGATGTCCCGACCTTTGCCGAGCAGGGCTACCCTGGCCTGGTGGGCAGTACCTGGGCCGCGATGCTCGCGCCTTCCGGCGTGCCCCGCGAAATCGTGCAGCGCATGTCCGAAGAAGTGGCGCGCATCATCCGCAGCCCCGAAGTGACGCAGCGGCTGGAGCAGACCATGGGGACGTTCGCTGAAGGCTCCACCCCCCAGGAATGCGATGCCTTCATCGCGTCGGAAACGGTCAAATGGGCCAAAGTGATTCAGGAGGCGCGGGTCACGCTGGATTGACGCGGGGGCGAGGGCGGGGTTTCCACCCCGTCGGCGCAGGCGGCACCTGCCGCCGCTCCTCATGAAACTTCGCACCCCCTTGATCAGCCACTGGACCTGTGCCATGGCCGGGTGAGCAAATGAAGAATGATCTGCTCCAGCAAACGCATGGGCGCCAAAGTACGAGAGTGGAAGGTGATCCTTGGTACCAGTTACTCGGCTTTCGCACCGGACACCCGCACCTGCTCGGCAGCCAATGGCATCTGCTGCTGCACGAAGCTCCAGAATTCATCGACGCCCATTGGCTTGACGGGCAGCGAACCCTGGTCCAGGAACTGCTTTTGCACCTCGGGATTGCGCAGGGCGGTAGCGAGCGCAGCATTGAGTTTGTCCAACGCTGCACGCGGTGTACCTGCCGGCGCGACCAGTCCGTACCAGGAGTCGGTATGGAAACCCTTCACCCCGGATTCCTCGAACGTCGGTACGTCGGGTAGCGCTGGCAGGCGCTGTCGAGCGGCCACCGCGAGCGGGCGCAGCTTGCCTGAGCGGATGAATGACATTGCGCCCGTCGTCAAAACGAAATCCACGCGGCCAGCCATCAGGTCGGTCATCGCCGGGGCCGTTCCCTTGTAAGGGATGTGGGTCACGTCGGCGCCAGTGATCTTCTTGAAGTTGGCGCCAGCCAGATGCTGACTGGACCCGACGCCGCCTGATCCGTAATTGAGCTTGCCTGGTCGGGCTTGAGCGGCCTTGAGCAAGTCCGCAACCGAGAGAAACGGCGAATCGGTCGGTACCAGCAGCACGCTGGGAGATGTCGTAATCATGCCGATGGGTGAGAAGTCTTTCATCGGGTCATGGTTGAGCTTTGGGTACAGCGCAGAATTCAGACCGTGCGATGCCACCGTCGCCAGCATGATGGTGCTGCCATCCGGCTTCGCGCGTGCAGTCGCATCGCTGCCGATGTTGCCCCCAGCGCCCCCCTTGTTGTCGATGACGATGGATTGGCCCAGTGCCTCGGACATGCGGACGGCCGTGAGCCGTGCCACGTTGTCGGAGGGGCCTCCGGCAGGCCAGCCCACGATCATGGTGATGGGGCCGACTGGTAGAGCGCCCTGGGCCATGGCGTGGATGTGAGGTAGCAGCACAACAGCCAAGGCAAGTGTGGAGAAGAAGGTACGGCGATTCAGTATGTTCATGGTGTGCGTTCATCGAGGAGCCTGCAGGCCAGCGGGGAACCTATTGAGTGGCGAGGTCTTCAAGGGTGTTCCGGAACGGAAGGAGCGGCGCGTGTGCCTCGGCAGGCATACTGGCCGCGCTTCACGGTCTGTCCTGCCAGGGCATTTCTGCCCAGAGTTTGCGGAAGTTGGCTTCAGTGGCTTCGAGTTCGGCCGCATAAGCCGCTGGCGCCAGGTATCGCAAAGGTGCGTACATGGCTTCGGCCTGCTGCTTGAACGCAGGGTCCGCGGCGATGGTGGCAATCGCATCGACCAGTTTCTTGCGGATCGCCTCCGATAAGCCCTTGGGAGCCGCCAGGCCACGCAGCGAGGCCAACTCAATGGCAATGCCTTGCTCTTTGAAGGTCGGCACTTGTGGCGCCAGGGATGAACGCTCAGCTGACATTTGACCCAGCAGTCGGATCGGGGTGCCACCCTTCTGATATGCCAGTACCTCCCCGACGTTGATGGCGCCAATCACAATCTGCTGGCCCGTGGCCGCGGCACGCACCTCGCCAGCGCCTTTGTAAGGCACATGCATGAGCTTGGTTCCCGTAGCGCGTTCGAACAGCAGCATCGCCAGGTGGTCATCCGATCCAGTGCCTGTCGTGCCAACGGTCACGGCGCCAGGGTGCGCCTTGGAATAGGCCGCCAGGCCCGCCAGCGTGGTGATGTTGTTTGTGTTGTGTATGGCGAAGCCGCCCGGGTCGTCCACCAGATTGCCGAGCAGGTCGTACTGGCTCCAGTGGAAGCTGCTCTTGCGTTCAATCGGGATGGTCAACACGTTGGGCGTGTTGATAAAGCCGATGGTGTAGCCATCAGGCTTCGCGCGTGCCAGCTCACCGAAGCCGATGCCACCTCCTGCGCCAGGACGGTTGAGCACCACGACACTGCCTTCGAGTTGCTTTTCCAGGTGCCGTGCCAGCAGCCGGGCGACAAGGTCGGTACCTCCACCAGGACCGTAGGCCACAATCAGCTCGATGGGTTTGGACGGGTACGGCGCGGCGGGCTGCGCTGCTGAGGGCAGCGCAAATGCAGTCGCTGCCAGGCCGGCGCACAGCGTGCGACGGGTCCATTGTTTGTTCATGCTTGTCTCCGTGATGTTTGCCCGTTTCGGGCTTATGGAAATCAGTGGCCGAGCGCGGCGGCAATGCGCTCCCTGGCCCGTGGCCAGACGTCAGGGTTGACCAGTCGCTCAGGTCGCTCGCCATCCGAGAGCAACTGCAAGATCTGTGTGGCGGCCAGCGTGGCGTTGTTGCGCCGGGCTTCATGTGTGACACCGGCCGTGTGGAACGTGGCCACGACATTCGGGAGGCGCAACAGGGCATGGTTGGCGGGTGGAGGCTCCTGGTCCCAAACATCGAGACCTGCACCCGCGAGATGGCCGTTGGCGATTGCGGCATGCAGGGCGTTCTCATCGTGAATGCCGCCGCGTGCGGTGCTGACGAAGATGCTGCCCGGCTTCATCGCTGCGAATGCGGCTGCGTTCATCAGCCCGAGGGTGCTGGCATTGCGCGGGCAGTGCAGCGAGACAATGTCGGAACGACGCAGCAATTCATCCAGTGGCACGGATTGCGCACCTCGTGCACTCAGCTCGGCGTCGTCCAGGGCGGGATCAACGCCCAGCACTTGCATGCCGAAGGCCCGACCCAGCGCTGCGGTGCGTCGGCCGGTTTCGCCGACACCCACAATGCCCAGTGTGCGTCCGCGCAGTTCGTGGCCCATCAGGTCTTCGCGACTGAAGCTGCGTTGGTCCGAGCGCAGCAACGCATCCGATTCCGGAATGCGGCGCAGCACCGCCAGCATCAGGCCGAGTGCCAATTCGGCCACCGAATCGGCGTTGCCGCCGGCCTGGTTCATGACCACCACGCCAGCGCGCGTACACGCTTCGATGTCGATGGTGTCGCAGCCTGAACCACTCGACGAAACCGCCAGCAGCCTGGGGCAGCGTGCCAGCAACTCAGCGCTGACGAACCAGCGTCGCGGCAACTCATCCTTGGCCGCAGTAATCTGCAGCACTTGCGCTTGGGCCAGCGCCTCCCATGCTGCACTGTCAGCGCCTTCCCGTGCGCAGGTCTGCAATGTCACGCCAGGGGCTGCGGAGATGATGCGATTGAAGGCCGGGTCCAGCCAATAGTCGAAGCGGACGACCTGGCTCACAGAACCCCCTTCTCGCGCAGCGTGCGTTCAACCCAGCTCCGGTCGGCGCGGCCTTCAGCGATGGCCTGCAGCGCATCGGCTTCGATGCGTTCAATGGCTTCAACACGTGCCGCAATGTCTTCGGCCTCTTCGGGCGGCACCGCCAGCAGGCCATCGCCATCGCCAACCACAATGTCCCCGGGATGCACCACCATCCCGTCAATGGTGACTGGCACATGCAACTCGCCTGGACCATCCTTGTATGGGCCACGGTGTGCAACGCCGCGTGCATACACCGCCAGACTATGTTGACCGATGGTGTCGCTGTCACGAATCAGCCCGTCGATGACGATGCCTGCCGCGCCGCGCGCGATCAGCAGCGCGAGCATGATTTCGCCAATGATGGCGTTCGGACCCACTCCGCCGGCATCCACCACGATGACGTCACCCGGTGCGCAGGTGTCGATGGCGTGGTGCACCATGAGGTTGTCACCAGGCCTGGTGCGCACCGTCAGCGCACGGCCTGCGAGTCCACCCTCGCGTTTGTGGAACGGTTTCAGCGACGAGGTTCCGGTGGTGCGGCTCATGGCGTCGCTGATGTTGGCGACCTGAAATCCACGGTACCGCGCCAAGAGTGCGTCACTCACGACGGTCGAGGGGCGCGCATGGATGTGGAAGCCCTGGATTTTGCTCATGGTTGGTTAGAAGTGATGGGGAAATAGTCGGTCGGACTGGCAACTGGACGGATGCAGCGGGATGTGATGTCGGCAATGCGCGTGAGCCCCAGCATGGCCATATCGCGAGAAATTTCTTCGTGCAGCAGGGCGATGGCATGGGCCACGCCGCCTTGTCCTGCGACCGAGGCGGCATAGTTGAAGGGCCGGCCCACGAATACGCAGCGCGCCCCGAGGGCCAGCGCTTTGACGACGTCGGTACCGCGGCGAACGCCGCTGTCGAGCATCACCGGCATTTCGGGAACGGCGCGTGCGATGGCGGGCAACACGCGCAGCGGTGCCACCGCACCGTCGAGCTGACGCCCTCCATGGTTGGAGACGATGATTCCGTCGACGCCATGGTCGCGTGCATGCACAGCGTCCTCTGGCGTCAGGATGCCCTTGACCACGAGTTGATTCGGCCAGCGCTTGCGTATAGCTGCCAGATGCGGCCAAGCCAGGTGAGCGCGGTCTGAGAAATCGCGCAGCACATCGGAAGAAAGGATGGGTGCGCCACGCATGGCGTAGTTGTTCTCGAAGTGGGGCATGCCATGCAGCAGCAGCGTCTTCAGAAACGTACCCAGCAACCAGCGCGGATGGCTCAGGCCTTGCCAAGCCAGCGAAAGGCTGGGCTTGAGCGGCGTTGAAAAGCCTGCACGCACATTGTTCTCCCGGTTCGCTGCGACGGGTGTGTCCACCGTGACCACCAGGGTCTGTACGCCTGCGCCTTGCACGCGATCGAGCAGGCCATGTATTTGCGCAAGCTCGCCTGGCAGGTAGGCCTGGAACCAGGTTTGCGGAGCGACCGCCATCACCTCTTCGAGCCGAATCAACGAAGAGCCGCTCATGATGGCTGGCACATTGGCTTGCTGTGCTGCCTGGGCCAGCACGACATCGCCACGGTAGGCCGAGAGCGCGGAAATACCCATAGGTGCGAGTCCCACCGGCGTGGCGTAGCGGCGGCCGAAGAGTTCGAATCCGAGGTCGCGTTGCGCGACGCCGACCAGCATGCGTGGTCGGAAGGCCAAATCACTGAAGGCCCGGCGGTTCTCCGCCAGCGACTGGTTGTCCTCTACGGCGCCGCTGATGTAGGCATAGATAGGCCGAGGCAGGTGGCGGCGGGCCAACTTCTCGAAGTCGTCCAGGGACAGCACCTGTCGGCAGGCTTTGGGTATGCGTGGGGGAGACGAAGGCATGGCGCAACAATGGTGCGCCGGTTGATATTGAAAGAAAAGAGAAAAAATTCGAACTTTTGATTTCGCTTTTCGTAAACTCAATTCATGACTCTCAAGCAACTCGAGGCCTTCTACTGGGCCGCCACTTGTCTCAATTTCACGGTCGCGGCTGAACGGGTGCACCTGTCCATCTCTTCCCTGTCCAAGCGCATTGCTGAATTGGAGGTCTCGCTGGGGACCCTGCTGTTCGACCGGAGCGGGCGGTCAGCCGAGTTGACGCCCCATGGCGAACTGCTGTTGCCGCGTGTTCGTGCGTTGCTGCACGACGCGGCCCAGTTGCAGCAGGCCATCGGTCAAAGTACTGGGTTGCAAGGGCGTTGCCGGATTGGCTTCGGCGAACTAAGTGGACTGACCTGGCTGCCGAAGCTGGTGCAGAAGGTGGCCGAACTGCATCCTGCGCTGCAGTTGGAGCCGCATACCGACATTGGCCAAGTGCTGGAGCAGCGCATCGTGGATGGCGAACTCGACTGCGTGGTGATCGCAGGCCCCTCATCGCGCAGTACCTTGGCTTTCGAACGCGTAGCGCAGGTGCGATTCGTCTGGGCTGCAAGCGAGGCATTTCTCGTGAAAGCCGGTACCGACTTGCCGCAGCGGCTGGTACGCGAGCAGATGCTGATTGCCCTGCCTGAGGGCTCAGGTGCTACCCGCATTCTGGATGAATGGCTGAGCGGCCAATCGATGAGCGTCGAGCGGCAGCTCAGCTGCAACAGTTGGGGTGCGGTGGTGGGAATGGTGGCCGAAGGCCTGGGCTTCACGTACATGCCCCACGGGTGGGCCGAAGCGCTGCAAGCTCGCGGGATGCTGAGGATTCTGTCTGCAGGCAATGCGTTGACACCCCTGACCTATACCGTGCAGTGGCGGCGCGACGATGTGAGGCCGCTCATCACCGAAATGCGAAAAATCATCAAAAGCGTCATCGACTTTTCCGCCCCCCGCTGCTTGTGCTGAAAAGTGCAGAGTGATCCATCGTGATCTCGGATACGCAGGCGCAGCGCGCTTTTGATTCCGAACAGTGCTCGTCGACACTTCGATGCCAGATCCCAATCGCAGCAACATCACCCGAAACGGTCAGCGATGCTGGTTCGGAGAATTGCGTTGTCGTCGGCACGATGTGTGCCGGCACACCTTTCGCTGCAAGTGCGGGAGCTGTGACGGGCTTGCTTCAGGGCGCCGGCGCAGGCAGCGCCTGTCGCCGCTCCTCACAAAATCCCCGTCCCTCCTCTACCAGCCACTCCCGGACCTGCTCCATGGCCGGGCTGGGATGCGCGGTGGTCACAAACGAGTAAGACGCGCGCGACAGCACGCTGCGCTGGAGAACCGGCACCAAACGCCCTGCCTTGATGTCCTGCAATACCAGTGCGGCCCGGCCCATGGCGATGCCCTGGCCGGCCAGGGCGGCGCCCTGAGCCAGTTGCGACAGGTTGAATTGCTGGCCGCCCGCCCACGGCGGGGGCGTGGCGCCCACTTGGGTAAACCAGTGCTGCCATTCCTCGTACGTGTCGGCGCCATCCCATGCGCTGCCGTCGTGCAAAAGCCAGTCACGCTGCAGGTCCTGGGGGGATGTGATGGGCAGATGCCGCGCCAAAAATTCGGGGCTCGCCACGGGCAGGAGCCACTCATCAAGAAACACCGTTGCGTTCAGATCACGGTAGCCGCCCAAATCGAAACGCACTGCGGCCTCGATACCGTCCCGCACCATGCGGGTGCGGTCCAGCCTGTGGAACTCGCCAAACACCCGCAGGCCCATGCTCGGATACTGGTGGAAAAATTCGCCCAGCCGGGGCGTGAGCCAGCTCATGGCGAACGACGGTGAGCAACTGAGGGTGGCGGTAGCGGTCTCCTGCGGCCGGCGCATCTGCGCCAGGGTGTTTTCGATCGCGGTGAAGCTCTCGCGCAGTACCACAGCCAGCCACTGGCCCTCGGGCGTGGGCACCAGCGCGCGCGGTGTGCGAAGGAACAGCGGACGGTGCAACCAATCTTCGAGGTGCTTGACCTGCTGGCTGACGGCGCCTTGGGTGATGCAAAGTTCGGCAGCGGCCTTGGTGAAGCTTCCATGGCGGGCGGCTGCATCAAAACAGCGCAGCCAGGCGAGCAAGGAGGCGGAGAGGTGGATGTCCATTACTTTGGCTAATGCGTTCGCCACTATAAATGCGTTGTGACAACGGGGTGACGGGCGAAGAATGCGTTGCAGGGGCCCCTTTGGAAAGAGGCCCGAAGACCGCGTCCCATTGCTGCCAAAACCCGATATGTCCCATTCAATCGACCATTACCCGCAGGCTGGATTTGCCGCCTTGGCAGTCCGCCTCCGGCAGGCCCAACCGTGCCTGTGGATCAATCCTGAGCGCTTGGCACATCCACCGGCCATGTTGGAGGCACTGGGGCGCAGCATTAGTCTGGATGATACGAAAGCCGCTGCCGCTCGCCTGAAACGTTTCGAGGCATTGCTGGCACAGGTGTTTACGGAATTGGCAGACGCGGAGGGCGTCGTGGAGTCGCCCCTGCTGCCGGCTGCCGCGTTGAAGCCTGTGCTTGGCCTGCCGCCAGGGCAGGGCAACCTGTTCATTAAGGCCGATCACCGCCTGCCTGTGGCGGGCTCCATCAAGGCGCGGGGCGGGATGCATGAGGTGCTGGAGTTCGCCGAACAGCTGGCGCTGAAGCATGGGTTGGTGTCGCAGGGCAGTGACGAACATGCCTACCTTGCGTTGGCCGGCACTGCGGCACGCGAAGTGCTGGGACGCTACCAAGTGGCAGTGGGATCTACCGGCAATCTGGGGTTGAGCATCGGCGTGGTGGCCTCGGCTCTGGGATTCAAGGCGGCGGTACACATGTCGGCCGACGCCAAGGAATGGAAAAAGGAGCGTCTGCGCCAGCGTGGCGTGCTGGTGGTGGAGCATGCGGGCGACTATGAGCGCGCAGTGGCCGCCGGTCGCTCCCAGGCCGGAGCAGATCCCACGTGCCACTTCGTGGATGACGAGCAGTCGTTCTCGCTGTTGCTGGGGTACAGCACCGGGGCCTTGCATCTGCAAAAGCAGTTGGCAGAGCAGGGCATCGTGGTTGATGCCGGTCACCCCCTCATCGTTTACCTGCCTTGCGGGGTGGGCGGAGCACCTGCGGGCATCACCTTTGGCCTGCGGCAGTTGCTGGGACCCCATGTGCATTGCTTCTTCGCGGAGCCGGTTCAGTCGCCATGTTTCCTGGTGCAGATGCTGGATGGGCAAGCCGGCTTGGCAAGCGGTTCAGCGCACCCTTCGGTATATGACTGGGGCCTGACCAACCAGACGGAGGCCGATGGGCTGGCCGTGCCGCGCGCTTCGTTGCTGGCGGCTGAATTGATGGCGCCGCTGCTGTCCGGGGTGTTCACGGTGGCGGACGACACCTTGTTCGCCCATTTGGTGCAGGTGCTGGATGCGCTGGGCGAGCGCATCGAGCCCTCGGCCGCGGCAGGCTTCAGCGGCCCCGGCATGCTGACCGGCACCGACCCGGGGCAGGCTTGGCTGCGCAGCACCGGCGTGGGCGAAGTGCTGCCCCAGGCCACCCACCTCGTGTGGACCACTGGTGGGCTCTTGGTGCCCGATGCGCAGTACCAGGGCTTCGTGGAGCGCGGGCGGGCTTTGCTTGCCGCGCGTGACTGACGCGGGGTGCGGCTGCGGCCTTTCTCGGCGTCTCTTTTTTTTCTATACCTTTGTTTGACCCTTGGAGCGAATGTCATGAACCGCAAGAAGCTGCTTTTGTCCGCTGTGATCTGTGCCCTGGGCGTGGCTTCGTGGGCCCGTGCCATGGCACAGGAGGCGCCATTCCCTACCAAGCCCATCACGCTGGTGATTCCGTTTCCGCCCGGCGGCGCCACCGACGTGCTGGGCCGGCTGATTGGCAAGAAGATGGGCGATCTGCTCGGGCAAAGCGTGGTCATCGACAACCGCGCCGGGGCGGGCACCACCATTGGGGCTGCTTATGCGGCCAAGGCAACGCCCGACGGCTACACGTTGCTCATGAGTTCAGGCACGACCTTTACCGTGAACCCTGCGGTGCGCCCCAAGCTGCCCTACGACCCGGTCAAGAGCTTCGAGCCCATCGGCATTGCCGGGCGCACCAGTCTGATCCTCTTGGCCAACAAGGACGTGCCGGCGGCTGACGTGAAGCAGTTCGTGGCTTTGGTGAAGGCCGCACCCGACAAATATTCCTATGGTTCCTTTGGCGCGGGCACCACGTCGCAGTTTGCAGGCGAGATGTTCTTTCACGCTGCGGGTTTGAAGATCCAGCACGTGCCCTACAAGGGCAGTGCGCCAGCCATGACGGACCTGATGGGTGGGCAGATTCCGTTCACGGTAGACACCGTTTCGGCGGCGCTGCCGCAGCTCAAGGACGGCAAGATCAAGGCCATTGCCGTCACGGCGGGCAAGCGTTCGGCCCTGCTGCCCAAGGTCCCCACGCTGGTGGAAAGCGGATACCCCGGCCTGGAGATGGACACCTGGCTGGCCATGGTGGCGCCGCGCGGGCTGCCGCCCGCCGTCAAGTCGCGGCTGGAGTTGACCCTGGCCCAGGTGGTGTCGGACCCGGAAACCCGCGACAAGATGATCGCCGTGGGATTCGAACCTGCCTATGCTTCGTCCAAAACGGTGGCCGAGTTGATCGACAGGGAACTGCCCCTGATGCGCGCCATTGCCCAGCGAGCAGGCATCACGGCCGATTGAGAGCCACTCCGCGCTGTACTCCCCCGTGCCATCGGGTAGGACGGTGCCAGCGCGGCAGAAAGACTTTGCGCTGCGGCCACTGCTTTGGACTGCCGCAGGTTCGGAGGCTGACGGTGTTTTGCAGACATCATGGATAACGAATGGACACGCACTGCCAAATCGACAAGGAGACGAATACCCCATGACCGCCCCCAGCACGCTGGTCGAGTTGACCGCCAACGAACTGCGTCACCGCATCGGCAGCCGAGAGGTATCGCCGGTGGAACTGCTGGACGCCTGCATCGAACGCATCGAGGCGTTGAACCCGTCTGTCAACGCCATCACGGCCACCTGCTACGACCGCGCCCGCGCTGAGGCCAGGGTGGCCGAGGAGGCCGTGCTGCGCGGCGAGCCGTTAGGCCTGCTGCATGGCCTGCCGCTGGGCGTAAAGGATCTGGAAGCCACAGCTGGGCTACTGACCACCTATGGCTCGGAAATCTACCGCGACCACATTCCTGTGCAAGACAACGTGCTGGTGGCGCGCCTGCGAGCCGCAGGCGCCATCGTGGCGGGTAAAACCAACATTCCCGAAATGGGTGCCGGCGCCAACTCGCGCAACACCGTGTGGGGGGCCACGGGCAACCCGTTCAATCCTGCGCTGAATGCCGGGGGCTCATCGGGCGGCTCGGCTGCGGCGCTTGCCTGCGACATGCTGCCCGTGTGCACAGGCTCGGACACGGGCGGTTCGCTGCGCATTCCCGCCTCCATCTGCGGCGTGGTGGGTTTTCGGCCGTCACCCGGCGTGGTGCCGAGTTCACGCAAGCTGCTGGGCTGGACGCCTATCTCCGTTGTGGGCCCAATGGGCCGCACGGTGGAAGAAGCTTGCCTGCAACTGGCCGCGACGGCGGGCATGTCGGCCGGCGATCCGCTGAGCTACCCGCTGGACCCCACGAGCTTTCAGTTCCCCGAAACGGTGGACCTGGGCCGCCTGCGCGTGGCGATCACGGAGGACTTTGGTGCCTGCGCGGTGGACAACGGCATCCGCGCCGTGTTTCGCACCAAGGTGCAAGCCATGAAGCACCTGTTCGGCACCTGCGACGCGATCGACATGGACCTGGGCGACGTGCACCGCTGTTTCGACGTACTGCGCGCCGAGGCCTTCGTGGCCGGCATGCGCGAAGCCTACCAGCGCGACCCGAACAGCCTGGGGCCCAACACCCGTGCCAACTACGAAATGGGTGCCGCCATGACGCTGCTGGACAGCGCCTGGGCACAGGCCGAGCAAACGCGCATTCTGGCGCGGTTTCAGGCGCTGTTCGAGCAGTACGACGTGATCCTGTCCCCTACCACGCCCGTGTCTCCCTTCGCATGGAAGCAGCTGTTTGCCAGCCACATCAACGGCGAGCCGCAGGCCAATTACTACCGCTGGCTGGCACTGACCTATGTGACCACGCTCACCACACACCCCTCGCTGAGCCTGCCGTGCGGGCTGGACGACGTGGGCATGCCCTTCGGCCTGCAGATCGTGGGGCGCTTTCGGGCAGACCGCCACACGCTGGGCGTGGGCCATGCGATGGAGCAGGCCTTCAAGGGCATCGCCGGGCTTCACCGCCCAAGGCCGGACCTGGCCAAGTTGGTGGCAACCCGTGTGGAGCCCGCACTGACCTCGATCGTGACCGGCGCACCCGATCCGCGCGATGTCCGCAGCCTGCCGCGCGATGACCGAGCGGCCTCGGCGGCGAAGGTATCTGCGGTGTGATGGGGGAGCGTGAGATCATGCAATCAGTGGACTACATCATCATCGGCGCAGGCATTGCAGGTGCCTCGCTGGCCTGGCAATTGGTCAATCGGGAGGGCGAGAACGAACGCCCCGACGTGCTGCTGCTGGAGCGTGAATCGCAGCCCGGTTATCACACCACAGGACGTTCCGCGGCGCTTTACATGGCCACTTACGGAACCCCCAATATCCAGGCGCTCACACGAGCAAGCCGCGCTTTCTATGACGCGCCGCCGCCCGAGTTCGGAGCGGACCCCATCCTCTCGCCCCGTGGCGTGGTCTATGTGGCGGGGCCTGACCAACTGGACCTGCTGCAGCAGACTTATGACGAAGCCCGGGCCGCATCGCCCAATGTGGAATGGATGGAAAAGGCAGCACTGCTGGCCCAACTGCCATGCCTGAGGCCCGATGCAGTGGCTGCAGGCATGCGCGAGCCCGACGCAGCCGACATCGACGTGCATGCGCTTCACCAGGGCTATCTGCGTGGGCTGCGGCAGCGTGGTGGTCAGGTGCTGACCCATGCCGAGGTAACGGCTCTGCAGCGCCAGGGCGGCGTTTGGCAGGTCACACTGGCAGATGGCCGGCAGCTGCAGGCCGAAACCATCGTCAACGCGGCGGGCGCCTGGGCCGATGTGGTGGCATGCCTCGCCGGCGTGCCGCCCATCGGATTGGAGCCGCGCAGGCGCACCGCCTTCACCTTCGCCGTGCCCGAGGGCCTGGATGCCACGCACTGGCCGGCCGTGGTGGGCATCGACGAAAGTTTTTACTTCAAGCCCGACGCAGGCCAGTTGCTGGGTTCCCCTGCCAATGCCGACCCCACCCATCCGCACGACGTGGTGCCCGAAGAGCTGGATGTGGCCACCGGCATCTATCACATCGAGGAAATGACGACTTTCCAGATCCGCCGCCCATCCCATATCTGGGCGGGGCTGCGCTCATTTGTGCCGGATGGCGACATGGTCATCGGGTGGGACAACCATGTTCCGGGCTTTTTCTGGCTGGCAGGGCAGGGCGGGTATGGCATTCAGAGCGCTGCTGGCGCGTCGCTGCTTGCTCGGCAATTGCTGCGCGGCGAGCCACTGCCTGAGGAATTGGTGCGTGAGGGTTTGGTGGTGGAAGGGCTATCGCCTGCCCGGCTGTCCGCACGGCAAAGCATTCCGGGCCAGGTGACATAGCCCTTTCCTGGCCGCGAAGTCAAAAACCATTCCCCGATCACCGATGGGTGCCTGCATCGCGGCCATGGGAAATCCATGGCGGCCACGGCGATCGTGACCTTGGGCCTGAGAGGTCAGGTCATTTTGTACAGCTGATGGGACTCGGCCAAATTCTCGAGCTGTGCACCGAACTGCTCCGCATGGCTCCAAAAGCGCCGGTCCAGGCCATCGAGCACCTGGTTCGCAATTTCATATTCAGGGTGGTCTTCCGATGCCGTGCGCATGAGGTCGAAGCGCGCCACGCGGTTGGCGGGTACTGGTGCGTCACCGAATACCGCAGCCTTTGCCTGCAATAGAAGGTCCAGGGTCACGGTATCCCCGATCTCCTGGAGCGCATCGACGGTTTCGCGGTAGTGGTTACCGCTGGAGTTGGAGAAGAACTGATCGAAGCCTCCGTTGTGGACCTCGCCAGAAAGGACACTGAGCAAGTAATAAAGCTGGTCGCCATGCGAGAGCGATTCAAAGCCCTCGCCCTTGTACACCCGGTCGACGAGGGCAATCCAATACAGGCGTTCCCGGGATTCTCGATCGGCACGCTCGGCCTCGCGGCGCTGCCGATGTTCCTCGCGACGCTCTTCAATGGAGCGGGTATTGCCTCGCACACAAGGTATGCACAGGCCATCGTTGCTTGCTGCCGTATCGGGGTGAATGGAGTCGCCGCATCTGGTGCATGGAAGACGTTGCAAGGGTTGATTCCTGTCTGTGGATCAAGTCGACTGTGCCGTCCGCTTCGATCAAAAATTCGCGTGTGCGCCTGACGTGGATGACTTTGCCTCGCCGTCCGTCCTTCATGCAAGCGCTGAAACAATTTGCTGCAGTACCACCAAGGGCTGAGGGTGCGCCAGACCAGCATGGGCGTACAAGCTGATCTCGAAGCTCAGAAACCCCCCATAGGTTGGGGTGCCCGTATGGGCTCTCCAGGCTTCGAACGCGCCGATGATGCTCTGCACCGTGCTGGTCGCATTGAATTCAGAGAGTGGGAGGAACATCACCGGAGTCAGGGTTTCAATGGCCGGCGTGGAGCTTGCGACACGGTAGCCATAGGTGGTGCGGACCATGATCTCGCGACCCGTTTCATCGCTGTCGAACAACGCGTTGAACAGTGACGTCAGTGGGTTGGTGGCCACGTCGTTGGTCCAGATGCCGATGGGTAGAGGGGTATCGATGCGGATGAGTGGGATCAGCGGTTCTGAAAACCCCCTCTGCGGGGTTCGGTAGACAAAGGCCGGGCAGGTCAGGGCGCCGTCGGTGCCCAGCAATTGCGCATTGCGTATGACGGCCAAGGTCGCGTTGGCCCGTTGATAGCGAGCCACGTGCAGACCGGAAAGCGTCCATTGGCACGACACAGGGGTAAAAGCCGGCACATTGGGCACGCCTTCACCCGCAGGAAAGCTGTAGTCACGACTCTGGCCCACCGGCGCTACTCCGATGAGCGGGACGTTCACGCCGTCTGCGCAGAGGATGGTGATCTCGGGCCATGCTGCGGGTCCATCGGCTTGCAGTCGCTGCAACGTCAGTTTGCAGTAGGCCGGTGGACTGGTCCCGTCGCCAGCGGCTGTGGTGGCGTGCAGCGTTGCCAGGTATTGATAGCGTTCATGCGGCACACTCGCATCGGTCGAGCCTGGCATGGCGACGCCATGCGCGGCACTTTCGGCGCTGCCGGAAAGGTGTGGCGCCCGATGTCCGTCCATGCGCTGCGTGGCAGGGGGCGAGTCCTGCGAATCATGGCTGGGCCACCAATCCGACCAGAGTGCGCCCACACGTTCGGCCAGGTCGGCGTAGGTATGGAGTGCTGTCACGAGCACCGGGTCCTTCGGCGAAACGCTGGGCGCTTGCAGTTGCCCAAGGATGGCCCAAAGGGGTTCCTGCACGGCCTTGTACTGCGCCAGGGCCTGGAACAGCGTGTTGTCACCCCGGGTCCCGAGGTCGGTGGCAACGGGCGGCTGACCGTTGAATTCAATCTCGATGAGGGCTTGGTCCTGTGCTGCGTTGTCATGGGCATGGATGAACACATAAGACCAGTGCAGAGCCTCTGCCAGCGTGGCTGGGTCGGTCGGCCCTTCGGCCTGATGCGAGACCACGAGCGGCGGGTTGGGGCAGGCGCGCAGCGGCACCGGTACGACCGTCGTGCCCAGCGGCGCGCTGAAGGCCGCGGGTGGGGACCGTTCGAAGTCGCGCAAGAAGCTCAGTCGCTTTGGCGTGCCACTGTCGTTGTCCGAAAGCTCGCCGGCGACCTCCATGTCATGGATGGCATAGTCTGGTTGCAGTGCCACCGCTCGGTGGAAGGCGGGCTGGTCAACATCCAGCGGGAAGGAGACAGTGCCTTTGCGGGTGTTGGCCAGGGCGGTCGCGGCATTTCCCAACTGGCAGATTTTCCACGCGCCTGGATCGTCGGAGACGGAGTCGTGTGCGCCTGCAGCCTGTGGATTGCCCACGTGCCCAGTCCCCCAGAGCCGTGCCATGGACGCGGTGGCTGGGGATGTCACAGCGGCATTGAACTGCAGGATGGCAGCGGTGTCGTAGCCACTCAGCAACTGGTCCTGCAGGCGCTGTTGCAGTGCTTCGCGAGCCGCTTGCCATGCCTCCGAATCGAGGGCACCAATGCTTGTCTCCTGGATCACCAGGACGGGGGAAAGCCCGTTTGCCACGGCGCGGGCCAGAACCTTCTTGGCGGTCATCAGCCGAGCGAGCGCTTCGGGCGCCACTTGTGCAGCGGGCACGGCATAGCGGTCAGTGCAAAGCTGGTCCAATCCCGCCAACCAGATGCGCGCCCATGCCTCCAGGTCAATGCCCTGGTAATCGTTGACAGTGGAGGCACCCCAGCCGCCGGTGGTCTCGTCAATGGATCGGATCTCGACACCAGTCGCGTGCTCCAACGTGTTTGACAGAGGGCGCAGCGCGAAGCTCAGAGGCTGGAGCCCTTCGACGCCAGGCACGCTGGCCTGTGGCGACACCTTTACTTCAGCGATGCCGCCAGGGTCGACGAAAGAGACACCCCATACATCGGCGGGGGTAGTGCCATGCTCCGTGGCCAGCTTCAGGCCGATCACAGTGCTCTCGATGGCAACAGCCAACTGATCCAGCGCGACAGCGTTGCTTTCTTGGCCATCGCCAATGCCGTTGCCCACCGCCACCACCACGCTGCTGTCCTGCACTGCCGCGCCGGGCGCTTCTGTGGTGCCACGCAACGCCGGTAGTACTTGGTCAGCGTCGCGCTTCAGCGTGACCCAGGTACGCAAAGGAAAAATCGCTGCCGGCAATTGCCAGCCGCCAGTGCCGAAGGCAGCGTTCAGTACCGTATCGACCGGCGGCAGAAGCAATTGCGCGCCGGCTGCCAGAAAAGCGGTGCTCTGATTCGCGCGGACCAAGTCCTCGATGGTGATGTCGATCCCGGCCAATGCGAAGCGGCGGATGATGGCATGGATGCTGTCGCCTTGCGCGGTCTCAATGGTGGGCCCATCGGCGACTTGCGATGGTTTGAGCACGAGGCCTGGCACGATCAGCTTCGGCGTGGCCGCATTGGCGCTGAGCAGTGCTGTCGCAGTCAGGCCATAAGCGGTATCCAGATCCTTTGGCGTGGTAGCGCTTGCCAGAAAAGCGGGTGGACAAAGTAGCAGCGCGCCAGCGGCCAATGCTTCGGGGTCGGTGGCGATGGCCGTGGCAAATTCGTCCAGGGTGACGGCTGGGTTGGCGCGCGCGATCAGCGTATCGAAGCTGTCGCCGGCCTGGGTGGTCAGTGGTTGGCCTGCGACGGTGATGACCTGGCCCGGCGCCAGCGTGGCGGGCATGGAACGATTGGTTTCGCACAATGCCTGTTCGTCTGTTTGCTCTTTGGCGGGCGCGGCGTAGGACACAAACAGCGCAGCAATGGTGGACAGTGTTTGACCAGCGCGAACGCGGTAGGGAATGCGCAGCGAAAGGGATATGCCAGGCCATGCCGCCAAGCCGGGCACGGGCAAGTCGCGCACCGCCAGTCCCGCGTTGTGGCGCAGCAGATCGCCCGGTCCGATGGCATGGGCGTGGGCCAAGGCGCCGAGCGGCTCTGCATCCAGGCCTGTGGTCAGCGTGGTTTTGAGCAAAAGCGCCGAACCTGCAGGGAGCAGATCGACCGTACTGACATTGAGTCTGGCCAGCGCACCCATGGCAATGCCGGTGGGGTTGTCCGCCAGCGTCCAGCCGGCTCCGATCAGCCTGCGGTCCACTGCCAGCGTGATATTGGGGCGGAACATGCCTGGTTTGTCTGCGTTGGCCAGGGCGACCATGGCCGCTTCAATCCGTACACCTTTGTCCGAAAAGAGGTGCGCGATGTCGTTCAGGCAGGCTTCGGCGCCTGGATCGCCTTCGGCCGGAACTTGCACCGCCATGCCTTCGGCTTCGAAGACAAAACCCGGCGCCAGCAGAGCGGGGCGGGTGCAGTTGGCCGCCACCAGGCTGGCCGGAGTCAGGTGCAGCGTGGCGGCGAGTGCCGACAGCGGCAGGCCGCCGGTGGGTTGTGTCCGGTCGGTGGTCGGAATCGCCAACTCGATGCCGGGGTTCAGCGGCAATGAGATGTTGTTCGGGTCGGTCAGCACGGCAGCAGGGTCCAGGTCCTCGGCCACCAGCGCTGCCACGGTGCCACCGGCCACGAAAGCGGCATAGCTGGGCATCCACAGGCCCTCGGGTGGTAGGTGCACCAGGGTGCCAATCGTGCGGTCTCGAGCGGCCAAGCCCATCGCCTGCCAATCCACACCGTAATGCGCAGAGACATTGGCCAGCGTGGCTGCTGCGACGGGGTCGGCCATGGCCACGCCCAGCGTTGCAGCCGCTTGGCTGAATGCGTGGCACGCTGCGGCATGGGCACGCAGCGGCGGGATTTCCACCGGCATTTGGATCGGCGTGCCGCCAGCCGGCTGGTTCAGCGAGGTGGCGAGGGACAGTTGCATGTCCGGCTGTACCAACTGCCACATGATGGTTTCGAAGCGGGTCGCGACTTCGCTGGCCGTGGCTGCCGCCGCATCACCCGCCGCTGTGGGTGCGGGCAGCAGGCCTTTGGGATGCATGGCGATGTTCACCGCCAATGTGGCGCCCGTGGTCTCTGGACTGGCAGGCAAAAAACGCCAGGCCATGGTGGTGCCTGGCCAGGATGGGATGCCCAGCACGGCATCTCTGTAGCCGACCGGCGTGTTGTCGGTGTCGGCCTTTGCATCGCTCGATGGGGCGCTGGCTTGAGAGGGAGGGGTGGGAGAGTTCACTGCGGCGCTCATGGTCGCGCGTCCCCTGGCGCTGTCAGGCTGGCCGAGACGGCCGGTGCAACTGCCTCGGGCGCAGCGCTGTTGCGGAATATATCTTGAAGCTCCGCACCGCTGCTGGCCATGGGTGGCGCATGGGACGCGGCACCAAGATGCCTGCCCGGCCAACCTTCAGCAAGCCCCTGTCACCAAGCCGTCTCTTGACCCTGCAGCGCACGCCGGGCCATCAGGAAGGTGGCTGCATTCCAGCTCTGCCCGGCCATACCGAGCGGCGCCAGCGTGCGGCCGTGGAACCACTCGGTGAAGCGCCAATTGTCGAGTTCGTTCGTGCGCGCCAGCTTGACCAGTTCGGCCCAGCCTTCTGCTTGCAGGCCCACCTTCGTCAATGCCATGACCCAGAATGCACCGACAAAGGGCCAGATACCTCCGTTGTGGTATTGGTGCGCAAGGTTCTGTCGATGCCGTCCCATGTAGGCTCGCCAGAGATCGTGCTGTTCCGACAGGGGATGCAGCACCACCCGCACCGGATAAGGATCGCTGGCCCGCGCGGCCCCGATCGCGTTCGTGATGCTGTGCGACATGGCCTCGTCGGCCAGGCCGCATTGGATGGCCAGCAAATTGCCGAACACATCGCCCTCGTCCCCCACGACCGCCAGATTCACGAAGCTCAGATAGAGCCCACGATCCCGACGGCCACGGCGCGCGTAGTGCTGGAGCAGGCGGGCGCGGTGGTACTGGTGAAGATCGCGCTGGAACGGATTGAAGAGATGGTTGAAATGGTGCTGCGTCTCGTCCGCATGGCACAGCGCGAAACGGCGCTTGACGTCGAACCACAGTGCATTGGTATAGAGCACATATCCCGAGCGCGGCATGATGTCCGCCCAGTCGCTTGCCTCGTTCTGCTGCAACAGTCGAAAGTGCTGGTGCTCTTGCGCCAGCAGCCATCCGAGCGCGCGGTCGACTTCGCTGGCCCAGTGGTCGGTCCCCACCTCGCCGTGCCGTCGCACGTGGTCCACCGCGATCAACCACCACAACGTGGCGTCGATGCAGCCCAGGTACCAAAAGTCCGCATCATGGCCTTCCGGGTCCACATACTTTGGGATCTGCCCGTTGGGAGCCTGCTTCGCCGCCAGCGCATCCAGGCTGGCCACCGCGCCTTGTTCGAGGGCCGGCACCCCGCTGCCGCACATGGCCATCACGCAAATGGCCGCATCCCGCCCGAAGATGCGCGTGTAGCGTCGCGCCTCCGCAGCTGCGGTGCGGCTTGCCGCCAAAATGCCATGCTGGGTGAGATTGCTCTCCAGCAGCGTCAGCGCAGCTTCCGAGCAGGTGTCAATCAAGGCGAGCGAGGACGTATCAAGGGTATGGTCGGACATGGGCAGTTCAGATGCCAAAGTGAACGATGCGTGGATTTTGCCGATCGTGGCGAGCGCTGACCATTTCTCCTTTTGTGCAGCACCTCGCTGGCAAATCAACGGTAACGACAACCCATCCTATGCCAAACCAATCGAAGCGGGCGAATAACCACGATGGATTCGTTCTTGTGCGCGGCGCACGGGAGCACAACCTGAAGAATGTGGATGTCGAGATTCCCCGCAATGCCATCGTGGTGTTCACGGGCGTCTCGGGCTCCGGTAAGTCTTCGCTGGCTTTCGGCACCATCTATGCGGAGGCGCAGCGCCGGTATTTTGAGTCGGTGGCGCCCTATGCGCGTCGTTTGATCGATCAGGTGGGCGTGCCTCAGGTCGATGCCATCGAGGGTTTGCCGCCCGCTGTGGCCCTGCAGCAGCAACGGGGCACGCCCACCGCACGATCATCCGTGGGCAGCGTGACCACTATTTCCAGCCTGGTGCGCATGCTGTACTCCCGCGCTGGAACTTACCCACTCCGGCAGCCCATGCTGTACGCGGAAGACTTTTCGCCCAACACCCCACAGGGCGCTTGTCCGCACTGCCACGGCTTGGGCCGCATCTACGAGGTGACCGAGGCCTCGATGGTGCCCGACGATTCACTCACCCTGCGCGAGCGGGCTGTGGCGGCTTGGCCCAGCGCCTGGCAAGGGCAGAACCTGCGCGATATCCTGACCACGCTGGGGCACGACATTGATGTGCCTTGGCGAGATCTGCCGCGCAAGACGCGAGACTGGATTCTCTTCACCGACGAGCAGCCGACAGTCCCTGTGTACGCAGGCTTCACGATGGAAGAGGTACGCCGGGCGCGACGCGCCAAGCAGCAGCCTAGCTACATGGGCACCTTCACCGGCGCTCGCCGCTACGTGATGCAGACTTTCGCCACCAGCCAGAGCGCCATGATGAAGCGCAAGGTGGCCCAGTTCATGGTGGGCACGCCCTGTCCCGTGTGCCATGGAAAACGTCTCAAGCCGGAGGCCTTGTCCGTCACTTTTTGCGGGCTGGACATCGGCGACCTCACGCACCTGTCCCTGTCCGCATTGGCCGATGTACTTGGCCCGGTGGCCGAGGGTGTGCCATTCATTGGGCCCTCGAAAACTGCGGGCGCCAGTTTGTCGAAAGCGGCTCGCATGCGTGCGGCCGCAACGCGCGAAGCGGCAGGAGCGTCGGGCCACGCGGGCGCGCCCGACATCCGCCGTACGCCCAACCTGTCGGCGGAAAAGCAATTGGCCGCTCAGCGCATTGCGCAGGAGCTACTGGGCCGTGTTCGGGCGTTGACGGACCTCGGACTGGGCTATCTGTCGCTCGACCGCGCCACCCCCACCCTGTCGCCTGGCGAGTTGCAGCGGTTGCGCTTGGCGACCCAGCTCGCATCGCAACTCTTCGGGGTCGTTTACGTGCTGGACGAGCCTTCTGCCGGCCTGCATCCCGCCGACAGCGAATCGTTGCTCACGGCGCTGGAGCGTCTGAAAGCCGCCGGCAACTCCATCTTCGTGGTGGAACACGACATCGCCACCATGCGCCGTGCCGACTGGCTGGTGGATGTGGGGCCGGACGCCGGAGAACAGGGAGGCCAGGTGCTCTACAGTGGCCCGCCGCAAGGATTGGCCGGCGTGCTGCAATCCCAGACACGCCGGTATCTGTTCGCAGACGTTGCACGTGATCGCCGCGTCCAGCGAACACCGCAAGCCTGGCTGACATTGGAGGGTGTGCATCGCCACAATTTGCGTGGGGTGGATGCGGCTTTCCCCATCGGCTGCCTGACTGCCGTAACCGGTGTTTCAGGGTCAGGCAAGTCGAGTCTGGTCAGCCAAGCGCTCCTGGAACTGGTCAGCGCCCATCTGGGGCAGCCCATGCCGGCGCCCGAGGGCGGTGGCATGCCGGAGGGGCCGCCCGATACGGCTGCCGGCGATGATGATCCGGGTGCTACTCTTGAGCTGAGTGGGGCCATTCCCACCGTGGGCCGACTGGGTGGTGCAACCGATCAGGTGCGCAGGCTGGTGCGGGTGGATCAGAAACCCATTGGACGTACACCCCGCTCCAATTTGGCCACTTACACGGGCCTTTTCGATGCCGTGCGAAAGTTGTTTGCGGCCACACCTGCTGCACTAAAGAAACGGTACGACGCAGGTCGTTTTTCGTTCAATGTTGCGAAAGGGCGGTGTCCCACCTGCGAGGGCGAAGGCTTCGTCAGCGTGGAGTTGCTCTTTCTGCCCAGTGTCTATGCGCCTTGCCCCACTTGTCACGGAACACGCTATAACCCCCAGACATTGGCCATTACCTGGAACGGACTGTCGATTGCAGACGTGCTGGCACTTACCGTGGACGCAGCATGCGAAACCTTCGTGGACGAACCTAGTGTGTTCCGGTCTTTGCAAGTCCTGCGCGACATCGGTCTCGGCTACCTGCGCCTTGGCCAGCCCGCCACGGAACTGTCGGGTGGCGAAGCACAACGCATCAAGCTCGCCACCGAATTGCAGCGCACGCAACGCGGGCACACGCTGTATGTGCTGGACGAGCCGACCACCGGTTTGCATCCGGCCGATGTGGACCGCCTGCTGTCCCAGTTGGATGTTCTCGTGCAGTCAGGCAACACGGTGGTAGTGGTTGAGCACGACATGCATTTCGTCGCCTCCAGCGATTGGGTGATCGACATCGGTCCGGGGGCAGGGGCCCAGGGCGGGCGCATCGTGGCGAGCGGGACTCCGGCGGAGGTGGCACGCTGCGCAGAGTCTCGCACCGCCGCCTATCTGAAAGCGGTGTTGGGAGCGATCACAACTGAAGCCTAAGCCCAGCAGGAACCCATGGAGCTACGGCAGAATGGACCGCCCTGCTTAACCGCGTGATGGGGTGTTTGTGCTACCTGTCGTCTTGCGAGACTGGTATTTTTTCCAGAGATAGCCAGCGACAGCCATGAGAATCATTTTTCGCATCTGAAGACTCCGTTTGATGAAGTCCAGAGCTTCCTTGGGTTGTCAGTCGCGCCTTGTAGGAAGTCCGGGCGAGGCCATGTCGTCTTCTGCGGAATGCCCTGATCCTTGTCCGAAGGGGTGACAGAGGGGTTGGGCTTGCCGAGCCCATTCGCGGCAGCAGAGTGAGCGCGCTGGCTGGGGGCTTCCCATCAACGCTGCTGCGCTGAATCCAGCAGCCAGCTCCTAAAGGTCTGCAGGGTCGGTGATTGCACCGACTCTTCCGGATAAACCAGATAGTAGCCCTTGGGGCTGCGCCATGTGCGCGAAGACAGGCGCACAAGCCGCGTGGCCTGCACCATGTCGTCGGCCATGTAGTCCGGCAGCAAGACCACGCCCAGGCCCGCCACAGCGGCATTCAGTGCCATGGACATGATCTCAAAGCGGGGGCCGGCGCGGCCGGGGTCAGCGTCGATTTGCTCTGCCAGAAACCACTGCTCCCACGCATCCGGCAGTGTGTGGTGATGCAGCAGCCCCGAACCGGGCGTTGCTGCCCCGATCTGCGCGCCGTGGCGCGCCACCCAGGCGGGGGCGGCATAGGGTGCGAGGTCCAGTGCCGCCACGAAGTCGCAGCACAGGCCGGCGCGCTGGCCATCGCCGAATTCCAGGGAAGCATCGATGGTGCCAGTCTTGAAGTCGGTGGGGCCCACGCGTGTGCTCAAGCTCAGCGCAATTTCTCCATGCGCCCGGGTGAATGCAGGCAGACGGGGGATGAGCCAATACGCACCGATCGAAGCGCCCACCGACAAAGCCAACCCGCCGCCGCGCCCTTTGAACGCCATCACATTGACCGTCGCCCGCTCCAGGCGCTGAAGCAATGGCGCGATCTCCTCGAGGTAGTAGCGTCCGGCATCGGTGGTGATCAGCGATTCGCGCCGCCGAACGAACAGACGCACGTCAAGCCGTGATTCCAAGGCCTGTATCTGCCGGCTCACCGCGCCCTGGGTGAGGTGCAATTCCTGGGCTGCGGCAGTGAACGAGCCGAGGCGCGCGCTGGCCTCCAGGCATAGCAGGGACATGGTGGATGGAGCACGGTACATGAAGGGAAACCATGAGCAATGCACATGCCGGCAGCAAGATGCACCGGGAAGGGGTCAAAGATCACCGCAATAGTGCATGAGAAAAAGACATGGTATCCCCAGCAAACATGGTTTGTGCCAAGCCAGATCGATTTCTAGCATTCATGCGGTTGAATCCAACGAACTGAAGGAATGCACCGATGAACGCTCCGCTCCGCCCCGCATCCCTGTCGCGCCGCCGCTGGCTGCAGACGGTCTCTCTCACCCCCTCCGTCGCACTGTTGCCGGATTCGACCCGGGCGGCGCCAGGGTATCCCGATCATCCCATTCGCCTGGTCGTGCCATCGGCCGCAGGCGGTTCTCCGGATGCCGTCTGCCGCATCCTGACGAACGAGTTGCCCAAAGCACTGGGCCAGCCCTTCGTGGTGGACAACAAGCCCGGTGCCAGCGGCAACATCGGCATGGCCGACGTGTTTCGTGCCCCTGCAGACGGCTATACGCTGGGCTATGCCAACGTGGGCACCCTGGCCATCAACAAGGCCCTGTATTCCAAGCTTCCTTACGACCCTGACGCTCTGGTTTCCATCGGTTTGATCGGCTTCGTGCAGAACGCGCTGGTGGTGCGCAAAGACCTGCCCGTGCAGAGCGTGAAGGACCTCATCGCGCTTGCGCGCGCCAAGCCCGGGGAGTTGACGGTGGCTTCGGGCGACAGCGGTACCACGGGGCACCTGAGCGGCGAGTTGTTCAAGGCATCGACCCAGGTGTCGATGACGCACATCCCCTACAAGGGCAGCCCGCAGGCCATCACTGACCTGATGGGCGGCGTGGTGGACCTGATGTTCGACAACCTCAGCTCCATTCTTCCGCACATCCAGTCGGGCCGGGTGCGCGTGCTGGCCGTGACAGGCGCCGCGCGCAGTCCGCAACTGCCGCAGTTGCCCACCGTGGCAGAGGCCGGCGTGCAGGGTTACGAGACCGTAGGCTGGGGTGGCATCGTCGCCCCGCCTGGCACGCCCAGCGCGATTGCCGCCCAGCTCAACAAGGCCCTCAATGACGCTCTTCGCCTGCCCCCCGTGCAAGAGAAATACGCGGCCCTCGGCTTCGAACTGACGCCTGGTCCTCCAGAGCGCCTGATCGAGCGGGCGCGAAAGGAATCACCAATGTGGGCAGACGTCGTCAAGCGCTCTGGTGCCCAGGTGGGGTGAGGCAGGCCATGTTGGATCTCCTCATTTTCGGAGGCACCGTCGTGGACGGCAGCGGAGCGGCTCGTCGGCAGGCCGACGTCGGCATTGCAGGCGGGCGCATTCTCGCCGTGGGCGACCTCTCAGCGCAGCCTGCCCGCCAACGCCACGACGCTGTCGGGCGCATCGTGTGCCCAGGCTTCATCGACGTCCATACCCATGATGATCGGTTGTTGCTCACATCACCGGCCGGTCCCCATCCCAAGCTCACGCAAGGCGTGACCACAGTGGTCACCGGAAATTGCGGGATCAGCCTGGCGCCGCTTCTGAGCAATGAGACACCGCCAGCACCACTGGACCTGCTTGGCGCGGACGACTGGCGGTATGACCGGTTCGGTGACTACCTCGATGCACTGGAGGCCGCGGGGCCGGCGCTGAACGCGGCATGCCTGGTGGGGCACTCCACTTTGCGGGTGCGCCACGTGCCGGACCTGCGCCGACCGGCCACCGCGCCCGAAGCTGAGCGCATGGCCAGGGATCTGGCTGACGCATTGGATTCGGGCGCTTTCGGCCTGTCCACCGGGCTCTACTACCCTCCCGCCCGGGCCGCCACGGCAGAAGAGGTGATTGCGGTGGGCGCCCCGCTTTCGGCGGCGCAGGGCCTGATCACGATGCATATTCGCGACGAGGCCGATGCCATTGATGATGCATTGCGCGAAGCCTTGCACATTGGCCAGGCGCTGGGGGTGAGCACTGTGCTGTCGCATCACAAGTTGATTGGCCAACGCAACCATGGGCGCTCGGTGAACACCTTGGCCATGGTGGACACTGCCGCGCTGTCGCAGCCCGTTTGCATGGACTGCTATCCCTACAACGCTTCGTCCACCATGCTGCTGGCCAGCCGCGTCGGGCAGTCCCGAGAGGTCTTGGTGACTTGGTCTGTTGGCGACCCATCGGCGGCTGGGAAATCGCTGTTTGCACTGGCGCGTGAACGGGGCTGTTCTCCCGAATCCTTGGTGGAGCCTTTGTCTCCCGCCGGCGCGGTGTACTTTGCCATGCATGAAGACGATGTGCGCCGCATCCTCGGACACCCTTTGACGATGGTCGGCTCGGACGGACTGGCCCACGATGCGGTGCCGCATCCTCGTCTGTGGGGAACATTCCCCCGGGTTCTGGGGCATTACGCGCGCGACCAGCGCCTGTTCTCCCTCGAAACGGCGGTGCACAAGATGACCGGGTTGAGCGCGCGCCGCTTCGGGCTGCGCGACCGGGGGTTGGTCGCCCAGGACCATGCGGCGGACATCGTGGTGTTCGATGAGACGTGCATCGCGGACCGTGCCACGTTCGAACAGCCCACCGCTCCCAGCGCAGGCATCGATGCAGTGTTCATCAATGGCCAATTGGCATGTGCACATGGCCATACCGTCAATGCGCATGCCGGTCAGGTGTTGCGGCGACAGCGCTCGTTCTGATTCCCGACGCTAGGAGGTCACGCTTTGGCGGGCATGCCAGACGCATCTGGGCGATCTGTCGGCCGAAGCCGAGATGGCGAGGCGACGTTGCCTCATTGTTGGCCGAAGTGCTTTTGTCGATCTGGCTGGGCAAGTTTCCTATTTCTATCAAAGTGCCAAGAGGTGAATAAATCAGCTTCTTCAGTAATTTACTTCTGTTGAGGGATTATGAAAAGTTTTCCTCTAGTTGTTGATAAAAAAGTCTTTGTAGGTATGTAAATCAAGGATCTCAAATATTTATCGATACTGCATGTAAAAAATACTTTGGGTTTTGAAGCATTGATTGCGCGCAGAAGGGAATCTGCCTACTTCTTGGGAGCGCTGATGGACTATGTTCAGGTTCGGGGTGACCAAACGAATGGTGATTGCTCATCATCTTTTTCTATTGGTAATTATTTTTTGTGGAATTGCTGCTGAGTGTTTTATTCATTGTTTGAATAATAAGGGTAAACCCTTGTATTGCGAGAGCGCTTCCCTAATAGACTTTTTGAAAATAAATGTGTCGGCTCAGAATAAACAGCCGTAATGGTTAGGGAAGAGAGGGATTCATGTCATTGAATCAATGGGGAGGGCGCACGCCGCGCACGGGTGTGATTTGGAAGGCGTGTCATTGCATGCGCCTCCAAGTTGCTGAGGGGCTCGGCCTGCGCCTGCGGGCGTGTGCCGAAGCAAGCGACGCCGAGCACCAAAGGGTATTCCCACCAGCGGGCCCGGGCAGGGCTTGTCCTTGTACCGCCTACCAGCGCCTCCATGCGCGCAAACGCTTTCGTTACTTCGGTGCATTTGCTGCGCGGATGCCTTCTGCGCCACGCCTCTGCAATGCGCCACTGCTCCGTCATGCGGCAGGGCACAGGCCGGATGGCCTGGGCATTCATCCGGTTTCAGAAGCAACGGTGAAGATCTTTCTCCCCGTGATCTCTACCGTCGACTGAGTGCGCAGGCGCGGCCTCCAAGGCCGTGCGATGCCTGCACTTCCATACCCTGCCATTCCTGGCCGGGCAGATCTGTCCCAGGCTCGTCCGAGCCTGCCAGTACCGATTTCAAGAGCGACATACGTCCGTGCCCGTACAGGTGCGGATGTTGAATTTCGTCCATACGACAGGGAGAATTGCATGAGCACGGTCGATCAATCCGGTGGTTCCATCCAACTCATGGCAGGCCAGATGGCCATGTGGCTGGGGGCTCAGTTCGCTTCGGCAGACACCAACTTCAACTTGGCCGAGGCCATCGACATCGAGGGAGACATCGATCCCGCACTGTTCGCCGAGGCTGTGCGCCGAGTCACCCACGAAGCCGAGGCCACGCGGCTCCACTTCGTCGATGCGGGGCAAGGCCCGAGGCAGGTGCTTGCACCGACCTTCACTGGGGACCTTCCTTTCCTCGATTTCAGTGGCGAGGCCGACCCGATGGCTGCGGCGCAGGCTTGGATGCAGGCCGATTTCAGCCATCGGGCGGAACTGGCATCAGGGCAGCTTTGGCTCTGCGCGCTCATCCGGCTCGCACCAGGAAAGCATGTTTGCTATCAGCGCAGCCACCATATCTTGCTGGATGGTTTCGGTGGTGGCCTGGTGGCACGGCGCATTGCGGATCTCTATACGGCGCTGGCGCAGGGGAGCGTCGTTCCTGAAGCTTCGCGACTTGCGCCGATGGCACAGTTGGCCGAAGAGGAGCGCGCCTACCGTGAATCCGGTCGGTTTCCGAGAGACCGCCAATACTGGATGGAGCGCTTTGCTGACGTGCCGGAACCTTTGACCCTGGCGTCGCGCCAGTCGGTGAACATCGGCGGCCTCCTGCGCCAGACCGTGCACCTGCCGGCTGCCAGCGTTCAAGCGCTGCAGGCCATCGGTCAGGCCTGGGGAAGCACGCTGCCTCAGATCCTGATCGCCACGACAGCCGCTTACCTCTACCGCGCGACGGGGGTGGAAGACATGGTGATCGGCATCCCGGTCACTGCGCGGCACAACGAGCGCATGCGGCGGGTGCCTGCCATGGTGGCGAATGCATTGCCACTGCGCCTGTCGATGCGCCCTGACCTGCAATTCCATGAACTCGTTCGCGAAGTGGGGCGGCAGATGCGCCAGATCCTGCGACACCAGTGCTACCGGTACGAGACCCTGCGCGGTGATTTGAATCTTCTGCTGAATCATCGACAACTCTTCACGACAGTCGTCAATGTGGAGCCTTTCGACTACGACTTCCGTTTTGCGGGGCACGCGGCCAAACCACGCAATCTTTCCAATGGAACGGCAGAGGATCTGGGTATCTTTCTTTACGAGCGCGGCAACGGCCAAGATCTGCAGATCGATTTCGATGCGAATCCCGCGCTGTACACCGCACAGACGTTGGCCGAGCACCAGCGGCGGCTGCTGACGCTCATGGCGGCAGTGATCGAGCGGCCGGATCAGGCCATCGGCTGCATCGAACTGCTGGGCGTCCAGGAGCGCCAACAGGTGCTGGTGGGCTGGAACGATACCGAGCACGCGGTGCCCGACACTCACCTTTCCACCTGCATCGAAGCCGGCTTGCTGGCCGATCCCCAAGCCATTGCCTTGCGGTTCGAGGACCAGGCGCTGAGCCGTGGTGAACTGGACCAAAGGGCGAATCGGCTGGCGCACCTGCTGCGTGCGCGTGGTGCGGGGCCGGAGCGCGTTGTGGCGATCGCCGTGCCGCGGTCGCTGGATCTCATGGTCGCTTTGCTGGCCATTCTGAAAACCGGGGCGGCCTACTTGCCGGTCGATCCGGATTTTCCAGCAGATCGCATTGCCTACATGCTCGGCGATGCCCGGCCGGTATGCCTAGTCACTACGCAGGCGCTGGCGCAGACATTGCCCGCGCCGGTGTCGTTCGTGCTGCTCGACGGCCCGGAAACCATCGACGAACTGGGCAGCCATCCCGAGACCCGTCCCGAGCCGCTGAGAACGCTCGATACCGCGCAGCCGGCCTATGTAATCTACACGTCTGGATCGACCGGAAATCCGAAAGGGGTCGCCGTCTCGCACCGCGCCATCGTCAACCGGCTCCGGTGGATGCAGGACCAGTATGGCCTGCAAGCCGATGACCGCGTGTTGCAGAAGACCCCCTCCAGCTTCGATGTTTCGGTGTGGGAATTCTTCTGGCCCCTGATCGACGGCGCCACGCTGGTGCTTGCCAAGCCGGGTGGGCATAAGGATGCAGCGTACTTGGCCGAGCTCATCGTTCGCGAAGGCATCACCACCTTGCATTTCGTGCCCTCGATGCTGGAGGTCTTCCTGCTGGATCCGGCCGCCTCCGCCTGTTCCAGCCTTCGGCGAGTGATTTGCAGCGGCGAGGCGCTGTCGTCTGCGCTGGCGCGCAAATTTCACCAGCAGTTGGGGTGCGAACTGCACAACTTGTACGGCCCTACGGAGGCGGCTGTCGATGTGACCGCATGGGCCTGCCCAAGCACGCCGCTAGTGCTAGTGGAGCCGGGGGCGGAGGGCGTGCCCATTGGCCGCCCCATCTGGAACACGCAAATGGTGGTGCTGGACAGTGGCCTGCAGCCCGTGCCCGTGGGGATGACGGGCGAGTTGTACATCGCGGGAACGGGCCTGGCGCGAGGCTACCTGGGTCGCCCGGTGCTGAGCGCAGAGCGCTTCGTGGCCAATCCTCATGGCGGGCTGGGCAGCCGCATGTACCGCACGGGCGATCTGGCGCGCTGGCGCGCTGACGGCAGCCTGGACTTCCTGGGCCGAGCCGACCATCAGGTGAAGATCCGCGGCCTGCGCATCGAACCGGGAGAGATCGAGTCGGCATTGCTGCAGCACCCTTTGGTCGCGCAGGCGACGGTGATTGCCCGTGAGGATGTGGCAGGCGAAAAGCGCCTGGTGGCCTATGTGGTGTCCGCCGGTGAAGGCGAGCTTGCCCCCGGTGAGCTGCGCAGCCATCTGGCGCTGTCTCTGCCTGAGTACATGGTGCCTTCGGCCTTCGTTCAACTGGCGGCCTTGCCGCTCGGTCCGAGTGGCAAGCTCGACCGAAAGGCTCTGCCTGCACCCGAAGTGCAGAGCGCCGTTGCCTATGCGGCACCGCGCACACCAACGGAAAAGGCACTTGCGGACCTGTGGGCCGAGACACTGCATTTGCCCCGTGTCGGCATTCACGACAACTTCTTCGAGTTGGGCGGGCATTCTCTGATGATCGTGCAGTTGATCTCGATGATCCGGCAGCAGTTCATGATCGATCTTCCCCTGGACACCCTGTTCCAGGTCTCCACCATTGCGGGGCTGGCGGAGCGGCTGGACCAGGAGGCGGTAGCGCGGCCGCGCCTGGCACCGATGCCCCGCCCGGAGCGGATTCCGCTGTCGTCCGCACAACGTCGCTTATGGCTCATGAACCAGCTGGACGGCGCCAATCCGGCCTACAACATGCCCCTGGCGTTGCGCCTGTCCGGCCTGCTCGATCGCGTGGCGCTGCACGTCGCCCTGGGTGATCTGGTGCAGCGCCATGAGAGTTTGCGCACGATCTACCCGCATGAGGCGGGACTGCCATACCAGCAGATCCTCGATGGTGCCGAAGCCCACCCACCCGTGATCGAGGCGGAGGCCTGCGAAGACGATTTGACTGCGCAGTTGCACGCGGCGGCCTGCCACGCCTTCGACCTGTGCCATTCGATGCCTTTGCGGGTCTCGCTGTTCCGGCTGGCCGAGGACGAGCATGTGCTGTTGCTGCTCACCCACCACATCGCAGGCGATGGTGCTTCGCTGCTGCCATTGGCGCGGGACCTGAGCGTGGCCTACGCCGCGCGTTGCAGCGGCCAGACTCCGGATTGGGAGCCGCTGCCGCTCCAGTACGCCGACTATGCGCTGTGGCAGCAGGCAATGCTGGGCAGCGAAGACGATCCCGACAGCCTGGCCGGCTGGCAGCGCGGGTTCTGGCATGACGCGTTGCGCGACCTGCCTGAGCAAATGGCATTGCCTGTGGACCGTCCGCGCCCCCTGGTGCCCAGCCACCGTGGCGACGTGGTCCCACTGCACATACCGGCTGCGGTCCATGAACGCATGCTGCAGTTGGCCCGAGATGGGCAAGCCAGCCTATTCATGGTGCTGCAGGCTGCCCTGGCCGGGTTGCTGAGCCGCCTGGGGGCGGGCGACGACATCGTGATCGGCAGCCCGGTCGCGGGGCGCAGCGATCATGCCCTCGATGGGCTGATCGGCTGTTTCGTGAACACGCTCGTTTTGCGTACCGATATGTCGGGCCAGCCCGGGTTTCGCGAACTGATTGCGCGTGTGCGCGCCACCAATCTGGCGGCCTACGCGAACCAGGATTTTCCTTACGACCGCCTGGTGGAACTGCTGCGGCCGGGGCGCTCGCGGTCCAATCTGCCGCTGTTTCAGGTCATGCTGGGATTTCAGAACAGTAGCCGGCTGTCATTCAGCCTTCCGGGGCTGTCGATCACGCCGCAGCCTGTGGCCGTCGACACCGCCAAATTCGACCTGTCTTTCATCCTGACGGAGCAACGCCGTCACGATGGCCTTCCGGGCGGGATCTCCGGCGGCATTCAATACAGCACCGATCTGTTCGACAGGACCACGGTGGAGTCTCTGGCGGCCCGGCTGGCGCACTGGCTGGAACAGGCGTGCGACACACCGGACGAGGCGCTGGGCCGCATCGACATCCTGCATCCCGAGGAGCGCCGCCGCTTGCTGCGGGAGTGGAGCGGCTCCGAACGACCTTTGGCCACCAAGACTATTGCCTCCATGGTGGAGGGCCACGTCAGCCGGCGTCCGCACGCACCTGCGGTGGTTCTGGATGACACCACGGTCAGCTATGGCGAGCTCGACACACGGGCCAACCGCCTGGCCCACCTGCTGCAGGCACGGGGCGTGGCTGCGGGGGCCATCGTCGCGACGGTGCTGCCGCGCTCGCTCGATCTGGTCGTGGCGCACCTGGCCATCGTCAAGGCTGGGGCGGCTTACCTGCCCCTCGATCCGAACCATCTGGCAGGACGCAGTGCGTTGGTCTTCCAAGAGGCCGCTCCCACCGCCGTCCTTACGCACGAAGCGCTGCTGCCGAGGCTGAGCGAGGTGGCCCATTGCATGGCGCTTGACAGCGACCTGACGGTTGCGGCCCTGGCGATCCAGTCGGACAGCCGTCCAGGCGGTTCGGGCGGAGCGCGACACCAGGATGGCCCCCACGCACAGGAGGCGGCATACCTCATCTACACGTCGGGCTCCACCGGGACACCGAAGGGCGTCGTGGTGCCGCATGCAGGCCTTCACAGCCTGGCCGCTTCCATGGCGGAGCGGATGGAGATCGGCCCGGATTCCCGCGTGCTGCAGTTTTCCTCCAGTGGTTTCGATGCTTCGGTGATGGACCTGCTGATGGCCTTTCACGTCGGTGCGGCGCTGGTGGTGCCCGGGCCTGCGCCATGGCTGGGGCAGGATCTGGCGCAGGGGTTGGTTCGCCAATCGATCAGCCATGCCCTGATTCCACCTGCCGCGCTGGCCTCGGTGCCGTCCGGCGAATTCCCAGCGCTTCGAACGCTGGTGGTCGGCGGCGATGTGTGTCCTCCCGCGCTCGCCGCGCAGTGGTCGCCAGGTCGCCGCATGATCAATGCCTACGGCCCGACGGAGATCACGATCTGCGCGAGCCTGAGCGAGCCCATGCAGGCCGGGACCGTGCCATCGATCGGACAACCGATCTGCAATACGCACATGTATGTGCTGGACGGAAACCTCCAGCCGGTGCCCGCGGGCGTGGCCGGCGAGTTGTACGTCGCAGGTGCTGGCCTGGCACGGGGCTACCTGGGGCGCCCGGCGCTGAGCGCTGAGCGCTTCGTGGCCAATCCGCATGGCGGGCCGGGCAGCCGCATGTACCGCACGGGTGATCTGGCGCGCTGGCGTGCCGATGGCAGCCTGGACTTCCTGGGCCGTGCCGACCAGCAGGTGAAGATCCGCGGCCTGCGCATCGAGCCGGGAGAGATCGAGTCGGCATTGCTGAAGCACCCTCTGGTGGCGCGAGCAGCCGTGATTGCCCGCGAAGACGTGGAAGGCGAAAAGCGCTTGGTGGCCTATGTGGTGGCCGCTGGTGAGGGCGAGCTTGCCCCCGGCGACCTGCGCAGCCATCTGGCGCTGTCGCTGCCCGAGTACATGGTGCCTTCGGTTTTCGTTCAACTGGCGGTATTGCCGCTCAACTCGAGTGGCAAGCTCGACCGGAAGGCACTGCCCGTGCCTCAGGCGCCAGGCGACCAGCCCTACGCCGCGCCACGCACCGACACGGAATCGCTTTGGCCGCGCTGTGGGCTGAGATCCTGCATTTGCCGCGGGTGGGTATTCATGACAACTTCTTCGAAATCGGTGGTCATTCGCTGATGGCGATCCAACTGGGTATGCGGATCCGGGACCAGATCCACCCTGATTTCCCGCATGCCGAGGTTTACAACCGCCCGTCGATCGCGCAATTGGCCCAATGGATCGACCAGGCCGGCGATGACGGCGCAGCCCTGGATCTGGCGCGCGAGATCCATTTGCCGGAGCACATCCAGGGCCAGGCCGCCGCACCCAGCCTGGTGCCGGCGCGCGTTTTTCTCACCGGGGCCAGCGGATTCGTTGGAAGCCATCTGCTGGCTGCGCTGTTGCGTGACACCTCGGCTTGCGTGGTCTGCCATGTCCGGGCTGCCGACGAGGCGCAGGGGCGGCAGCGCTTGCAGCGCACCATGGCCGAGCGGCAACTGGGCGCCCTCTGGGACGATGCGCGAATCCAGGTGGTCACCGGCGATCTGGGTGCACCGCGGCTGGGGTTGGATGACGCCGCCGTGCAACAGGTCCGCGATGGCTGCGACGCCATTTACCACTGTGCCGCGCAAGTGGACTTTCTGCATCCGTATGCCAGCCTGAAGGGCCCCAATGTGGACAGCGTGGTCACGTTGCTCGAATGGACTTCGGAAGGGCGGCCCAAGACCCTGCATTACGTCTCGACGCTGGCCGTGATTGGCCAGAACGAAGACGGTGGCACGGTCACGGAGCGTTCGGCGCTGCCTTCCTGGAACGGCCTGGTGGACGGCTACAGCCAGAGCAAGTGGGTCGCCGACGCATTGGCCCGGGAAGCGCAGGCGCGGGGAATGCCGGTGGCCATCTACCGGCTCGGTGCCGTGACCGGTGACCACGATCACGCGATTTGCAATGCCGCTGACCTGATCTGGCGGGTGGCACACCTGTATGCGGACCTGCAGTCCATCCCCGACATGGACTTGCCTCTGAACATGACCCCGGTGGACGATGTGGCGCGGGCCATCCTGGGTCTGGCTGCCCGGGCATCTTCCTGGGGGCAGGTGTATCACCTGATGAGTCCGGCGCCGCTGCGGGTGCGGGACATTCCTCCGGTGTTCGAGCGTCTCGGCCTGCACCTGGAACCGTTGGCGCTGGAGTCCTGGCTGCGGCGTGCCCATGTGCGGCTGGCAGAGGGCCAGGACCGCGATTTGGCTGCCGTGCTGGCGATCCTGGACCGCTACGACGCATCGGCCACGCCACCGAAGGTGTGCGGCGCGGCGACGCACGCGCAGCTCGAATCCATCGGCGCGGCGATCCGGCCGGTGAGTCGCGATCTGCTGCACCGCTATTTCGTCGATCTGGGTATCGACGCCAAGGCACACCGTGCCCTGGAAACCAGCATTTCATGAACGAAGGAGGAAACCATGGCACGTTATCTCATTGCAGCGACCGCCTTGCCGGGACATGTGTTGCCCATGCTGGCCATCGCCCAGCATCTGGTGCGCCAGGGACACGAGGTGCAGGTGCACACTGCCGGCCACTTCAGGGAACAGGCCTTGGCCACTGGCGCGTCCTTTACCGCATTCGATCCGTCGATTGATTTCGAGCACCAGGAGCTGGACCGGCGGTTTCCGCAACGTCTGCAACAGCCCTCCGCCCATGCGCAACTGTGCTTTGGACTGAAGCACTTCTTCGCCGACGCGATGGCACCCCAGTTGGCGGGGTTGCGGCGCATCCTGGCGCATTTCGATGCCGATGCCATTTTGGTGGACACGATGTTTTGCGGCACGTTTCCGCTGCTGCTGGGACCGAGGGAGGAGCGGCCCGCCATCGTTGCCATCGGCATTTCGGCGCTGGCGTTGTCCAGCCAGGACACTGCCTTTTTTGGCACGGCGCTACCGCCTTCGTCCACGGCCGAAGGTCGCATTCGCAACCAAGCCATGAACCGCAATCTTCAGCAGGCCATGTTCGGCGACGTGCAACGCCATTTCAATGGCGAACTGGCACGCTTGGGGGCGCAGGCACTGCCTCGCTTTTTCATCGATGCGATGGTGACGCTGCCGGATCTGTACCTCCAACTGACGTCGGCATCTTTCGAGTATCCGCGCAGCGACCTGCCTGGCTCCGTCCGGTTCGTGGGGCCACTGCTGGCACCGTCACGTGCCGACTTCAACCCACCCGACTGGTGGCCAGAACTGGATGACGGCCGGTCCGTCGTGTTGGTCACGCAGGGCACGCTGGCCAATCAGAACCCTGCGCAGTTGATCGGGCCCACCGTGCAGGCGCTGGCCAGGTTCGATGACATCCAGGTGATTGCCACCACGGGCGGACCGGTGCCCCCGGGCCTCAGCGCAGCGATGCTTCCCGCCAACGCCCGTGTGGTGCCATTTCTGCCCTATGACCGTCTGTTGCCCAAGGTGCATGCCATGGTCACCAATGGTGGATATGGATCGGTCAACCACGCGCTCAGCCTGGGCGTGCCGCTGGCCGTGGCGGGCGCGACCGAAGAGAAGCCGGAAATTGCCGCGCGCGTCGCCTGGTCAGGCGCCGGCATCAACCTGGCCACCGGGCAGCCCAGCGCGCGACAGATCGGCGATGCAGTGCGCAAGCTGCTGGACAACCCTTCCTACCGGCAGCGCGCCCGAGCGCTGCGACTGGATTTCGCGCGCCACCACGCGCTGACCGAGATCGCATCGGCCCTGGCGGCACTGCGTGAAACATCCTCCGCCATCGCGGAATTTGCATGACCTTCAAGGAGATCTGACATGAGCAACCCATTCGACGACGAAAACGGCCACTTTCTGGTGCTGACCAATCCTGAAGGCCAACACTCGCTATGGCCCGCGTTTCTCGATGTGCCCGCTGGCTGGGAGGTGGCCTTGCCTGCTTCCGAAAGAACCGCTTGCCGTGCGTACATCGAGGCCCACTGGATGGATATGCGGCCCCGTTCACTGGTTGCCGCCATGGGCGGCTGACCGCCAGTGAAGGGTGGATCGTCCCCTCGGCGTCAGGCGCATGCCGGCACGCCGCAGTACGGTCTGTACGGGGATTCAACGAATTTTTTCTGCAAGCTTTGAAACGGCCCATGTAACGGGCTGCCCACCCGTCGCATGGTGCGTGGCCTGCGCAGCCAGGTATGCGTGTACATCGAAGAGTTCGGTGCCCTCCCAGCGCTGCTCTGCATGCATCGCCACGCTGCCTGCTTGAGCACGCTCTGCCACATCAGGGCATAACTGGCCCAACACCCGCGGGAATGCTCGGCAGTATCCCTTGGCGACGCCAGCGAGTTCAGCCAACTGCCGATACCCGATGCGCTTTCCAGCCGGTATGCGTCGCACGATGTGGGCGATGCGGTCCTTCCAATCGTTGCTCATGGGGGGAATCGGTGCAGGTCCCTGGCAGATCGCATCGCCTACCCGCAGCACGCCGCCTTGCAACACCCGCGCCAGCGCGCCGCGGCGGCCCTTCAAAGCCTTGACGACGCCTGGCTTGCGCTGCTCCAGGCGGGCGCAGGGCTCGCACTGAAAGGTGATCCACAGCACCACTTCCGGGCCGATCTTCAACAGGGAGCCGGAGGGAAGGCCTGCCGTAGGCCAATCGATGAGCAGGTTTTCGCGCAGTGTGAGCGATGGCATTTGGAGATCGCGATACACATCGGTCCCAGCCAGCAGGACTTGGCGTGGCGAAAGCCGTTGGGCATGCCGGTCGCCAAGCAATCCCTGATCGGCCATGGCAGTGGCTTCAGGGACGGACTGGGGTTCCAAAGCGGCTGGACTGTGCAGACACAGTCTTTGCAGGGTGCCCACGGCCCGCCAGGGCAGGAGTGGGGGAAGCAGCACGGGGAGAGCACCCTTGGGATCAGGGACTGGCATCTGGGGCGAATGGCAATGGGGTGGAGCGATGTTCAGGGAGGTTTTCCCGGAGCTTGGCAGAAATTTCACGCCGGGGTGGATGCAGGCGCAATTCCTACAACCTGGCTGCAGCCCGCCCAGCAAACTGGCCCGCCAACCCGGCCGTGAAAGAAGCGCCATGCACTCCAGCCCACCCCCGTTAGAAGCTCGTACAGAGAGCCCCGGCGACGGCCTCGCCTCTGTCCATTCCGTGCGTCTGTGCGTGAACGGGCAAGACCATGAAGTCGAAATTCCCAGTTGGGTCATGCTGTTGGACCTGCTGCGCGAGCGGTTGGGACTCATGGGAACCAAGAAAGGCTGCGACCACGGCCAGTGCGGCGCCTGTACCGTGCTGGCCGATGGGCAGCGCATCAACGCTTGCCTCACGCTCGCGGTCATGCAGGAGGGGGCCGACATCACCACGGTGGAGGGCCTGCCCGCACTGGCCGGAGAGGGCCGTGCGAGTGCCGGGCTGCATCCTTTGCAGCAGGCTTTCATCGACCATGACGCATTCCAGTGCGGCTATTGCACGCCAGGGCAGCTGTGCTCCGCCGTGGGTCTGATGAACGAAGGCGGTGCGAAGACGGCTGACGATGTCCGCGAACGCATGAGCGGTAACCTCTGCCGTTGCGGTGCCTATCCGCAGATCGTGCAGGCGGTCGCTCAGGTGGCTGGCATTCGGGTCGATGCCATGCGTTTGTCGTCGCCTGCCCCCTTCACAGTGCAAGAGAGCCAGGCATGAGGGCATTCGTGTACGAAGCCGTCGCCACTGCCGACGCTGCGCTGGCGGCGATGCCCGGCCAAGCGCCCGACATTGGCGAGACCGCACCGCAGGCCAAGTTTCTTGCGGGGGGAACCAACCTGATCGACCTGATGAAGGAAGACGTCATGCGCCCACGGCGGCTGATCGATGTCAGCCGCCTGCCGCTGGCCGCCATCGAGGCCCGGCCCGAGGGCGGCTTGCGCCTCGGAGCCATGGCACGGAATGCTGCCACCGCGCGCCATCCCCTGGTGCGGGAGCGCTATCCCTTGCTGTCGGCTGCCATCCTGGCGGGCGCATCGCCGCAGATTCGCAACGTGGCGACCAATGGGGGCAATCTGTTGCAGCGCACACGGTGCCACTACTTCTACGACACAGGAACTCCCTGCAACAAGCGTGAACCGGGCACAGGTTGTCCCGCGCGGGCAGGGCTGGCCCGGCAACTGGCCATCCTCGGGACCAGCGACCATTGCGTGGCCACGCATCCGTCGGACATGTGCGTGGCGCTTGCCGCGCTCGATGCGGTGGTACATGTGCAATCGCCGAGCGGGCAGCGGACCATCGCGTTCGCCGATTTCCATCGTTTGCCAGGCAACGCGCCGCAGCGCGACAACACGCTGGCAGGCGATGAACTCATCGTGCACATCGAGTTGCCGGCCAACGGGCTGCAGCGGCACAGCACCTATCTGAAGCTGCGTGACAGGGCCTCCTATGCCTTCGCCCTGGTGTCGGTGGCTGCGGCGTTCGAGTTGGACGCTTCCGGGCTGATGCGAAACGCCCGCATTGCGTTGGGTGGCGTGGCCCACAAGCCCTGGCGCGACGCCGAGGCAGAACAGCTTCTGGAGGGACAGCGTCCGGAAGCCGCGGCTTTCCACGCGGCTGCGCATTTGCTTCTGCGAGACGCCCGTGGCCATGGTGCCCCGGGTGGACCCGGCGACAACCGTTTCAAGATCGTTCTGGCCCGGCGTGCCATCGTGCGTGCGCTCGAGATGGCGCGCGATGGCGAATTGACCAACACCGGAGAGCTGGGTACCGAACCTGTGCAGGAATTTCAGCCATGAGCACCCACGATGATTTCCGGACAGACACCGGCGCCGGGAAGGCCCTCTCCCAGCAGCCGATGGCGGAGCCCGGCACCGGGCTGGTGAAGACGGGCGCGCCCGTCTCCCGCATCGATGGCCGCCTCAAGGTCATGGGCCAGGCGCGCTACGCAGCGGAGCATGCCAGCGATGACCTGGTGTATGGAGTGGTCGTCAACAGCACCGTGGCAAAAGGGCGGATCCTGAATCTGCGGACAGACCGAGCGCTTGCAGTGCAGGGCGTGCTCGATGTCATCACACACACGAACCGCCCCGCGGTTCGGTCGCTCGATCTTTTCTACAAGGACATGACCGCCCCTGGGGGCTCGCCGTTCAAGCCGCTGCACGACGCGCGCATCCACTACAGCGGCCAGCCGGTCGCGCTGGTGGTAGCCACGTCCTTCGAGGCGGCGCGCTGTGCGGCCGCCTTGGTAGAACTGGACTACGAGGTCGAAAAACACGAGACCCACCTGCTGCACAACTTGCGCCGCGCGCGGGAGCCGAGCAGGCTCAAGGCGGGCTATTCACCGCCACCCAAACCCCGGGGTGACGCACCGCGAGCGTTCGGCGCGGCGCCTGTCAAGATCGACGCCCAGTACTACAGCGGGGTGGAGCACCACAATCCCATGGAGATGCATGCCTCCACCGTATTGCGCGGTGCCGATGGCCATCTCACCATCTACGACAAGACCCAGAGCCCGCAGAACAGCCGATGGGTGGTGTCGCGCGTGTTCGGTCTTTCACAGGAAGAGGTGACCGTTCGCAACCCCTTCGTTGGCGGTGCATTCGGGTCGGGCCTGCGGCCACAGTACCAGCTCATCCTGGCAGTGATGGCCGCATTGCACCTGCAGCGTTCGGTGCGGGTGGTGCTCACGCGGCAGCAGATGTTCACGTTCGGGCACCGGCCCGAGACATGGCAGCGCGTCAGGCTCGCCGCTGATCGCGACGGTACCCTCAAGGCCGTCATGCACGAGGCAGTGGCCGAGACCTCGCGCCTGGAAGACTATGTGGAAGTGGTGGTGAACTGGTCCGGTCAGCTATACCAGTGCGACAACGTCAGCCTCGGGTACCGACTGGTGCCGCTCGACCAGTACAGCCCCTTGGACATGCGCGCACCGGGGGCGGCCCATGGCGTCCACGCACTGGAAGTGGCCATGGACGAATTGGCCTATCAGCTGCGCATGGATCCGCTGATCTTGCGGCTCAAGAACTATGCGGAGCGCGATGCCTCGAAGGGTTTGCCTTTCTCTACCAAGGAGCTGCATGCGTGCTACCAGCAAGGTGCGGAGCGGTTCGGTTGGGCGCAGCGCCCCCTGGAGCCGCGTTCCATGCAGCAGGGGCGAGAGCTGATTGGTTGGGGCATGGCCACAGGTACCTGGGATGCCATGCAGATGTTCGCGCGTGTCCGCGCGGTGATGCATGCGGATGGTCGGTTGGTCGTGAGCAGTGCGGCCTCCGACATCGGTACCGGCACGTACACGGTCATGGCCATGATCGCCGCCGAAGCGATGGGCCTGCCACTGGAACAGGTGACCTTCGCCCTGGGCGACTCCAACCTGCCGTTGGCCCCTGTGGAAGGCGGCTCGTCGCATGTAGCGACGGTCGGTGCCGCGGTGGAGGGCGCATGCGAGAAGTTGCAGCGGTTGCTCTGGGCGCTGGCAAGGCGCAGCCGAAGCATGGGCTTCGGCAAGGTGCTGCTCAAGGAGGTGGAATTCAAGGCGGGTCGCATGCGTCGCCGGGACGCCCCGCCGCAGGACCTGGGCGTCGCATTCGCCGACATCCTGGCGTCGCAAGGGCGCTCGATGATCGAGGTGCGTCACCTCATGCTTCCGAACCTGCTCCGGCAAAAGAAGTTCGTGAGGGCCACGCATTCCGCCGTGTTCTGCGAGGTGCGGGTAGACGAGACCCTGGGGACGGTTCGTGTCACGCGGGTGGTCAGTGCCATCGCCGCAGGGCGCATTCTGAATGCCAAAACGGCCCACAGCCAGATCACCGGAGGCGTGGTCTGGGGCATCAGCCAGGCATTGCATGAAGAGACGCAGACCGACCATGCACTGGGCCGGTTCATGAATCACAACTATGCGGAATACCACGTTGCCACCAACGCCGACATTCCGCCGATCGATGTGATTTTTGTGCAGGAGGATGACCGCATCGTCAGCCGCCTGGGCGCCAAAGGGGTGGGCGAGATCGGCATCGTGGGTGTGGCGGCGGCCGTGTGCAATGCCATCTTCCATGCCACTGGCCGGCGCGTGCGCTCCACCCCCATGACGCCTGACAAGGTGATGATCCCGGCACCACCCGCCGTGCCGTCTTCCACGGAGCACGCTTTGTCCCTGTAGGCGGCCAGGGCTGCTGCTGCGCGCGACCGGATCGTGGCGGGCCGTCAGTCCGGGTTCATGGGCGCGGATGCAATGCTGCATCCTTTTCGTGGCGGGCGGCCAGCAGCGCTTTCAAGCGCTCCAGCAGCCGGCCCATGTCCACCGGCTTGGAAAAATGGTCGTCGAAACCCGCCTCCAGCGCGAGCAGCCGGTCGGCATCGCTTCCATAGCCTGTCAATGCAGTCAAAGGAAGGTGCCGGGTATCTGGCTGCGAGCGGACGCGGCGCGCCAGTTCGTACCCGCTGATCTCGGGCAGACCGATGTCGAAGATAGCCGCGTCGAACCGTGCTTTGGCCAGTTGGGTCAGACCCTCGGCGGCACTGTAGGTCGCCTGTACCCGATGGCCTTCCATTCGCATCCATTCCGCCAGCAGGTCGGCGGCATCGTTGTTGTCATCGACCAAAAGCAATCGCAGTGCGGGCAACGCCTCCGATCCCGCATCTCCTTGCGGGTCATCGGTGGCTTGTCGTTGGCCGAGCAAGGGCAAGCGCAGCGTGAAAGTGCTTCCTCTGCCCGGTCCGTCGCTGTGCGCCTCGATGGTGCCGGAGTGCAGGCCCGTCAAGCTGCGGGCGATGGCCAGTCCCAGGCCGAGCCCTCCGGACGCGCGCTCCAAGGCTTGCTCGCCCTGCACGAACCGCTCGAATACGTGGTGGAGCAAGTGGGCAGGAATGCCCACGCCCTCATCGCTGACGCGGAGCACGGCCCAGCCCGTCTCGCTGGCGAGTTCGATTCGGATGGGCGTTTCCGGCGGGCTGAATTTCGCGGCGTTGTTGAGCAGATTGCAGACGATCTGAACGAGCCGGAGCAATTCGCCCTGCACGAGGACAGGCCCGTTCGGCAGGGTCAGCTGGGGCATGGAGCTGCGTGCCTGCAAGGCGGGCATCGTCAGCTCCAGCGCACGCTCCACCACCTCTTGAAGATCCACCGGTTCCAGCGCCAGGGTGATCTTTCCCGACACGATTCTCGAGATGTCGAGCAGATCGTCCACCAGGCGCGACAGGTGCTTGACTTGGCGGCCGATGATTTTGCGTTCCCGGGAAAACGCCGTGGGATCCCGGCGGGCGATCAACTGAAGGGCCAGCACGATGGGCGCCAGAGGGTTGCGGAGTTCATGGCCCAGCATGGCCAGGAATTCATCTTTCGCGCGGTTGGCCGATTCGGCTTCGCGCTGCGCCTTTCGCGCCTCCGACAAGAGCAGTGCATTGTCCAGCGCCAAGGCTGCGCGTTGCGCCAGCTCGCCGATCAGTGCGCTGTCTTCCGCTCCAAAGATGCGGCTAGGGCCGGCCTGCAGCACCGCCATGGTGCCGATCGTGCGCCCACGCGCAATGAGCGGCACGACACAGGCCGCGACGGCTTCGAATTCCGGCACAAGCGCTGAAATGTCTTTGCTGCGGCCGTCGTCTTCGCCGGTCTGGCCGGATGGATGCAGGCTGGGCTTGCCGGTCTTCAGGGCGGTGATCAGCACTTGCGGTGTTTCCGCGGAATGGGCCGGCATGCTGTCTTGTTCGGCAAGCCTGCCGCTGTGCTCCGACCATTTGGAATGGCTCAGCCTTGGCAGCAAGGCCCCTTGCTCATCCAGCAGATCGATCCGGCAGGCATCGCCGATGGCGGGCACCACCAGGCGGGCAATCGCGTCGAGCGTGTCCGACTCCTCCAGTGATCCGGAAAGCACGGCACTGGCATTGACCAGCAACCCCAGCCGCTGTTCGGCCGCCTGGGCCGCGGACCGTGCATGGCTTTCGAGCTGCAGCAACTCCTCCCGCTCTGCCTCGCTGCCGGCGCGTTGCACGGCGGCCGATTCGAGCGCCCGGGCCACGGCGTCGATTTCCATGATGCGCGACATGCCGGATGGCCGCAATTCGCCCCGGCCCAGGGCATCGGCGTCGTCTCGCAGGCTGCGCATGGGCATCGTGATGGACTTCGACATCCACCAGGCACCCGTGCCCCCGAGAACCAGCGATGCCAGAAGACCCAGCACGTAGGCCCCGGCGGTGCGCCACCAGGAGCTTTCTGCCTTCGACAGCGATGTGCCCAGGACGAGCGTCCAGCCCCCTTCGTCGAGCCGCGCGAGCACGGTCTTCGCAAGCACGCCATCGACATTGGTACTGGTGCCCAGGAGTTCTTGCTTGTCGTGGCCCAGTGCCTGGAAAAAGGGCTTGAGCGATTCACTGGGGCCGGAGCCCCGCCATTTTTCGTCGTCCACCGTGCGGGCGATGCGAGCCAGATTGGCATCGAAGACGGACACGTACCAACCTTCGGGAACGCGTTGTGCACGCAGCACGGCGGCAATGGCCTCCGGTCGAATGATGGCTGTCAGCACATATTTCACCACCCCGTCCCGTACCACCGGAACGCGGACCGGAAAGGCCAGATTGCCCCCGGCACCACGCGCCATGGACCCGGCGACGGGCCGTCGGGTCTGGACTGTTGCGTCAAAGCTGGATCGCTCCACCACATTCGCGCTGGTGGGGCGGTCGGTCTCGGTGGAGAACACCACCCGCCCTGAAGGGTCCGCCAGCAGCAAGCCCCGCCACTCCGGATGGGAGGCACGCACCGCCCGGCTGAGTGCAAGGGCCTGGGCTTTGCCCTCGCCATCCGCCGTGCCCAGCGGATCGGCCAGGGCCAGCGTTTGCAAGGCGGACATCGTCAGTCGCAACTCTCCCTCCACTGCCGTGGCCAGCGCGCGTGCGACACCGAGGCTCGAAGCCTCGTTTTGCGCACGCTGGCTTTCGAAAAGGGCGGACAGAGAGATGCCGCACACGACCGCCAGCGGCAGGATCGCCGCCGCAGCCACCAGCAGCAGTTGGGTTTTCAAGGGAACGGTGCGCACGGGTTTCGGAAGGCGTTGTGTCCACTGAGACGGGCGGGCGTGGCGCAATGGGCAGGCGGAGGCATGACCGTTTTGCAGCGTGGCCTGGGCGAAGGGCAGGCGTGAAAGGCGACAGCATGTTATCTCCGCCCGGGCAGATTCCTTCCCTCCTATCTTCCGCAAATTTCCCGGCCCCCTGGCCTCCGACCGGCGATTTGTTGCAAAATGTTCGATTGATCCGCTTGACGGAATGCAGGAGGGGAGAAATGGCAAGAAGACGTCAAAAACAAAGTGCCGCAGACGATTTCATGGATTGGGTGGCACGGCTTCCATGGTGGGTCGGGCTTGGCCTGGCGGCCATGATTTATTGGGCGCTGCACACGGTGGCATCCCAGCCCATGCCGGCGATGAGAACGTCGCACGAGGTGGGGCAGGTGGTCACCGGTGCGCTCTGGCGCAGTCTGGCTTATGCCGGGCAATTCGTGCTGCCGCTTCTGTGCCTGATGGGGGCCGTGCTTTCCGCCCTGAGGCGTCGGGAGCGGCGCCATCTGCTGGACGACTGCGGGACCGCCAGCTCCAGCGCACAGGCCTTGCAAGGAATGTCCTGGCAGGCTTTCGAAAAGCTCGTGGGCGAGGGATTCCGGCGGCGCGGCTATGCAGTGCAGGAGCGGGCGCAAGAGGGCGCGGATGGTGGGGTGGATCTGGTTCTCACCAAAGCGGGGGAAATGTCCCTCGTCCAGTGCAAGCATTGGAAAGCCTTCCAGGTCGGCGTCCCGGTGGTCCGCGAGTTGTATGGCGTGATGGCCGCGCACGGGGCGTCCGCCGGCTTCGTGGTGACGTCCGGGCGCTTCACACAAGACGCCACGGCGTTCGCCAGCGGGCGAAATATCCGCCTGATCGATGGCGCCGCACTGCTGCAACTCATTCGCGAAACCACTGCGGATCGCAGCCCGCTCCCGCAAACCGCGTCCAAGGTGTCGGTCCCTTCCTCATCGCAGGAGACCCCGGCAGTGCGGTCCGAAGTGTCCTGTCCTCAATGCGGCAGCCGGATGGTGCGGCGCACCGCCAAGCGGGGCGTGCTGGCCGGTCAATCGTTCTGGGGATGCTCTGACTACCCCTCCTGCCGGGAAACGCGCAACGGCTGAAGGGGCTTTGCACGGTGCGCAGAACTGGCAGGGTTTGGACGCCCAGCGACGGCGTAAGCGGCAGGCCCCGTTCAGCCAACCCACTCCGGTCTGTGGGCCCGGCTCAAGACAGCGGTTTGGCCCGGGTGCCCCGGGGAACAAACCGCCGCACGAAGCCCGGCTGAAAACAGCGTTGGGTCCCGTCGGCAAAATCCACCGTGACGGAAATTGCGTCGATGGCCGCCACGGTACCCTGGCCATACCGTTTGACGCGAACGGTTGCCCCCAGTTCGAGCGCCTGGGCATCACGACGGGCTTGCGCTGCCGACGCGATGGCCGGCTCTCCCATTTCGCCCAGGTCGGTCGCCCCCAGGTTCCGCACCGTGTCGGCAGCCCGCTCGGCCAAAGCCTGTTGGGCCAGCTGGGCCATGCGAATGCAGTTGTCGCAGTTACCGCAACGCTGCGGTTCGTCCGATGGGTCGAAATACTCGAGCAGCACCTGCCAACGGCAGCGACCCGTCTGCGCATAGAACACCATGCGCTCCAGCGCCTGCTGGTCTTGCTCCCGCTTGTCGGCATAGGCCTGCAGGAGCGCTCGCACCGACGCGGGCTCCAGTTCCGTCTTGCGCAGGGAGAGTGCGCCGCTGCGCGCTTTCGAGACAATCTTGTGCCGCTGCAGCAGGCCCAGTCCCACCTGCAGCTTGCTGCGAGGCCGGTCCAGGCGGGCCTGCAGGCTGTCGAGCGTCCAGACGCCCGGGTCTTGCGGCGCGGGATCGCGCAATGCCTGGTAGAGCGCGTCGATGTCGTCCGCGCTCGGGTAGCGGCCTGCCAGAAAGAATTGCTGCACTGCTTTGTCCTTGCGGAGAAACAGCAGCGTGCAATCTGCTGGATCGCCATCGCGTCCCGCACGCCCTGATTCCTGGTAGTACGCATCGAGGCCGCCCGGCATCTGGTAGTGCACGACAAAGCGGACATCCTGCTTGTCGATGCCCAGTCCGAACGCATTGGTGGCGACCATCACGCGGACCTCTCCCCGCATGAACGCATCCTGGGCTTCACTGCGCTCCGCGGCTGGCATGCGCCCGTGGTAGAGGCCCGCCGCGACATCCGCAGCGCGCAGCGCCGCATGAACCTCCTGCGCCGCTTTCACCGTGGCGGCATAGACCAGCCCGGAACCCTCGGCCGCTTTCACGATGTCGATGAGGCGCGCCCGCTTGTCCGCTTCGTTGGCCAGCGCTTCGGCGCGGTAGCGGAGGTTCGGCCGGTAAGTCCCCGTGTCGACGACGCCCGCGGCAGGAATGCCCAGTTGCTTGCGAATGTCCGCCGCCACCGGCCCGGCCGCTGTAGCGGTCAGCGCCAGCACGGTCGGGCGGCCCAGCCGTGCCACCGCGCCGGCGATTTCGAGAAAGGCCGGCCGAAAGTCATGGCCCCATTGGGAGATGCAGTGGGCTTCGTCCACCGCGAGCAGGCCGATCGGGCCGCTGGAGGCGACCAAGGCCAGAAATTCTGCGTCGGCGAGCCGCTCCGGGGTGGTCAGCACGATGCGTGCGCTGCCATCGGCAATGGCCTGCTCTGCCTCTCGCGTTTCCTGCGGTGTGAGCCCGCTGTGCAGTTGCACGGCAGAAACACCCCGCTCGCGCAGCGAGTCGCATTGGTCCCGCATGAGCGCGATGAGCGGTGACACCACCACCGTCCTGCCTTCAATCATCAGGGCAGGCAATTGGTAGCAAAGCGACTTGCCCGCCCCGGTCGGCATCACCGCCAACGTGTTTTCGGACTGCAGCACGCGGTCGATCACCTCGCGCTGGCCCGCCCGCAGCTCGCGCAAACCGAACGTCTTTTTCAGCACCGACTGGATGCGTGCCGCTGACGGCTTGCGAGGTGCTCTCGGCTGGCGGGCACGTTTGGGGGAGGCGGGTATGGGTTGGGGCGGGATGACGAGCATAGGCTGCCATGCTGGCGGGGGCCGCATCTCCCCCACGTCAGACGTTGCTCACGCCGGATGTCATCCGCTGTCTCTGCCCCCGCGATGTGTCAGAAACGTGCCTGCACGCCCAGCGTCACCGCGCGCGCCGTGCCCGGTGCAACCCAGAGGCGGCTGTACGAACTGGTGTAGTACGTGGTGTCGAAAACATTGTCCACGTCCAGGGTCAGCCGCACGGCCGGGGTGATGCGCCAGTACGCAACCAGCTTGGCTGTGCGGTAGCTGGGCAGATCGAAGGCCGCCGATCCCGCATTGGCCTCGGCCTGGGTGCGGGCCTGGCCCAGGCGGCGGCCGACGTGCGTGACGCCGCCACCGATGCCATAGCGTTGCCCATTGTCGAAGGCGTTCTCGTACACCGCCAGCACGCTGCCATTGACCTTGGGCACGTTGAGCAGCCGGCCCCCGACCTCCAGGGTGTTGTCCCGGGTGATTTCCACGTCGTTCAGAACCAGGCTGGCATTGACCCGCCAGCGGGCCGTCACCTGGCCTGCGAAATCCAGCTCCAGGCCCCGGCTGCGCACCTCGCCAGCGGCCACGGAATAGCTCGAATTGAGCGGGTCGGAGGTCAGTACATTGCGTTTGCGGATGTCGAACAGGGCGGCCGTGGCACCCATGCGCTGGTCGGCACTCTCCCACTTTGCGCCGACTTCCAGGGAACGCCCGGTTTCCGGATCGAAAGGCTGCGAAGCACTGTCGGACCCCACGTTCGGGCGGAACGAACGCCCCGCGTTCGCATACACCGTCCATTGCGAGGACGGCAGCCAGCTCAGGCCGACGCGCGGCGAGGTGGATGACGGCTCCTGGCGGACCGTGGTGCCATTGCGCCGGTTTTCCAGCGACTGCCGGTACTGGTCCACGCGCACCCCGCCCACCAGGCGCCACGTCGGCGACAGCTTGATGGCATCCTGAAAATAAAGCGCGGTGTTGCGCTGGCGCTCCAGGGTGTCGGTGTTGGGCAATGGCGTGGGCTGGGACTGTCCGTAGACAGGGGCCTGGATGTCGATCGCATAGGGGGAGGTCGCCGTGGGGTTGGCGCGCAGCATCAGCGTGTCCAGATGGAACTTGAAGCTCTCCACGCCGAACAGCAGTTCGTGTTCCATGCCGCCGGCCTTGACGTTGCCCTGCAGTTCGGCCTGCAATGCGATGTCGTCCGAGGTGAAGTCCCGAAAGCGGCGCTGGCGGGTCAGCAGGCCATTGGACTGCAGTGCGCTGGCTTCGGTGGAGAAGCCCTGGATGGAGGTCTCGCGGTACGACAAGCCCACGCGGCTGCGCCATTGCGGGCTCCATTCGTGCGACAGGATGAACTGATGGGTCTGGTTCTCCACCGTCACATCGCCATCACCCGGCTCGCCCAGGAATCGGCTGCTCGGGATGGTGCCCAACCGATTGCCCACGGCCACGACGCCCCGGTCCAAAGGCGTGGCATGGCGCAGAAACTCCCCGGCGTATTCCAGCGACGTGTCGCGGCCCAGCTTCCAGGTGAATGCCGGGGCGACCACACGCCGTTCGGAACTCACATGGTCGCGGAAGCTGTCGCGGTCCTCCGCTGCCACGTTGAGGCGATAGGCGAAGTTCTCGCCGATGGGGCCGGTGCTGTCGAATGCGCCCCGCTTGAGGCCCTGGCTGCCCACGGAGCCCTCGACGGCGTTGGCTGCCTTCCACAAGGGCCGCTTGCTGACGATGTTCAGGGTGCCGCCGGGCTCGCTGCTGCCATAGAGCGCTGCAGCGGGGCCTTTGAGAAATTCGATGCGCTCCACGCCGGCCAGATCGCGCGGCGCGTTGAAGCCCCGGTTGGAGGAAAAACCGTTCATCAGCGTGGCCATGCCGGTGTTTTCATTGCCAGGCAGGCCGCGGATGGCCACGTTGTCCCACAGCCCGCCGAAATTGTTCTGGCGGGACACACCGCCCACATAGTCGAGCACATCATCGAGCCGCGTGGCGCCCAGGTCGTCGATGGCCTGGCGGGTGACGACCCGCACCGATTGCGGCAGCTCCCGCAGCGGCAGGTCGGTCTTGGCACCCGCGGCTTCTTCGGCATGGTAGGCCCCGGACTCGGTGCGTCCGACGATCTCGACGGTGGACAGTTGGGGCGCATTGTCGGCGGTCTGCGCCATGGCAGAGCCGCACGACAGGGCCGCCATGGCGAGCGTGAGTGGAAAGGGGGCGCGAGCGCCCCGGCAGGAAATGAGGAACATGGACGTACTGAAGAAAAATCGCCGGCCGCGATTCAGGGCGGCCGGATGGCATGCACGGACCCGCCCGCGGCGGCAGCGCCGCCACGGCGAGAGAGAAAAGACCCAGCTGGGATGCGACCGCCTTGCGGGGCGGCATGCATCAGGCGATGGGAAGAGGGGGATCGCGCGATGCAAAAGGCCAGCGGCCAGGTGCCGGCACGAAGGCAAATGCCGCTGTGGGCTGCGGGCAGTTGGGACCGGCGCCTGCCTGCGGCACCGGCAATCCGATGCCACCGGGCAGGGCGGCGGGCTGCGCGAATGCCATGCACCCGGCGCAGGGGCCGTGCTCCAACGCGTGCGCCGGCTTCGCCGGCTGCGGCGCGTCGTCTTGCACCACGCTGACGGCCTCCGGGCCTGTGCCGATGGCGACCCGCAGGTGCTCCGCCTCGTGCAAGGGCAGCCCGATGCACGTGTGCAGGAACACGGCAAGCAGGAGCAGGCGAAGGAGGGCGCGGCGATGGTTCATGGCAAGGGCGCCGAATCATAGCGGCGTCTCTGCCGCTTTCCCGCCGGGGTAAAAAGGTGTCAGGCGCTTTCGGTCGCCACCACCACCTGGTTGCGCCCTTGCTGCTTGGCCTGGTACAGAGCCTGATCGGCACGCTGGACGATGTCGGTTTCGCTGGTGTCCTTCAGGCTGCAAAAGCTCATGCCCAGGCTCACGGTCAGCTGGCCGACGGCCGGAAAATGGCTCTGGCTCACCGCGACGCGGATCTTTTCGGCCACCACGCGGCCCTCTTGCCGGTCCTGCGGCTCCGGCAGCAGCACCACGAATTCCTCGCCGCCGTAGCGCGCCACGAAATCGGTGATTCGCACGCTGCCGGAGATCACCTGGGCCAGTTGCTGGAGCACCGCGTCGCCGGCCTGGTGGCCGTGGTGGTCGTTGACATGCTTGAAATGGTCGGCGTCGATGACGAGCAGCGCGAAGGTCCGGCCCGTGCGCTGAAAGAGCTGCACGTACTCGCGCAGCTTTTCGTCGAACCTGCGGCGGTTGTAGAGGCCGGTGAGGGCATCGTGAATCGCCAGGTTCTCCAGTTCCTGGTTGGCCCGGTGCAGCGCCTGCGTGCGCTCCGCCACCTGGGCTTCCAGGGAGGTGTTCAGCTGGGACAGCTCGCGCTCCCGTTCGAGCAGGGAGGCCGTCATCGACTGGAAGGAGTGGTTGAGCTGCGTGATCTCCGACGCGTGTTCGTCGCCCGGATACACCGGCGTTCCAGCGCGGTTTTCGATCATGCGGGCGGCGCGGGCCAACTGCTCGATGGGTCGGCTGATGCGCGCTGCCAGCCGGTAGGCCACCAAGGCGCAGGCCAGGGCCGTGAGCAGGCCGAGCAGAATCAGTTGCTGGCGCAGCGCCTTCACCGGAGCCAGTGCCTTGTCCAGCGGCTGGCGCAGCACGATGCGCCAGCCCAGATCGGTGTGCGCCACGGTCGGTATCTCCACCATGCTGGTGAGGTACTCCGCGCCATCGCTCCATTGCAGGCGCTCAGACTGTGCCTGCGGCGAGGCGCCGGCAGGAAGATTCAGCAGTCCGGCATGCTGGAACGGGTAAAGAATGTGCCCGGCCTTGTCCGCGATCAGCACCTCTGCGCCGTGCTGACCGACCCGGTTCACCACGATGGACTCCACCGTCTCGGTCACCCAGGACCAGTGGGCATGGGCTCCCAGCACCCCCCGCAACTGGCCCTGTTCGTCCAGGATGGGGGCTGCGAAGTCGATGAAGCGCAGCGGCTGGTCCGGGTTGCGGTTGGGCAGCTGCTTGGCCAGCAGCACGGCCTCGTGCACGTCGCCCACGAACAGTCCGGAACGGGCGGACTGGAACCACGGCCGGTGCTCGACCTGGGCTCCGACCAGCACGCCATCGGTGGCTTGCGTGACCCGTCCGCTCGCGTCGGTGACGCCGATCCAGGCGTATTCGTTGTGGGTGGTCTTGCGCAGATCCAGCGCCTGCCGCATTTCCTGGGCGGAAAGGTCGCCGCGGGTGAAGAGTGCCAACTGGCGCAGGAGGTCGATCTCCTGGGCCCGCTCGCGCAGGTTCGTCGCCAGCAGGTCGGCGGCCGACCGGGCACTGGTGTGCAGCAGTTCGCCGCCGAACCGGGCCAGTTCCCCCGTGGCGATGTGGCCCACGTAAACCCCCACGCCCAGCAGGCTGGCGAGCGACAGCCCGCCGAACAGCAGGGTCAGCTGTCCTCTGAAGCTCTGGCGTGAGCCGTTGGCCTTGTCGGTGGTTTTCATACGCCTGGCGATTTTCTCCGGATCAGGATCGGCTCTCTACAATGCCGGCCCTTTGGTCCTGGAAACCCCGCCCATGCATATCGTCGTCAACGAAGAACTCAAGGCCTACATCGACCCCCTGAGCCCCGAAGAGCACGCGGCCCTGGAGCGCAGCCTGCTGGCGGAAGGGTGCCGCGATGCGCTGGTGCTGTGGGGCGAGGTGCTGGTCGATGGCCATAACCGGTACGGTATCTGCCAAAAGCATGGGTTGCCGTTCCAGACGGTTCAAAATCAAAATTTCCGCTCCATGGAAGACGTGCACCTGTGGATGATCGACCAGCACCTGGGCCGGCGTAGCGTATCGGACTTCCAGCGCGGTGTGCTGGCCCTGCGCAAGCGGGAGATTCTGGCCGATCGCAACGTGCGCGCCGCCAATGGCGAAGCCCTTACGGGGGCGACCCCCGGCGAACCAGGGGATGGCGTGGGCACCGCCGATGCCGCCCCGCCGGGCCCGGTCGCAGCCGATGCCCCGGCGCAGGCACCATCGCCAGAGCCCCAGCCGCTGTCCAGCCGGGAGGCCATCGCCAAGGCCGCAAGGCTGAGCAGCAGCCAAGTGGTGATGATCGAAAAAATACGCAAGCAGGCCGCGCCCGAGGTGGTGGCCGCGGTCAAGGCGGGCGCCCTCTCGCTCAACGCAGCGGCGGCCGTGGCCACGTTGCCGCAGGACGAACAGCGTGCGGCGGCCATGGCGGGAGGCGACGAACTCAAGCAGGCGGCCAAGCGGGTGCGCGAAGCCAAGCGCAAGCCGCGGGACGAAGCCGACGCCCCATCGCCCGATACGCTGCAGTCGCTGCGTGACCGTGTGGCCGAACTCACGGCCGAGAACGAGGAACTGCGCCGCCAGTTGTCGGCCTGGCAGGCGCAGCCAGGCACCTAGGGACAGGGCGCAAGGGCATTTGCGCCGCCGCGCCCCATCTTTTTCGCAGGTATCCGCACCTTGTGTGCGGGTGTTACCGCCATGCCATTGGGCTCTATGATTTGGGCCCACTCCGATCCGCGCCATGACATCCAACGCCCCCTCCTTCCAGATTCAGCGAGGCATGCCCATCCGCCTGCTTGCCGGCTTCCTGCTGGCGGCCCTCGCCACAGCCGTCATCGCATTGTTCACGTATCAGTCTCAACAAGAGCGCGCGGACGCGGTGGCACGCATCAACGCAGCGGTCGAATCGCTTTCGCAGATGCAAACGGTGTTGTCCGTCACCAAAGATGCGGAAACAGGGCAGCGGGGGTACCTGCTGACGGGAGAAACGCGTTACCTGCAGCCCTATTCGGCCGCCCAGGCGATCCTCAAGCCCGAAATGAGCAAGCTGCGTTCGTTGGTGCAGGGCACTCCAGACCAATTGCAGAGGTTCGATCACCTGCAGGCGCTGGTGGTGCAGAAGATGGCGGAACTCGATGAAACGGTGAATCTGCGCCGCTCGGGCAATGCCGAAAGCGCGATTGAAATCGTTCGCACGGACCGTGGGCGCGCCACGATGGATGCCATTCGCAACATCGTGCGCGATATGGCGGACGCCGAGCGCCAGGAACTGGACAGCCGGCGTGGCGAATGGGAGAGGGTCGCCAGCTTTGGGGCGTACTTCACATGGACGAGTTCCCTCGTGTTGCTGATGCTGATCCTGGCATCTGCGGCGTTGGTGAGCGCGGACCAGCGCGTGAAGGTGCGCGAGGACTGGATCAAGAGCGGATTGGTGGGCCTGGGCAACCGATTGCAGGGCGATCATCGCTTGAGCGATCTGGGGCCGATCGTGATGGACTATCTGGCCGACTGGCTGGGCGCGCGGGTGGGCGCGGCTTACGTGGCGGAGGGCGGTGGCGTGTTCCAGCGCTTTGGCAGCTATGCGCTCGCTGATCCGCAAGTGGGCGCTCGGGTGTTGAGCGGCCAAGGCCTGCTGGGGCAGGCGGCCGATTCCCGCCAGCTGATGCATGTGACGGACGTGCCGACGAACTACCTGCCGATCTCCTCGGGGGTGGGGCACGCCACGCCGGCCGAGATCGTGCTGGTGCCGGCCGTGCACAACGGCGTCGTGCATGCGGTGATCGAGTTCGGGTTCTTCCGCACGCTGCGCGATGCCGATCTGCAGTTGCTCACCCGCGCGTCGGAATTGCTCGCCACCTCCATCCGCTCGGCCATCGACCGGACCCGGCTCGAAGCCCTGCTGGAAGAAACGCAGCGCCAGGCCGAGGAACTGCAGGCCCAGCAGGAAGAGCTGCGCGTGAGCAACGAAGAGCTCGAGCAGCAAAGCCGGGTGCTGCAGGAGTCCCAGGCCCAGATGGAAGCGCAGCAGACCGAACTGGAGCAGAGCAATGCCCAGCTGGAAGAGCAGACGCAGCAGCTGGAGTACCAGAAGCAGCAGTTGCTGCGCGCGCAGGATGCCCTGTCGCAAAAGGCCAATGACCTGGAACAGGCCAGCCAGTACAAGAGCGAGTTCCTGGCCAACATGAGCCATGAGCTGCGCACCCCGCTGAACTCCAGCCTCATCCTGGCCAAGCTGCTCGCCGACAACAAGTCCGGCAACCTGACGGGCGAGCAGGTCAAATATGCCCAGACCATCCATGGTGCGGGCAACGACCTGCTGTCCCTCATCAACGACATCCTCGACCTGTCCAAGATCGAAGCGGGGCAGGCCACCATCTCCATCGAGCCGATGGATGTGGCCCGCGCGGTGAACGCGTTGGTGGACCCGTTGCGGCCCATCGCGCACGACAAGGGCCTGGCCCTGCACTGCACGGTGGAGCCGGGCGCCCCGGCTGCGTTGCAGACCGACGTGCAGCGCTTCGGCCAGGTGCTGAAGAACCTGCTGTCCAACGCCCTGAAGTTCACTGAACAGGGCGAGGTTTCGCTGCGTGTCTTCGGCAACGCCGACGGCACGGTGTCGTTCGCAGTCGGCGACACAGGCATCGGCATTCCCGAGCACCAGCAGGAACTGATCTTCGAGGCGTTCCGGCAGGCCGATGGCAGCACCCACCGCCGGTACGGCGGGACGGGCCTGGGACTGTCGATTTCCCGGGATCTGGCGCAATTGCTCGGCGGCAGCATCACCGTGCGAAGCACGCCGGGGCAAGGCAGCATCTTCACGCTGGTGCTGCCCCTGGTGGCACCCCTGAATGCCCCGCAGGACGCGGCGCGGCCCACCGCGCAGGCCTCGCCGGCCCCCGCGGCTCCGGCGCCCGCCGGCCGCCCTGCCGGCCTGTCCACGCCGCCGGCAGACGGTGCGCCGGCCGTGCCGCCATCCGCCGGCGCGGTGCGGCGCCCGGCGAATGCCGTGGCGGACGACCGGGACCAGTTGGCGCCCGGCCGCCGCACCATCCTGGTGGTCGAGGACGACGTGCGTTTCGCACGCATCCTGCTGGACCTGTCGCGGGAGATGGGCTTTCAGTCCGTGATCACGCACACTGGTGGCGAAGGCCTGGCCGCGGCCCTCGAATACATGCCCAGCGCGGTCGTGCTGGACATGAACCTGCCGGACATTTCCGGCCTGGCGGTGCTCGACCAGCTCAAGCGCAACCCGTTGACGCGGCACATTCCGGTGCATGTCGTCTCCGTGGCCGACTACGCCCAGGAGGCCATGGGCCGGGGGGCCATCGGCTATGCGCTCAAGCCCGTCAAGCGCGATGAACTCGTGCAGGCGCTGCAGCGCATGGAAGCCAAGTTCACCCAGGCCATGCGCCGCGTGCTGGTGGTGGAGGACGACGAGCGACAGCGCGAGAGCATGCACCACCTGCTGGCCAATGGCGATGTCGAGATCGTCGGTGCCGAGACGGCGCAGCGCGCGCTCGAACTGCTGCGCACCAGCACGTTCGACTGCATGGTGATGGACCTGAACCTGCCCGACCTGAGCGGCTACGAGCTGCTGGAGAAGATGGCCGGCCAGGAAGAGGTGGCGTTCCCGCCCGTCATCGTCTACACCGGCCGCTCGCTGTCGCGCGACGAAGAGCAGCGGCTGCGGCGCTACTCCAAGTCCATCATCATCAAGGACGCCCGCTCGCCCGAGCGGCTGCTGGACGAAGTCACGCTGTTCCTGCACCAGGTGGAGTCCAAGCTGCCCGCGGACCGCCAGCAGATGCTGCAGATGGCCCGGGACCGCGAGTCCACCTTCGAGGGGCGCAACATCCTGGTGGTCGAAGACGACGTGCGCAATATCTTCGCGCTGTCCAGCGTGCTCGAACCCACCGGTGCCAAGGTGCAGATCGCGCGCAACGGCCGCGAGGCACTGGAGGCCCTGCAGCGTGCGCAGGCAGGCGACTCGGCCATGGTCGATCTCGTCCTGATGGACATCATGATGCCGGAGATGGACGGCTTCACCGCCATGAGCGAGATCCGCAAGCGCCCCGAATGGCGGCGCCTGCCCATCATCGCGCTCACCGCCAAGGCCATGAAGGACGACCAGGAAAAATGCCTGGCCGCCGGCGCCAACGATTACATCGCCAAGCCGCTGGATGTCGAGAAACTGCTGTCGCTCGTTCGCGTGTGGATGCCCAAATGAGCGAAGACCCGGCGGCGCAGCAGCAGCGAAAGAAGACGTTCGACATCGAGCAGCACCTGCTGGTCGAGGCCATCTACCGGCGCTACCACTACGACTTTCGCGGGTATGCGCAGGCCTCGCTCAAGCGCCGCCTGCAGACGGCGCTCACACGGTTCCATTGCCGCACGGTCTCGCAATTGCAGCATCTGATCCTGCACGACCCGGAGGTCTTTCCCGCCATGCTGGAATACCTCACGGTCCAGGTGAGCGAGATGTTCCGCGACCCGACGTACTTTCGCGCACTGCGCGAGACCGTGGTGCCGGTGCTGCGCACCTACCCGTCGCTCAAGATCTGGGTGGCGGGCTGCAGCACGGGCGAGGAGGTGTATTCGCTGGCCATCCTGCTGCGGGAGGAGGGGCTGCTGGAGCGCACCCTGATCTATGCCACCGACATCAACGCCAACGCCCTGCAGAAGGCCGAGGCGGGCATCTACGCCATCGAGCGCGTGCCGGCCTTCACCGAAAACCACGCCAGGTCCGGCGGGCGCACCTCCCTGTCGGAGCACTACACCGCCGCCTACGGGCGCGTGGTGCTCGACAAGAGCCTGCGCAAGCACATCGTGTTCTCGGACCACAGCCTGGCCACCGACAGCGTGTTCGCCGAAGTGCAGCTCGTGTCCTGCCGCAACGTGCTGATCTATTTCGACCGCGACCTGCAGGACCGCGCGCTGGGTCTGTTCCGCGATGCGCTGTGCCGCAAGGGCTTTCTCGGGCTGGGGTCGAAGGAGTCGCTGCGCTTTTCTTCGCATGCCGGCGAGTTCGAAGAGCTCGTGCCGCAGGACCGCCTGTACCAGAAGAAGGGTGGGGCATGAGCGACCGCATCCGCCCGCAGGCGGTGGTGATCGGCGGCTCCGCGGGGAGCATCGAAGCGCTCTCGGTCCTGCTGCCGGCGCTGCCGTCCGGCCTGCGGGCCGCGGTCTTCGTGGTGCTGCACCTGCCGCGCGAGCGGCCCAGCCTGCTGTGCGAAATCTTCCAGCCGAGCTGTGCCGTGCCTTTGCGCGAAGCCCAGGACAAGGAGCCGGTGGAGCCCGGGACCGTTTACTTCGCGCCGCCGGACTACCATCTGCTGATCGATGCCGGGCCTTCGCTGGCCCTGTCCGTGGACGATCCGGTGCATTTTTCGCGCCCGTCCATCGATGTGCTGTTCGAATCCGCGGCGGACGCGTATGGTGAGCGCTTGCTTGGCATCCTGCTGTCGGGCGCCAACAGCGACGGAGCGCAAGGGTTGGCAGCCGTGCAGGCCGCGGGGGGCACCACGGTCGTGCAGGACCCGGACAGCGCCCCCATGCCCTTCATGCCCGAAGCCGCGATGAGCGCCTGCACCCCCGGCCATGTCCTTTCCCCGCAGCGCATCGCTTCGCTGCTCGAGACCCTGTTCCATCGGAGAGCTTCTTGATACCCGCCCCCATCCCGCCGTCCCCCATGCGCACTGCCCCGGTGAAGTGCCTGATCGTCGACGACGTGGAGGAAAACCTGATCGCCCTGGAGGCCTTGCTGCAGCGCGATGACGTGCAGGTTCTCAAGGCCGCTTCGGGCTCCGAGGCGCTGGAGCTGCTCCTCGTGCACAACGACGTGGCCCTGGCGCTGCTGGACGTGCAGATGCCCGAGATGAACGGCTTCGAGCTGGCCGAGCTGATCCGCGGCAGCGAGCGCACCCGGCATGTGCCGCTCATCTTCATGACGGCGGGCTCACGCGACCAGAACTGGCAGTTCAAGGGCTACGAGACCGGTGCGGTCGACTTTCTCTACAAGCCCATCGATCCGCATGTGCTGGTGAACAAGGCCAACGTGTTCTTCGACCTGCAAAAGCAGAAGGTGGCCCTCGCGCGCGAACTGCAGGAACGCACCGAAGCCCTGCGGGTGAACGAGATGTTCATGGCCGTGCTGAGCCATGACCTGCGGGGGCCTTTGAGCGCCCTCCTGGCGAGCGCGCTGGTGCTGCAGCGGCCGCAGGAGCCCAACAAGGTGCAGGCCATCGCCGGCAAGATGCAGTCGAGCGCACAGCGCATGGGCCGAATGATCGAGGACCTGCTGGATGTGACGCGGGCGCGCCAGTCCGGCGGGCTGCCCGTGAAGACCGGGCCCGCCGACCTGGGCGAGCTGGTGCAGCGCCCGGTGCACGAGCTGCACGTCAGCCACCCCGACCGGACCATCGAGATCACGCAAAAGGGCAACCTGACGGGCCAGTGGGATGCCGAGCGCCTGTGCCAGGTGGCGGCCAACCTCCTGGGCAATGCCATTCACCACGGCGATGCGGCCGAGCCGGTGCAGGTGATGCTGGACGGCACGGCGCCCGACCGGGTGGAGTTCACCGTGCGCAATGCCGGCACGATTCCCCCGGCACTGGTGCCCCACCTGTTCGATCCGTTCCGGGGGCGGGAGCGCGAGCCGGGGCAACACCAGGGGCTGGGGCTGGGCCTCTACATCGTGCACCAGATCGTGCAGCGCCATGGCGGCCGCATCGACGTCTGCTCGCGCGAGGGCCACACGGCCTTTCATGTGCAGTTGCCCCGCCAACCGGCCGTGGCCCGGCCCGCAGCGCGCTAATCCCTGCGCCACGGGCCACACGCGGTCTGGGCCGGCTTCAGTGAGTGTTGGGATCTATTGGCGTGGCTGCGGCGGCTGCGCTGCCAGAAGAACGAAAAAAAGGGGGCACGAAGCCCCCTTTCACTGTGGCGGCGCTCTGCGGTCAGGCAGGGTGATTGGAGCTGGATCCGCGCAATTGGTCGCGGATCGAATCCATGAGCTCTTCCAGCTCTTCCAGTTCGAACGGCTTGAGCAGCGCACGCACATTGGGGCCCAGGGCATTCAGTCCATGGCCGAACTGGTAGCCCGAGCACAGCACGATCCAGCGCTGCGGATTTTCCGCCACCAGTTGGCGGCACAGGTCGGTGCCCGACATGCCGGGCAGGCTGACGTCGGTAACGACCAGGTCGTAGGGGCCCTGCGCATCCAGCTTCAGCGCCTCCTCGGCGGTCGCGCACAGCGACACTTCACGGTCGTCCCCCTCCAGCAGCATGCCGATGGTTTCGCGGAGCTCCGCGTTGTCCTCTACGTAAAGGATGCGCAAGGGAGGGGTCATGCTGTGGTCGGTCCGGTCGAGCGGTCTGTGAAGGTCTCCGGCTGGCGGTCGCGCGTCAGTGGAAAACGGGGTGGAGGGGTGGGCCAGCGCTTGCATCATGCCAGCGTGCGCACGGAGGGTTCGCGCGCCCATTGTCGCGTGCTGGCCGCTTGAATGAAAGCTGCTGTCTCAGCGGGGTCCACCACGCCGGCGTCCGGCTGGATGCCGGCGGCCTTCAGGATCGGCTGCGAGCCCTTGCACGCGGCGATGGCCTTGAGGTGGCCGAACGCGTCGCGGAACCAGTCCACGGCAGCGGCTTCGCGCGACAGTTGCTCGCCCGCTTCGGGCGACAGGACCGAGGCCACGGCGTCGAACACCGTGGAGGGCGTGCCGGCCAACTGGCCATTGGCCGGCAGCCGCGAGCCGTCCGCCAGCACGGCGCCGCCCACCTTCGGGGCCACGATCTTGACTGTGGCACCGGCCTTTTCCGCCGCCTTGCGCAGCGCGGCGATGGGTGCGGCGGCCGAGCCGTCCGCCACCAGGATGCCCACGCAGCGACCCTCCAGCGTGGGCTTCATGCGGTCGATGATGCGCAGCGCGGGCGACAGCGGCAGGTCCTGCACGGCAGCAGCGGCAGGGAAGGGCTCGGGTAGCTCGGGCATGCCCAGCCCATCGGCCACGCGGCCGGCCAGGCTATCGTCCACATTGCGCAATTGCGCCACCACGGCCGTCCGCACAGCCGGCGTTTCGACCTTGGACAACTCGAACACCAGGGCCGATGCCATGTGGGCCTGTTCCAGCGGGCTCTGGCTGCGAAAGAACATGCGCGCCTGGCTGTAGTGGTCGGCAAAGCTCTCGGGCCGCACGCGGCCCTTGGCGCCGCCATCGGCCACTTCGGCGAAATGCCGTGTGCCCTGTGCCAGCGAGGCGCGCGGGCTGTCTCCGAGCAGGCTGCTCGGCTCATAGGCCACGCGGCCCTTGGGCACCTGCATCTGCATGTGGCCGTCGCGCTGCATGTTGTGGAAGGGGCACTTGGGCGCGTTGATCGGGATCTGCACGAAATTCGGGCTTCCCAGGCGCGACAGCTGCGTGTCCAGGTATGAGAACAGGCGGCCCTGCAGCAGCGGGTCGTTGGAGAAGTCGATGCCCGGCGGCACGTTGGCGGGGCAGAACGCCACCTGCTCGGTCTCGGCGAAGAAGTTGTCGGGCCAGCGGTTGAGCACCATGCGGCCGATCATCTTGAGCGGCACCAGCTCTTCGGGGATGAGCTTGGTGGGGTCCAGATGGTCGAAAGGAAACGCCTCGGCCTCTTCCTCGGTGAACAGCTGCACGCCCAGTTCCCACTCGGGGAAGCTGCCGGCCTGGATGGACTCGAACAGGTCGCGGCGATGGAAATCGTTGTCCGCCGCCTGCAGCTTCAAAGCCTCGTCCCACACGGTGGACTGGATGCCCAGCTTGGGACGCCAGTGGAACTTCACGAACGTGCTCTGGCCTTCCGCGTCGAGCAGGCGGAAGGAATGCACGCCGAAGCCTTCCATGGTGCGCAGGCTGCGCGGGATGGTGCGGTCGCTCATGGCCCACATGATCATGTGCATGGCCTCGGGCATCAGCGAGATGAAATCCCAGAACGTGTCGTGCGCGCTGGCCGCCTGCGGAAAGCCGCGGTCGGGCTCCATCTTCACGGCGTGCACCAGGTCGGGAAACTTCATCGCATCCTGGATGAAGAACACCGGGATGTTGTTGCCCACCAGGTCCCAGTTGCCTTCTTCGGTGTAGAACTTGACGGCGAAGCCGCGCACATCGCGCGGGGTGTCCACCGAGCCGGCGCCGCCGGCCACGGTCGAGAAACGGCAAAACAGCGGCGTTTGCTTGCCCACCTCGGTAAGGATGCGGGCGGTGGTGTATTTCGACAGCGATTCGGTCAACTCGAAGAAGCCGTGCGCGGCGGTGCCACGGGCATGCACGATGCGTTCGGGAATGCGCTCGTGGTCGAAATGCGTGATCTTTTCGCGGAGGATGAAGTCCTCCAGCAGCGTGGGGCCACGGGGCGTGGACCGCAGCGAATTCTGGTTGTCCCCGACCGGAATGCCCTGCTGGGTGGTGAGCACCGGGTGGGCGCCTCCAGCCTGCTGCTGCAATTCGCCCCCGGTGCCGCGCAGTTCTTCGCCTTCGTGGGCCTGGGACGAGGGGGCGGAGGCCTTTTTCACGGGACGTGGAACTGCGGGTGCTTTTGCCATGGGGGGCCTTTTGGTTGAGATTGCCGTGGGACCGCCGATCTTTTGCCGTGCAGGGGGACGCTGGTGTAGGACAAGCCCGCGTCGGCCGGATTGCCCGCAGGGCGGATCACCGGGCGACCCGCCGCGCGGGCTGGCACTTCGATGCGCTGTCCACTGACAAGGCGCGCCCGCGATGGGGCACATACTCCAGCAGCGGCTGATGCGGCATCGATCGAATGACCGACCCACCAGACGCAGGCCCTTTCCCCTCTACCACCACGGCAGGCCCCATGATCCGAATGAAACTCCAGTTGGAGTTGGAGTACGCGGTAGGCGATCCCGGCGCTGACTTCGTCTTCAACATCCACGCAGCGCAGACGCATTGCCAGACCGTTCAGGACGAGAACCTGATCATCAGCCAGGACATTCCGACGCACTTGCACACCGATCCCGCCACGGGCACCCGCTGCCTGCGGCTGCACGCCGAACCCGGGCCGCTCACGCTGGCCTACACCGCGACGGTGGACCTGAACCACCACACCGCCGATCCGGCGCTCATTCCCGAGGTCGGTGTGCGCCACCTGCCCGACGATGTCGTGGGCTACATCTTTCCCAGCCGCTACTGCCAGTCGGACCGGCTGGCCACGCTGGCCTTTCGCGAATTCGGGCACCTGTGGCAGGGCTACAGCCGCGTGCAGGCCATTTGCGACTGGGTGCGCAACCACGTGGCCTTCCGCTCCAACACCTCCAACTCGACCACCTCGGCCGTAGACACGTTCGTCGAACGCGTCGGCGTCTGCCGCGACTTCGCCCACCTGATGATCGCGCTGTGCCGGGCAGTGAACATTCCTGCGCGCATCGCCACCGGCACCGACTACGGCGCCGACCCGGCGCTGGGCCCGCCGGACTTTCACGCCTACGTCGAGGCCTATCTCGGCGACCGCTGGTACCTGTTCGATCCGTCGGGCACGGCCATTCCCATGGGCATGCTGCGCCTGGCCACCGGCCGGGATGCCGCGGACGTGGCCTTCGCAACCATCTTCGGCAGCGTGCAGTCGCAGCCGCCCAAGATCCGAGCCTGGGCCGTGCAGGACCCGTCGCGGGGCTTTCAGTTGCCTCAGCATTCGTCCTTGGCATTGTCCACCGATGCGCCGCAGAGTTCGGGCGCGTCACCCTTGATGTCCGGTGGCCACTCGGTGATGGCCGGCTGAGGCCTAAGGGCCGGGAACGCAGTGGCTCGGGCCCGGGCTGTTTGCGGCCCTGCCCGGGGGCATCGCTGGCCGGCGGAAGCAGCCGGTATGCCTGGTGACCGTAAAAACTGCTCGATGCCCTAGTAATCATTGGCTCAATTGCTATATATTTCGTAGCAATCGAGACCCCGCCACAGGTGCGCCAAGGCGGTCATGGCATCTCCGATGTCCGGCGCGGGCAGGCCGGCCCTGCTTCGCGCAGTTGCATGGCACTTCGGGTGAATCCCTCCTTTCCGTTCGTGGCAGGGTTGGAATGCAGCCTCACGGAGAGGTGGCCAGGCCCTGCTGTACAGGGCCTGGCGGCAGGTACAGGGCGAACACGGGCTGGAATACCGGCTTCGGGCCCGCGCGTGCGAAACCTTTCTTTCGCCACCCTGCAACGCCGAGCGCCTTTCATGCCATCCGCTGCCCTTCCTTCATTGCTCCCTTCCCGCCGTGTGGCGGTCGACGGCGGTTTGCACGAGGGGGCTGGGTCCGGCAGCCCTTGGGCTGGTCCGCACCCTCGTGCACCGGCCTCTCCCCGTGCTTCGGCGCAACGGCAGGAGCCCACCGCGATCCTGCCGCGCTCGCCCATCCCTCCCGGTGACCCCGCCGCCGCGAGCGCGGCCAGCTTGCCGCCCCGTGCCTTGCCCCAAGCTTCGCCCCCTGGTCCCGCCTGGGGCGCGCTGGCCTCGCGCGGCATGCACCTGCTGCAGCCCCATCCCGCCGTGCTGCGGTTCGGTGCCCGGCACCTGGCGTCTCCCGTCCTGTGGCTGGGCGAGCAGATGCGAACGCATTCCGAATGGACCCTGCTGGCCGTGCACACGCTGCAAGACCCAGCCTCTGCCGCTGCATTGGCGCAGCGTGTGGCGCTGGCGGCCGGGCTGTTGGCCACCGGCACCGCCGCGCTGTCGCGGCAATTGCAGGAGCGCGACGATCCGCAGGCCGTGGCCCGCATCGCGCAAGCGCTGGTGGATCTGGATGCCGCGCGGCTGGCGGGCGAGCTGCTGGGCGAGGCGATCCAGGACCTGCTCCAGCGGCTGCCCGACCGCGACGTGGCAGGGCTTCAACTGTTCGTGGGGATCGGCGCGGTGATGGCCCACTGGCACCTGAAGCACCGCGCCCCGGCGACTGCGCCGATTTCACCCCCGGAAGTGCCGGACACCACCGCGACCCCTGGCACCACCACGCGCGGAGAACCTCCCCGCCCGCGAAGCGCAGGGCTGGACCGCGTGGTCCTGGCCAACGCGGTGGTGGCCCTCCACCATGCGGGGCAGGGCATGCTGGGCGAGGGGTATGCCCGTGGCGTGGCCGAATCGCTGTCCGAGGGCGTGCGGGAGTCCGTGGGCCAGTGGCTGGCGCGGGCACGGGAGCGGCATTAGCACCACGCGCCCGCCGCTCACCCCGCCCGGCGGAAGGTCAGGTTCACGCGGACCGCTCCCCACTCCGCGTGGTGGCCCTGCGCCACGGGCAGCACGCCGTGAAAGCGCAGTCGGTCCTCCCCGCCCCATACCACCACGTCGGCATGGCGCAGCGGCACGCGCAGGGCACGGTCGCCGCGCGCCAGGCCGCCCCAGAGGAACGTGGCCGGGAGCCCGAGCGAGACCGAAACGATGGGCGCCCGCAGGTCGCGTTCGTCGCGGTCCTGGTGCAGCGACAGGCGCGTGCCCGGGGCATACCGATTGACCAGGCAGGCGTCCGGGACGAAATCCGCAAAGCCGGCCGCTGCCGCCGCCTCGCCCGCCAGCGTGGACAGCACGGCAGGCAGGGCGGGCCACGGCCGGCCGCTGTCCGGGTCCACGGCGGCGTAGCGGTAGCCGCGCGCATCGCTCACCCAGCCCAGGGCGCCGCAGTTCGTGGTGGCCACCGACATGCGGCGCCCGCCCGGCGTGGCCATGTGGCGCCACGGCGCCTGCCGCGCGATGGCGGCCACCTGCGCGTGCAACGCCACGGCCACGGGGCGGGCGAAGCCGCGCAGCAGCACCGCGCCGGGCCCGAGGACGAGCCGGCCGCCCGGCGCTTCATCGGTGTCGAACAGGTCGTCGGTCATGGAACGAGCGAAGAATGGCCGAGGCCAGGGCCACCACCGGGGGCCTTGCTATCAGGCCGCGTCATGAAAAATGAGGCCCATGGTATGCCGCTGTCCCGAGCGCACCCGCGACACGCCGTGCCGCATCTGCACGCGGTAGGGCCCGCGCGTGCCCTGCACCGGCCGGTGGTGCACCGCGAACACCACCGCATCGCCCTGGCGCAGCGGCACTACTTCGGGCCGCGACTGCATGCGCGGGCGCTGCTCGGTCAGCACGAACTCCCCACCCGTGAAATCGGTCCCCGGCGCAGAGAGCAGCACGGCCACCTGCAGCGGAAACACGTGTGCGCCATACAGGTCCTGGTGCAGGCAGTTGTAGTCGCCCGTGCCGTACTGCAGCAGCAGCGGGGTGGGGCGCGTCTGGCCGGCCGCCTGGCACCGCGCGATGAACGCCGCGTGGTCCGGCGGAAAGCGGTCTTCCAGGCCCAGGGCCGCCTGCCACCGGTTGGCCACCGGCACGAGGTGCGGATAGAGCCCGGTGCGCAGCGCCGCGATGGCCTCGGGCAGCGGGTACTGGAAGTACTGGTATTCGCCACGCCCGAAGCCGTGGCGCTCCATCACCACGCGGCTGCGAAAGCGCGCAGGCTGTGCGTAGAGGCCGGCGAGGGCGCGGCAGTCGGCCGCGGGCAGCAGGGCGTCGATCACGGCGCAGCCCTGGCTGTCCAGCGCCTGGGCCACGGCGTCCCAGTCGATGGCGCACGGGTCGCGCGCGCTCACGCCTGGGCCTCCTTGTCCAGCAGCGCCCGCTTGCGCTCCACGCCCCAGCGGTAGCCGGAGAGCGCGCCGTCGGTGCGCACCACGCGATGGCACGGAATGGCCACGGCCAGGGCATTGGCCCCGCAGGCCTGGGCCACGGCCCGCACCGCGCGTGGCGCGCCGATGCGCTCGGCGATCTGCGCGTAGCTGGCGGTCTCGCCGGGGGCGATGGCCTGCAGCGCGGTCCACACCCGCTGCTGGAACACCGTGCCCTGCACGTCCAGCGGCAGGGCCAGCCCGCGCCGAGGCGCATCGATGAAGCCGATCACCTGCGCCATCCACTGCTCGAACGCGGCATCGGCCCCGAGCAATTCAGCGCGCGGAAAGCGGTCCTGCAGATCGCGCACCAGCGCGTTGGGGTCGTCGCCCAGCAGCAGGGCGCACAGGCCCCGCTCGCTGGCCGCCGCCAGCACCGCGCCCAGGCTGCACTGGCCCACCGCGAAGCGGATGCGCACCTGCGCGCCCCCGGTGCGGTAGCGGCTGGGCGCCATGCCGAGCACGCGGCCAGCCTCTTCGTAAAAGCGCCCCTGCGATCCATAGCCCGCGGCATAGAGGGCCTCGGTCACCGTGCCGGCGTGGGGCAGGCGCTCGCGCAGCTTTCCCGCGCGGTGCGCTGCGGCATAGGCGCGCGGCGTGAGGCCGGTGGCTGCCTTGAACACGCGGTGCAGGTGGTGCGGGCTGAGCCCGGCGGCTTGCGCCAGCGCGTCCAGCGACGGTGGAGGCTCGCTGGCTTCTATCACGCGGCACAGCCGCGCCACTGTCTCGGCATGCGGATCGAAGCCGGCGGGCCGGTCCGGGTGGCAGCGCCGGCAGGGCCGGAAGCCGGCGCGCGCCGCCGCCTCGGCCGTGGCATGGAAGTCCACGTTCTCCGGCCGGGCGGGCCGGGCGGCGCACGAGGGCCGGCAATACACGCCGGTGGTGCGGACCGAATAGACGAAGCGGCCATCGGCCTGGGCGTCCCGCGCCGCGACGGCCGCCCACCGGGGATCGGCCAGCGTGGCGGCAGCGTGCTGCGCCGCCGGGGAAATGGTGCGAGAGGTGGGGCAGGAGTGGGGGCGGGAAGCCATGGCGTCGATTCCTCGTTCAATGGTAAGGGCCTGCCCTGGAATCTACGCACGGCGCGGCGGGCCCGCACCCCGGTTCTTGCGATCGCATTCGCAAGCCGACGGGCAGTGCCCACAGGCGTGCACGGTCATGGGAGGCGGCCTAGCATCACGCGTTCGACCCTTTGCAATGGAGTTGCCATGACCACCCCCCCGGCCCCTGCCACCCCCGTCCCCCTCAAGATCGATTTCGTCTCCGACGTGTCCTGCCCCTGGTGCGCCATCGGGCTGCACGCGCTGGAGCAGGCCCTGGACCGGCTGGACGGCACGGTGGCGGCGCAGCTGCACTTCCAGCCGTTCGAGCTCAATCCCCAGATGGCGCCGGAAGGCCAGGACATCGCCGAGCACCTGGCCGAAAAATACGGTGCCACGCCCGAGCAGTCGCAGCGCAACCGCGAAGCCATCGCCGAACGCGGCGCCGCGCTGGGCTTCACGTTCGACATGGGGCAGCGCAGCCGCATCTACAACACGTTCGATGCGCACCGCCTGCTGCACTGGGCGGGCGAGGCGGGCGGCGAGGCTGCGCAGACGGCCCTGAAGCACGCACTGTTCAAGGCCTACTTCACCGATGGGCAGAGCCCGGGCGACCACGGCGTGCTGGTGCGCGCGGCGGCCGGCGCCGGCCTGGATGCGGACCGGGCGCAGGCCGTGCTGGCCTCGGGCGAATACGCCGACGCGGTGCGCGAACGCGAGGCGTTCTACCAGCAGCACGGCATCCATTCGGTGCCGGCGGTCATCATCAACGACCGCCACCTCATCCAGGGCGGCCAGCTGCCCGAGGTGTTCGAGCAGGCGCTGCGCCAGATCGCCGCCGGCCAGTGATCCGGATCAGCTGTTTGCTATATAAATAGTAGCAATGGAGGCAATGGGTACTAGGGCATGGGGGCGATTCGGTCACGAATCGCTTGGCCCGTGCCCCGTTGGTCACTTCTTGAGCGGAATCGGCGTGGCGCGGTCCACCGGCACGGCGGTCACCGCGTTCTGCGGCGAGCCTTCGATGAGCCGGTCGGAGTACGTCAGGTACACCAGCGTGTTGCGGGCCGGGTCCACCATCCGCACGATGCGCAGGCGCTTGAACAAAATGGAGATGCGTTCGCTGAACACCTCGTCCTGCTGCTTGAGCGGCGGCTTGGGGAACGCGATGGGCCCGGTCTGCCGGCAGGCGATGGAGGCCTCGGCCTTGTCCTCGGCCAGCCCGAGCGAGCCCTTGATGCCGCCGGTGCGGGCGCGCGACACGTAGCAGGTCACGCCCTGCACGGCTGGGTCGTCGTAGGCCTCCACGATGATGTCGTGGTCGCGGCCCAGAAGCTTGAACGCGGTGTCCACGGTGCCGATGGTCTCGGCCTGGGCGCACAGCGCGGCGGCGGCCAGCCCGAGTGCCAGCGCTGCACGGGGCAGGGCATGGGAGAGGCGGCGGGCGGCGGTCATGCGGCCACCTCCGCGCAGCGCTTGGCCAGGTGCGCCAGGGCTTCTTCCACCTGGTCCACCAGCACGAGGCACAGGTCGCCCGGCTGCAGCCGGTCCAGCGCCGAATCGATGGCGATGAACTCGCCGCGGATCTCCTCGATGTGCTTGGTGCGCGAGGCGCCCGCCAGGCCCTCGCGCAGCAGCGCCATCACCTCGCCGTCGGCACGGCCGCGCTGGGCCGCGTCCTGGTAGAGGATCACGTCGTCGAACGCCGCGCCCAGGATCACCGTCTGGTCGCGGATGTCCTCGTCGCGCCGGTCGCCCGCGCCGCTGATGACCACGCTGCGGCGGTTGCCCGGCAGCGCATCGACGGCGGCCACCAGGGCGCGCATCGCGTCCGGGTTGTGGCCGTAGTCGGCGATCACCGTGGCGCCCTTGAAATCCATCACGTTGAAGCGGCCGGGGGCGTTGTCGCTGTCGTTCACGAAGCCCGAGAGCCCGCGGCGGATGGTCTGCCATGGCAGGCCCGCGCCCCAGGCGGCGGCCACCGATGCCATGACGTTCTCGACCTGGAAACCGATCTTGCCGTTGCGCGTGATGGGCACGTCGCGCAGGTGGATGGTCTCGCGCCACGAGCCTTCGGCCGCGACGATGGACTCGCCGTCCATGTACACCGACCGGTGGCCCTGCGCGCGGTGTGTGGCCATCACCGGGTGGTGTCGGTCGCTGGCGAAGTAGATCACCTTGCCCGGCGTGGACGAGGCCATGGCCGCGACGATGGGGTCGGCCGCGTTGAGCACGGCGTAGCCGTCCGGCGCCACGTTCTGCACGATCACGCGCTTGAGCACGGCCAGGTCGTCCACCGTGGTGATGTAGTTCAGGCCCAGGTGGTCGCCGGCGCCGATGTTGGTCACCACGGCCACCTGGCAGCGGTCGAAGCCCAGGCCCTCGCGCAGGATGCCGCCGCGCGCGGTCTCGAACACGGCCGCATCCACCTCGGGGTGCAGCAGCACGTTGCGCGCGCTCTTGGGGCCGGAGCAGTCGCCGCTGTCGATCTGGCGGCCGTTCACGTACACGCCGTCGGTGTTGGTCATGCCCACGCGCAGGCCCTGGGCCGAGAACAGGTGCGCGATCAGGCGCGCGGTGGTGGTCTTGCCGTTGGTGCCGGTCACGGCCACCACGGGAATGCGCCCGTCCTGCCCGTTGGCGAAGAGCTTGTCCACCATGGCCTGGCCCACGTTGCGGGGCTTGCCGTAGCTGGGCGCCAGGTGCATGCGCAGGCCGGGCGCGGCGTTCACCTCGACGAAGCCGCCGCCTTGCACTTCCAGCGGCTGCAGCACGTTCTCGGCCACCATGTCCACGCCGCAGATGTGCAGGCCCACCATCTGGGCCGCGGCGATGGCGCGGGCCGCCACCTCGGGGTGCACGTCGTCCGTCACGTCGGTGGCGGTGCCGCCGGTGGACAGGTTGGCGTTGTTGCGCAGGATCACGCGCTGGCCCTTGGCCGGCACGGCGTCGGGCGTGAGGCCCTGCATGGCCAGCCGCGCCACGGCGATGTCGTCCAGGCGGATCTTGGTCAGGGAGGTGGCGTGGCCCTCGCCGCGGCGCGGATCGAGGTTGACCAGGTGCACCAGCTCGCGCACGGTGCGCTCGCCGTCGCCCAGCACCTGCGGCGGCTCGCGGCGCGCGGCGGCCACCAGCTGGTCGCCCACCACCAGCAGCCGGAAATCATGGCCCGGCAGGAAGCGCTCGACCATCACCGTGCCGTATTCGGCGGCAGTGCGGAAGGCCTCGTCGAGCTGCGAGCGCTCGGTGATGTTCACCGTCACGCCCTTGCCCTGGTTGCCGTCCTGGGGCTTGACCACCACGGGCAGGCCGACTTGCTGTGCAGCCTTCCAGGCATCATCCACCGACTCGACCGGGCGGCCCAGCGGCACCGGCACGCCGGCAGCGTGCAGCAGGCGCTTGGTGAGGTCCTTGTCCTGCGCGATGGATTCGGCCACGGCGCTGGTCGAATCGACCTCGGCGGCCTGGATGCGGCGCTGCTTGGAGCCCCAGCCGAACTGGACCAGGCTGCCCGACGTGAGCCGGCGCCACGGAATGCCGCGTGCCGCGGCGGCCTCGACGATGGAGCCGGTGCTGGGGCCCAGCCGTTCGTCCTCGTCCAGTTCGCGCAGGCGAGCCACGGCGGCCTCGGCGTCGAAATGGCCGCCTTGCAGCGCGGCCTGGATCAGCGCCTGGGCATCCTCGAAGGCCTGCCGGCCCACGGCCTCTTCGCTGTACTCGACGACGACCTGGTACACGCCGCGGTCCACCGTGGCCGAGATGCGGCTGAAGCTCACGGGGCAGCCGGCCTGCGCCTGCAGTGCCAGGGCTGCGCCGCCGAGGACATGGGCCAGGGAGACATCGGCATCGCTGCCCTCGGGGTGCAGCACGCCTACGGCGGGAAACAGCGCGCGCAGCCGGGATTCGAAGCCATCGATCTGGCGCATGGCGAGTTCGGATTCGGCGCAGGTCACCACGGCCTCGATGGCGGTGTGGCGGCTCCAGAGGTTGGGGCCGCGCAGGGCCCGGGTGCGGGATACGTCCATGGAAAAGCGTCTCTTTCTTGGGGTTGCCGGCGTGGGTGCCGGCTCGAGTCCATGCGGTCGTTGAAAGGGGTCTAGCGGGCCGGGGCGGCGCAGGGCAGCTCGGGCTCAAACGTCTTGATGCCCGCGCCGATCAGGTCCGGCGCGATGTCCAGCGCCCAGGCCGTCGCCACGATGGCCAGCAGGGTGTCGGGCTCGGTCTGCACGGCGTTGCGGCCGAACGTCAGGTCGGCCAGCGCGCCCAGCACATGCTCGGCCGAGCCGGTGGCCAGCACCACCCGGCCTGCCTTCACGAAGACGGCGCGGCCGTTGTCCTGCGCGCGGTGCTCCGCGATCGCGGGTAGCGTGCCGTCCTGGGCGTACAGCACCACGGCGCCGTCCGACAGCGGGGCCAGCTCCAGCACCTGGGGCTCGGCGGCGTTCAGTACGGCGGCGCCGCCGGGCAGCACCACGTCGATCTGCGTGCGCAGCACCTTGAACATCTGGTCCTGTTCGAACACGTCGAACTCGGCCAGCGTGTCCTTGCCGTCCATGTCGGTCACCACGCCCACCTGGCAGCGGTCGTAGGCCAGGCCGTCGCGCAGGATGGTGCGGGCGTCGTTCTCGATCACGGCGGCCTGCACCATCTGGTTCATCAGCAGGCGGTGAGCGGCTTCCCAGTGGGCGCTGTCGGCGGTGTCCACGCAGCGGCGGTCCAGGAACAGGCCCTCGCGGCAGGCCAGGCCCGTGTGGCGCCCGCCCAGATGCATGAGCCAGCCCACCACGCGGGCGATGGTGCTGGTGCCGCGCGTGCCGGCCACGCCGACCAGCGGAATGCGGCCGATCGTGCCGTCGGCGTTTTCCTCGGCCGGGAACAGGTGCTCGGCAATCGCCTGGCCCACCGGGCGCGGCGCGCCGATGGCGGGCTTCAGGTGCATGAGCAGGCCGGGGCCGGCGTTCACCTCGACGATTGCGCCGCTCTGCTCCTGCAGCGGGCGGCCGATGTCGCGCGCCACGAGGTCGATGCCGGCGATGTCCAGGCCCACGACCTTGGCCGCCAGTGCGGCGATGTAGGCCACCTCGGGGTGCACTTCGTCGGTGCAGTCCACGGCCACGTTGCCGTTGCGCTGCACCACGACCTCGCGGCCGGCCTCGGGCACGGCGGTGGCGCTGAGGTCCTGGCGCTTGAGTTCGAGTTGCACGGCCACGTTGGTGTCCACCTGGATCAGCTCGAGCGGGTATTCCTCTTCGTAGCCGCGGCGCGGGTCGGAGTTGAGCTGCGTGTCGATCAGCTCCTGCACGGTGGAGCGGCCGTTGCCGGTGATGCTCACCACCTCGCCGCGTGCGGCGGCCACGACCTTGCCGCCCACCACGAGCACCCGGTGCTCGTCGCCGGGGATGAAGCGCTCGACCATCACGTCGCTGCCCTCGGGGTAGGCCACGTGGTAGGCCGCCTCGATGTCGGCCTGCTTGCGCAGGTCCAGCGTCACGCCACGGCCATGGTTGCCGTCCGAGGGCTTGACGACCACCGGCAGGCCGATGTCCTGCGCGGCTTCCCAGGCCTCTTCGGGGCTGTTGACGACCTGGCCCTCGGGCACGGGCACGCCGCACGATTTGAGGAGGCTCTTGGTCAGGTCCTTGTCGCTGGCGATGCCTTCGGCGATGGCGCTGGTGAACTCGCTCTCGGCCGTCCAGATGCGGCGCTGCGATGCGCCGTAGCCCAGCTGCACCAGGTTGCCGTCGTTCAGCCGGATGTGCGGAATGCCGCGATCAGTTGCAGCGGTGACGATGCACGCGGTGCTGGGGCCGAGGTACTGGTCGTCCACCTCGGTGCGCACGCGCGCCACGGCGGCCTGCACGTCGAACGGGGTGTCATTGATGGCCGCCATGATGAGCTGGTGGCCCTGCTCGAGCGCCACGCGCGCCACGCGCTCGTCGCGCGCCCGGAACACCATGCGGTACACGCCGCGCTGCGAGGTGCTGCGCGTCTGCCCGAAGCCCGTGGGCATGCCCGACAGGTTGAGCAGCTCGATCACGATGTGCTCCAGCACGTGGCCGCACCAGGTGCCGCCCTCCAGCCGCTGCAGGAAGCCGCCGCGCTCGCCCACGCCGCAGTGGTGCTCGATGAGCGCCGGCAGCCAGGTGGTCAGGCGCTCGTTGAATCCCGGCAGGGCGTTGGACGGGTGGTCTTCGAGCGCGCCGAGATCCAGCCAGACTTCGAGCACTGGACGGTAAGTCCAGATGTTGGGACCGCGCAGGTAGTTGATGCGCAGCAGTTGGATGTCATTGAATGTCGCCATGGAGTGCAGCGTAAAGGAAACTGCGGCCCGAAGCGGACCGATTTGCGGAAGGAGTGTCGGTCAATTGTGCGCCCACTCGGGGGTGGCCTAGAGGATGTCAGCGTGGCCAGTGGGGAAGGCGTTACATGCAGATGCCAAAGCGGCCTGTGGAGCATCGGGGAGAATGGGGCCCAGAGCACGGGCTGGCTTCTCGGGCCGTCCAGGGCGGAAAAACCAACCAAAATGCAACATCAACATCCTGTGGACGCCTCGAGTGTCTTGAATGGCCCCGACGGGGCCGAATGGCGAGCCAGGCTCGCCCCCCACGAAAACGTGCTGGCCGCGCTGCAGGTTGACCTGAGCCCGGCCCTGCGCTTCGTGCCCGGCCTGCTGGTGCTGACCTCCCAGCGTTTGCTGTCGCGCACCGATGGCGGTGCCGTGCAGGAGTGGCCGCTGGTCGCCGGCATGGCCTTGCGCCTGTCCGACCATGGCGGCGTGGGCGCCCTGGAACTGCACGACACCGAGCGCCGCCTGGCGCTGTGGCGCTTCACCCTCGGCGCGCATCCGCAGGCCCTGCGCATGCTGCAGAAGTTCGACCAGCGCCTGGCCGCGCTGGGCATGCCGCACGATGCCACGCTCGAGTCCGAGCCCGCGGACGAGGCCCGCTGCGAGGTCTGCCACACCGCGCTGCCGCCCGACACCGAGGAGTGCCCCGCCTGTGCCCGCGCGCCGGCCCCGCAGACCTCTACCTGGGTGCTGCTGCGCCTGTGGCGTTTCGCCCGGCCGTACCGCAAGCAGCTGGCGACGGGCTTCGGGCTCACGCTGGCCTCCACTGCGGCCACCCTGGTACCGCCGTACCTCACGATTCCGTTGATGGATGACATCCTCATCCCCTACCAGAACGGCCAGCAGATTCCGGTGCACCTCGTGGGGCTGTACCTGGGCGGCCTGTTGCTGTCGGCGCTGCTGGCCTGGGGGCTGGGCTGGGCGCGCACCTACATCCTGGCACTGGTGTCCGAGCGCATCGGCGCGGACCTGCGCACCACCACCTACGAGCACCTGCTGCGCTTGTCGCTCGACTATTTCGGCGGCAAGCGCACCGGCGACCTGATGGCGCGCATCGGTTCGGAGACGGACCGTATCAACGTCTTCCTGTCGCTGCACGCCCTCGACTTCATGACCGACGTGCTCATGATCCTGATGACGGCGGCCATCCTGTTTTCCATCAACCCCTGGCTGGCGCTGGTCACGCTGGTGCCCCTGCCGTTCATCGCCTGGCTGATCCACAATGTGCGCGACCGCCTGCGCACCGGCTTCGAGAAGATCGACCGCGTGTGGTCCGAGGTCACCAACGTGCTGGCCGACACCATTCCCGGCATCCGCGTGGTGAAGGCCTTCGCCCAGGAAAAGCGCGAGGCGCAGCGCTTTCGCGATGCCAACCAGCACAACCTGGAGGTGAACGACCGGCTCAACAAGACCTGGTCGCTGTTCACGCCCACGGTCTCGCTGATGACCGAGATCGGCCTGCTCATCGTCTGGGGTTTCGGCATCTGGCTGGTGGCGCACAACCAGATCACCGTCGGGGTGCTGGCGGCGTTCATCGCCTACATCGGGCGCTTCTATACCCGGCTCGACTCCATGAGCCGCATCGTCTCGGTCACGCAGAAGGCCGCGGCCGGCGCCAAGCGAATCTTCGACATCCTGGACCACGTGAGCAACGTGCCCGATCCGGTGCAGCCGGTGACCATGGAGCGCGTCGAGGGCGCCATCGCCATGCGCAACGTGGGCTTTCGCTACGGCAGCCGCTCGGTCATCAAGGGACTGAACCTCGATATCCGGCCGGGCGAGATGATCGGCCTGGTGGGCCACAGCGGTTCGGGCAAGAGCACGCTGGTCAACCTGATTAGCCGCTTCTACGACGTGACCGAGGGCTCGATCCAGGTCGATGGCGTGGATGTGCGCCGGCTGCGCGTGGCCGACTACCGCCGGCACATCGGGCTGGTGCTGCAGGAGCCGTTCCTGTTCTTCGGCACCATCGCCGAGAACATCGCCTACGGCAAGCCCGAGGCCACGCGCGCCGAGATCGTGGCGGCCGCGCGCGCCGCCCACGCGCACGAATTCATCCTGCGCCTGCCCCAGGGCTACGACTCGCTGGTGGGCGAGCGCGGCCAGGGCCTGTCGGGTGGGGAGCGCCAGCGCATCAGCATCGCCCGCGCGCTGCTGATCGACCCGCGCATCCTGATCCTGGACGAGGCCACCTCGGCCGTGGACACCGAGACCGAAAAGGAAATCCAGAAGGCGCTCGATAACCTGGTGCAGGGCCGAACCACCATCGCCATCGCCCACCGCCTGTCCACGCTGCGCAAGGCCGACCGCCTGGTGGTGATGGACCGGGGCGAGGTGGTCGAGGTCGGCCCGCACGACGCCCTGATGGAAAAGCAGGGCGCCTACTGGCGCCTCTACGAAGCCCAGGCCCGCCGGGCCGAGGAAGACGCTGAGGCGTCGGGCCTCGTCATCGACAGCGCGTTGCTGCACCCCGCCCATCCCGCGGGCAACTCCTGATCCTTGAAAGAGAGCGCACGCCCATGACTGCTTCGCCTTCTCCCTTGTCGGCAGCCGCGTCCCCTGCGGCCGCCGTCCCTGCCACCGCTTCGGCCGTGGCCGGCATCCGCCTGCAGCGCAACGCCCACGGCCGCCTGGTGCTCACCCAGGCCGGCGGCGCCGAGCACGCCGAAGTGGTGCCGGTGAGGGCCTTTCCCATCGCCGCGCCGGCCGAGGGCATCTCCCTGGTCGGGGCGGACGGCCATGAACTGCAGTGGATCGAGCACCTGGACCACCTGCCTGCTGCCGCCCGGGCGCTGGTCGAGGAAGACCTTCATGCGCGCGAATTCGTGCCGATCCTGGAGAGGCTGGTCAGCGTCTCGGGGTTTTCCACCCCCAGCACCTGGGTGGTGGAGACGGACCGCGGCCCCGCGCAACTGGTGCTCAAGGCCGAGGAGGACATCCGCCGGCTGGGCGGGCGCACCACCTTGCTGATCGCCTCGGCCGACGGCGTGCAGTTCCGCGTGCCCGATGTGACCGCGCTGGACAAACCCTCGCGCCGGCTGCTGGAGCGTTTTCTATAGCACCCCGGCCGCGCCGGGCATGAGTCGGCGCCGGTTGCTACCGCCCTGTTTTGCGGCGTGGCGGGGCACAGGCGTGGCCGAGATGTAGGGGTAAACCCTGATTTTTGCCTTGATCCGTTAAAAAGGCCTTAATTTCCCTCTCTTTTTGCCGTTATGAAATACGACGAGGGATGAATTTCCCTTGCCGCTCCACTTTCACGAACGGACCCCGCCATGCAAATGCCACCTGTTGACCGATCGCCGAGCTGGCGTCCCCAGGGCGCCGATTTGTATTCCACGGGGGCCTCCGGCGCGGTTCCTGTCCGGCCCATCCATGCGGCCAACCCCGTCGAGTCGATGGACCGGCTGGGCGAGGGCGCCATCGTGCGGGAGCCGGACAAGCCGTCCGATCCGGACACACGCAACCGCGACTGGACCGAGGTGAAGAAGAAGGACACGGTCGAAGAGAAACAGGAGCCGCCGCCGGAGCCCATCTACAAGCAGCTGCTCGAGTTCATCCAGTCGATGTGGCGCGCCAGCGGCAGCGCCGTCGAGATGGCGCAGGAACTCAACAAGACCCCGCTGCAGGAGCGCCTGGCCCAGGAGGCCAAGGACGAGCCCCTCACCTATGCCGACCCCAAGGTCAAGCGAACGGGCGGGCTGTAAGGCGGTTTGCTATTCAATCAATAGCAGGATGCCCTAGTACTGATTGTGCTGGAGGCCGTTTTGGCTATAAATTCCCGAGTCCGGTGGCTGGTGCGGTAGCAAACGGCGCCTAGGGCTTGGCCGCGCTGGCCGGGGTTTTTGCTTCTTCGGCCCGGGCGCGGTCGCGTTCGGCCCGGTACTTGGCGGCGAACGCCCGCACTTCCTCGTACGACACGAAACCGTCGTGGTTGGTATCGGCGTCGTCGAACGCGTTGGCCAGGCGTGGGAACAGCGCCACTTCCGAGCGGCTCAGCTTGCCGTCGCCGTTGAAGTCCAGCATCTTGAATTCTTTTTGCGCCTTGATTTCGCCCTTGCTCAGGGGCTCGCTCGCCTTGGCCTGGGGCGCCGCGGCCGGAGGCGTGGCGGCCACGGCGCTGAAGGCCAGGCCGATGGCGAGCAGGGAAAACAGCGCGATGGCACGCAGGGCGGCCGCACCGGGCTGGACCGGCGCCGCGGCGGCGCGGGCGGCATGGACACGGGACGGCAGGGGAGCGGCAGGGGTGTTCATTCGGGGCATGGTGTCACAGATGGTGGGGCCGGCGGCTTTTTGCAATCGGGGGCGGCAGGGTTTCACCGGCGGTTGCAAAGGTTTGCGCTTCTTTGCCTTTCGATGGCGGGGCCGCTGGGCCGACGGCCTTCAACCGGGGTTGGAGATGCCGCTGTTCACGTGGCCCGAGGGCACGTGCCGCGCCGCCGAAGTGACATGGCCGGTCTGGTCGTCGAAGAAGAAATCGGGCTCGAACTCGCGCAGGAACCCGCCCTTGTCCAGCCCACCCAGGAACATGGCCTCGTCCACGGCGATGTTCCAGTTCATGAGCGTCTGGATGGCGCGCTCGTGCGCCGGCGCGCTGCGGGCGGTGACCAGGGCCGTGCGCAGGCGCATGCCCGACGAACTGCCCGCCGCCTGCTGAAGGCGGTGCAGCGCGGCCAGCAGCGGCTTGAAGGGGCCGTCGGGCAGCGGCTGCGCGGCCTTGTCGGTCTCGTGGCGCTGGAAGGCGGCCAGCCCCTGCGCCTGGTACACGCGCTCGGCCTCGTCGGAGAACAGCACGGCGTCGCCGTCGAAGGCGATGCGCACCTCGTGCGGATTGGCGTGGCTGGCCTGCACCGATTCGGTCAGCACGCGCGCGGCCGGGTAGCCCAGTTGCAGGGCCTGGCGCACGTCGGCCTCGTTGGCGGACAGGAACAGGTGCGCGCCCAGCGGCCGCAGGTAGCGGAACGGGTCGCGCCCCTGCGTGAACACGCCGCGCTCCAGCGGCACGTGCGCGGCGCTGGCCGAACGGAAGATGCGCATGCCGCTCACCGGGTCGTTGCGCGACAGCACCACCACCTCCACGCGCTGGTGGCCGGGCTCGTTGAAGGCCAGCAGCTTCTTGACCAGCGAGAACGCCACTCCGGGGCGCGCGGGCGTGTCCAGCCGGTCGAGCTGCAGCTGCATGTAGGTCTGCGGCTGCAGCGGATCGAACAGGCGGTTTTCCTCCTCGAAATCGAACAGCGCGCGCGAGGAGATGGCGACGACGAGCTTGTCGTCCAGGGTCATGGCCATGGAGGGCTCCGGCGGCGGAGGGAAGGCAGGCCGGTCATTATTTGACGAACTGGTTGAGCTGGATGATGGGCATGAGCACGGCCAGCACGATCAGCATGACGATGAGCCCCATGGCGACGATGAGCAGGGGCTCCAGGATGGTGGCCAGCTGCAGCGCCCGGCGCTGCACCTCGGTGGACAGCTGCGTGGCCGCGCGCTGCAGCATCACGGGCAACTGGCCGGTCTGCTCGCCCAGGCGCGCGAACATGGCGACCAGGCCGGGAAAGCGTTTTTTCTGCGCCATGGCCGAGGCCAGCGGTGCGCCCTCGCGCACCAGCACCAGCGCGTCGAGCGCGTCGGCGCGCATGGCGCGGTTGTTCAGCGTCTCGGCGGCGGCCTGCAGCGCCCGCAGGATGGGCACGCCGGCGCCCGCCAGCATGGCCAGCGTGCCGGCGAAGCGCGCCGCGTTGTAGCCGCGCGCCAGCTTGCCCACCAGCGGCAGGGTCAGCCACACGGCATCGAATTTTTCGCGAAAACGCGGCTGCGCCAGGGCATATCTTGCCCCGAATGCTATGAAAATAATAGCGATCAGCGCTGCCCAGCCGTAGTGGCGCACCGCGTCGCTGAGGGCGAGCATGGCCACGGTGAGAAAGGGCAGGGCACGCTTGGTGCCGGCGAACACGGCCGCCACCTGGGGCACGACGTAGCCCACCAGGAACAGCACGATGACGATGGCCACCACGGTGACGATGGCGGGGTAGAGCGCCGCGCCGATCAGCTTGGCCTTGAGCGCCTGCCGGTCCTCCAGGTCGTCCGCCAGGCGCTCCAGCACCAGGCCGAGGTTGCCGCTGTGCTCGCCGGCGCCGATCACGGCGCAGTAGATGGCCGAGAACTCGCGCGGGTGGGCGCCCAGGGCGCGGGCGAAGGTGGAGCCGGCGTTCACCTCGGCGCGCAGGGTGGCCACGAGGTGGCGCTGGCGTTCGTCGTCGGCCTCGTCGGCCAAGGCGGTGAGGGCGCGCTCCAGCGGCAGGCCCGAGGCGACCAGCCCGGCGAGCTGGCGGGTCCAGATCGAGAGCGGCGTGGCGCCGAACACGGGCCGCGTGAAGAGCCGCTGGCCGAAGGTGGCCGCGCTCCCGCCGGTGGGGCCCTGGCCCGCCGCGAGCGCCTCCACGGCCATGGGCACGAGCGCCTGGGCGCGCAGCAGGCTGCGGGCGGCCTTGGCGGTGTCGGCTTCGATGGTGCCTTTGCGGGTCTGGCCCTGCGCGTCGAGGGCTTCAAAGGAAAAGGCGGGCATGCGGTTCAGTCGGGGTCGGCGAGGGGGATGGGCAACGGGGCGGTGCGTGATGGTAGCCGCTGCCGGTGGCAGGCCGGTGTCGCGCGGCGATGGCGGGCCGGCATGCGCCTGCCGCCCCGGCGCTGTCCGTCGCGCGCGGCGCCGTGCCGGCCGCTCACTCCGCCCGGTTGGCAGCGGCCACGATGTCCAGCGACCGCAGGCGCAGCGCCGGGTCGTACACGTCGCTCACCAGCATGAACTCGTCGGCGCGGGTTTCCTCGGCCAGTTCGCGCAGGCCGGCGCGCACCGTGTCCGGCCCGCCGATCACGCCCGCGGCCAGGAAGTCGCCGATGGCGGCGCGCTCCTGGGGCGACAGCCGCGCCGCGAAGTCCTCCACGGGCGGCTGCAACTGCAGGCGGTTGCCCGTCAGGATGCCCAGCACCCGCTGGTAGGTGCTGCTGGCGAGGTATTCGGCCTCGGCGTCGGTCGGGGCGGCGATCACCGGCACGCCGACCACCACGTAGGGCGCGGCCAAGGTGGGCGAGGGGCGGAACAGGCGCCGGTACAGATCGATCGCCTGGTGCAGCATGCGCGGCGCGAAGTGCGAGGCGAAGGCGTAGGGCAGGCCGCGCTCGGCCGCGAGCTGGGCCGAGAACAGGCTGGAGCCCAGCAGCCAGATGGGCACTTCGGTGCCGGCGCCGGGCGTGGCCACGAGGCGCTGGCCGGCCTGCACGGGCCCCAGCAGGCGCTGCAGCTCGGCCACGTCGCGCGGAAAGTCCTGCTCGGTCTCCACGCGGTCGCGGCGCAGGGCGCGCATGGTGGGGCCGTCGGTGCCGGGCGCGCGGCCCAGGCCCAGGTCGATGCGGCCGGGGTACAGCTCGGCCAGCGTGCCGAAGGCCTCGGCCACCACCAGCGGCGCATGGTTGGGCAGCATGATGCCGCCCGAGCCGACGCGGATGCGCTGCGTGGCGCCGGCGATGTGGCCGACCAGCACGGCCGTGGCCGAGCTGGCGATGCCGGGCATGTTGTGGTGTTCGGCCAGCCAGTAGCGCGAAAAGCCCAGCGATTCGGCACGCTGGGCGGTGCGCACGGCGATCTGCAGGGCCTCGGCCACCGTGCCGCCTTCGCGAACGGCCACCAGATCGAGCATGGAAAGAGCGGGAAATCGTTGCGTGGGGCGTTGCGTAGAGGTCATGCAAACGATTGTGGGGCGCCGGCCAAACCTGTGCTCGCCCGCGGCCATCGGTTCGGTGCTAGGCGCGCCGTGCGGGGCGCTGCGAATGCCGGGTTTGGCGATGGCTGAGCCAGCGTCGATAATCCCAGGCTATGACGGCGGCGCCGTCCCTGTCCCCCGCACCGCCGCAGCCCGCGGCGGTGCCGAGCGGGGCACGCACGAAGACCAAGAAGCCCATGGGATTTTTCAGCCGTTTGTTCACGCCGCGGGCGGATGGCAGGGCCGTGGAAGACGACTGGACCTCGCTGCCCGACAGCAACGCCAGCGAACTGGTGGTGATGGGGGAGGAGGCCGCCAAGCTGCTGGCCGAGATCGACATCGACGCCGCCATCGCCAGCCACGAGCGCTGGCTGCCTTGGCTGGGGCAGGTGCTGCAGGGCGCGCGCGACGAGCGGCTGCGGCCCGAGGTGATCCAGGACGACGGCTGCTCGGAACTGGGCCAGTGGCTGCAGGGGGCCGGGCGCATCGCGCTGGGCCACTTTCCGGCCTTCGACATGATGGCGCGGCGCCACCGCCATTTCCACCAGCAGGCGGCGGACCTGGTGCGGCATGCCGAGGCGGGCGACATGGCGCTGGCGCAGCAGGCGTTCAAGGGTTGCCAGCACGCGTCCAAGCAGGTGGTGCTGCTGCTCAAGGAACTCAAGCGCGGGCTGGGGCGCTGAAGCGGAGCGGCCGGGCGACAGGCACGGCCGCCTCCGGACTCCGACCTGCCCTGGCCGCCGATGGAGATTCGGGTCGAACAGGCCGCCAGTGCAATCAGTACCAGGGCATCGTGCTATTAAAATAATAGCGATCGATGCCTCGCGCCGTGGCTGCTCTCTGGCGTGCCTGCCCGCTCAATCCCGCGTGACGCGCAGCACTTCCTCGGGGCTGGTGATGCCGGCGCGCACCAGGCGATCGCCGTCGTCGCGCATCAGCGTCATGCCGCCGGCCAGGGCCGTGGCGCGCAGGTCGGCCTCGGAGGACTGGTTGTGGATCTGCGCGCGCAGCGTGTCGTCCACCACCAGCATCTCGAACACGCCCGTGCGGCCGCGGTAGCCGCTGGGGTCGGACGGATCGAGCTTGCGCACCAGGCGCTGGGCCAGCACGCCGAGCAGCGAGCTGGACAGCAGGAAGGGCTCCACGCCCATGTCGGTCAGCCGCGTGACGGCGCTGGCGGCGTCGTTGGTGTGCAGCGTGGCCAGCACCAGGTGGCCGGTGAGCGAGGCCTGGATGGCGATCTGCGCGGTTTCGAAATCGCGGATTTCGCCGATCATGATCACGTCCGGGTCCTGGCGCAGGATGGCGCGCAGGGCCTTGGCGAAGGTGAGGTCGATCTTGGCATTCACCTGCGTCTGGCCCACGCCCGGCAGCTCGTATTCGATGGGGTCTTCCACCGTCATGATGTTGCTGCTGGCCGCGTCCAGGCGGCCGAGCGCGGCATACAGTGTGGTGGTCTTGCCCGAGCCCGTGGGCCCGGTCACCAGGATGATGCCGTGCGGCTGGTGAATCAGGTTGTCGAAGCGGCGCAGGATGTTGCCCTGCATGCCCACGGCCTCCAGGCTCAGCTTGCTCTCGCTCTTGTCCAGGAGGCGCAGCACGGCGCGTTCGCCATGGGCGCTGGGCAGGGTGGACACGCGCACGTCGATGGCGCGGGTGCCCAGGCGCAGGCTGATGCGGCCGTCCTGCGGCAGGCGCTTTTCCGAGATGTCCAGGTCGGCCATGATCTTCAGGCGCGAGATCAGCGCGGCGTGCAGCGCGCGGTTGGGCTGCACCACCTCGCGCAGGGTGCCGTCCACGCGAAAACGCACGCTGGAGTGGCGCTCGTAGGGCTCGATGTGAATGTCGCTCGCGCCGTCGCGCGCGGCCTGCGTGAGCAGCGCGTTCAGCATGCGGATGATGGGTGCGTCGCCGGCCGATTCCAGCAGGTCTTCGACCGCCGGCAGCTCCTGCATCATGCGCGAGAGGTCGGCGTCGGATTCGACCTCGCTCACCACCGTGGCCGCGCTCGACTCACCCTGCGAATAGGCCGCGCTGATGCGCTGCGCCAGCCCGTGGGCGTCCAGCGGCATGAGTTCGCGCACGGCGTACTTGCGCAGCACCTCCGACAGGGCGCCGGCATCGGGCGCGGGGCCGTGCCACAGCACGGTGGTCTGGCCGTCGTCCTCGAGCAGCAGCTGGGCGGTGCGCGCGAAGGCGTAGGGAAGCGGGTGGCGCATGGGCTTACTGGGGGCTGAGCTTTTCCGGGGGCGCGGTGTACTCGGACGGCGTGGGCACCGGCCGCGGGATGGCGCGCTGCTCGGGCAGGAGCGGTGCGAGCGGCGCGGTGCGGGTCGGCGCCTGCGGCACCTCCGGGGCGGCGGGCAGGGGTGGCAGCACGGGGGCGTCCGAGACGCTGCGCATCACGGTGCTGGGCGCGGGCTGGGTGGTCTGCTGCAGCGCGCGGATGGCTTCGTAGCGGTCGGTCATCACCGCGTCGCTGGTGGCCGCGTCGCGGATCACGAGCGGGCGCAGGAACACCATCAGGTTGGTCTTCTTGCGCGAGCGGTTCTCGTTGCGGAACAGGCCACCCACCAGGGGCAGGTCGCCCATCACCGGCACCTTGTCCTGGCCGAGCGCGTAGCGGTCTTCCAGCAGGCCGCCCAGCACGATCACGCTGCCGTCGTTCACCAGCACGGTGGATTCGATCGACCGCTTGCTGGTCGTGGGGCCGTTGGCGGAGGTGAGCGTGGCTGAGTCCACCTGCGAGACTTCCTGGTACAGCGTGAGCTTGACCTGGCCGTTCTCGTTGATCTGCGGGCGCACGCGCAGCATCAGGCCCACGTCCTTGCGCTCGACGGTGGTGAACGGGTTGACGGTGCTGCTGCCGGTGCTGTTGGCGTAGGAGCCGGTCACGAACGGCACGTTGTTGCCGATGATGATCTGGGCCTCTTCGTTGTCCAGCGTCATCAGGTTCGGGGTGGAGAGCACGTTGGCATCGCCCGTGTTCTCCAGGAAGTTCGCCAGCGCGCCCAGGTAGTAGTTGCCGTTGATGCGCGGCGCGACGGCCACGTTCAGGCCGTTGCCCAGGCTGCTGCCGCTGGAGGTGAGCGCCGAGGCGATGCTGGTCGAGTTGCCGCTGGCCGCCGCCAGGGCGAGGTTGATGATGTTGGAGCCGCCGCCCTGCGTGGAGTTGGTGCCGATCACGCCCACCGTGCCGCTGCCCGTGTTGCCCACCACGCTCTGCCACTGGATGCCGAACTCGGCCACCTTGTTGGCGGCGACTTCGACGATCAGGCTTTCCACCAGCACCTGGGCACGCCGACCGTCGAGCTGGTCGATCACCGCGCGCAGCTGCCGGTACTGCGGCTCGGGCGCCGAGATGATGAGTGAGTTGGTCGTCGGGTCGGCCTGGATCTGCCCGCCGGTGGAAGGCTGGTTGCTGTTGGACGAATTCCCCATGCTGCTGGCGTTGCTGCCCAGCCCGCCGCCGCTGCTGTTGCTCCCGCCGAACGTGGAGTTGTTGTTCATGGAGCTGCTGCCCCCGGTCTGCGACATGCCGCCCGTCAGCCCGGTCGAGCCCAGGCCTGAGCCGGTGGGCGCGCTGGAGGTGGTGCCCGAGCCCGAAGACCCGCTGCCCGTGGCCGCCGACAGCGCCGCGCGCAGCGTGGCCGCAAGCTTGGTGGCGTCGGCGTTCTTGAGGTACACCACATGGATGTTGCCGCCCGCGGCGCTGCTGCCGGGCGTGGCGGGCTGGTCGAGCTTTTGCACCAGCGACCGCACGAGCGCCAGGCGCGCCGGGTTGGCCGCGCGCAGGATGAGCGAGTTGCTGCGCGGCTCGGCCAGCAGCGTGGTGCGGAACGACGTGTCCGACTGCCCCTGGGCCACGGCCGGCACGGCCCCGGCGGCGGTGCCGCTGCCCTCCAGCAGGCGCGACACCAGCGGTGCCAGTTCGGTGGCCAGCGCGTTCTGCAGCGGGATCACCTCCACGTCGCTGGCGTTGGAGACATCCATGGCCGCCACGATGCGCGCCAGGCGCTGCAGGTTGTCGGCGTAATCGGTGATCACCAGCGAGTTGTTGCCGGGGTTCACGTTGATCGTGTTGTTGGGGCTGATGAGCGGGCGCAGCACCGGCACCAGGTTGGCCGCGTTCTCGAAGTTGAGCTTGAAGATCTGCGTGACGATCTGCCCGCCGCCGCGCGTGCCGCCGAGGCCGCTTTCCGACACGTTCACGCTGCCGGCCTGCAGCTTGGCATCGGCCTCGGGCACGACCTTGTACAGGCCCGCGGCCTCCACCACCGTGAAGCCCTGCAGCCGCAGCGCGGCCAGGAACTGCTGGAAGGCGGCCGCGGGCGTCACCGCGCGTTCGGTCACCAGGGTGAGCTGGCCCTTCACGCGCGGGTCCACCACCACGTTGCGGCCGGTGATGGTGGCCATGGTGCGTGCCACGGCCTCGATCTCGGCGTTGGCGAAGTTCAGCGTGACCGGCTCGCCGGCGCGCACGCTGCTGGTGCCGGTGCCCACGGCCGTCTGGGCCTGGAGCGTGCCGCCCGCGCAGGCCAGCAGGGCCCCTGCGGCCAGGGAGTGGAGCGCGAACCGCAGGCGTTGCGAAGTCAAGGAAGTCATAGGGTCAACCCACGGTGATGATGGAGCGCGCGCCGGTGCGCCGCCCGATGATATTGAGGAGATTGGCCAGCGCGCCCTCGCGCTCGGGCGCCGCGGTGGCCTCGCCGGTGAAGCGCAGGCGCTGGCCCACCCACTGGCCGCTGCCGGACAGGCGCAGCGCGCCGTCGAGCGTGGACAGCGCCAGGGTGGGCGCCTGCCCGCCCTGCAGCACCAGCCGGTAGCTGCCCATGGGGCGCAGCGTGGACAGGCGCGAGGACATGTCCAGCGCATCGACCTGCGCCTGCCCGTCCACCACGAGGCGGCCGGCGGACCAGTCGAACGAAAGGCTCTGCGTGCCCAGGGCCAGCTGGCCCTGCGGCTGCAGCGTGTTCCAGGGCGTGCCCAGGCCGGCGAGCACGGCGGCCGGCCACTGGCTGCGGCCGTCGGCCACGGTCACGCGGGCACCGCCCCAGTGCGGGCGCAGCCGCAGCTGCACCGGCTGGGGCGTGCAGCAATCGGCCCGCAGTTCGGCGCGGGCGCCGTCCCACGCCGGGCGCAGGCGCCACTGCAGGCGGCCGGGCAGGGCGGCCTGGTCCTGGCTGCCGCGGCCGCCGGTGAGCACCATCTGGGCCGAGCCGGTCCACACCGTGCCGCGCGCCTGCGCCAGCCGCACCTGCCCGCCGCTGGCCTGCTCCACGGCGCTGGCCAGCCACTGCGCGGGAGCGAAGACCAGCAGCGCCGGCAACGCGCCCAGCAGCACGCCGGCCAGCGCCCAGCCGCGCGGCGAGCGCGGCACGGCGGAGCCGGCGAACGGAGGGCGGGGGGCGGTGCTGCGGGACACGGTGGCGTTCAAGAAGGGGGCTCGGGGAAGGGGTGGGCGAAAGGAGGGATGGCAAGGACCAGCGGATCAGCCCGGCGGCAGCGCCAGCACCAGCGTGCCGTCCCAGCGCGGCATGTCGGGCGCCGCAGGCTGGTTGGACAGGGCCGCGGGCGGCTTGCCGGCCGGCGTGGGGCCGACCACGGCCGCGCTGCTGCGCGCCAGGCGCGCTTCAATGGGCACGGTGCGGGCATTGCTGCGCGCCTGCGAAAGCCACAGGGCCAGCGCATCGGCGGGTGCCCCTTTGAGCGTGACAGTGGCGCGGTCGCCCAGCACCGCCATCTGCGCGGTGGTGCCCAGGCGCTGTGTGAGCGAGCTGCGCAGCACCTGGGCGGTGTCGCCCAGCGGCGCACGCGGCGCGCTCTGCAACTGCAGGGCCTCGGCCTGCAGCGACTGCATGTGCTGCAGCTGCGCATCCAGTTCGGCATGGCGGGCGGGCGCGCTGCGCAGGGTCTGCAGTGCGGGCGCGACCGCCACCCACCACAGCAGCGCGGCGGCGACCAGGCCGCCGGCGGCCAGCACCAGCGATTGCTCGCGCGGGGCCAGAGCCTTCCAGCGCGCCTTGAGGGGCGCGACGGCGCTGGAGGGCGAAGAGGGCGCGGCGGTTACGGGGCGCTTCATGGCTGGCCTCCGGTGCGCAGCAGCCACTGGCCGTCCTGCATGCGGGAAGAATATCCAGCGGCGGACAGCCGCTGATTGGCGCTGGCCAGTGCCTCGGCGGGCAGTTCGAGCCCGCGCAGGCGCAGGTCGCCCGCGCTGTAGTCGAGCGCGGTGGGCAACTGGCCCGGCGGCAGCGCGGCGCCCGCGGCGGCCAGCATGGGTTCGAGGTCGCGCGGCGAGACGCTGCCGGCGGCCTGGCGCAACTGGGCGAGTTCGCGCTCCATCTGCACGGGCGCATCGACCACCACCTTCACCTGGGGAAAGGTCTGCGTGAGTGCGGCGCGCACGCCGGCCTGCTTGGCCTCCAGCGCCTGGCGTTCCTGCCAGGCCCAGGCGTTGAGGCCCACGAGCTGCGTGGCCACCAGCAGCCCGAGGGCCCAGCGCGCGGCGCGCCATTGCGGGGCGCGCGCGAAGGTGCCGAGCGTGGTGCCGGCCTTGCGCAGCGCGCGGGTGCGGCCGCTGCTGGCCAGGTCGAACTGCGCCAGGTCCCAGTCGCCGCGGGCGGCGTCCAGGGCGCGCTGGCTGGCGGTGTAGAGCGCTGCGGGGCGGCCCAGCATCTGCTCGGCCAGCGCGGCCACGGCGGGTTCGGCGCGCACGGCGGGGGGCTGTCCCCCCGCATCCGCACCGGCCATCGCACCCGTGAGCTGCAGGGCCATGGGCGACAGCGGCAGCACCGCCACGGCCTGATCGGGGCCCTGCGCGGTGGCCACCAGATGGGCGTCTTCGGGCGTGCCCAGGGCGAAGTGGTCGGGCGCTCCGCTGGCGGTGGGGCCGGGCGCGAACTCGGGCACCACCCGCTGCACCGGGCGGCCGGCCGCCTCCAGGGCCTGCAGCGCGGCGCGCAGCCAGGCCCGGTCGCACACCGCGACCCAGGCGGGCGCGCCGGGGCGGGCGCCGGGCTCCAGCGCGAAATGCAGCGCGGCGGGATCGTCCAGCAGGCGCTCTTCGAGCAGCCCTTCGAGCACGGCGCGCAGGCGCGGCGCCTGCGTGCCGGCACCGGGCGGCAGGGTGACGCGCTGCCACGACAGGGCGCGGGCCGGCACCACGGCCACCACCTCGCCGGCGCGGCCCGGGTCGGGCAGCAGCGCGGCGGGCGCGTTCGCGTGTCGTGTGGCGGTGTGGCCGTCGGTGGTCAGCGTGTAGCCGTACTCGGTGGCCGACCCCGGGTGGCCCGGGGGCAAGGAAAGGATGAGGGTGCTCATGGATGGGTTTCGCGGGCCATTTTAGGGGCGTGGCATGACGGATCGCGCGGCCGGGGTCAGCGGGTGGCCGCGGCGGCGTCGTTGCGCGCGAAGACCCCGCGTTCACGCCACAGCGTACGGGCTTCGCGGCCGGCCTTGTAGACCAGGGAGCGTTCCTGCACCACGGTGCTTCCCAGCCGCAGCCGGCCAAGCACTTCGTAGTACGACGAGGAGACGGTGTGCGTGGTGGTGTCCATCTGCGCCGAGCCGCTCAGCAGCTTGCGCGCGTCTTCCTCGTTGCGAAAGTGCCGGGCCTCGCGCGCCTGCACCAGTTGCTGCGCGCCGGCCATGTCCAGCCCCTCGATGCTGGCCTGCAGCACCTGGGCGCTGGCCGTGTTCAGGTTCACCCGCGTGCTGCGCGGCAGCACGGTGGCGTAGGGCTCCAGCGCCGCGATGGTGGCGGCGTCCACGCCCAGCCAGGACAGCTGCGACAGGGTGCGCGGCATCAGGGGCGCGTTGCCCGCATCGCCGCCCGTGGCCTTGGCCTGGCGCAACCCGTCGGCCAGCAGGTTCAGCTGCTGGCGCGGCAGGCCGAGCTGCTCGAAAAGGCGGGTGAACTGGCGCAGGGGGATCTCCTGCACCGCATTGCCGTCCACCAGGTTGAAGAGGTTCAGGCGCGACTGCAGGTCGATGATCCGGCCGGACAGGAAGGCATCGGCCGTGTCGGTGCTCGCATCCTCGGGCTGGCTCACGTTGCGGTCCGCCGCGAGGAAGGTGGACAGGCGCGCTTCTTCCAGCGGCACCGCCCAGGGCTCGGCCAGGTGGTCGGTGCCGTCGCTGTCGCGCGCGGCGGCGTCCTCGCGCAGGATGAGCCGCGACCAGTCGAGCGCGCCGGCCAGGATCCAGGCCGACTGCGCGCGTGCGCGCTCGGCGGTCTCCACCTCGACCGCGCGCCACTGCTGCCACATGGCTGCGGCCGCGAACGTGGCCACCAGCGTCACCGTGAGCATGGCGGCCAGCAGCGCCGCGCCGCGTGCGGCGGGGCGGCGGGGGGGCGTGCGGCGGGCGCGGGTCATGTCTTGCCTCCACCGTTCACCGGGTTGACCCAGTCGCGGGTGAGCGTGCCCGCCAGCGCGCGGCCGGGTGGCAGCGTCAACTGCAGGCGCACGCCTTCGGGGATGTTGGTGGCGGCCGTCGGGCCCTGCGATTGCGGCAGGTTGGCGGTCGTCTCGCTGCTGGACAGGGCGTTGTACCAGGCGCCGTCGCGGTAGTAATAGATCTGCCAGTTCACCAGCGGCATGAGCACGGTCTCGGCGCGCCGCTCGGCCTCGCCCGGCGTGCGGGCCCACTGCGCCGCGCGCTGCCAGGCCTCGCGCCATTGCGCCCGCGTGCGCACCGGCGGCGACTGCCAGCGCAGCCACTGGTCGATGCCGTTCACGTTGCGCCGGGTCCAGGCCACGACCACCGGGCCTTCGTCGGGCTCGGCGCTGCTGCGGCGCGTCATGCGCAGCACCTGGCCATCCCAGTCGAGCGGCTCGGTCTGGTCGATGGCCTGCAGCGCATCCAGGTCGGTGCCCCACTGGGCGAGCGCCGCCTGGATGACGAGCAGGCCGTCGGCCCGCTCCCGCGTCTGCTCCTGCGCGCGCACCATGCCGTCGAGCCCGCGCCAGCTCATGATCGCCAGGATCGCCATGATGGCGATGGCCACGAGCAGCTCGATCAGCGTGAAGCCGCGCGAAAGCCGGTTCGGGCGGCGCATGTCAGTACCTCCCCACGATGGTGGGCAGGCGCAGCACGGAGTTCTGCCCGTCGGACACCTGGGCATCGACCCGGCGGAACTGGGGGTTGGGCGTGGGCCGCACGACCAGCGTGACGTCGTAGCGGCGCCCGGCCTGCTCGCAGGCCAGCGTGCTGTCGCCGATGGCCGGCATCTGGCGCGACAGGCGCACCTTCACGAGTTCGTTCTCGGCGCACAGGTGGGCGAGCAGCACGTCGGTCTGCCGCGCGGCATTGCGCGTCAGGGCCGACGTGGCCTGCAGCCCCGCCATGAGCGCGATCGCCACGATGGCCAGCGCCACCATCACCTCGACCAGCGTGAAGCCGCGCTCGCGCGGCCGGCGCGGCCCGCCGGGGCGGCCGGTCATGGCGCGGGCTCCACGGCGAAGGGCCGCAGCCCGTCGGTGACCACGCGCACCGCGCGCCCCGGGTGGCCCTGGTTGGCCAGCACGACCTGCTGCGGGCCGATGAGCGGCTCCGGCCCGAGCTGCAGCAGGCCCGGCCCCAGCACCTGCGTGCCAGGGTCCAGCCAGGCGCCGGCCGACGGATTGCCCGGCAGCCCTTCGAAGCGAAAGCCGCCCGCGAACGCGCGCCAGCGCACGGTGGCGCCGGACGCCCGCGATTGAGCGCGTGCCGCCTCCAGCAGCGCCGAGAGCCGTTCGCCCTCGCGGTCCAGAAGCGTCTGACCGTTGTCGCGCAGCGCAAAGCCTACGCCGGCCGTGGCCAGCGCGATGATCGAAACCACCACCAGCAGCTCGAACAGGGTGAAGCCCCGGGCGCGGCGGAAAGGATTCGGGGTCACAGGACGTCGATCGCCACAGGGGCGGGGGACGGCGCGTTCATGCGGGCGGCGGCCGCAAGCCGGGGCCCCGTGGCGCAGCCGTCACTGCCAGCTGCCGATGTCCGCATCCTTGCCCTCGCCGCCGGACTGGCCATCGGCCCCGAACGACATCACATCGACCTCGCCCTTGATGCCGGGGCTGAGGTACTGGTAGGGGCGGCCCCAGGGGTCGTTGGGCAGCTTCTCGAGGTAGGGGCGCCAGTTGCCGGGCGCGGGGCCCGAGGTGGGCTTGGCAATGAGCGCCTGCAGGCCCTGCTCGGCCGTGGGATAGCGCTGGTTGTCCAGCCGGTACAGCTTCAGGGCCTGCACGATGTTGGTGATGTCGGTGCGTGCCGCCGTGCTGCGGGCGTCGTCGGCGCGGTCGAGCACGTTGGGCACGATCAGCGCGGCGAGCACGCCGATGATCACCAGCACCACCATCAGTTCGATCAGGGTGAAACCGGCCGCCAGGCGGCGGCGTGCGGTGCGGGCAAGGGAGAAAGCGTGTGAATTCACTGAGGGGCGACTCGGATAGGGCAGATGCGGTCAATCATAATCGTGCGATGGTGACAAACACATACGGCAGGTGGGGCGTGCGCCTGGGCACGATGGCCCTGTGGGCATTGGCGGGCGCCAGCGTGGTCTATTGGGGCCTGCGCCTCTCTGCCCGGCCGGCGGGCCCGGGCGTGGCGGCGGCAGCGCCCGCGCCCCTGGCCCCCGATGCCCAGGCCCTGGCGCGGCTGCTCGGGGCAGGGCCCGCCGCGCCGTCCGCGCCGGCGGTGCGCGAACCCAGCCGGTTCGCGCTGGTGGGCGTGCTGGCGGGCACGTCCAGCGGTGGCGGCGCGGCCTTGATCGCCGTGGACAACCAGCCGGCCAAGCCGTTTCGCGTCGGGGCCACGGTGGCCGAAGGGCTGGTGCTCCAGGCCCTGGGCCGCCGCCAAGCGCGGCTGGGGCCGTCGCACGACGGCGCGGCCACGGTCACGTTGGAAATTCCGGACAAGCGGTAGCGGTTCGGGGGCCGCACGCGGGGTGTGCGGCACAAAGAAAGACACCTGTTTCAGGTGGGGCGAAAGCCGCTGTTTCCGAAGCGGTCAGCGCGTTGGCCCGTCCAGCGGCACCGTGGTCCATTCCCCATAGGCCGGTGCGGCCACCGGCCATTCGTCGGCCCGCGGCAGGCGCCCGGGCCGGGCCTGCAGCCACTGCACGCAGCGCGCCACCCCCGCATGCGTGATCCACAGCACATCGCCACCCCGGTCTTTGGACAACTGGCGTGCCTCGGACAATGCCGCATCCACGCGCAGCAGCATCGCGGCCAGGCTGTCGCCGCCGCTGGCGCGGGGGGCGCCGAAATTTGCTGTCCACGCATCGATGTCGGCCCGGGCAATGGTGTCCCAGGCGCGTCCTTCCCAGGTGCCGAAATCCATCTCGGCGAGGCGGGCGTCGGGCTCGCTGGCCGAATCGGCCTTTAGCGCCATCAGGGCATGCGCAAGCTGCTCACATCTTTGTAGCGGCGAGTGGCGCATGTCCGCGAGCGTGCCGGGCAGCGCGTGGGCCAGCCGGCGGGCGGCATCGGCCGTCGCGGCAGGGTCGGCGGGCACGTCGAGCGCGCCGTAGCACACGCCCGGCGCCACGAGCGGCAGCGCATGCCGCACCAGCCACAGGCGCCGCTGCGTCACCGCAGGCCAAGCCCCAGCGCGACGGCGGTGGCCAGGTAGATGGCAATTTCGCCGATCTGCTGCGTGGCCCCCAGGCAGTCGCCCGTGAAGCCGCCCAGCCGCCGCGCGAACCAGCGGCGCATGCCCAGCGCGGCCAGGGCGCTGGCCGCGAGGGACGCTATCCATACCGCAATGCCCAGCGCATAGCCCATCAGCGCCAGAGACCCGATCGACCACAAAAGCGCGGTGGCCAGCGAGCGCCCGCTGATCTGGTCCGCCAGCGGCTTGCTCTTGGAGGTGGCCGTGTCGCCCACATGGGCCAGGGTGCGCACCAGCACCAGGGGCCAAAAGCGCGACAGCACATGGGCTGCGGCCAGCGCCGGCAGCACCACGCCCAGGCCGCCGGCGCCCAGCAGCGCCAGCAAGGCCAGCTTGGCGGCCAGCGCCAGCACCAGCGACATGGCCCCGAAGGCGCCGATGCGCGAATCCTTCATGATCTCCAGCGCCCGCTCGCGCTGCAGGCTGCCGCCCAGGCCATCGGCCACGTCGGCCAGGCCGTCTTCGTGGAACCCCCCCGTGACCAGCACGGTGGCCACGGTGCTGAACACCGCACACACCCAGGGCGCGGCGGGCTGGGGGCCCAGCGCCCACGCGAGCGCGGCATGCACCGCCACCGCGACCGCCGCCACCAGCCAGCCCACGCCCGGCAGGTGTCCGGCGCTCGCGCGCAGCAGGGCAGGGCTGTAGCCCACCCAGGCCGCGGTCCGGCCGGTGACGGGAATCCGGGTGAAGAACTGCACGGCCAGCAGATAGTGGCGAAGCGCCTGCATGCTGTTTGCTATCAAATAAATAGCTATATGCCCTAGTACTAATTGTGCTGGAGGCCGTTTTGGTACCAAGCCTTCGGACTAGGCGCGCCCGGCCTGCAGGAACAACTGGTAAGCCGGGTTCAGCGTTTCTTCCACATAGGGATAGCCCAGCGTGGCCAGGAAAGCGTCGAACGCCGCCGCATCGCCCGGCGGCACCTGCATGCCCACCAGAATGCGCCCGTAGTCGGCGCCCTGGTTGCGGTAGTGGAACAGGCTGATGTTCCAGCTCGGCTGCATCAGGCTCAGGAACTTGAACAGCGCCCCCGGCCGCTCGGGGAAGACGAAGCGCAGCAGCCGCTCCTCCTGCGCGAGCGACGAGCGGCCGCCCACCAGGTGGCGCAGGTGCTCCTTGGCCAGTTCGTCGTGCGTGAGGTCGAGCGCCTCGAACCCGTGGCGCTGGAAGTTGCGGGCGATCTTTTCCGACTCGCCCTTGCCGTGCGTGGTCAGGCCCACGAACACGTGGGCGCGCGTGGCGTCGCTGATGCGGTAGTTGAACTCGGTCACGTTGCGCGGGCCGCCGGGCAGTTTCCCCACCACCTCGCAGAACCGCTTGAAGCTGCCGCGCTCTTCCGGAATGGTGACCGCCAGCAGGGCTTCGCGTTCCTCGCCCACCTCGGCGCGCTCGGCCACGAAGCGCAGGCGGTCGAAATTCATGTTGGCGCCGCACAGGATGGCCGCGTAGGTCTCGCCCCGCGTCTTGTGCGTATCCACGTACTGCTTGATGGCGGCCACGGCCAGGGCGCCGGCCGGCTCCACGATGCTGCGCGTGTCCACGAAGATGTCCTTGATCGCGGCGCACACGGCGTCGGTGTCCACGGTCATGAATTCGTCCACCAGGCCCTGGGCCACGCGGAAGGTCTCCTCGCCCACCAGCTTGACGGCCGTGCCGTCGGAGAACAGGCCCACGTCGGCCAGTGTGACCCGGCTGCCGGACGCCACGGATTGCGCCATGGCGTCGGAATCGTTCATCTGCACGCCGATCACGCGGATCTCGGGGCGCACCGCCTTGATGTAGTTGGCCACGCCGCTCACCAGCCCGCCCCCGCCGATGGCGACGAACACGGCATCAAGCCGGTTGCTGCCCAGGCTCTGCAGCTGGCGCAGGATTTCCATGGCGATCGTGCCTTGGCCGGCGATCACGTCGGGATCGTCGAAGGGATGTACGAAGGTCAGGCCCTGGGCCGCCTGCAACTGGGCCGCGTGCTCGTAGGCGTCGGAATAGCTGTCGCCGTGCAGCACGACCTCGCCGCCCAGCGTCCGGACGGCATCCACCTTGAGCTGGGGCGTGGTCGTCGGCATGACGACGACGGCGCGGGTCCCCAGCTTGTGCGCGCTCATCGCCACGCCTTGGGCATGGTTGCCAGCCGAGGCGCAGATCACGCCCTTTTGCAACTGCTCGGGCGACAGGTGCGCCATCTTGTTATAGGCGCCCCGCAGCTTGAAGCTGAACACCGGCTGCTGGTCCTCGCGCTTGAGCAGCACCTGGTTGTGGAGCCGGCGGCTCAGCGCCTTGGCGGGCTCCAGGGCCGATTCGACCGCCACGTCGTAGACGCGGGCCGTGAGGATCTTCTTCAGGTAGTCCAGGGGCGTGAGGTGCTGGGTCATGTCGTGCGGATCGTTGCCGCGCCGGTCGCGGGCAGGGCCGCCATCATAGGCGGTGGCCCGACGCTGCTGCCGTCGTGCGCTGGGCAAAAAAAACGGCCCCGGACTGTGAAGTCCGGGGCCGAATCCATCCTTTGAGGAGATGGAGGAGACAATCGGTGCGAACAAGCCGTTTGGGCTTGCTGTCCACCCTTTCGGGCAACGCATGGTGCGAAGTGTAGCCCAAACCATGCTGCGTTGCAGCAAAATTGACGGACCATCTGGGGATGGAAATGCCGTTTTCGCTTTTTTTGATGGAGAAAAACAACATGGAATGCACAGTCACCTGGACGGGCGCCACGGGCACCCGGTCCGGTATGGGATTCATCGCCGAAACCGGCAGCGGCCATGTCCTGGCCATGGACGGCGCGCCCGATGCCGCCAACCCCGCCAACGGGGGGCAGAACCTGGCGCCGCGCCCCATGGAGACAGTCCTGGCCGGCACGGGGGGATGCACGGCCTACGACGTTGTTCTGATTCTCAAGCGCGGCCGGCACGACGTGCGCGGCTGCAGCGTCAAGCTCACCTCCGAACGCGCGCCGGTCGATCCCAAGGTGTTCACCCGCATCCACATGCAATTCACCGTGACGGGCAAGGCGCTGCCTGCTTCGGCGGTCGAGCGTGCGATCGCCATGAGCCACGAAAAATACTGTTCCGCCAGCATCATGCTGGGCAAGATGGCAGAGATCACTACGGGCTTCGACATCGTCGAGGGGTGATCGGCCTGGCGGCGCTCCAACGGCCGCCGCTCCGGGGGCCTTTGCTCAGATGCGGTGCGCCACCGTGGTCATGCACTTGGCGGCAGCCTTCATCAGCAGGCGCACGGGGGCCGGCAACACCTGGCCACCCGCCGCCAGGGCACCGCTCGCGTGCCGCTCTTCATCGCTCTTCATGCGTGCCACGACCGAGCGGGACGCCAGGTCCTGCGCCGGCAAGCGCTCCAGATGGCTTTGCAGGTGCTGCGCCACCTGTCGCTCGGTTTCCACAACGAACCCCAGGCTCACCCGGTCGCTGACCTGGGCCGCGGTCCAGCCGATGGCGAACGCCCCGGCGAACCAGAGCGGATTGAGCAGGCTGGGCCGGTCGCCCAGGGCGTCGAGCCGCTCGCGCGTCCAGGCGAGGTGATCCGTTTCCTCTCGCGCCGCCTCCAGCAGGTGGGCGCGCAGGTTCGCATCGCGCGTCACAGCGGCCTGGCCGGTGTAGAGTGCCTGGGCGCAGACTTCGCCCACGTGGTTCACCCGCATGAGCGCGCCTGCCAGGCGTTTTTCCGCGGGTGAGAGATTGCCTTCAGAATGGGCGCGGGCCGGTGACGGCTCCCCGGCTCGGGGCTTGGCGAAGAGGGTGCGCAGTGCGGTATCGACCGCCGTCAGAAGTGGATCCATGGAAAAATCGGGTGGAGTTCGAAAGCGCTACAGAATTTTCGAATGGATACAAAAATGCGAGCATCCTTTGCCCGCTGGGCGCCGCAATAAGTCAGTTCCGTGACGCCCCAAGGGTTGTTGCAACACAGCAACGATTTGGGCCTTTCGGTGCAATTGTGAGGGAATTCCTTTGCGAAACGGACGTGGCTCTGTTGCAATAAGGACAACTTCCCCACCAGGAGGTTGGCCCGGGGATCCGGCGGACTGCGCTTGTGCATCTCAGCCCCCCGAACCGGCGCCCTCGTTTAACCTTGGAGTAACTCGCAATGAAAAAATCCCTGATTGCCCTGGCTGTGCTGGCTGCTTCCGGCGCTGCAATGGCTCAATCTTCCGTCACGATGTTCGGTATCGTTGATGCAGGCGTTGGCCGCATCTCCGCCGACAATTCCGTGACCGGCGTGTACAACAGCGGCAATGCAACCAGCCGTCTGGGTTTCCGCGGCGTTGAAGACCTCGGTGGCGGTCTGAAGGCTGGTTTCTGGCTCGAAGGCGCTATCCAGAACGACACCGGCACTGGTGCTGGCGGCGGCGCTACGGGTCCTGGCTTCGAATTCAAGCGCCGTTCCACGGTGAGCCTGATGGGCAACTTCGGTGAAGTTCGTCTGGGTCGTGAACTGACGGCTGGCTACGACAAGCCCAGCTCGTACGATCCGTTCGGCCAAGTCGGTGTGGGTAACTTCCTGGGCTTCGGCATCGGCGGTCAACCTTTCCGTATCGGCAACGGCGTGAGCTACCGTACCCCTGGCAACCTGGGTGGCTTCTTCGGTACCGTGCACTACGCTTTCGGCGAAACGCCTTCCAACGCTGCCTATGACAAGGCTGGCAACTACCTCGGCCTGGCCGGCGGCTACGAAAACGGTCCTCTGAGCGTGACGCTGGCAGCTGACAAGCTGCGCGGCGCTACGGCTCCCCAAGACGTGACCACGTACTCCATCGCTGGTTCGTACGACCTGGGCGTCGTGAAGCCAATCTTCATCTGGCACCAAGAAAAGAACAACGCTGCTGTGCAAACGAAGTACAGCACGTACCTGATCGGCTTGACCGCTCCTGTCGGTCCTGGCACGGTGAAGGCTTCGTTCGCGAACCTGGACCTGAAGAACAGCAGCGCCGATTCCCGCGTGCTGGCTCTGGGCTACGTGTATGACCTGTCCAAGCGCACCGCTGTGTACGGCACGATCGCTCACATGCAAAACAAGGGCGGCGCAACGCGCGTTCTGGCCAGCAACGGCCTGACCGGCGCTACCGCTCTGCCTGGCGAGAACGTCAACGGCTACCAAGTTGGTATCCGTCACTCCTTCTAATAGGGCGCTGACGCAAGTCAGCAGTTCTTAGGAAGAAAAAAGCCGCCGACCTTCGGGTCGGCGGCTTTTTGCATTGGTGTCCCCTGTGTCGCGTATGTAACAAAAAACTAGGGAAAACGCCTGTGGGTATGCTGCCATACGGTCTGTTCTGCAAAAACCGGGATTTCTAAAATGAATTTCCCTTATTCCAAGCAGAAAGAGACAACACATGCGTACTTCGTTTGTGACAAAAACCATCGCTGCCGCGGCGCTGGGTGTGGCCTCGCCATTGCTTTTCGCCCAGGCCAATACCAGTAGCGTGCAGCTGTACGGTATTGTGGATATGGCATATCGCCACACGAACAACGAAGGCCCGGCCGGCAGTCCCGGGGGCTCGCTGAACCAGATGGTGGGCGGCGGCATGTCGCAAAGCCGTTGGGGCATCAATGTGACCGAGGATCTGGGCGGTGGCCTGAAGGCCTTGGTCAATCTGGAAAACCGATTCGGGGCAGACACGGGAACCCCGGCGACGCCCTATTTCCAGCAGTCCTGGGTGGGCGTGCAGGGAGGCTTCGGACGGCTGACCATGGGCCGCCAGTACAACATCCTGTTCGACCTGGTCACGAGCACCTACGCCTCCTATCCCTATTCCCCCTACATGGACGTGTACAAGCCGGAAATCGGCTTCGCACTGGGCGCGCGGGCCGACAACATGCTCAAGTACATGGCCGAGGTCGGTCCGTGGCGGGGCGCATTGCAGTATTCGTTCGATGAGAAGAGTCCCACCGGCGGCAAGACGGCCGGGGGCTATCTGCGCTATGCAGCGGGCGGCCTGGCCGCTGGCCTGGGTTACCAGAACTACGAGTTCGCCTCGGGCAAGAAGGTCGATGCCTGGACGGTCGGTGGCTCCTACCGCATGGGCGATTGGTACTTCAATGCGGGCTACGGCCAGAACAAGGTGGATGACGGTCTCACAGCGGTCGACCGGGCCGTGCTGGGCGCCATGTGGCAGGGCACGATCAACGGCGGCTTCGGCGGGCCGGCCTTCCTGGCTGCCAACAAGCGCACCATCTACAAAGTCGGTGCGGGTTATCAGATCACGCCCCAGTTGAACATCGGCGCGCACTACTTCCGTGCCGACCAGAAGGGCAACACGGCGGCCGCCAAGGGCAAGGCGGACTTCTTCACGATGGCCTTCGACTACGCGTTCTCCAAGCGCACGGACGCGTACCTCGAACTCGACCACACCAAGCTCAAGGGCGACCAGATCAGCCTGAGCAACGCGGCGGGCCAGGTCAATGGCGCCAAGAGCCGCACGGGCTACACGATCGGCCTGCGTCACCGCTTCTGACGTGCCCTGGCTGCGCCCCGGGGCGCTGCCGATCATCGATGCGAACGTCAGCCTCTTCGAAAGAGGCTGTCTGCACTGATTGCACACGAAGGGCCGGGTGGCCCGCCAGCGCCGATCCGCGCAGGGCGGGGACTGGCACCTTCCTTGCATGGGTTTCCCGCTCATGCCAGATCCTGGGCCGGCCAGACCCCGGCTTCCAGCGACCTTCCGCATTCCTCACAAAGGAAGCGGCATGTTCCACGCTTTATCCAAGAGGGTTCCATGAAGCTCATCACTGCCATTGTTTCGGGCGCTGCCGCCTGTGCGATCCTCGCGTCGCCCCTGGCCCACTCCAAGACGTTCAAATGGGCCAGCCAAGGCGAAATCTCCACCTGGGACATCCACTCGCAGAACAATGCCCTGCAGAACGGGCTGCACGCGAACGTGTACGAAACGCTGACGTACTACAACAGCCGCACCTTCGAGATCGAACCCGTGCTGGCGACTGCGTGGCGCGAGGTGAGCCCCACGCAGGTGCGCTTCACGCTGCGGCAGGGCGTCAAGTTCCATGACGGCTCGGCGTTCACGGCCGACGATGCGGTGTATTCGCTCTCCCGAGCCATGGCCAAGACCTCCAACTACACGCCGTTCGTGCAAGGTTTCGACCGGATCGTGAAGGTCGATGCCCAGACGTTCGACATCTTCCTCAAGTCGCCCAATCCCGTGCTGCTGCGCCAGTTGACCGAGCTGCGCATCATGAGCAAGGCCTGGGCCGAGAAGAACAAGTCCGTGGAACCCAAGGACATCAAGGGCACCGACGAGAACTTCGCGCACCGCAATGCCATGGGCACGGGACCCTACACCCTCGAATCCTGGCAGCCGGACGTGCGCATGGTGTTCAAGCGCAACCCGAACTGGTGGGGCACGATGGAAGGCAACGTGACGGAGATCGTCTACACGCCCATCAAATCCGCGTCCACGCGCGTGGCGGCCCTGCTCTCCGGCGAGGTGGACATGGTGCTCGATCCCTCGCCGCAGGACCTGGCACGGCTGCGCTCCGGCGCCGACCTGAAGGTGGTCGATGGCGTGGAGAACCGCACCATTTTTCTGGGCATGGACCAGTTCCGCGATGAGTTGGTGGGCTCCAGCGTGAAGGGCAAGAACCCGTTCAAGGACGTGCGCGTGCGCCGTGCGCTCTACCAGGCCGTCGATGTGAACACGCTCACCCGCAGCATCATGCGCGGCCTGGGCAAACCGACCGGTACGCTGGTGGCGCCCCAGGTCGCGGGATGGACCGAAGCGGTAGGCAAGCGCATGCCCTATGACGTCGATGCCGCGAAGAAGCTCATGGCGGACGCCGGCTACGCCGATGGCTTCGAGGTGGACTTCGCCTGCCCCAACAACCGCTACATCAACGACGAGGCCATCTGCCAGGCCGTGACGGCCATGTGGGCGCGCATCGGCGTGAAAGCCAAGCTGCGCACGCTGCCGCAGGTGACGTATTTTCCGATGATCCAGCGCAGCGAAGCCAGCATCTACATGCTCGGCTGGGGCGTGCCGACGTTCGACGCGCTCTACAGCCTGCAGTCGCTGGTGCGCACCGTCGGCACGGGCGGCGACGGCAACTACAACGTGGGCCGCTACAGCAACGAGCGCATGGACTACCTCGTGGACCGCATCAAGGCGGAGACGGATGCACCGGTGCGTTCGCGCATGCTGACCGAGGCGCTGCAGCTGTCCAACGACACGGTTTCGCACATTCCGCTGTACGACCAGGTCATTCCCTGGGCGATGAAAAAGACGGTGGACGTGGTCCACCGGGCCGACAACCGCGTGGACATGCGCACGGTCAAGATCAATTGATGCACGCGCTCCTGCCCAGGCTGCCGACCCGGCCTGGCGCTTGCCCAACTGCCGGCCGGGGGGTATTCGCGGCGATGGCCCATCCCCCTGCTAGCATGCCCGATTCACTCACGGTTCACTGATGCTTGCCTTTATTCTGCGACGCCTGATTCAGGCCGTCATCGTGATGATCGCGGTGGCCTTCATCTCCTTCATGCTGTTCCAGTACGTCGGAGATCCCGTCACCTTCCTGCTCGGCCAGGATGCCACGCCCGAGCAGATCCGTGAGCTGCGCGCGGCGCTCGGCCTGGACAAGCCTTTCATCGTGCAGTTCTGGCACTTTCTGGTGAACGCCGCGCAGGGCGAGTTCGGCCTTAGCCTGCGCCAGGGCGCGAAGGTGTCGCGGCTGATCGCCGAGCGCTTTCCCGCCACGCTGGAGTTGGCCCTCGTGGCCGCCGTGCTCGCGCTGCTGATCGGCGTGCCGATGGGCGTGTATGCCGCCCTGCGGCGCGGCAGCTTCGCGAGCCAGCTGTTCATGACGCTGTCCCTGCTCGGCGTGTCGCTGCCCACCTTCCTGATCGGGATCCTGCTGATCCTCGTGTTCGCCGTGCACCTGGGCTGGTTCCCGAGCTTCGGGCGGGGCCCCGTCACGCAATTGGGCTGGTGGAGCACCGGGCTGCTGACCCCCAAGGGCTGGCACCACATCACGCTGCCGGCGATCACGCTGGCGATCTTCCAGCTCACGCTGATCATGCGGCTCGTGCGCGCCGAGATGCTGGAGGTGCTGCGCACCGACTACATCAAGTTCGCCCGCGCGCGCGGCCTGTCCGACCGGGCGATCCACTTCGGCCATGCCCTCAAGAACACGCTGGTTCCGGTGATGACCATCACCGGCCTGCAGCTGGGCGGCCTCATCGCCTTCGCCATCATCACCGAGACGGTGTTCCAGTGGCCGGGCATGGGCCTGCTGTTCATCCAGGCGGTCACCTTCGCGGACATTCCGGTGATGGCGGCCTACCTGTGCCTGATCGCGCTGATCTTCGTGGTGATCAACCTCGTGGTCGATCTGCTGTATTTCGCCGTCGATCCGCGCCTGCGCGTGGGCAAGGCCGGAGGGCACTGAGACATGGCGCAGGCGCTTCGCTTCAAGGCCGGGGGCCGGGCCTTCGCGCACATCGCGCAGTACCACCCCGAACTCACCGCATTCCGGCGGGACCTGCACGCCCACCCCGAACTCGGCTTCGAGGAGGTATACACCGGGGCCCGCGTGAAAGAGGCCCTCAAGGTCTGCGGCGTGGACGAGATCCACGACGGCATCGGGCGCACGGGCATCGTCGCCGTCATCCGGGGGCAGGGCCGCGGCAGCCGCAGCATGATCGGCCTGCGTGCCGATATGGACGCGCTGCCGATGACCGAGCAGAACGATTTCGCATGGAAGTCCTGCAAGTCCGGCCTCATGCACGGGTGCGGGCACGACGGGCACACCGCCATGCTGATCGGCGCGGCGCGCTACCTGGCCGCCACGCGCCAGTTCGACGGCACCGCCGTGCTGATCTTCCAGCCCGGCGAAGAAGGCTTTGCCGGCGCGCGGGTGATGGTGGAGGACGGCCTGTTCGAACGCTTTCCCGTGCAGTCGGTGTACGCCATGCACAACTGGCCCGCCATGAAACCCGGCACCATCGGCCTGAACTCGGGCGCCATGATGGCCGCGGCCGACCGCGTGACGATCGAGATCACCGGCCGGGGCGGCCACGGCGCCCATGCCTACCAGACGGTGGACGTGGTGCTGGTGGCGGCGCACATCATCACCGCGGTGCAGGGCATCGTCTCGCGCAACGTGCGCCCCATCGACAGCGCCGTGATCAGCCTGTGCGCGATCCAGGCGGGCGACCTGGGCGCCTTCAGCGTGCTGCCCGGCACGGCCACGCTGGTGGGCACGGTGCGCAGTTTCGATCCGGTGGTGCAGGACATGGTGGAGCGGCGCATCCAGGAGCTGTGCAGCGCCATTGCGCTCGGCTTCGGCGCCACCGCCACGGTGCGCTACGAACGCATCTATCCGGCCACCATCAACACCGAAAGCCATGCGCAGTTCGCGGGCGACGTGGCCGAATCGCTGGTGGGCGGCGAGAACGTGGTGCGCGACATGGACCCCAGCATGGGCGCGGAAGACTTCTCCTTCATGCTGCAGAACAAGCCCGGCGCCTACCTGCGCATCGGCCAGGGCACGGGCCCGGGCAACAGCGCGCTGCACAACAACCGCTACGACTTCAACGACGACATCCTGCCGCTGGGCGCCGCGCTGCATGCCAGCCTGGTCGAGCAGGCCATGCCGCTGGCGAGCGCCTGACGCCCGCATCGGCCCGTGTGCGCACATCCCCCTTTTCTTCCTCAGGAGTCCCCATGAAATTCCAGACAAAAACGGCGTTGGCCCTGGCGATGGTCGCCATGGTGTCCGTCGCAGGGGCGCAGACCATCCGCGTGGCGAACCAGGGCGATGCCCTGTCGATGGACCCGCACTCGCTCAACGAATCGCTGCAGCTGAGCGTGACCGGCAACGTCTACGAGCCGCTCGTGGGCCGCAACAAGGACCTGAGCCTGGCGCCCGCGCTGGCCACCAGCTGGAAGATGACCTCGCCCACGGTCTGGCGCTTCGAACTGCGGCGCGGCGTGCAGTTCCACGACGGCACACCCTTCACTGCGGACGACGTGCTGTTTTCGCTGGGCCGCACGCAGGTCGAGGGCTCGGACATGAAGAGCTACACGAACGACTTCAAGGAAGTGCGCAAGATCGACGACTACACGGTCGAGATCGAGACCCGCTCGCCCTATCCCATCCTGCCGGACGTGCTCACGCTCGTGTACATGATGAGCAAGAAGTGGTGCGAGACCAACCAGGCCACGACGCCGGTGGACCGCCGCAAGGGCATCGAGAACGCCGCGTCGTTCCGTGCCAACGGCACCGGGCCGTTCCGCGTGCGCGAGCGCCAGCCCAACGTGCGCACGGTGTTCACGCGCAATGGCAGCTACTGGGGCGCCATCGAGAGCAATGCCAGCGAGATCATCTACACGCCGATCGGCAACGACGCCACCCGCGTGGCGGCCCTGCTGTCGGGCGAGGTGGACGTGATGGAGCCCGTGCCGGTGCAGGACATCGAGCGCGTGAACACCAGCCCCAACACCCGCGCCGTGACGGGCCCCGAGCTGCGCACCATCTTCCTGGGCATGGACCAAAAGCGCGATGAGTTGCTGTATTCCAGCGTGAAGGGCAAGAACCCCTTCAAGGACAAGCGGGTGCGGCAAGCGTTCTACCAGGCCATCGACATCGAGGGCATCCGCAAGACCGTCATGCGCGGCGCGGCCAACCCGTCCGCCCAGCTGGTCGGCCCCGGCATCAACGGCTTCCAGGCCGACATGAAGCGGCTGCCCTACGACGTGGATGCGGCCAAGAAGCTCATGGCCGAGGCGGGCTACGCCAACGGCTTCGAGCTGACGATGAACTGCCCCAACGACCGCTACGTGAACGACGGCCGCGTGTGCCAGGCGGTGGCGGCCAATCTTGCGCGCATCAACGTCAAGATCAATCTGCAGGCCGAGACCAAGGGCACCTATTTCCCGAAGGTGCTGCGCCGCGACACGAGCTTCTACATGCTCGGCTGGTCGCCCGCCACCTACGACGCGCACAACGCGCTGAACGCCCTCATGACGTGCGTGGACGACAAGGGCGCCGGCCAGTTCAACCTGGGCGCGTACTGCAACCCCAAGGTCGACGAGCTCACCCGGCGGATCCAGGCGGAAACCGACAAGACCCAGCGCAACGCCATGATCCGCGAGGCGTTCGCGATCCACGCCGCCGACATCGGCCATGTGCCGCTGCACCAGCAGGCGCTGGCCTGGGGCGTGAGCAAGAAGGTCAAGCTGGTGCAGATGGCCGACAACTTCATGCCCTTCAAATGGATGAGCATCGTCAAATGAGTGCCGCAGCGGCGTAGCCAACCAAGCAGGGCGCGCCGGCAAGGTGCCCGACCGAGGCGGTGGCCAGCCGGCGCCGCCGCAGTGAGTTTCCTGGGGTTTCCAAACACGATGAAAAAAACGCTCTTCCGATGGTTCGACAGCGATGTCGGCCACAGCTTTCGCACCTCGCCCGTGGCCATCGGCGCGGCGGTGATCGCGCTCATCTGCGTGTTCTGCTCGTTCTTCGCGGGCTGGGTCGCGCCGCACAACCCGTTCGATCTGACCACGCTCGAACTGGGCGATGCGCGGCTGCCGCCGGCCTGGAGCCCTGAAGGATCCACCAAGTACCTGCTGGGCACCGACGACCAGGGCCGCGACATCCTGTCCGCGGTGATCTACGGCGCGCGCATCTCGCTCATCGTGGGCTTCGCCTCGGTGGTGCTGTCGGTGGTGGTCGGCGTGGCGCTCGGGCTGCTGGCGGGCTTTCGCGGCGGCTGGGTGGATGCGGTGCTCATGCGCCTGTGCGACGTGATGCTGTCGTTCCCGGCCATCCTGGTGGCGCTGCTGATCGCCGGCGTGGGCCGCGCGGTGTTTCCCAATGCGCACGAGTCGCTGGCGTTCGGGGTGCTGATCATCTCGATCTCGCTCACCGGCTGGGTGCAATATGCGCGCACCGTGCGCGGCTCCACGCTGGTGGAGCGCAACAAGGAATACGTCCAGGCCGCGCGCGTGACGGGTGTCAACTCGCTGCGCATCATGCGCAAGCACGTGCTGCCCAACGTGATGGGCCCGGTCATGGTGCTGGCCACCATCCAGGTGGCCACGGCCATCATCACCGAGGCGACCCTGTCGTTCCTGGGCGTGGGCGCGCCGCCCACCTCGCCCTCGCTGGGCACGCTGATCCGCATCGGCAACGACTACCTGTTCTCGGGCGAGTGGTGGATCACGGTGTTCCCGGGCGCGATGCTGGTGTTGATCGCGCTGTCGGTGAACCTGCTGGGCGACTGGCTGCGCGATGCGCTCAACCCCCGCCTTAGATAAAAAAACATGGGCGTCCACGCTCGAAAAAGTACACCCATGAGCCTTCTCGAAGTCAAGAACCTCGTCGTCGAATTCCCCAGCCGCCGCGGCACCCTGCGCGCGCTGGACGACATCTCCTTTTCCATCGCGCCCGGTGAAATCCTGGGGGTGGTGGGCGAGTCGGGCGCCGGCAAGTCGCTCACGGGCGCGGCCATCATCGGCCTGCTGGAACCGCCGGGGCGGGTCGCCGGTGGGCAGATCGTGCTGGAGGGCCAGCGCATCGACAACCTGTCGACCCGCGAGATGCGGCACATCCGCGGCCGGCGCATCGGCGCGATCTTCCAGGACCCGCTGACCTCGTTGAACCCGCTGTACACGGTGGGCCAGCAACTCATCGAAACCATCCAGGCCCACCTGCCGGTGAACGCCGCCGAGGCCCGCCGCCGCGCCATCGACCTGCTCAAGGACACGGGCATTCCGGCCGCCGAGCAGCGCGTGGACCATTACCCCCACCAGTTCTCGGGCGGCATGCGCCAGCGCGTGGTGATCGCCCTGGCGCTGGCGGCCGAGCCGCAGCTCATCGTGGCGGACGAGCCCACCACGGCGCTGGACGTGTCGATCCAGGCCCAGATCATCCAGCTGCTGAAGAACATCTGCAAATCGCGCGGCGCGGCCGTGATGCTCATCACCCACGACATGGGCGTGATCGCCGAGACCTGCGACCGCGTGGCGGTGCTGTACGCCGGCCGCGTGGCCGAGATCGGCCCCGTGCACGAGGTCATCAACCACCCGGCGCACCCCTACACGGCCGGCCTGATGGCGTCCATTCCCGACATGGAGCAGGAGCGCGAGCGCCTGAACCAGATCGACGGCGCCATGCCGCGCCTGAACGCCATTCCCCAGGGCTGCGCCTTCAATCCGCGCTGCCCCCACACCTTCGACCGCTGCAAGGTGGAGCGCCCCGAACTGCTGCAGGCCGGCGCCACGAAAGCCGCCTGCTGGCTGCACGACCTGCCCAAGAAAGCCGCCGCATGAGCGCCCACACTCCCATCCCTTCCGCCAGCGCCAATGCCGCCACCGGCAAGCCCCTGGTGCAGGCGCACGACCTGGCCAAGACCTTCGACGTGTCCGCCCCCTGGCTCAACCGCGTGCTGGAGCGCAAGCCCCGCACGCTGCTGCACGCCGTCGACGGCGTGAGCTTCGAGATCGAGCGCGGCAAGACGCTGGCGCTCGTGGGCGAATCCGGCTGCGGCAAGAGCACGGTGGCGCGGCTGCTGGTGGGCCTGTACGAGCCCACGCGCGGCGGCCTCACCTTCGACGGGCAGGATGCGCACGCGGCCTTCAAGGGCAAGGACGCGCAGGCCATGCGCCGCCGCATCCAGATGATCTTCCAGGACCCCTATGCCAGCCTCAACCCGCGCTGGCTGGTCGAGGACATCATCGGCGAGCCGCTGCGCGAGCACGGCCTCATCACCGACAAGGCCGAGCTGAAGGCCCGCGTGGGCGAGCTGCTGCAGTCGGTGGGCCTGTCGCCGCTGGACATGGTGAAGTACCCGCACCAGTTCTCGGGCGGCCAGCGCCAGCGCATCTCGATCGCGCGGGCGCTCGCCACCGAGCCGGAATTCCTCGTGTGCGACGAGCCCACGTCGGCGCTCGACGTGTCGGTGCAGGCGCAGGTGCTCAACATCATGAAGGACCTGCAGCGCGAGCGGCACCTGACCTACCTGTTCATCTCGCACAACCTCGCGGTGGTGCGCCATGTGAGCGACCAGGTGGGCGTGATGTACCTGGGGCGCCTGGTGGAGCTGGCCGACAAGCGCGAGCTGTTCGCCACGCCGCGCCACCCCTACACGCGCATGCTGCTGGACGCCATCCCCAAGATGCACGACACCGGCCGCTCGCGCACGCCGGTGCAGGGGGAGGTGCCGAATCCGCTGAACCCGCCGCCCGGTTGCGCGTTCAACCCGCGTTGCCCGCACGCCGACGACCGGTGCCGCACCGAGCGCCCGCAGTTGCTGAACCAGGGCGGCGCCCGCGTGGCCTGCCACGGCATCGAGGAAGGGCGCATTCCGCTGGTGGCGGTGCCCGTTCCCGCCGCGGTTTGATCGAAATCGGGCCGATGCCCTAGTGGATCATGTTCCTTTTGCTATATTTTTTATAGCAAAAGGGGTGGTTCGGGTGGATTCGGGTGAGCGGCGGTGGGCGCCACCGCCCATCCCCCTTCAGTTGAATTTGCCGTTCACACCGCCCACGCTGTAGCGTCCGGCGCCCAGCAGCGCCACGCTCAACGCGCCGAACAGGTACAGGCCCTGCAGTTCCAGCGCCCAGCCGCCCTGCTTGTTGAGCGCGAACAGGTCGGCCATGTGCACGAGGCCGAACGCCACCAGCATGTTGACCACCACGATGGCGGCGCCGGCACGGGTGGCCAAGCCGACGATCATCAGCACCGGCGCCAGGATCTCCCCGACGAACACCAGGTAGCCCAGCGACCCGGGCAGGCCGGCTTTCTCCAGCAGGCCGCTGACAAAGCCCACCCCGTTCTGCAGCTTGAAGATGCCGTGCAACAGCACGAGCACGCCGACGGCGACACGCAAGATGAGTTTGCCGGCATCGTCGGATGCGGCGGCGGAAGCGGGGTGGCGGGATGTGTTGTTCATGGGGTTCTCCTCTCTAGGTCAAAAAACCGCAGTATGCGGGGACGCGCCGGGGCTGTCAGTGCGTTTTCGCACAACTTTGCGCCCGGGAGATGGCCGTGCATGCGGCCGCCCGATGGGGGAGGGCGCCGGCATGCTGGTCTGGCGCATGCGCTGGTCAACGGCTTCGGCTTCGGCGGCGTCAACGCCTCGCTGGTATTCCGCCGATTGATGTCCTGAAATGCTATAAAAATAATAGCTATATGCCCTAGTGGATATTGCGCTGGAGGCCTGAAAGCCTCTGCCTCTTGGCGGGCGTCCCGGATCAGGTGTACCGCTTGGCCCGCAGGTTGTCCTTCATCTGCTGCAGGCGAGGCTGCAGCGGCTCGCCGATGCGCAGGGCCACGCAGGTGGCGAGCACGTCGATCACCAGCAGGTGCAGCAGGCGCGACACCATCGGGCTGTAGCGGTCGTAGCCCTCGGGGTGGTCGGCCGCCAGGTGGATGTGGCAGGCCAGGGCCAGGGGCGACCCGCTCGCGGTGATGGCGATGGTGGTGGCGCCGTTCTTGCGCGCGATGTCGGCTGCGTCCATCAGGTCGCGCGTGCGGCCGGAGTTGGAGACGATCACCGCGCAGTCGCCCGGGCCGAGCAGGGTGGCGCTCATGACCTGCATGTGGCCGTCGCTCGTGCTGATGCTGGTGATGCCCAGCCGAAAGAACTTGTGCTGCGCGTCCTGCGCGACGATGCCCGAATTGCCGGCGCCGTAGAACTCGATGCGCCGGCCGGTCTGCCAGGTGTCCGCGATGGCCTTGGCGGCGCGCTCGATGGCACCGGTGCTGGCGGCGTTGCGGTATTGCAGGAAAGCGGCGGCGGCGTTGTCCACCACCTTCACCAGCACGTCGCCGGTCTTGTCGTCGGCGTCCACGCTGCGGTGGATGAAGGGCACCCCTTCGCTCACGCTGCCCGCCAGCTTGAGCTTGAAGTCGGCCAGGCCGTCGTAGCCCATGCTGCGGCAAAACCGTACCACGGTGGGCTTGCTCACGCTGGCGCGGGCGGCCAGTTCGCGCACCGGCAGCCGGGCGAAGGCCCGCGCGTCGTCCAGCACGAGCTGGGCCACGCGCTGCTCGGCCGGGGCCAGGGATGGCAGGGATGCGGTGATGCGTTCGAGCATGTCAGTGCTCCTGCGCGCAGCCCATCGCCTGCAGCCCATGCGCCCGCTGCGGCCTGACCCGTCGAATGGCCGCGGAGCAGGCCACGCCCGCAGACGCCGTGGAACTGGCTTTGCCAGGCCACGGGCGTCGTCCCCCCTTGGGGGGAAGGCGCCGCAGGCGACTCAGGGGGGGCCTCACGCTTCTTCCATCCAGGTGTGGCCGTCGCGCGCCACCATGGCGCTGGCGGCGCTGGGGCCCCAGCTGCCGGCGGCATAGGGGCGGGGGCCGTCGTCGGAGTCGCGCCAGGCCTGCATGATGGGCTCCACCCAGCGCCAGGCGGCCTCCTGCTCGTCGGCCCGCACGAAGAGGTTCAGGCGCCCGCCGATCACGTCCAGCAGCAGGCGTTCGTAGGCGCCCACGCGCTCGGTGCCGAAGCGCTGCTCGAAGTCGAGGTCCAGGTGCACCGGCGCGAGCGCCTGCGCCTCCGACACGCGGGTGCCGCGCTTTTCCTGGCCCGCTGCGAACAGGTGCAGGGCCACGCCGTCGCGCGGCTGCAGGTGGATCACCAGGCGGTTGGCCGCGCCCATCGGCGAGCGGTAGATGGGGTGGGGCGTGGGCCGGAAGTTGATGGCGATGTGCGCCTCGTGCGAGGCCAGTCGCTTGCCGGTGCGCACGTAGAAGGGCACGCCGGCCCAGCGCCAGTTGGCGATCTCGGTGCGCAGGGCCACGAAGGTCTCGGTGCGGCTGCCGGGCGCCACGCCGTCCTCGTCGGCGTAGCCCTTCACGCGCTCGCCGCTCAGGCTGCCGGCCGTGTACTGGCCGCGCACCACGTCGCGTGCCAGGGTGGCGGGCGTCCAGGGGACCAGCGAGCGCAGCACCTTGAGCTTTTCGTCGCGGATGGCATCGGCATGGGCGTTGATGGGCGGCTCCATGCCGATCGCGCACAGCAGCTGCAGCGCGTGGTTCTGCACCATGTCGCGCAGGGCGCCCGTGCCGTCGTAGAACGCGCCGCGCTTTTCCACGCCCAGCTTTTCGGCCATGGTGATCTCGATGCTGGCGACGGTCTCGCGGCGCCACAGGGGCTCGAAGAGCGCATTGCCGAAGCGCAGCGCCAGCAGGTTCTGCACCGACGGCTTGCCCAGGTAGTGGTCGATGCGGAAGATCTGCCACTCGTTGAACACCGTGCGCACCGCCGCGTTGATGGCGCGGTTGGATTCGAGGTCGTGGCCCAGCGGTTTTTCCAGCACCACGCGCGTGTTCGGGGTGGCCAGCCCGGCGGCGCCGAGCTGCTCGCAGGCGGTGGTGAACAGGCCCGGGGCGGTGGCCAGGTACATCACCACGGTGTCGGCCTGCCGCTCGCCCAGCCGCTCGGCCAGCCGAGCGTAGTCCTCGGGCTTGGACAGGTCCATGCGCTGGTATTGCAGCAAGGCCGCGAACTGCTGGAACTCCTCCGCGCTCGGGCGCTTGTCGTCCACCACGGCGGCGAAGCGGCTGGCGATCAGTTCGCGGTAGGCGGCGTCGGTCAGGTCGTCCCGCGCCACGCCGATGATGCGGCCGCCCGCGGGCAGCGAGCCGTGGCGGAACGCCTGGAAAAGGGCCGGCAGCAGCTTGCGCCATGCCAGATCGCCCGTGCCGCCGAACAGAACCAGATCGAAACTCATCGTTGTCGCGTCCCAGAAAATTGGTAATCAAGCTGCCGGGCATGTTACCGAGTTTCATGATGAGGCGGCGACTGACAGGAACCCGGGTTACCGCGCAATACACTCTGCGGTTGCCGTGCCGACGGGGCCCGCCCGAGCGCCCCCGCACGCCACCTCACGGGAGCATTGCATGAACCAACTCGACGCCCTCAAACAAGTCACCACCGTTGTGGCCGACACGGGCGACTTCCGCCAACTGAGCGCCTACCAGCCGCAGGATGCGACGACCAACCCCTCGCTCATCCTCAAGGCGGTGCAAAAGCCCGACTACGCCCCGCTACTGCAAGAAGCCGTGACCCGCTGGAAGGGCCATCCGGTCGAAGAAATCATGGACCGGCTGATCGTGCGGTTCGGCTGCGAAATCCTCTCCCTCATTCCCGGCCGCGTCTCCACCGAAGTGGATGCGCGCCTGTCGTTCGACACCATGGCCACCGTCACGCGGGGCGAACGCATCATCGAGCTGTACCAGGCCGAGGGTGTGGACACCGCCCGCGTGCTCATCAAGATCGCCGCCACGTGGGAGGGTATCGAAGCCGCCCGCATCCTGGAAGAGCGCGGCATCCACACCAACCTCACGCTGCTGTTCTCGCCCGTGCAGGCCGTGGCCTGCGGCCGCGCCAAGGTGAAGCTGATCTCGCCCTTCGTCGGCCGCATCTACGACTGGTACAAGAAGCAGGCCGGCGCCCAGTGGGACGAGGCGGCCATGGCCGGCCCCAACGACCCCGGCGTGCAGTCGGTGCGCCAGATCTACCAGTACTACAAGCACTTTGGCATCGCCACCGAGGTCATGGGGGCGAGCTTTCGCAACGTGGGGCAGATCACCGCGCTGGCCGGCTGCGACCTGCTGACCATCGCCCCCGACCTGCTCGCGCAACTGGCGGCCAGCGATGCGCCGCTGACCCGCGCGCTCGACCCCGAGGCGGCGCGCGCGCTGGACCTGCCGGCCGTCGAATACGACGAGCCCGCCTTCCGCTACGCGTTCAATGCCGACGCCATGGCGACCGAGAAGCTCGCCGAAGGCATCCGCGCCTTCGCGGCCGATGCGGCCAAGCTCGAACACATGATGCAGGCCGCCTGACCCATGACCATGCCCCAACGCATCCGCTGCGACCACACCACCGCCTGGGCGGCGCTGCAGGCCCGCTACGACGACAGCGGCCGCACCTTCGACGTGCGCCAGGCGTTCGCCACCGACCCGCTGCGCTTCGAGGACTTCAGCCAGGAGGCGCCGCACCTGTTCGCCGACCTGTCCAAGAACCGCATCGACCGGCCGACCGAGGCGCTGCTCATGCAGCTGGCGCGCGAATGCGGTCTGGAGGCCTATCGCGACGCCATGTTCGCCGGCGAGGCGATCAACCACACCGAGCAGCGCGCGGTGATGCACTGGTTGTTGCGAAATCCGGCCGATGCCCTAGAAAACCATGCCCTTGGTGCTACTGATTTCGTAGCAAACAGCCTGCGCGACGTGCACACCACGCTCGATGCGATGCTGGCGCTGGCCGAGCGCGTGCGTGCCGACACCGCCATCACCGACATCGTGAACATCGGCATCGGCGGGTCGGACCTCGGGCCTTCCATGGTGGTGAAGGCGCTGGACGACCTGCGCCAGAGCGACAAGCGCCTGCACTTCGTCTCCAACGTCGACGGGCAGGAACTGGGGGCGCTGCTGCACACGCTGCGGCCCGAGAGCACGCTGTTCCTCATCGCCTCCAAGACGTTCACCACCGCCGAGACCATGTCCAACGCCCATGCGGCGCGCGACTGGTTCCTGTCGCACGGCGGCAGCCCACGGCAGGCCGGGCGCGTGTCGGTGTCGCGCCATTTCGTCGCGCTGACGACCAACGTCGAAGCCGCGGCGGAGTTCGGCATCGACACCACGCTTGGCTTCTGGGACTGGGTGGGCGGGCGCTATTCGCTGTGGTCGGCCATCGGCCTGCCGATCGCCATCGCCATCGGCGCGGCGCATTTCCGCGACCTGCTGGCCGGCGCCCACGCGATGGACGAGCACTTTCGCCACGCGCCGCTGGAGCGCAACCTGCCGGTGCGCCTCGGCCTGCTGGACGTGTGGTACCGCAACTTCCACCGGTTCGCGAGCCGCTGCGTGGCGCCTTACAGCCACGGTCTTCGCCGGCTGCCGGCCTACCTGCAGCAGCTGGAGATGGAGAGCAACGGCAAGGGCGTGGACTGGGAAGGCCGGCCGCTGGCGGTGCAGACCTCGCCCGTGGTGTGGGGAGAACCCGGCACCAACGGCCAGCACGCGTTCTTCCAGATGGTCCACCAGGGCCCCGACGTGATTCCGGTGGAGTTCATCGCGCTGCGCAAGGGCGCGCGCGACCTGCCGCACCACCACTCGCGCCTCGTGGCCAATGCCCTGGCCCAGGCCAAGGCGCTGATGCTGGGCCGGCCGCAGGAGTCCGGGCACCGGCACTTCACCGGCAACCGCCCCAGCACGTTCCTGGTGCTGGACCAGTTGGCACCCGCGTCGCTGGGCGCGCTCATCGCGCTCTACGAGCACCGCGTGTTCGTGAGTGGCGCGGTCTGGGGCATCAACAGCTTCGACCAGTGGGGGGTGGAACTGGGCAAGGTGCTGGCCCGGGAGCTGGAGCCCCGCCTGTCCTCGGGCGACACCGACGGACTGGACGCATCGACCGCCGGCCTGCTGCGCCAGCTGCGGTGACCTGAACATCTGGCGCTCCGGGAGGGCGCGATGGGTGTCGAGGGGCAAACGGGGTTGTAACGGCGGGCCGGCGGGCCTCAACGCCGCCGGACGGTTGCCGATAACGAAGGGAGACCGCGTGTCTCCCTTTGTTATCCCATCACCGGACTGCCCATGATCCGCACTGCTTCCACCCAAACCCGTTTCACCCTCCTGATCTGCGGCTTCTTCCTGCTCCTGCTGCTGGGAACGTTCGCCGTCATCCAACTGTCCGTCACGCCGGACCTGTCCACGCTGGAAGGCAAGGTCGTCTCCGCCAACGTGGAGCAGATCTCGGTGCGCATCAGCGAGCAGCTTCGCCAGGTCGAGGCCCAGTCCCGCAGCATCACCCAGACCGTGGCCTTGCTGGCCAGCGACCAGATCGACGTGCTGCAGCCCGGCCTGGTGGACCAGTACGGTGATCCCAACGTGTTCGGCGGCGGCATCTGGCCCCTGCCCAACAAGCGGGAGCCGGGCCGCGACAAGTTCAGCACCTTCTTCGCGCGGGACGGCAGCAACAAGCTGGTGGTCAACACCCACTGGAATTCCCCCGAGTCGCTCAAATACTGGGAGCAGCCCTGGTATGAGAACGGCAAGACGGCGCCCAAGGGCCAGTGCAAGTGGGCCAAGGCCTACCAGGACGCCGCCAGCCCGCAGCCGCGCACCAACTGCGCCATGCCCATCTACAAGGGCGACGAGCTGTATGGCGTGTCCACCATCGACGTGACGCTGGGCTTTTTCAACCGCCTCGTGGCGGACATGGAAAGCAGGATCCAGGGACAGATCCTGATCGTCGAGGGCGACGGCAAGATCGTCAGCAACAGCACGAAGATCCAGGGCAACGTCGTCTTGAAGAACGTCTCGGACATCGCGGCAAGCTCGCCCATGGCGGCGGAAATTCAGCGGCTGCTGCCCACCCTGCAGGGCGGGGCCTCGGCCCAGGGGGCGTACCAGGATGGGCAGGGCTCGCAGGTGCTGTTCCTTCAGCCCATTCCCGGCAGCCCATGGTTCATCGCCACGGCCATTCCGGCATCGCTCCTGGCGGTCAACAGCCACCGCATCCTGACCAAGCTGGCCGCCATGCAGGTGCCCATGGCCCTGGTGCTGCTGGGCCTGATGGTGATGGGCGTTCGCCTGTTCATGAAGCGCCTGGCCGTCCTGAAGGGCAACATCGACGCGCTCTCGGCCGGCGAGGCCGACCTGACGCGCCGCCTGCCCGAAACCGGCGGGGCGGAGTTCGGCGCGGTCGCGGCGAGCTTCAATGCCTTCATCGCCCGCCTGCAGGGCGTGGTGAGCCAGGTGGTCACGGGCGCATCGTCGATCGCCTCGGCCTCCGGTGAAATCTCCAGCGGCAACCACGACCTTTCCGTGCGCACGGAGGAGCAAGCCGCGTTCCTGCAGGAAACGGCGGGCTCCATGGAGCAGATCACCAGCACCGTCAAGCGCAACGCCGACAGCGCCAACCAGGCCAACCGCCTGGCCACCGATGCATTCCAGGTGGCGTCCCGGGGCGGGCAGGTCATCGGCAACGTGGTCGAGACCATGGATTCGATCAGCACGTCTTCCAAGAAGGTGGTGGACATCATCGGGGTGATCGACGGCATCGCGTTCCAGACCAATATCCTGGCGCTGAACGCCGCGGTCGAGGCGGCCCGCGCGGGCGAGCAGGGCCGCGGGTTCGCGGTGGTGGCCAGCGAGGTGCGCAGCCTGGCCCAGCGTTCGGCCGAAGCGGCCAAGGACATCAAGAACCTGATCGCGGACTCGGTCACCAAGGTGGAGTCCGGCAGCGCCCTGGTGGTGCAGGCCGGCACGACCATGAGCGAGATCATCGCCACCAACACCAGCGTGGCCTCGATCATGGGCGAGATCATGGCCGCCAGCGTGGAGCAGAGCCGGGACATCGAGCGGGTGAACCAGGCCATCGCCCAGCTCGACACCACGACGCAGCAGAACGCGGCGCTGGTGGAGGAAGTGTCCGCCGCGGCGCGCTCCATGCAGGAGCAGACCGACCTGTTGCGGCAGGTGGTGGGGGCCTTCAAGGTGTGACGGGAGGGCTTCGCTGCCGGCGCTGGCATCGCCAGCGCATCCAGACAGTCCCCGCCGGTCTCGCGACCCGCGGGGATTTTTCTTGGGGTCCACCGAGGCAGGAGGGGCTGCCGCCGGTTTGGCCGCGTCCCTGGAATGCAGCGTCGGCATGTCGCCTGATTGCAACAAATTGCCTACAGATGGGTAATCGATTTCTAGAATAGGAATCGTTATCAATACTATTTATGTTTGCCATGAAATTCATTGATCTGCGGGGCACGGCCTGCGTGGCCGCCGCCCTGGGGCTGGTGCCTTGGGCGCATGCCCAGGGCGTGGGCGCCACGCTGTCCGAAGTGCGGGTGGATGCCAACGCCGAAAAGGAATCCGCCACCGGCCCCGTGGTGGGCTACCGCGCCCGCAACGCCACCACGGCCACCAAGACCGACACGCCGCTCAGCGAAACGCCGCAATCGGTCACCGTCATCACGCGCGACCAGATGGTCGACCAGGGCGCGACGACCTTCCAGGGGGCGCTGCTCTATGCGGCGGGCGTGCGCAGCGATGCCTACGGGCTGGACAGCCGCTCCGACAGCGTGCGCGTGCGTGGCAGCTATCCGGACATCTACCTCGATGGCCTGCGCCAGAGCTACAACTACTACACCAGCACCACGCCCGCAGAGCTGTACACGCTGGAGCGCCTGGAGGTGCTGCGCGGCCCGTCGGGCATGCTGTTCGGCACCGGCACCGTGGCGGGCGTGGTCAACATGGTGAGCAAGCGCCCGCTGCAGGAGGCGCAGCGCGAAGTGGGCGTGCAGATCGGCAGCTGGAACCGCAAGCAGCTGCAGGCCGACCTGACCGGCCCGCTGACGGCCGATGGCCAGTGGTCATACCGCCTCGTGGCGCTGGCCCGCGACGCCGACACGCAGGTGGACCACGTGCCCGACGACCGCCGCCTGATCGCACCGTCGCTGATGTGGCGGCCCAATGCAGCGACGTCGCTGCTGCTTCAGGCGCACTGGCAGCAGGACCGGTCGGGCAGCACCTCGCAGTTCCTGCCCTGGTCGGGCACCTTGCTGCCCAATCCCAACGGCCAGTTGCCCACCAGCCGGTTCATCGGCGAGCCGGGCGACTACTACGACACCGATCGGCAATCCATCGGCTACCAGTTCGAACACCGTTTCAACGATGCCTGGACGGCACGCCAGAACCTGCGCTGGGCCCGCAACGAGAACCGGGGCGGCTATCACTACGCGGATTTCTTCACCAGTCCGGGCGGCTGGGGCGCCGACCCGGTCAACCAGCGCCTGATCGGCAGGCTGTACGGGCAGAACGTGACGCGCACACGCATGGCCGCGGTCGACACCAACCTGCTGGGCCGGCTCACCACGGGCGCCGTGCAGCACCAGCTGCTGCTGGGCCTCGACTGGAATCGCCAGTCGGAGGACAAGGCGGAATCCGGCGATGCCTACGATTCGCCCATCGACGCGTTCGCACCCGTGTACAGCGGGCGGACCGACCGGCCGCTCACCGCGCAGCCCCGGAACGTGCAGCGCCAGACCGGCGTTTATGTGCAGGACCAGATGAAGTGGGACCGATGGATCTTCATCGCCGGCCTGCGCCATGACCGCGTGGCGAATGCCCTGGCCGGCTCGGCCGATGACCGCACCAGCGACACCACCAAGCGCCTGGGCGTGATGTACCAACTGGCCGGTGGCTGGACGCCGTACATCAGCTACGCGGAGTCGTTCAGCCCGGTGAGCGGCACCAACACCTCGGGGGCCCGCTTCAAGCCGCTGCAAGGCGAGCAGATCGAAGTGGGCGTGAAGTACCTGCCCGAAGGCGGCCCGACCTCGTTCACCGCCTCGGTGTACGACCTGAAGGAAAAGAACCAGAAGGTCACCGATCCGACCAATCCGATGAACACGCTGCAGGCCGGCCAGACCCGCAACAAGGGGCTGGAGCTGGAACTGAAGACCCGCGTGACCACCGCGTTCGATCTGATCGCCCACTACAACTACACCGATGTGGATCCGACCCTGGAAGGCCTGCCCCGCAACCAGGCGGCGATGTGGGGCCTGTATCGCTTTTCCATCGCGGGGATTCGCGGGTTCTCGGCCGGGGCGGGGGTGCGATACCTCTCCGCGTTCCGCGATGGTTCCGGTCCGCGCATTCCGTCCTCGCTCGTCGGAGATGCGCTGCTGGCCTATGACAGCCAGGCATGGCGCTACGCGCTCAACATCAACAACGTGGCCGACAAGCAGTACATGAGCACCTGCCTGTCGCGCGGCGATTGCTGGTGGGCGCCCCGGCGCAACGTGGTGCTGAGCGCGACCTACCGTTTCTGAGCGGCCCATCGATCCTGCGGGCCGCACCCACGGCCCCGGCAAAGAAAAACCCCGCAGGCCTTGCAGCCTGCGGGGTTTTTTGATGGAGCAGCCAGGCGGGAGTGCGTCCCGTCCGGTGCGGCCGGCAATTACATGCCCATGCCGCCCATGCCGCCCATGCCACCCATGTCGGGCATGCCGCCGCCGGCCGGTGCGTCGTCCTTGGGGGCTTCAGCGATCATGCATTCCGTCGTCAGCAGCAGGGAAGCCACCGAAGCGGCGTTCTGCAGGGCCGTGCGGGTGACCTTCGTGGGGTCCAGAATGCCCAGTTCCAGCATGTCGCCATACGTGTCGTTGGCGGCATTGAAACCGTAGTTGCCCTTGCCAGCCAGCACGGCGTTCACCACGACCGAGGCTTCGCCGCCGGCGTTGTTCACGATTTCGCGCAGGGGGGCTTCGATGGCCTTCAGCACCAGCTTGATACCGGCGTCCTGATCGGCGTTGTCGCCCTTGATCGAGTCGCCCACGGCTTGCTTGGCGCGCAGCAGAGCCACGCCGCCACCGGCCACAACGCCTTCTTCCACCGCTGCGCGCGTGGCGTGCAGGGCGTCTTCCACGCGGGCCTTCTTTTCCTTCATTTCGACTTCGGTGGCGGCGCCGACCTTGATCACGGCCACACCGCCGGCCAGCTTGGCCACGCGCTCTTGCAGCTTTTCGCGGTCGTAGTCGGACGTGGCTTCCTCGATCTGCACGCGCACTTGCTTGACGCGGGCTTCGATGTCTTCAGCGGCGCCGGCGCCGTCGATGATGATCGTGTTTTCCTTGCCCACTTCGATGCGCTTGGCCTGGCCCAGGTCGGCCAGGGTCACCTTCTCGAGCGTCAGGCCCACTTCTTCGGCAATGACCTTGCCGCCCGTCAGGATGGCGATGTCTTCCAGCATGGCCTTGCGGCGGTCGCCGAAGCCAGGGGCCTTCACTGCCACGACCTTCAGGATGCCGCGGATCGTGTTGACCACCAGCGTCGCCAGGGCTTCGCCTTCGACTTCTTCGGCAATGATCAGCAGCGGACGGCCGGCCTTGGCGACTTGCTCCAGCGTGGGCAGCAGGTCACGGATGTTGCTGATCTTCTTGTCGAACAGCAGCACGAAGGGGTTGTCCAGAATCGCGGATTGCTTTTCGGGGTTGTTGATGAAGTAGGGCGACAGGTAGCCGCGGTCGAACTGCATGCCTTCCACGACGTCCAGTTCGGACTCGAGGGACTTGCCGTCTTCCACGGTAATCACGCCTTCCTTGCCGACCTTGTCCATGGCGTCAGCGATCAGCTTGCCGATGGTTTCGTCGGAGTTGGCGGAGATCGAGCCCACCTGGGCGATTTCCTTGGAGGTCGTGGTGGCCTTGGACGCCTTCTTCAGCTCTTCCACCAGGGCCGTCACGGCCTTGTCGATACCGCGCTTGAGGTCCATGGGGTTGATGCCCGCGGCCACGTACTTGAAGCCTTCGCGCACGATGGCCTGTGCCAGCACGGTGGCGGTCGTGGTGCCGTCACCGGCGTTGTCGGACGTCTTCGAAGCCACTTCCTTCACGAGCTGGGCGCCCATGTTCTGCAGCTTGTCCTTGAGTTCGATTTCCTTGGCCACGGACACACCGTCCTTGGTCACGGTGGGGGCGCCGAACGAGCGCTCCAGCACCACGTTGCGACCCTTGGGGCCCAGGGTGACCTTGACCGCATTGGCCAGGATGTTCACGCCTTCGACCATGCGGGCGCGGGCTTCGCCGCCGAAAACTACGTCTTTTGCTGCCATTTGATTTCTCCGGATTCAGTAAACAGGATGTTCGGGAAAAGGGCCGAAAGGCTTACTTCTCGACGACTGCGAACAGGTCGTCTTCCTTCATCACCAGCAACTCGTCGCCGTTGACCTTGACGGTCTGGCCAGAGTACTTGCCGAACAGAACGCGGTCGCCGACCTTCACGTTCAGGGCGATCAGCTCGCCCTTGTCGTTCTTCTTGCCGGGACCGACGGCCAGCACTTCACCTTGATCGGGCTTTTCAGCGGCGTTGTCGGGGATCACGATGCCGGAAGCGGTCGTGGTTTCGCTTTCAATGCGCTTGACGATCACGCGATCGTGCAGGGGGCGAAGGTTCATTGCATCTCTCCTGGTTCAAAAAAGGATTGCGACATCAACAACACGCCCGCAGGGTGCGGGCGCTTTCTGACTTCAGCGGCTTGGCGCCAGCGTTGCTAGCACTCGGTCGCGTCGAGTGCTAATGATACGGGCATTCTTTCGCATTTCAAGAGGGGGACTGGCAGTGGGAGGGCGGCGCGCCCACAGGAGCCCTCACGGCCATGGGTTGGTTGCGGCTGTTCGAGAACCGGCCGCTTTCCACCCTCGACCTGGCCTTCGTGATGTTCGTGGTGGGTATTGGGTGGGTCACGTGGGACTTCATCCGGACTACGTGGTGGTTGCTTGCTGATCGAATCATTCCTGCCTCCGAAATGCTGATCAGCTGGGGTGAGCCTCCAGCTCAATTGGAGAGCTTTAAAGAAAGCGGTACCCGCTTGATTGGCCTGGTGCGGTACAGCGCCACTTGCCCGGAGTGCGCCGCCGCGATTGAACTACGGTATGGACAAGCGCATCAGCGGCGCAGACTCTTCGGATGCTGTGTCGAGGCGCCACATGAACACGTCTTCACGTTCGACCGGGTCAAGCGACAAGGTTGGAGGATTCACTAGCAATCCTAGCCCATCACAATACCAGGCGGCCCTACAAAGGTGACTTCTTGTTTTTTCCCCTTGAATAAGGTATAAAAACCGGAAGTCACTGCTTAGGCAAGGAGAAAATCATGACTCAGGTATATATGGGCGCTGGAGCTATCGATGACCGGTTGGCGCAGCTGGGTCTTGAAGAGTCAAAGCTAGCGGAGATTGTGCGCAGGGGTTACGTCGCATTCGCCTCCTGCACGCCCAACGACCCGCCACTGTATCCCGGTTTCAGTGCCTGGGCGACCATGGTCCGTGGACTCCGGGAATACCTGCTTCCTGATTGGTCCCGGTGCGATGACAACAACTACTCACTGGTCATCAACCCGAGCGGTACGGTGGCGATCGCGGTAGCGACTGGTGACGATGCGACCGGTCGTATGGAAACCAGCCCAACCACGAAATCGTCGAAGGGGCCCAGCACGATCGATGCAGTGGCCTCCAACCAGCAGCAGCTGGAACTTCCGTACATCTTCGATGCCGCACCACCTCCTGCGAAAGAGGATCTTGAAGAAAAGCGGATGACCTGGATCTTGCTGGTGCACCGTGCGCCTGGTGAAGTGCGGTGCGAAATGTCCTTGCCAACGTCCATGGGCACCGATGGTCGTGTTGACGGTTGGCGTGAGCGGATCATTCTGAAATCGATTCCCACCGACCCTGACTTCGTTGAGATCACGCCTCCACAGTCGGTGCAGCCGGACATCTCCGTCGACGTCAAGCGTCGGGCATGACTGCAAACCGCCACTTCAACCCGACCAGACTCACCCTAGCGCGCAAACGCCGCGGCATGACGATGACCAAACTGGCCTCTGCCCTTGGGGTGGAGCCACGGTCAGTCTCGGCTTACGAAAAAGGGGAGTTTGGTCCAGATACCGAGCGCCTCATGGGCATGGCTTCGGTGCTGAAGTTCCCTGAGTCGTTTTTCTTTGGCGATGACCTGGATGAGCCGACACCGGACATCGCCAGTTTCCGTGCTCTCTCCAAAATGACCGCGGGCCAGCGCGACACTGCGCTCGGCGCTGGAGCCATTGCATTGATGCTCAATGGGTGGATAGAAGCCCGATTCGAATTGCCCAGTGCGGAACTCCCAGATCTCAGCAGAGAGGCCACCCCTGAAGCGGCCGCTCGCGCGTTGCGTGACCAGTGGGCAATGGGAGAGCATCCGGTCAAGAACATGATCCATCTGATGGAGGCCAAGGGCATCAGGGTGTTTTCACTGTCCGTTGATGCGGCCGAAGTCGACGCATTCTCGATGTGGCGGCAAAGTACCCCTTTTGTGTTCCTCAACACCAAAAAATCTGCTGAGCACAGCCGATTTGACGCGGCCCACGAATTGGGGCACCTGGTGCTTCATCGGCATGGATCGCCTCAGGGCCGAGAGGCGGAGCGTGAAGCGAACACCTTTGCGTCAGCCTTCCTGATGCCCAAGGCCAGTGTTCTTGCTTACGCTCCTAGGCTGGCCACGATGGAGCATCTGATCAAGCTCAAGAAGATCTGGAGTGTCTCTCTCGCAGCGCTCATCTATAGATTGCACACGGTCGGTGCCCTGAGTGATTGGCACTACCAGTCCTTGTATATAGAGCTCTCGACAAAGGGTTATCGCAAGAAGGAGCCTGATGAGGGCGCCCGCGAGACATCACAAGTCCTTCAGAAAGTCTTCGCGACACTTCGTGACGAGAAGATCTCGCGTGGCGACATCGCTCAGGAACTCTGCGTACCAGTTGAGGAATTGGATCAGTTGGTGTTCGGTCTCGCAATGACCGGATTGGCCGGGGGAAGTAACGGTAGGACTGCAAAAGCAGGACAGGCTCCGGCACTTCGGGTGGTAGGTTCACAAAAGGAGATCTTCAAATGAGCAAGAAAGACATCCATGTCGTGCCGCACGAAAACGGCTGGGCCACAAAGAAGGAAGGCGCTAGCCGCGCCGGCGTTGTTGTCGATACGCAAAAGGAAGCGATCGGCAGAGCGAAAGGCCAGGCGACACGCGAGAAGGTGGAGGTCGTGATCCACAAGCGCGACGGTTCAATACGAGACAGCGACAGCTACGGTAACGATCCCTCAAAGATCAAAGACAAGAAGCACTGACGAAATGCCCCCTGTATTTGCACTCCGCCAAAGCGAGTTCGAAGAATTTGGTCCTATCGCTGCAGCGGTGCAGGAGCTTTCCAACGGTGGCAGCACTGATGAGCGCGGCGCCATCTACACACGTCGAGAGGTCGTGGATTTCATCCTGGACCTCTCGGGATATCGCAGCGATCAGCCGCTCCATGAGCAGCGGTTGTTGGAGCCGTCGTTCGGTGGTGGAGACTTTCTCTTGCCTGCGATAGACCGACTTCTCGCCTCTTGGAAAGCGGCGAGACTAAAGTCGACCCCACTCGAAGCGCTGAGCTCATGCATCCGCGCCGTGGAGCTACATCGAGATAGCTATGCGCAAACATGCGCGGCCGTCGTTGCCAGGCTGACAGGGGCGGGCATTGCTGCGAGTTCGGCGGTGGCGTTGGCGGACCGGTGGCTTATCCACGGCGACTTTCTGCTTTCCGAGTTGCCGGGTGAATTTGACGTTGTGATCGGCAATCCACCCTACGTCCGACAGGAGATGATTCCCAGTGTCCTTTTGGTGGAGTACCGCAGTCGCTACACCACGATGTTTGACCGCGCCGATCTGTACATTCCCTTCATTGAGCGCTCTCTGCGGCTGCTGAAGAGTGGCGGAACGCTCGGGTTTATCTGCGCCGACCGATGGATGAAGAATCGTTACGGCGGGTCCTTGAGAGCATTGGTTGCTCGCGACTTCCATCTGAAAATCCATGTGGACATGACCGGTGTCCCTGCGTTCCATTCCGACGTAATCGCCTACCCAGCGATCACTATCATCACCAGGGAAAAGCCCGCCAAAACACGCCTTGCGCATCAACCGAGAGTCGATGCGCAGGTGCTTTCCGAACTCGCGGAGGAGCTGCTTGCAGCCAGTGCTCCAGCGGAAGGAAGCTCCGTTCGCGAACTGGCCGGGGTGACATCCGGTTCAAACCCTTGGCTCCTGGAATCAGCAGACCAACTCACACTGGTGCGGCGCTTGGAGCGGGACTTCCCCGCGATTGAAGATGCAGGCTGCAAGATCGGGATAGGAGTGGCTACCGGCGCTGATCAGGTTTTCATTGGCCCCTATGAATCACTAGATGTGGAAGACAGCCGCAAGCTGCCGCTTGCTACGACAAAAGACATTTTGTCCGGAAGGGTGGAATGGCGAGGCCTTGGAGTGATCAATCCGGCGGCAGACGAGGGTGGCTTGGTAGACCTGAATAGCTACCCTCGGCTCAAGCGCTACTTCGAGGGGCATCGGGAAGCGCTCAGCCGGCGGCACTGTGCCAGAAACGGTGTGAGTTGGTATAAAACCATTGATCGCATCACGCCCGCGCTGCTCACAAAGCCCAAGCTCCTTGTCCCAGACATCAAAGGCGAGGCGCATATCGTTTACGAGGAAGGCAAGCTCTACCCGCACCACAATCTCTACTTCATCACTTCCGATGAGTGGGATCTGAGGGCGCTGCAGGCGTTGCTGCTATCCGGTATTGCGCGCCTTTTTGTGGCCACCTACTCGACCAAGATGCGAGGTGGGTTCCTTCGGTTCCAAGCGCAGTACCTCCGGCGAATTCGGATCCCGCACTGGAACGATGTGCCTGCGAAGCTGCGCAAAGAATTGATTGCCGCCGCCAAGTCGCTAGACGTGGCCGCATGCAATGGGTGTGCGTTTGAGTTGTATGGGCTTACAGAAGAAGAACGATCAACCTTGGGAGGAAACTGATGGCTGAAAAGATCGATGTGGAAGGGCGTCTGCAGGAGGCTGTGCAAAGCTACTGGAACGCCCGTGCAGCCAACAAAGACAAGCAGGTGGAATCGGGAAAGATCGACGCCGGAACGCGAGGGGAGGTCACCGGAGGCACGCAAATGGGCGCTTTGGAAGTGCTCGTCGCCGACATTCTTTGCGAAGCAGGACTTAAGCGTCTTGATGTGCGCACTCGCACAGGTCTTGAACTGCCCGGCTACTACCGAGCAACGAAGAAGTGGGATTTGATCGTCATTTCGGAGGGGCAGCTGGTCATGGCCATGGAGTTCAAGTCACAGGCTGGGGCGTCGATAGGGAACAACGTCAACAACCGTTCAGAAGAAGCCGTGGGAAGTGCACAAGACATTTGGACGGCCTACCGCGAAGGTCGGTTCGGCCAGAAAGCCCCCCCACCATTTCTCGGTTACTTGTTCCTCCTAGAGGACCGCGACAGCGTGAAGGTGCCCGTTGGAAACAAGGAACCATACTTCAAGGTGGATCCGGTGTTCCGGGGAGAGCCGGTGGAGGCGGAGGGTCTGCCAACCCGGTTCAAGGGCGTGACCTATGCACAGCGTTACGAGTGGCTTTGCCGCCGGCTGGTACTGGAGCGCGTATATAGTGCGGCGTGCTTCATGACTGCCACAAACTCACCAGCCACCGTCATCACGCAACCTGCTGACGACCTCACTTTTGCACGTTTTGCAGCGGCATTGCGTGGACACGCAACGACATTTGTGGGAAGTCAAGTCGTAAGTTCGCGGGGAAACTAATGATCTGAAAGAAGGGTTAATTTCGCATCACCAACCTTACCCACCTGGGGCGGCGAGTAAGGCTTAGGCGTAAATTAAATGTCTATTTTGGCCGCATAGGTTCGTATAACGTGTGGTACGCCCCAGGTTTGGATTGCGCTGTCAGCGAGTTTCCCCCATTCCATTGAATTGCTTGGCCAAATATGTCGCATACTGGTCTGTGCAGCCACTGATGAAATCAATCGCTCGCATCATGGCCAGATATTCCGGGCTACTATTCTTGTGCAGTTTTATATAGTCATTGGTTGGGAGGGTGTTTTCTCCTATCAGATCAATGACTCGACTTGTTTTAAAAGTATGATTTTTGGATGCTGTGTAGTCTAATACGGCTGTTCCTATGACGTTGAGCAACGTAGCCATAACGGAATAAGAGCCAATTTCTAGCTCAACCTTTCTCGGGTGAGTAAATATTTTCTCTTTAGCCAAAGTTTTGGCATCTTTAACGGCCTTTGATACTTTGGGATCGCAAAGACTTACCAGGTCAACGTCTTCGCCTGCCAAAAATCGGCTTTCATTCTCTAGAAAAGCTTTCGCGGCAGAATTAACATACGCGTCGATAACTGCACCACGAATGACTGGCGGCTTGCGCCCCGGTCGGTTTTTGTTTAACTCATTTTCAAGATAGTTTTTGTCATCGTCGCAGATAACTGAAGACAAGATGGAGTAAATTTGATCCCATTGGAGTATTCCCATCTCCAAACCGTCTTCAAGATCGAGGATTCCGTAGCAAAAGTCGTCAGCTGCCTCCATCATCGCGACAAATGGATGTCGACAGTACCAATCTTTCTCCTTCTTTATTAGGCCGACTGCCGACGCCACTTCGTCAAATAGGGATGCTTCCGATTGAAAAATGCCATATTTTGCTTTCTTGGGTCTTTTATTTTCCGTTGTCGGCAATGATGTCCACGGATACTTCATGAACGAAGCGAGAGTTGCGTATGTGAGCCTCATTCCCCCATCATAAGGGTGGTATTCGGCGGACGTCAGAATGCGAAAGCCTTGAGCATTACCCTCAAACATTTGAAGATCAGTTTTTTCTTCATCTTTCATGTTTTTAAGCAATTCTCCCCCATCATTAGTAAACCAGTTCCGGATTGCCGATTCTCCGGTATGTCCGAATGGCGGATTGCCTATATCGTGAGCGAGGCAAGTGGCGTGAACAATGTCACCTACATCTGTTGCCTCCACATTTTCCGGAAGTTTACCGGCTGATTTCAATTCCTGGCCTACCCGAATGCCGAGACTGCGGCCAACGCAAGCGACTTCCAGACTGTGCGTAAGTCTATTGTGAATGTGGTCATTCGTTGCGAGTGGATGAACTTGTGTTTTTTTTGCAAGCCGGCGAAATGCTCCGGAGAATACTATCTTGTCGTGATCCGAGTTGAACGGAGAGCGCCCATCTTCAGCTTTTGGAGCGCGGTGTCCGATTCTTTCGGCAGTTACTAATTTATCCCATTTCATCGTCATTTCAATTTGCCTCCGTTAGGTTTAAATTGAGAAATACTTAAATAATTATTGGAAAATTGGTTAATTTTCCGCAGCCGCATTGCCATGAATTGACTTTTAGGTTTGGGCCAATAACACGTCACAAAAACAAGTAGAAACAAATCTATCAGAAAATTTCGCATCGAGAAAGCAAAAAATGCCGCGGTGACTTCGGATCACCGCAAGGCATGTACGTCCCAGCGTCCCCTGAGCGTTTGTAGTTCGAGACGCATTCGAGGCCGCTTTAGCGGCGCGTTTGGCTGCCATGGCTGTCATCTTCCGGCTCCGCAAAAACAGATGTTCAGTGGCGCGAAATAGGAAAAAACATATGTGCAGTGACGCGCTCTGTCTAACTCCAATGGCGCGTTTTTTAAGAACTTCAGTGTTTTCAACGACTTAGCGAGTTGACTTCGTAGCAGTTAACAGTCGTTCCGCAACAGGAAGGACGGCGGCTGAGGGATGGATGAGGCGTGCACCTACAATACCGACCTCCTTGAGGCCGGAGGTGATTCGGCGCCCGCAGTCCGCTTGGTCCCCAAGCAGGGATGGGCGCTGTTCCCGGCGGTGCTCTCAATCAAACGCCCGATGCGGGTCAGATCCATAGATTCGGGAGTCCAATGGCGTCTTTGCAAGCAACCACCGCGCTGATGGGCATCGGCCTGGCGGTGCTGATCCTTTACCTGATCCGCAGGGATCACCTGTATCTGATGCACGGCCTGTTCTGGGTGGTGGTGGCTGGGGCCGCTGCCTTGCTGGGGGCCTGGCCGGGACTGATCGATCGTTTGGCCAAGCTGCTGGGCATCAGCTATCCCCCTGCGCTGCTGCTGCTGCTGGCCAGCATGGTGCTGCTGGTGAAGTCGTTGCACACCGACATGGTGAACACCCGCATTGAGAGGGATGTCCGCCGGTTGAACCAGCGGCTGGCCCTGTTGCAGGCCGACAATGAAAGCCTGCGCGCGCGCGTGATGGGCGATGGAACGCAGCCATGACCTTGGCGCAACCGTTGTTGCCGGTCATCCTGTGCGGCGGGTCGGGCACGCGTTTGTGGCCCCTGTCGCGGGAGGCCTATCCCAAGCAGTTTCTGGCGTTGGCCGGCGCCAGCACCATGCTTCAGGACACGGCACTGAGGCTGCAGGGGTGGGCGCCGGAAATCGGCGTCGCGCCTGATCCCATCCTCGTCTGCAACACCGAGCACCGGTTCATCGCTGCCAGCCAGTTGCTGGCCGTCGGTATTCGCAAGGCACGTGTGCTGCTGGAGCCAGAGGGCCGCAACACCGCGCCCGCCCTGACGCTGGCCGCCTTGCAGGCGTGCGCCGGGAGCGACGATCCCATCATGCTGGCCATGCCGGCCGATCACGTGGTCAAGGATTTGCCCGCGTTTCACGCTGCGGTCCGGCAGGCCCATTCCATGGCCCTGTCGGGCGGACTGGTGACATTCGGCGTCGTGCCGGACCGGCCGGAAACCGGCTACGGCTACATCCAGTGCCATGCGGCAGGCCCGGAGGGGGCGGGCATCCACCGTATCGCCAGCTTTGCCGAGAAGCCGGATGCCGCGACCGCGCAGCGCTATCTGGACTCGGGCGATTATTTCTGGAACAGCGGCCTTTTCATGGTGCGCGCCAGCCAGTGGTTGGCCGCCATCCGCGCTTGCCGCCCCGACATCCTCCAGGCTTGCGAGGCCGCGATGGAGGGGGCGCAGCGCGATCTCGATTTCATCCGGCCTGACGCGGCCGCCTTCCAGGCCTGCCCTTCGGATTCCATCGACTACGCCGTGATGGAACGGCTGCCGCTGATGCCGGAGATCGGCATCCCCACGTTCGCGGTCGCGCTGCAGGCCGGCTGGTCCGACCTGGGTGCCTGGGATGCCCTGTGGGGCGTGCTGCCGCGCGATGGCCAAGGCAACGCCACCGTGGGCGATGTCCTGCTGGAAGACAGCCAGGACACCCTGTTGATGTCCACCCACCGGCTCGTGGCCGGCGTGGGGCTCGACCACATCGTGGTCGTCGAAACACCCGATGCGGTCCTCGTGGCCGACAAGCGCCGCACCCAGGACGTCAAGCACATCGTGGCCGGGCTGAAGCAGGCAGGGCATGCGCTGGCCCACCACCACCGGAAGGTGCATCGGCCGTGGGGCTGGTACGACGCCGTCGACAGCGGCGAACGCTTTCAGGTCAAGCGCATCGTGGTGAATCCGGGTGCGCGCCTGAGCATGCAGATGCACTACCACCGCGCCGAGCATTGGGTGGTGGTGCGGGGCACCGCCGAGATCACCAATGGCGACGACACCTATCTGCTGGCGCAGAACGAATCCACTTTCATTCCGGTGGGCCGCCGCCATCGGCTGGCCAATCCGGGCAAGACGCCCCTCGAAATCATCGAGGTCCAGTCGGGCGACTACCTGGGCGAGGACGACATCGTCCGGTTCGACGACATCTACGGGCGCTCTACAGGTGCCGAAGGCGTTTCATGATGGATTGGATTGCCTTCGCGACCGGCGTGACGATTGCCGGGCCCGCGCGCGCATTTCCCGGCATGCGAGCAGTGCGGCGCCCGCACTTGACCCTCTCCACCATTCTTCCAACATAAAAACATGAATCTAGAACAAGCAAGGATTGCCGTGATCGGGCTCGGCTACGTGGGCCTGCCCCTGGCGGTGGAGTTCGGCCGCCAGCGGCCGGTCCTCGGCTTTGACATCAATGCCGCACGCATCGCCGAGTTGCAATCGGGCCAGGATGGCACCCTCGAGGTGACCCCCGAGAACCTGCAAGCCGCCAGCCACTTGCAATACAGCGCCGACCCGGAGGATCTGCGCGATTGCAAGGTCTTCATCGTGACGGTGCCCACCCCGGTGGACAAGGCCAACCGCCCCGACATGACGCCCCTGGTCAAGGCGAGTGAAACGGTGGGCAGGGTCATGCCGGACGGCGCCGTGGTGATCTACGAATCCACCGTCTACCCTGGCGCGACCGAAGAAATATGCGTGCCGGTGCTCGAGAGGCTCAGCGGCAAGACCTTCAACACAGACTTCTTCTGCGGCTACAGCCCGGAGCGCATCAATCCGGGCGACCGGGTCAACACCCTCACGAAGATCAAGAAGATCACCAGCGGCAGCACGCCGGAGGTCGCAGACGCGGTGGATGCCCTGTACGGCAGCATCATCACGGCCGGCACCCACAAGGCCAGCAGCCTGAAAGTGGCCGAAGCGGCCAAGGTCATCGAAAACACCCAGCGCGACTTGAACATCGCCCTGGTCAATGAACTGTCCGTCATCTTCGAGCGGCTGGGCATCGACACCCTCGACGTGCTGGAAGCGGCTGGCAGCAAATGGAACTTCCTGCCGTTCCGTCCCGGCCTGGTGGGCGGGCACTGCATCGGCGTCGATCCTTACTACCTGACGCACAAGGCCGAGGAAGTGGGCTACCACCCGCAGGTCATCCTGGCCGGGCGGCGCATCAACGACAACATGGCGCGCTACGTGGCGCGCAACACGATCCGCCTCATGCTGAAGAACGGCATGGACGTGCCCCGCTGCCGCATCGGCATCCTGGGTATCACGTTCAAGGAAAACTGCCCGGACATCCGCAACAGCAAGGTCGTGGACATGGTGCGCGAGTTTCTGGAGTGGGGCGCGGACGTGGTGATCGCCGATCCCTGGGCCAACGCGCGAGAGGTGGACCACGAGTACGGCCTGGCGCTGGGCCGTATCGATGCCGACCATCCGGTCGATGCCCTGGTGGTAGCGGTCGGCCATAACGAATACCGTCAGGCCACGCCCGCGGAGCTTCGCTCGTACTGCCGTGGCGCACAACCTGTGCTGGCCGACGTCAAGAGCCTCTACCACCGCGAACTGGCCGCCGAGGCCGGCTTCACCGTCTTTCGCCTGTAATTCCCTCCCTCGGATCCGACATGAAAAACTTCGCCCTCATCGGCGCCGCCGGCTACATCGCGCCGCGCCACATGCGTGCCATCAAGGACACCGGCAACCATCTGGCCGTGGCTTACGACATCAATGACTCGGTCGGCATCATCGACAGCATTTCGCCGCAGAGCGACTTCTTTACCGAGTTCGAGCGGTTTGCGGAGCATGCCCACCAGCTCAAGCGCGATCCGGCCACCGCACTCGACTACGTGTCGATCTGCTCGCCCAACTACCTGCACCATGCCCACATCGCCGCAGGCCTGCGCCTGGGGTGTGATGTCATCTGTGAAAAGCCGCTCGTTCCCACGCCGCAATTGATGGACGAACTGGTGCGCATCGAGCAGGAGACGGGCCGGCGGGTGTTCAATATTCTCCAGTTGCGCCACCATGAAGCGATCCTGAAGCTGCGCGACAAAGTGGCTGCGGCCCCGAAAGATACCAAGTTCGATGTCGAACTGACCTACATCACTTCGCGCGGCAAGTGGTACCTGGAGAGTTGGAAGGGCGACCCGCGCAAATCGTTCGGCGTGGCCACCAACATCGGGGTGCATTTCTTCGACATGCTGCACTTCATCTTCGGCAAGCTACAGGACAATCGCATTCACTTGAGCGAAGAAACCAAGGCGGCCGGCTATCTGGAATACGAGCGGGCCCGGGTGCGGTGGTTTCTGTCGATCGACGCGAATGATCTTCCGGACGAAGTCAAGGGCAAGAAGCCCACGTACCGGAACATCGATGTCAGCGGCGAGCAACTCGAGTTTTCCGAAGGCTTTACCGATCTGCACGTGACCAGCTACCGCGAGATCCTGGCGGGACGTGGCTATGGGCTGAAAGACGCGCGCCACTGCGTCGAGACCGTAGATGTGATTCGGCAGGCACGAGTCGAGATGGAGAACGGGGACCGGTTGCATCCTTTTGTGCGAAAGCGCGGCGCATGACCTGTACGATCCATCCCAGCGCGATCGTGGATGCTGAGGCTCGCATCGGCGACGGAACGCGCATCTGGCATTGGGTCCACGTTAGCGCAGGAGCCTCCATCGGCGACAAATGCTCGCTAGGGCAAGGCGTTTATGTAGGCAACGATGTGCAGATCGGCCATAACGTCAAGATTCAGAATAATGTCAGTGTGTATGACGCTGTCACGCTGGAAGATGATGTCTTTTGCGGGCCGAGCATGGTGTTCACCAATGTCTATAACCCGCGTGCAGCCGTCGTGCGCAAGGACGAGTATCGGCGTACCGTCGTGAAGCGCGGAGCCACTCTCGGCGCAAACTGCACTGTGGTGTGCGGGGTGACAATCGGAAGTTATGCCTTTGTGGGTGCCGGTGCGGTCGTCCAGCGCGATGTCGCAGCGTTCGCCCTCGTCGTCGGCGTGCCTGCCAGGCAGATTGGCTGGATGAGCCGCCATGGAGAGCGTCTGCCGCTTCCGCTTACGGGCGATGCGACTGCCATATGCCCCCATACGGGAGATCGCTACAGGCTGCAGGGCGGTGTTTGCATGCTGGAGCAGGAGGGCTGAATTTTGAACAAGAACCCATCCAACGAAGCGAGCGCGCCAATGCAATTCATCGACCTCAAAAGCCAGTACCAGGCAGTTAAGAACGATATCGATGCCCGTATCCACAAAGTGCTGGACCATGGTCAGTACATCATGGGGCCGGAGGTCGCAGAGATGGAGCAGGCGCTTGCCGCCTATACGGGCGCTCTCCACTGCATCAGCTGTGCCTCCGGCACCGAAGCGCTTTTGATGTCATTGCTGGCGCTGGGAGTTGGCCCTGGTGATGAGGTCATCACAACGCCTTTCACCTTTGCCGCTACGGCCGAAACGATCGTGCTAGCGGGCGCCACGCCCATCTACGTCGATATCGAAGCGGACACCTGCCTCATCGATGCCACCGCCATCGAATCGAAGATAACGCCGCGCACAAAGGCAATCATGCCCGTGTCCCTGTATGGTCAAGTGGCCGATATGGATGCGATCAACGCCATCGCAGCCGCCCATGGCATTGCTGTGATCGAGGATGCAGCTCAGAGCTTCGGTGCTACGTACAAGGGGCGAAAAAGCTGCAATCTGTCGACCATTGGCTGTACCAGTTTTTTCCCCAGCAAGCCTCTTGGTTGCTATGGCGACGGCGGTGCGCTGTTCACCAACGACGATGCTCTGGCCAAAATACTGAGGGAAATACGGGTGCATGGCCAGGAGCGGCGTTACCACCACGTGCGCGTGGGGGTCGGCGGCCGGATGGACACCATCCAATGTGCTGTGGTGTTGGGAAAGCTGCAGCGCTTCGAGTGGGAAATCGAACGTCGGCTCAAGCTGGGTGAGATGTATCGCGAGGGCCTGACCTCAGCTGGTTGCAACGCCCGGCTTCTGGTCGTTCGGCCGGACCGCGACTGCGTCTGGGCGCAGTACACCCTCTTCGTGGAAGAGCGTGAAAAGGTGCAGCAGCAGCTGTTGGCCCAGGGCGTTCCCACTGCGGTGCACTATCCGCTCTCGCTCAACAGACAACCTGCCTTTCGCAACGACGTTTCGGCTGCGGAGACGATTAAGAGTCACTGGGCCGCCGCTCATGTCATGAGCCTGCCGATGAGCGCAGATCTGCAGGACTCCGACATCGACCGAGTCGTGGCTGCAATGGCGCGCATTTGAAAGAACTAGAACATGTATAGAAACAAACGCATAGCCGTCGTAGTCCCGGCATACAACGAAGAAACCCAGGTTGCCCGGGTGATCGACACCATGCCCGACATCGTCGACATGATCGTGATCACTAACGACTGCAGCAGGGACCGCACGTCGGAAGTGATCCGCGAGCATCCGGGTTACCAATCAGGCAGGGTTACCTTGCTGGAGCATGGAGTCAACCAGGGTGTAGGCGGAGCGATCGCGACAGGCTACAAGTGGGCTCGCGACGCCGAGTACGACATAGCCGTTGTCATGGCAGGTGATGGCCAGATGGACCCCGCTGACCTGCCTGCTATCTTGGACCCCGTGGTCGACGACGAGGCCGATTACACCAAAGGCAATCGATTGGTCACGGGTGAGGCGTTCAAGAAGATTCCGAAGATTCGATTCTTCGGTAATTCGGCGCTTTCGCTGTTCACCAAGATCGCGTCTGGGTACTGGCATGTAGCGGATTCGCAAACTGGTTATACGGCCATCAATTTGACGGCCTTGCAGGCGATCGATTGGGATCGGATGTACAAGCGCTACGGTCAGCCTAACGATCTGCTTGTGAAGCTGAATGTCGCAGGCATGCGAGTGGTCGATGTCCCGATCGAGCCGGTCTACAACGTGGGCGAAAAGTCCGGTATCAAGGTACGCAAGGTCATCTTCACCATAGGTTCCCTGCTGGTGCGGCTGTTCTTCTGGCGACTCAAAGAGAAATACATCATCCGGAATTTTCATCCCCTTGTATTTTTCTATGCGTTCGGCTTTTTCAGCATAGGCGTGAGCTGCCTCATGTTCATTCGGCTACTGAGCCTCTGGATCGACAGCGGGACTGTGCCTGAAATTACTTTCCTGAGTTGGCTTTTCTCGTTCTCGCTGGGATTTAATTCGCTATTTTTCGCGATGTGGTTCGACTATGAAGAGAACAAGCACCTGAATCCTCCGCTGCGCACGAGAGACGTTCGAGGCCGCCGGACCCCGCGCTGAACGTTTATGGTCGTATCGATACTCCACACCGTGGCGCAGAGTTTGAGGCGGCACAAGCTGTCTCAAGATATTGCATTCAGCCTGGGCAGTTTTGCCGTGTTGGCATCGAGCGGCATCTTGATCAATATAGCTGTCGCCATGCTGCGCGATGCGGCTGCGTTGGGGATATTCAACCTCGCGTATGCGGTCTATATCGTCGCTTCGCAGATCGCCAGTTGGGGTATGCACTATTCCGTGTTGCGTCATAGCGCGTTTCATTCCGACAGTGCGCCTGACCGGGCCGTCATGCTTGGCAGTGCGGGTAGCCTGGTGTTGTTGTTCGGGACGTTTGCAGCCGCGGGACTTTGGCTGGCTCAACCGGTGTTCGCCCTGATTTTCAAAAGTGATGCCACGGCGGCAGCCATCGCTTTCAGTGCAGGCGGACTGGTGCTTTTTCCGTTCAACAAGGTGCTGCTGGCTTACCTAAACGGCCTGCGGCATATGCGGGCGCATGCGGTTCTGCAGGCCCTGCGCTACATCGTGGTCATGGCAGGCGTTGTGGGCATTGCGGCGTCAGGGCTTTCAATGGCCACCAGCACGCTTGCGTTCCTGTTGGCTGAGATCGTCACATGCTTGGCCGCTTTGATTTTCATCGCGCGCGCCAAGCTAAGCCTTCGTCCAAGGGTCAGCGCAACTTGGTGCCGATTGCACTTGGCATTCGGTAGCAAAAGCCTTCCCGCAGGAATGTTCACGGAGATCAACTCCCGCATCGATGTGTTGATGATCGGCTTCTTCCTCACCGACCGGGCTGTGGGAATCTACAGTTTTGCAGCGATGCTTGTCGATGGTGCATATCACGTGCTGGCCATGGTGCGGCTCAACTTCAATCCGGTTCTGGTGGCTGCGCTCCGGCTGAACGACGTAGCCCAGTTGCGGACGCTTCGTGCTCAAGCCGTACGGTATGCACTGCCTGCGTCGCTGATTCTTTCTTTGGGTTTGGTGGTTGCTTACATGTTCGCAAGCGCCTGGATCATTCCGGGCAAGGGCCTGGACGAAGGTTTGCCGTCGCTGATCATTCTCCTGATCGGCCTGAACCTTATCTGTCCATGGATTCCCTTCGACAACCTCATGCTGGTGTCTGGCAGACCGGGTTATCAGGCGATGCAGCAATTGGTGGCCGTCGGCGCGAATGTGCTTGGCTCCTGCCTTTTGTTGCCATACCTGGGCCTGGAAGGCGCTGCTCTGGGCACGGCGATCAGCTATGTAGCGAGCACCGCAGCGTTATTCGTGCTTTCCCGACAACTCATCGGTTGGCAACTCTTTACCAATACTTGGCGTAGCTGATTATCTATGTGCGGAATTTTCGGTCTTCTTTTTCAGGGGCAGGCTTCTGTCGGCCGCAATTCGGTCAAGGCGATGCTGGAGCGGCTCTACCTTTTGTCCGAGAGTCGGGGCAAGGAATCCGCTGGATTCCATGCGTATCTGCCAGTGCAACGCGAAGCTTGGACGGTCAAGGGCGCGCAGTCTGCATCGCTGTTCATGCGCAGCGATGAATACCGCGAAGCGCTGGCGCGGGTCCTGAGCACCGGATTCGAAGTCGAGGCCTCCTCGGGCAGTCAGCCGATGGCCATACTGGCTCACTCCAGGTTGGTGACCAACGGCACTGCAGCGCTGCCGCAGAACAACCAGCCTGTCCGCTCGGGTCATGTCAGCATCATTCACAACGGCATCGTGGTGAACGTCGAAGAACTGTGGGCCTCGCACAGCACCCTGCCGCGAACGGCCGAGGTCGATACAGAGGTGCTTGCAGCGCAACTGGATGCTCCCATGCGTCTGTCCAAGGATCCGTTGGCCGCCACCCGTGCTGTCTACGCGGGTCTCGAAGGCGCAGCCTCCATCGCCTGGACGCACAGCGAAACCGGCTTGGTAACGCTGGCAACGAATACGGGCGATCTCTACGTAGCGCTGGATGCCCGGCAACAGGTATTGGTCTTCGCTTCCGAGCGTTACATCCTCGAAAACGTTTTGAACAGCCAAACCGGTGCGTCCGGTTTTCCGCCCTCGACTGCAATCGAATGGATCGAAGCCGGCAACGGATGGGTCTTCGACGTGACGGGGCGGCAACCCGCATCTCGGTTCAAGATTGCGATGTCGGAAGACGGGCAGGAGCCCTCTCTGCAGGAGGCGGGCCATGCGAACGGTCAAGCTGCGTTGGCACCCCTGCAGCATTTCGAACGCCATGTAGGCCATGCCGGGGCACCCTCGGTACTCCGGCGCTCTGCTGACGAGTCGTTGGTGAAGTTCGGCGAAGCGCGAGTCAAAGGGCTGCGCCGATGCACCTGTTGTGTGCTCCCGGAGACGTTTCCGTACATCCACTTCGACGCTGCAGGTGTCTGCAATTACTGCCGCTCATACCGCCGCCGGTACGCTGGAATGCACTCCGAGAAAACGCGTGCGGATTTCATTGCTTCGCTTGAGCGCTACCGACGAAGCACGCCGGGACCCGACGTCATCGTGCCCTTCAGTGGTGGCCGTGACAGCAGCTATGGGCTTCATCTCATTAAGAAGGAGTTCGGCCTCAAGCCGGTGACCTTCACCTATGACTGGGGCATGGTGACAGACCTCGCGCGCCGCAACGTCGCGCGGCTCTGTGGCCAGCTGGGCATACAGAACATTTTGGTTTCTGCAGACATCAAGACGAAGCGTGACAATATTCGCAAGAATGTTGCGGCATGGCTGCGAAAGCCCGACCTGGGCATGGTCCCGCTCTTCATGGCCGGCGACAAGCACTTCTTCCGGGTCGTGAACGTGCTAAAAAAGCAAACGGGCATATCGCTTGACCTCTGGTGCGCCAACCCGCTCGAGAATACTGACTTCAAATCCGGCTTCTGCAACGTTCCGCCCGACTTCGAGAAGCGGCGGGTGGACTATCTCTCGATGGGCCGCAAGGCGAAACTGGCAAGCCACTATGCTTTTCAGTTTCTCAAGAATCCTGGGTATCTGAACAGCTCCTTGGCAGATACGTTCGGAGCGTTCCTTGCGTACTACGTCGAGCCTCGCAAAGATTTTTATTTCATCTTCGACCATTTCATCTGGAACGAAGATGAGGTCAACCAGACACTGATCGGCGAATACGACTGGGAGCTTTCTCCCGATTCCCCGAGTACATGGCGTATCGGCGATGGAACGGCGCCCTTCTACAACTACATATACATGACGGCGCGAGGTTTCACTGAGTTCGATACTTTCCGCAGCAACCAGATTCGCGAGGGGCAGATCACCAGGGAGCAGGCCATGCTCGCCATCATGGAAGAGAATCGGCCGCGCGTTCCTTCCCTGCGCTGGTATCTAGACACCATCGGTCTGGACTTCAACGACACGATCCGCCGTATCAATTCCCTCGACACTCTGGGTTTGCACGCATGACCTGGCCCATCGTGGCAAAGGGATTGCGTTGGTGCAGCGCCTTTGGGGCGCTGCTTCTGACGGCTGGTCAAATCGCTTTTGCACAGTCGAGCCAACATGCCGAAAGCGATTGGTCGACAGCGGCCCGGAGCCTCTACGCCAATATCGACCACGCTCAGCCAGGAAGAGGCACCACCGACTATCCGGGCAACACCGTTGACAGTATTCCAAAGGCAACCGCCATGGTGCTGCTGGCCGAGTTGGACCGGGCGGATCTGGGGTTCGATCCGCAGAAGAAGTCGCTCGCCCGCTCCGCTGGACGCTGGTTGCTTGAACACGCGGATGAAAACCACGATGGGGTCATAGGCTGGGGTGTGCCTGTCGCCTGGGACGCCTATGGCGACGGTTCGGTCAACCCCGCGCACACCGAATACACGATTTCGACGGCCATCGTGGTCGACGCACTGATGACATGGCGTGCACGCGATCCTGCCGCTCCCGGTAAGGAAATTCTCGACAAGGTCGGACGTGCCTTCGATCCCTATTTGAACCGTGCGATGCGAAGCCCGAGCGGGCTGGTCCCCTATTCGCTGAGGGAGTCCGACCGTCCTTACGACACGTTCAATCCGGCTGCCTACATGGCAGGGCAGTTGCAACGTTACAGCGGGATGGTGCGGGATGCACCACGGCAGGCTGCGTTGCGAGCCGTGGCTGACGCGACGATGGAATCGCTGCTGCGTCATCGGCAGGTCTCGGCCCGCAAGAATTGGTACTGGAATTATTCGGTGCAGGAAAACGTACCGAACGATCTGCCACACGCGAGCTACGTCATCGACGGAATCCGAACCTATATGGCCTATGGGGGCCGCTTGTCAGGGCAGTTTGATCGGTATGCCGTACTGGGCCACATGCGTGACTTCCCCGTCGAGGGCGGTACTGTCCGCGGCTGGCCTGGGTTTCGCGACGACGTCAAGACGCCAGCTCGGTCATATGACCTCGGTTTTGCCCTTTACCTGGCGTGTTCGGAGGAAGGCATGGCAGACGTGCGCGCCTCGCTGTCCGGTTCCCTGTACCGATACCGTACGTTAGACGGCCGCTATGCCAAGTATCCGCTCGGCACCGACAATGCCAGGCCGCTGGTCGTTGCTGAATATGAAGCGTACCTCTATCGGGGCGTGCTGGCATGCATGCGCGCCCAGCGTGACGCCTCCCGTGCGGGTTCGGAGTCCGCAAGGACGATGGCGATTTCAGGGCCTTCGGAGCAAGTCGCACGCGCGTCTGCGGGCGAAGCCTTTGCGCAAGGTGCCGCTGTGCCGCTGCTGGACCCAGCGCTCGGTTCGGTTGTGGTGGACAAGAACACGAAGGCGGTCGTGCATCGGGCCGGCGCGACGCTGAAGTTCGAAGACGCAGGCTTTCCCCTCGCGATACTCGAAGGGCGTATGGACCGCTATGTGGTCTTCAGGAGATTTCCATCCGATGCCCTCTGGTTGCAAAAGCTGGATGCCGACTCCAAGGTTCTTTGTGCCGTGCCCATCACGCACGGTGACGCGAATCCGCTTTTTCGGACGGCCACCCTGCATGGTGACAGCATTTACGTCGCGTATTTCGACAATCCCACGTCGGCCAACTGGCTGGCTCGGTGGCCGGCTGACAGGCTCTGCGCAGAGGCATCCGGTGTGCGGACGAAAATCCCTTCGCTTGAGGACCCGGCAGGCGCCACCTACGAAATGATTCCCGCCTTGCGGTTCCTGGTCGCTCAGCAGGAGCGCCTCTATCTGGTGGGTGGCACATTGGAAGCGGCGATCGCATCCGACGGCTCACTTCAAGTGCGTCGAGTGCCAGGATGCCGTCACGTGGTGGAGTCCGCTTCTACACCGAGCGGGCTGGCGCATCTCTGCGTCGCTCCCTCTCCTCGCGACAGCGGGCCGCGAGAGCTGATCATCGCGGCACCTCCCGGTGTCGTTGCGCCGGCGGTGAACTCCGAACAAGGCGTTGCCTGGGGCCTGGCATGGTCGCAAGGGCGATTGCAGATCGAGTACGCACGCTCGGCCGACCAATTGCGCAATGTTTTCCTGCGGGACTTTTTGTCAGCTCAGCATTCGGGCTGGCTGGAAACTGGCATCAGCAACGAGGAAGGGCGTATTCCTTGGTCTCAGATCTATTACCTCAACGGGCTGCTTGATATGCTGGAGGTGTCACGCCGCAGCGAAGCCGCCTTCAGGATATTCGGGCCACTGCTGCCTGCCGCGCGGCAGCGTCTGGATCTCGAGATCGGCCTGATCGAGCAGCACTATGCCAAGGGCCGCTTCCAGACGCGCGCGTTCACGGTAGATCGCAGCCGAGCACTCTTCGCTGTGCAGACTGCACGGCTGCTGCTCCTCTTTGAACGCTACATGAAAGAGGTCCCCACACCGCGGCAACTCGCATTCCTTCCTGTCCTCAAAAGGGATGTCTTGGAGTTGCGCAACCATATCGACGTGTTGGCCCGCACGGGTGAAAAGCCTGAATGGATCAGCCCCGGTCAGGCGCACCTGCGGTGGCCAAAAGGAAGCAAGTTCTATTTCGACGGGGTTTCCGTCCCTTATAACCATCAAAACGAATGGGCATATGCGGTCGCGATGGCGGCGGACCCCCGCAAGGACGCCTCGCCATACCGTGCAGCACGCGAGATCGCGCAATTGTTCATCAGTCGTGTGGCGTCCGAAGGCAATCTGCCGGAAGACGGGGAATGGAATTACTGGTGGGGCCAGGCATTCGACGGATGGAGCCGCCTCGACAATGTGTCGGAGAACAAGCCGGAATATCCCGGTGACAAGGGCAAGGCCTGGATATCGTTTCGCACAATCGACGCGATGTCCCTGATGGCCGTCACGCGACAGGGAAACCCTTTGCTGCACAAGAATGCCGTGAACAGTGCTGCTTCACTGGCCGGAAGGGGTTTGCTCTATCCGCTGGCCAATCAAAGCCTGGTTTCTGAGACTGGCGCGCTCCATTTGAGCCCAAAAGTCGCAAACGGGTATTCCCGTTTAACTTCGCCGTGGGAATTGGCCAATGTGATATGGAGCTTGTCGCGCCTTGCGCCCGAGGTCGGGCCTTGACGGAGAAACGTGTGATTGAGCCGAAGTTATACGGCGAAGGAGATACGAAATGATGTCCAACCCTGCCGCTGCGTGGGGAGGGCTGGTCTGTCTGATTGCGCTCTCCACGGTCCTGGCTTTCTTGATAGCGCGCGCATTACCTTGGCAAGCACTGCGGCATGGCAAGGTTTTGGTGGTTCCCACCGCTCTCGCTCTCGGTCCTTTTATCCTGGGTATTTTCAGCGTTCTGGTCGGCATGGTGCCTGGAGGAGCCTCCCTGCAAGCCCAAGTCTGGATCATCGCAGCGGCCATGGTGAGCGCGTGTTGGCTATTCTTGAAATTCGGGAGGGCGTCACAGAACGTCGTAATTCCTGACTTGCGGTGGTTGCCCGCCTCGCGATGGGAATGGGTTCTCCTTTTGGTGCTACTCCTCTGTGCGGCTGACATCCTTTACCTCGCCATACGGTTGCCCCTGACCGAGAACGACGCACTGGAATACGGCTTGGTGGGGCGCGCTATATACGAAGCACACACGCTGAGGGTTTATCCACTCCTGGACTCCGATGCTGCGGCATCCGGATTCTTCGCGCCGTGGACGCACCCGCCGCTGTATCCCAGCCTGGTCGCACTGACCTATGGGCTCCAGGGAACCGCCTCGCAGGCGGATCTGATGAAAGCGGTTGCTCCATGGTTCACCTTGGGGTCGGCCTGCGGGCTGATCGGTTTGGGGCGTCTGCACTCGCCACGAATGGGTTGGCTTGCAGCCATTCTTTTTTTGACGATGCCACTACTGGCAGTGGGTGCCCAGACCTCCGCCATCGATGCGCTCCCTGTGGCAGGCATGGTAATGCTGCTGATAGCTCTTGTGGGAATCGACCGCGGTCGCCGAGGCGCGGCCCTGGCGATCGGCGGTCTGCTGGGACTGGCGTTATGGACGCATTCGCAGGCAATCCTGTACGCACCCATCCTGCTGGTGGTCTTGGTTGCTTCGGGAGGTGTGTCCGAGTGGCGTGCGTCGACAGGGCTGGCAGTCAAGAGCCTGCTGATCGCGGCGGTGTTCGCGTCGTATCCCTACCTGCGCAACATCGCCATCTACGGCACGCCGATTTCCGATAACCCAGCGGTCTTTGCGCTGAGCAGCATGGATTGGAACGGTTTTTTCCGCTATGCCAGGTCAATTTACGACTGGAGTACGCGTCTGCAGTACGGATTGCTGAAAGGCTTTCTCGCAGTGCACAGCTACGGCTTCGCATTCTGGGTCGCGGCTGTCAGTGCCCTCTACCTGCTGGCCGCATCTCTCACGCCAGGCAGGAACTGGCGAGCCTTGTTCAATCCTTCTTCGCTGCCGATTGGTGCTGCCGTCCCGTTGATCGCCTTCCATGTCCTGGCGGTGTACTTCGGAGGGATCGTGGCATCCATGGTCGTGGGAACGGATTTGATGATCAAGAATGATCGCTATCTGCTGGTGATTGCGCCCGCCGTGGGGCTTTTGGGTGCGTGGGGCTGCGTCGAATTGCTGGGGGCGCGACCGATCGATGGTGCGCCAGCGCGCCAGCGCGCCGGGATGCGGGTGGTCGCGCGGCTGGGACTGTGCGTCCTCCTCGTCGGGCAGGCAGGCGCGTTCCTGCTCTACGGCAACCTGATGCAGTGGCTGCAACTGGTCGACGTCACCTGGCACAAGCCCAATCCGGCACAGCCACAGCCACAGCCACAGCCACAGCCACAGCCACAGCCACAGCCAGGTAGGCGACTGCCTATCCTGTCCATGAAGGCGGATCCATTACTCGGCTGGAGCAGCATTCAGGTGGCCCGGCAGTTGTCTGCGCTAGTGCCTGCACAGGCCCGGGTGCTCGCTATCCGGCCCGCCGACTTCTACTACACGGACCGCAGGATGCTCAGCTATCTGGACCCGCGAATGCTGCCTCTCTATCAAGAGCAGGATCCCGCAAAGTTGGCCGACCTCCTGAGAGGGCTTGGAGTGGAGTACGTGCAGATGCCCGACTATCTCATTCCGCCTGCCTCCCATACCAGCTTGATGCCTTTGCTCAGCGATCCCGGATTGGCCGACTTGGTGGTGGATGCGAACTTCAGCCAACTCTATCGACTGCGGCCACCCGCCAATAGAGCCACGCGCCCACACAGCGCCGCATCCGTGCGGAACCTCTTTGATTGGGCTTGGATAGAGTATCCGCGTGTCGGCGTGGGCGGCCCGGCATTCGCCTTGCGGGTGTTGGGCAAAGGGGTCGTGACCATGCCTGGTTCGTCCTCTTCCACTAATGCGTTGCTTCCGCGCAGCTATAGCCACATGCTCGAGGTCGGCTCGACCGAGAGCGACGGCCGCGCGGTGGGACCAATACCGGTAAAGAGTGGCAGGGAATACGTGTTGAAGCTGGAAGTGGAAGGCGAGGGATACGTTCGCATCTGGGTCTGGAAGGGAAAAGTGACCGATCCGGATTCTTGGCGGCAGACGTTGGCCGGTGATTTCGCGCTGTCTTCTCAAACCCCGCGCGTGGAATTTTCCAGGCGCATGCGGATTGACGGCGAGGCCTCAGGTGTGCGGATCGGCATTGAGCGCTACGGCATTTCCCGGTTGGCAGTGAAAAGTGCTTCCCTGGTCGAATTGGATTCTGAATAAATGACAAGTGCAAGCATGAAGCAATTTGGATTGTTGCTGCAGGATCTCAAGCGGTCGTGTCAGATCTGGCGCTTCTGGATGCATCTGGGCTGGGAAGACATCGCCCGGCAATACCGCCGCTCCTTTCTCGGCCCGGTATGGATCACGCTCAATACCGGCATCTTCATCGTGGTGTTCGGCTTGATCGGTGCGCAGCTCTTCAAGACCAGTGCGAGCGACTACCTGCCTTATCTCTGCGTTGGCCACATTCTCTTCACCTCGCTGTCGATGCTGGCCAATGAGGGCTGCCAAGTGTTCGTCCAGGCAGAGCCCTATCTCAAACAGGCGCCTTTTCCGAAATTTGCCTTCATCTTCCGCGCCATCTGGCGCAACCTCATTCTTCTTGCCCACAACATACCCATCTTGCTTTTGGTGCTGGGATTCACGTCGGGACTGATGTCCGTGAAACCGCTGTGGCTCTTGCTTGGACTGGCGATTTTCGTCACTTGCGCCACCTTGGCCGTGGCCATTCTTGGCCTCATCGCGGCGCGTTTCCGGGATGTGCCGATGATCGTGACCAGCTTGATGCAGATCGCATTCTTCGTGACCCCGGTGATGTGGAAACCCGAACAACTGACCGAACGCGCCCAATGGGCCGTGCACCTCAATCCGCTGGCGGCCCTGCTGGACCTGGTACGGGCACCGCTGATCGGTACCTACCCGTCTTCCGCATCGGTTGTCCTCGGTTGCGCGACCATGGTGGCGCTCTTTGCCGTTTCATTCGTGCTCTACACCTTCGCTCGGCGCCGTATCGTGTATTGGATCTGACGTTTCATGGCCCATCTTCAACTCTCCCACGTGAGCGTGGATTTCCCGATTTTTTCCTCGCAGGCGCGCGGCCTCGTCAACTCGATCCTGCGCTTTGACCGGGCGCTGCAGCAGCGCATCGAGAGCAAGGGTGGGGCAGGTGTCACTGTGCATGCGCTGCGCGATATAGACATTCATCTTCGGACAGGCGACCGAGTGGCATTGATCGGCCGCAACGGGGCGGGAAAAACGACGCTGCTGCGAGTGATGTCTGGCATCTACGAGCCGGAGCAGGGTGAAATCCTGAGCAGCGGCAAACTCACTGCGCTCACAGACCTGATGCTGGGCGTGGATCCCGAGGCCAGCGGATATGACTTCGTCATCACGCGCGGCATCGTCATGGGCCTCACGAGGGCACAGGCAAAAGGCCTGTTTTCCGATGTGGAGGAATTCACCGAACTGGGCGATTACCTGTATCTACCCGTTCGGTCGTACTCCACTGGCATGCTCCTGCGCCTCGCGTTCGCCGTTTCTACGGCCATCGTGCCGGACATCCTGCTGATGGACGAGATGATCGGAGTAGGGGACTCGCGGTTCCTCGAGCGGGCCCATCGACGACTCGGCAAGCTCATGAGCCAGGTGGAAATCATGGTGCTGGCCTCGCACAATGAGGAAATCCTTCGCGCGTTCTGCACGAAAGGTATCGTGATGACCGAAGGTCGGGTAGTGCACCAAGGATCGCTCGAGGAATGCCTCGAACTCCATAACGCGTCCGATCCAATGGCCGCATCCGCTTCGGCTGTCTGAGGAACGCAAGATGTGTGGAATCGCTGGCGGAGTGTGGGCCGCAGCAGATGCGGCAGGAGTCGACAGCCGCATGGCTGCTTCATTGGCCTTGATGGCGCGGCGTGGTCCGGATGACATCGGGTCTGAAACCATGCGCCACGGAGAAGCCATCGTCGCGCTGGGTCAACGGCGGCTGGCGGTGATCGATCTCACCTCTGCTGCACACCAACCCATGTCCAGCCACGACGGGCGGTTTTTGCTGGTTTTCAACGGCGAGATATACAACTACCGTGAACTCCGTGAAGAGCTGCAAGCCCTGGGCCGGTCATTCCACTCCACATCCGACACGGAGGTCCTTCTTCAGGCCTGGGGCCATTGGGGCGAGGCGTCGCTCGATCGCCTCGTCGGAATGTTTGCATTCGTGATCTTTGATCGCGCTGCCAACGCCTTGTACGGCGCCCGAGATGCCTTCGGCATCAAGCCGCTTTACTACCATCACGCAGAAGACCGGGGGCTGTGTTTCGCTTCCGAGATCCCGGCAGTGCAGGCCTTGCGGACTTCGGCTTCTGCGCTTGACTGGCAGGTGGCGTATGACTACCTGACACACGGCAGCTACGATGCGCGAGCGAGTACTTTTCTTGCCGACGTGCTTGGGCTGCCGCCCGGGCACCGCTTCACATACCAACTGGATACACGGCGATTCGCTGTGCACTCTTGGTGGAAGCCTCGGATCGAACCCATTCAGCGCTTAACCATAGACGAGGCCGCCGAAGCATTGCGAGCCCATTTGCTGGACAGCGTGCGGCTCCATCTGCGCAGCGACGTGCCACTGGGCGCGGCCTTGTCGGGTGGGTTGGATTCGTCCGCGATCGTCGGGTGCATACGGCATTTGGAACCTGACGTTCCCATCCATACGTTCAGCTTCATTGCATCGGGTAGTTCGGTGTCGGAAGAGCAATGGGTCGACCGGATGACTGCGCACGTTGGTGCGGTGTCGCACAAGCTGAGCATCATGCCGCAGGAGCTTGCAGCTGACTTGGACGACATGATTGTGACGCAGGGCGAGCCCTTCGGCAGCACCAGCATTTATGCCCAATACCGGGTGTTTCAATTGGCACGAGAGCATGGTGTGACCGTGACACTCGATGGTCAAGGTGCCGATGAACTGTGCGGCGGCTATGTCGGCTATCCGGGGCCGCGTGTGCGCAGCCTGCTGGACGAAGGCCAGTGGGCAAGTGCCGTCGCGTTTTTGCGCGAGTGGGGGCGCTGGCCGGGCAGGGCTGGGCTCGAAGGTTTCAAAGCGGCAGTGGCTGAATACACCAGCGATTCCGCCTATCAGACGCTGCGCCGAATGAATGGTGCCGATGCTTGTCCGCCCTGGCTGGACGCGCGCATATTGGCCGACGCGGGCGTGGCGCTGCGTTTTCCACGTGAAGTACCGACCCAGACAGCCCCAGGTCGCCGGCTGGTGGCAGAGTTGGCCCGCTCGCTGCATGGCGTCGGCCTGCCTGGACTGCTTCGCCATGGCGACCGCAATTCCATGCGTTTCTCGGTAGAAAGCCGCGTGCCTTTTCTGACGACGGAGCTGGCCGACTTTTTACTGACGCTGCCTGAGGAATATTTGGTGTCGCCCCAGGGCGAAACCAAGCACCTGCTGCGACGAGCCATGCGTGGCCTTGTGCCGGACGAGATTCTGGATCGTCGCGACAAGATCGGCTTTGCCACGCCCGAGCAAGCATGGCTTTTGCAGATGGCGCCGCAGGTGCGTGAGTGGCTGCGGTATCCGCTGAATTTGCCTTTCTTCCGCCAAGACGAGGTGCTGAAGGCTTTCGATCAGGTCGTTGCGGGACAGCGCCCCTTCAGTTGGCAGGTTTGGCGCTGGATCAACTTCACACGTTGGCACGCACAGCATTTCGCGGGTTGAGTTGCCGTGGCCCGCCTGCTGCTGTTGTCCCTTTCACCCATTGCCTCCGATCCCCGCGTGATGCGCCAGTACGGGGCGCTGAAGGACGAGCATGAAGTCCATGTGCTGGGGTTCGGAGAACGTCCACCTGGAGTGCTGCATTTCACTTCCGTGGAACAGACGCGTGCGGATCGCAAAGGGGTTTTGCGCAATGCGCTGCGTCTGGCCTTTCGACGCTACGACGCCTATTACTGGCAACACCCTCAGATCCGCGCGCTGGAGAAGTCCGCAGCGCAGTTGCCAGCGGGTTTCGACATGGTATTGGCCAACGATGTGATGGCTCTGCCGATGGCGTTGCGGTTGGCCGGCAATGCGCCCGTGTGGCTGGACGCGCACGAATACGCGCCGCGGGAATTCGAAGACCTTTGGGCGTGGCGCACGTTGCTGGGGCCTTTCTTCGATGCCACCTGCCGCGATGCGTTGCCGCGGGTCGCGCGCATGAGTACCGTGTGCACAGGCATCGCGCGCGAGTACGAGCGGTGCTACGGCGTTCCGGTATCCGTCATGCCCAATTGCCCCGAGCCAGAGCGCTTGCCCGTTCGGCCAACGCATGCCGAACGTATTCGGCTGATCCACCATGGCGCAGCCATCGCCTCGCGCAAGATCGAGGTGATGATCGACCTCATGGACCATCTGGATGATCGCTTCAGCCTCGACCTGATGCTGATGGAGCAAGACCCGGCGTACCTCGCCACCCTGAAGCAACGGGCCGCACGGCATTCGCGCATCCGGTTCATTCCGCCAGTACCCATGCGCGATATCGCCGCGCACACCAATGGCTATGACATCGGATTGTTCCTGCTGCCCCCCACCAATTTCAATTACCTGCATGCACTGCCCAACAAGTTCTTCGAATTCATGCAGGCACGCCTGGCCATCGCCATCGGTCCGTCGCCTGAGATGCAGGCGCTGGTGACCGAACTGGGTTGTGGCGTGGTGAGCGGCAGTTTCGAAGCAGCAGACCTGGCCGCGCATCTCGCGCGCCTCACGCCCCAGGACATCGATGCCATGAAGCGCGCTTCGGACTCGGCCAGCCAGCGGTTCAATGCGGCGGCCACCCGCCAATGGCTTCGTGACGAGGTGCGCGGCTTGCTGGCCGACCGTGCCTGCCCGGTGCATTGACACCATGCGCGCGCTTGTTCTCGGAACCCAGTCGTTCATCGACGGCGGCACCAAGGTGGGTTCCCAGCATCTGGCGCAAGCGTTGGCGGCGGCGGGTTGGTCGGTCGACTATGTGCCCACGCTCTCCTCCCCGCTGGACGTCGTGGGCCGCCAGCGCCATGCCCGGCTGGCGAGGGCATGGGGACATGGGATGCCGCGGCGAGCAGTGGGCATTTCGCAAGGTCTCACCGAGTGGAGTCTTCAATCGGTGTTTCCCGCGCATCGGCTTTTTCTGCGGTGGCCTTGGCAATTGGAGGCGTATGGCCGACGCTGCCCGTCGCCATTGCGCGACGTGCCGTTCGACGCGTGCATCGCCGAAGTCGCACCCAACATGTTGCTGCTGCACCAGATCACGGCCCGCGCCAAGATCTGCCGGCTCAACGATTGGCCGCAGGGGTTCGCCCGCGACCTGCACCCCGTGCTCATCGACGCGCTCGAGTCCATGGTGGGTGGCCCCGATTTCGATGAAGTCTGGGCCGTCTCTGAACCCCTGGCGGAATATGCCCGTGCGCTGCACCCGCGAGGTGAGGTAGTGCACATTCCCAATGGGGTGGAGGCCCGCCTTTTGATGCCTGCCACGCAAAGCCCGGTGGCGCGGCAGCCGCGCAGCGCGGTCTATGTCGGCGGGCTCACGGCTTGGCTGGACATGGGCTTGCTCGCCCAGGCCGCGCGGTTGCTTCCCGATTGGACCTTTGCGGTGTACGCCCCTGGTACGCCCCCGCAGCACGGATGGCCTGTCAACCTCCAATGGCGCGGCATTGTCGGCCGTGCGGAACTGCCGGCGGTTCTTCAGAGCCATGAGGTCGGCCTCATTCCTTTTTGCGACGCCGATGGGCGCATGCGCTATGTCGAGCGTCCCTTGAAGTTCTATGAGTACATCGCCACGGGATTGGGTGTGGCCAGCACGGATCTGGGCGCGATGCGCCATGGGATGGGTGACCTGGCCTGCTACGGCAACGATGCGCGGACATTTGCCGATGCCATCGTGCAGGCCCGGGAGCAGGCGCAGGGTCGCCCTGCGAGCTTCGCGAAAGACTTCGTGCAAGCCCACGACTGGAGTGCGCGCGCCCAGGCCATGCTGGCCCGTCTGGAGATGTTGCTGGCATGAAAAACTACCTTCTCTACGACTTCATGCAGGTGGCCGGAGGCGCGGAGCGGGTCACGCTCACGTTGGCCGAGGCCTTTCCGGACTTTCAGACCCTGGTCAGCCGGTGCTACCCGGACGCCCAACCCTTGCTGGATGCCTCCACCGCCCAAGTGCAGGAGTTGCGGGGTGGCTGGTCTGCGCGCTTGCCGCGCATTCTGGAAAGCATGTGGTGCTTCCGGTTTCGGGCCGGACGGTTGCACGATGCCCACACCGTGCTCTATAGCGGCTTCTATGCCCCGCTGGCGGTCTACCAGCAGCGGTCTGGCCGGCGCTTTTACTATTGCCACACCATTCCCCGATTCGCCTATGACCTGTACGACAGCACGTTGGCGGGTTTTCCGTGGTGGCTTCGGCCGTTCTACGCCATCTTCGTGCGCTGGTTCCGCAAACAGTACGAAGCGGCCATCCGCCGGATGGATCGCATTTTCGTGAACTCGGAGAACGTTCGCGCACGGCTCCAGCGGTATACCGGGCTGGATGCCGAGGTGGTCTACCCCCCTGTGGCCACACAGCACTTCCGGTTTTTGGCCGATGAAGGCTACTACCTCTCTACCGCACGACTGGTGCCCAACAAGCGGGTGGATGTGATCGTGCGGGCTTTCCTTCAGATGCCCGAGCGCTCGCTGGTCGTGCTCTCTGGCGGGCCGGAGCTGGGGCGATTGAAAGCGATCGCCGGCGAGGCTTCCAACATCCGGTTCACCGGCTGGCAGACGGATGAGGCGCTGCGGCGCTGGGTGGGCAACGCCCGGTGCGTGATCTACCTGCCGGTGGACGAGGACTTTGGCATGTCGCCGGTGGAGGCCATGGCTGCGGGCAAACCGATAATCGGCGTCGCCGAAGGAGGGCTGCTGGAAACGGTGCTGCCCGGCGAAACGGGTGTGCTCATCGCGCCCGATCCCGCGCCCCAGGCGGTGGTGGGCGCCGTGGCACAGATCGAGCAGATCCATGGCGAGAGACTTTCTGCACAATGCCGGCAACGCGCCCGGCGATTCACCGAAGCCGCCTTCATCGCCCGAATGAAGGCGATCCTGCGATAGTTCCCGGACTCAGTCGGCCGATCCGCGGGTTCGCCAATGCGCAATGCATAGCAGGGACGACACCGCCACATACCGCAGCGCATTGGCCCAGGACTGGAAGATCTTCGACCGGTCCACCTTGGCGGTGTGCATCGGCAAGGCGACTTCCTTGATGCGCAGGCCCTGACGCCGCATCAGCAGCAAGGTGCCGATGTCCTGGTAGTCGAGCAGCGTGGCCTCGGTGGATGCCGCCACTTCCAACGCCTTGCGGTTGTAGAGGCGAAAGCCAGACACGAAGTCGTGCAGCGCAAACCCCGTCAGGAACCGGAACCATCCCCACGCCAGTCGGCGGGCCCAACTGGTCCGGGCCGAGAAATGGCTCACCACCACATCGCCTTCTTCGCGCCGGGACAGCAGGCTGGAAATTTCTTCCACCTCATAGCGGCCTTCCGCATCGATGGTGATCACCGCGTCGTAGCCTCGGGCCAGTCCATAGCGAAGCCCCGTTTGCAAGCTGCCCCAGGTGGTCATCGCCAGCAGGGGGCGCAGCACCCGCGCTCCTGTGCTTTCGGCCAGATGGCAGGTGCCATCCGTGCTGCGGTTGTCCACCACGAGTACGTCGGCCCCTACCAGCGCGCGAACGCGCTGGATGAGGTGCTGGATGCTCGCCGCATGGTTGCGGGTGGAGATCACCACGAGCACGCGTGGATTGGGCGCGGCCGGCGTGCTGCCCAGGGCCAGGTACTGGTATTGGTGCGCCAGTGCGCGTTCGCACTGGGCAATGTCGAAATGCTGGAGCAGCGCCTGGTAGCCCGCCTCGCCGAACTGGATGCGCAGCCGCGTGTCGTGCTGCAGGCGCGCCAGGGTACTGCGCCAGCTCTCCACGTCTTCGATGGGCACATGCAGCCCGGCACGGGCGTAGGCCACCACCCAGGGCATGCCGGAGCCGGGCAGGTCCGTCACCACGCAGGGGCGCTTGTGCATCATGGCCTCCAGCAGCACGATGCCGAACGCCTCGGTGCGCTCGCGCGACGCCAGGCAAAAGACGTCGCAGCCTTCCAGCAAGGCGTGTTTTTCCGCATCGAGCACCGAGCCGACCAGGCGCACTGCAGGTTCACGGCCGGCGGGCGTGGTATCCCGGATCAGGGCCTCCAGCGACACCCGCAACTCGCCTTCGCCGGCGATCAAAAGTTCAACCCCCGGCATGGCCTGCACGGCCTGGATCAGTGTCTCGAACCCCTTGTAGTAGGTGAGCCGACCGATGGACAGAAGCCGCAGCTGGGTTTCGGGTCTCCATTGCAGTCCACTGCGCAAGGCGGTGGGCGGGGGAGGGCGGTGCAGGTTGATGCCCAGCGGAATGACCTCGCACTTGCTGCGCCACGGCTGCAGCGCCCGGCTGGCCTCCAGGTAGGGGGGCGACGTGGCGAAAATCAACTGCGCCCGGTCCAGCACCGCGTGCTCGAACGGGCGGTACAGAAAATACGCCATCGCCACGGACAACTTGATGTCCGAGACGACGATGTCGGAATGCCAGTGCACCACGCACGGCACCTTGCGGGCCGCAGGCAGTGTCAGGGCCCACAGCGCAGAGTTGTTGGGCAAGTGCAGGTGCAGCACATCGGGCTGAAAGTGCCGGATGGCCTTTCCCAGCGCCGAGCGAAAGCCCAGGGCGATGGGGGCATAGACCAGGTTGAACTGCACCGGCACCCGCACCAGCCAGGGCGGGTCGTCCGGCAAGGGCGTTCCGTGCACCAGCGCGAACGCCTCGATGCCCTGGGCCCGCTGGGCCTCGATGAGGTCGGCCAGAAACACTTCCATGCCGCCCAGATAGGGCGGAAAGAACTTGCCGATGTGCAGGACGCGCAGTGCCACAGGGGTCTCGCTGCCTCAGGCTATTTCTTCAGGGCCGCCACCTGGGCACGCACCTGCGGGTACTGCGGATTGCGCGGATCGATCGCGATGGCGCGGTCCAGGTCCTTGAGGCTGTCGTCCAGGCGGCCGGCCGCGCGGTGGGCCATGGCCCGCCCGTAGTACGCCGGCGCTGCGTTGGGGGTGCGCGCGATGATCTGGTCGAACAGCGCGATCGCCGCCTTCGCATCGCCCTTGCCCACCTGCGCCATGCCCAGGCCCAGCATCAGGCGCTGGTTGTTGGGGCTGGCCTTCATCAACGCGGTGAAATCGCTGATGGCATCGTCGTACCGTTGCGCGCCGATGGCGGCTTCGGCACGGCGCATGCGCATGGATTCGCGCATGCGCTCGACCTCCTTGTCGGTGATGCCTTCGGCTGCGCGGGTCATGCCCTGGGTGAAGGCGTCGTACGCTGCGGCGAATTGCCCCAGCGCGAAGGCGGACTCGCCCCGGTGGTAGTACAGCGGCAGGTCGGTGAATCCCTGCTTTTCCGCTTCTGCGAAGGCCGCCAAGGCTTCGGTGTGCTTCTTTTGCTGCTGCAGCGCGACGCCGATATTGAAGCGGGCGGAGCCCTGCAGCGATCCCAGCGCCTCGGCGGTGGCAAAGCTCTTCTGGGCCTCGGCCACCGAACCGCGATCAAGGTGGTAGGCCCCAAGGTTCAGGAACGGACGCCAGCGGCCCACGGCGCTCGGCGATGCCTGCAGGTCGATCTTTTCGGCCGCATCGCCCCAGGCCGCGTAGTCGTCCCGCAGGGATTCCACCCGCTCGAACGCCAGCAGGCTGAACACCAGGCCCACCATGCAGCCCAGCACGTAAATGGTTTTCGGCTTGAAGCCGGTCAGCACGATGGCGACCAGCACCGGCACGGCGATGGCCCAGAGATAGCTGCGGTAGAGCACGAACGGGTCCTGCACCCACACGGTCGCGAACTCGGTCACGTACAGCAGCAGCGGGAACATCAGCGCCACGCCCACGAGGCTCAACGCCCCGCGGCGGCGCAGCACGGCCCAGAGCGCGGCGGCCCACAGCGCCAAATAGCCGAAGATGCCCAGGATCTGCGGGAATGCGGCATACGACAGCGGGAACGCGGGCCGCAGGTCCACCGACATCCACATCACGTTGGGGAAGAACCACAGGAACCCGTAGGCAAAGAAGAGCGCCGCCTCGTTCAGGATGCTGAGCGGGTACATGCGCTGCGTGATCCCCGGGCTCAGGCGCTCCAGCTGCTGGGCGAAGTCCAGCGAGCGCTGGTCGAAGAGCTTGCCGATGAATTCGCCGTAGATGCCGAAAAAGACCACCGCTGCCACCGCGATCAGCGCGGCGGATGCGCCAGCCAGCGTGGCGACCGTCTTCCAGCTCGGGCGGCGGACATGGATGTACAGCGGCACGCTCATCGCGGCGACCATGACCGCATGCTCCTTGGACAGCACCGCCGCCACGTAGCTCAGCAGGGCCAGGCCATACCAGAGCACGCCCCGGCCGGACAGGCCCCGCACGAAGCACCAGCACGCCAGCACCGAGAACAGCGTGGCCATGACGATCGAGCGCTGCACCAGGTACGCCACGGCATACACCGCCATGGGATTGACCGCGAACAGTGCCACGCCCACCCGCACCGCCGCCTGTTGCGACAGGCCGAAATGCGGCTGCGATTCGAATTCCTCCGGGAAGCGCGTGCGGGCCAGCAGATCGCGCACCAGCGCATACAGCGCGCCCACCGTGGCCAGGTGCAGTGCAATGTTCACGAGCCGCTGCTTGCCCCAGCCGGGGCCAGCCAAGGAGTCCACCCAGATGAAGCTGCCATATGACAGCATCCGCTGCTTGAAGGTGAGCAGGCTGCCGTAGCTACCGAAGATCGCGCCGTCGGAAAGCCGCAGATCGTCGAACAGCAACGCATGGTTCCAGCCGGGCAGGTAGATGGCCAGCACGGCCGCCAGAACGGCGATGCCAAATACAGCAAGGGAAATGGACGGTTTGGCCATGGGCGGATAGAAAGCAGGTGGACGGGCGCAGCGGTGCGTGGCAGTGCGCGCAGGCAGCCGGGAAGTCTAAGCGATGGAATTTTCGCACCCGCTTGGCACCGCCGGATGCGGGGTGCCTCCAGGCCCGACCATTTTCCAGCCGCACGCAGGGGCTCGCAGCGGCCCGGTTTCAGTCCTGGACGGGCGCCGCCGGCCCGGGTTCCAGGCCCCGCAGCACCAGGTGGCAGAGCAATTCCTCCGCCTTGTCGTAGTCGCGCTCGGTCAGCGCGGGCTTGCCCAGCAGCAGCGCGAACTGGGCCTGCTGGTCGGCGTAGGCCTGGGTCACGGACCAGATGATGAACATGAGGTGGGTGAAATTCACCTTGGCGATGCGGCCCTCGCGCGCCCAGCGCTCGAAGGTGCGCACATCGTTCTTGAGCACAGGGCCCACGCGTTCGGCGATCACGCCCGCGTAGCGTGGCGCACCGGCGATGACCTCCTTGGCGAACACCTTGGCGGCGTTCGGCCGCTCCAGCGACGAGCGCAGCTTGGCGCGGATGTAGCGGCGCAGCGCCTCGTGCGGGTCGTCGCCGTGGGACATCTCTTCCATGCCGGCCAGCCACTGGTTGAGCACGTCGTCCAGCACGCGCAGGTACAGCGCCTCCTTGTTCGGAAAGTAGTACAGCAGGTTGTGGCGACTCAGCCCGATGGCCGCGGCAATGCTCTCCAGCGATGCGCCCTCGAAGCCGAACTGCGCAAATTGCGTTTCCGCCTCGGTGAGGATGGCCTGTTCCTTTTTGAGCCGCGAGGCGGTGGGCGGGCGCCCCGGGTCGGCGGGCGCCCCATCGGGCGTAGGGGGCTGCAGGGCGGTGCGCGTTCGCACAGGTGCGGGGCGGGAGGGCTTGGGCGAAGGGCTCATTTGCACCATTGTGGAACGACTGCGGGGTGTTTTCGCTGGCACGGTGTTTGCACTAGGGGATTTTACCGATTGGTAAATTTTTACTGATTGGTAAATTGAAAACCAGCAGGGCACGGCACCGCCGAAGACACCTGCACCACGACAGCGAGGCCCCCCGATGAAACCTCTGCAGACTGTTCCGATGTGCGGCCGCCCGGCCGCCTGCGCCTGGCCCCGCCAACGCCGCAAGCGCCACGCCCACGCGCCCCGCCGCGTTCGCGCGCCCCTCTCCCGTCCCTGATCTCCCGTCCCTGACCCTTCGCCCCGAGGACTACCGATGGAAACGACCGCAAGCCGCGCGTGCGGCATTCATGCCGCACGCCTGAACCTGGCCGACTACGCCGTGAACTTCGGCGACGCGCATCCGCCGCTCACCAAGGCGCAGGCTCTGGTGGAGGCCGAGCGCTGCTACTACTGCTTCGATGCGCCGTGCGCCACGGCGTGCCCGACCGGCATCGACATTCCCGCATTCATCCACCGCGTCGCCCAGGGCAACGACCGCGGCGCGGCCCGCGCCATTCTCGAGGCCAACCCGCTCGGCGGCATGTGCGCCCGCGTCTGCCCGACCGAGGTGCTGTGCGAGCAGGCCTGCGTGCGCAACTCGCATGACGACAAGCCGGTGGAGATCGGCGCGCTGCAGCGCCACGCCACCGATGCGTACTTTGCCGACCCGGGCGCGCCCCTGTTCACCCGTGCCGCGCCCACGGGCCGCCGGGTGGCCGTGGTGGGCGCGGGGCCCGCAGGGCTGGCCTGCGCCCATGGCCTGGCGGTGCGCGGGCACGACGTGGTGCTGTTCGAGGCACGCCCCAAGCTGGGCGGCTTGAACGAATACGGCCTGGCCAGCTACAAGACCACGGGCGGCTTCGCACAAAAGGAAATCGAATGGCTGCTGTCCATCGGCGGCATCGATGTGCGCTGCAACCAGGTTCTGGGCCGCGATGCCACCGTGGACAGCCTGCTTCAGGCCTACGACGCCGTGTTCCTGGGTTTGGGACTGGCGGGCGTCAATGCGCTGGGCATCGCCGAGCCGCAGGTCGAGGGGCTGTGCAATGCGGTCGACTTCATTGCCGACGTGCGCCAGGCGCAGGACCTTTCGACCGTCCCCGTGGGCCGCCGCGTGGTCGTGATCGGCGGCGGCATGACGGCTGTGGACGCTGCCGTGCAGGCGCGCAAGCTGGGCGCCGAAGAGGTGACGATCGCCTATCGCCGCGGTGCCGACGGCATGTCCGCCTCCGCCGTGGAGCAGCGCTGGGCGCAGACGAACGGCGTGGCCATCCGCCACTGGGCGGCGCCCAAGGAATTGCTCAGTGAAGGCGGGGTGGTGCGTGGCATGCGGTTCGCGGCGACGGCCCTTGCGGACGGGCGGCTCGTGGACACGGGCGAAGCCTTCACGCTGGAAGCCGACATGGTACTCAAGGCCATCGGCCAGAGCTACCTGCCCGAACACGCAGGTCCCACGGTGGCCCTGCAGGGCGGGCGCATCGCCACCGACGACATGGGCCGCACCAGCGTGGCGCGGCTGTGGGCCGGTGGGGACTGCCGTGCTGGCGGGCGCGACCTCACGGTCGAGGCGGTCGAGCACGGCAAGGTGGCCGCCCTCTCCATCAGCGAGGCGCTGCGCGGCTGACGGCCGGCGCCTTCTCCCTCCAATACCCCGCATCCCCGGAGCATTTCCCATGGCAGACATCCGCAGCCGCTTTCTCGGCATCGAGAGCCCCAACCCGTTCTGGCTGGCCTCCGCACCGCCCACCGACAAGGAAATCAACGTCACCCGCGCCTTCGAGGCGGGCTGGGGCGGCGTGGTCTGGAAGACGCTGGGCGAAGACCCGCACGTGGTCAACGTCAACGGCCCGCGCTATGCCACGCTGATGTCGCAGGACCGCCGCGTGATCGGGCTCAACAACATCGAGCTCATCACCGACCGCCCGCTGCAGACCAACCTGGACGAGATCCGCCGCGTCAAACGCAACTGGCCCGACCGCGCAATGATCGTCTCGCTCATGGTGCCCTGCGTGGAAGAAAGCTGGAAGCGCATCCTGCCCATGGTGGAGGATGTCGGGGCCGACGGCATCGAGCTGAACTTCGGCTGCCCGCACGGCATGAGCGAGCGCGGCATGGGCGCCGCCGTGGGCCAGGTGCCCGAATACATCCAGATGGTGACGGCCTGGTGCAAGCACTACAGCCGGCTGCCGGTGATCGTGAAGCTCACGCCCAACATCACCGACGTGCGCCAGCCCGCCCGCGCTGCCAAGGCCGGCGGGGCCGATGCGGTGTCGCTCATCAACACCATCAACTCCATCATGGGCGTGGACCTGGAGCGCATGGCCATGAGTCCCAGCACCGGCGGCCTGGGCTCGCACGGCGGCTACTGCGGCCCGGCGGTCAAGCCCATCGCGCTCAACATGGTGGCCGAGATCGCGCGCGACGCGCAGACCGCCGGCCTGCCCATCAGCGGCATCGGCGGCATCTCCACCTGGCGCGATGCGGCCGAGTACATCGCCCTGGGCTGCGGCACCGTGCAGGTGTGCACGGCGGCCATGGTGTACGGCTTCAAGATCGTGCAGGACATGTGCGACGGGCTGTCCAACTTCATGGATGCGCACGGCTACCACACCCTCGACGACTTCCGCGGCCAGGCCGTGCCGACGGTCAAGGACTGGAAGCAGCTCGACCTGAACCACATCGACAAGGCGGTGATCGATCAGGATTCGTGCATCCAGTGCGGCCGTTGTCACGTGGTGTGCGAAGACACCTCGCACCAGGCCATCACCTTCACCAAGGACGGCGGCGTGCGCCGGTTCGAGGTGAACGAGGCCGAATGCGTGGGCTGCAATCTGTGCGTGTCGATCTGCCCCGTGCCCGAATGCATCACGCTGCGCAGCCTCGCGCCCGGCGAGGTCGATGCGCGCACCGGCAAGGTGGTGACGGGTGAGTACGCCAACTGGACCATGCACCCCAACAACCCGCAGCGCGTGGCCGCCTGAGCCGCGCTGCCGCGGCCCATTGCCCGCGCTGGTGCCCACCTTCGCGCCCGCTTCCCGCCTGCCAGCCTGTCTGCAACGTCTCGGAGACCGCCCCATGAAGACCCTGCATGCCCCCGGTGCCAGCAACGAACTGTGGAACGACGACCTGGCGCCCACCCAGCCGCACCAGCGCACCTGGCGCTGGTACCACTTCGCGGCCTTGTGGGTGGGCATGGTGATGTGCATCCCCGCCTACACGCTGGCCGCCAGCCTGATCGACAGCGGCATGTCGTGGGGACAGGCGGTGGGCACGGTGTTCCTGGGCAACCTGATCGTGCTGGTGCCCATGCTGCTCATCGGCCACGCAGGGGCCAAGTACGGCATTCCCTACGCGGTGCTGGCGCGTGCCTCGTTCGGCACGCGCGGCGCCAAGCTGCCGGCGCTGCTGCGCGCACTGGTGGCCTGTGGCTGGTACGGCATCCAGACCTGGTTCGGCGGCATGATGATCTACACGCTGGCCGGCGTGCTCCTCGGACACCCCCTGGAGGGCGACAAGATCGCGGGGCTGGGCATCAACCTGGGCCAGCTGGTGTGCTTCCTGGTGTTCTGGGCCATCCAGTTCTATTTCGTGGTGCACGGCATCGAGTCCATCCGCAAGCTCGAAACGTGGACGGCGCCGATCAAGATCGTTATCTGCTTTCTTCTGCTGTGGTGGGCGTATGACAAGGCGGGCGGTTTCGGACCCATCCTGGACCAGCCCTCGCAGTTCGCGCCCGGCGGCAAGAAGGCGGGGCAGTTCAGCGCCGTGTTCTGGCCGTCGCTGACGGCCATGGTGGGCTTCTGGGCCACGCTGGCGCTCAACATTCCCGACTTCACGCGGTTCGCCCGGTCACAGCGCGATCAGGTGGTGGGCCAGGCCATCGGCCTGCCCGTGCCCATGGGACTGCTGGCCGCGCTGGCGGTGTTCGTCACCTCGGCCACGGTGGTCATTTACGGCAAGGCGCTGTGGGACCCGGTGGACCTGGCCAGCCGCATGACGGGCGCGGCCGTGCTGATCGCGCTCATCATCCTGCTGATCGATACCGTCAGCGTGAACCTCGCGGCCAACCTCGTGGGGCCGGCCTATGACTTCTCCGCGCTGAGCCCGTCGCGCATCAGCTACCGCGTGGGCGGCTACATCACCGTGGGCATCGCCATCGCGATGATGCCGTGGAAGATCCTGGAATCGACCCAGGGCTACATCTTCACCTGGCTCATCGGCTACTCGGCGCTGCTGGGGCCGGTGGCCGGCATCCTGATGGTGGACTACTACCTGGTGCGCCGCACCGAGCTGGACGTGGCCGCGCTGTACGAAGAGCGCGGCGCCTACCGTTACCGCGGCGGCTGGAATGCGGTGGCCGTGGTGGCCTTCGTGCTGGGCGTGGCGCCCAACATTCCCGGCTTTCTGAACGCGGCATTCCCCGCCACCTTCCCCGGCGTGGGCGAGGTGTTCAAGCAGATCTATGCCTATGCCTGGTTCATCGGCCTGGCGATTGCCGCCGTGGTGTACCGCCTCGGCATGACCGGCCGGACACACCCGGCGCCCACTCCGCTGCGCCGCGCCTGAGCACGGCGGCCACCCCTTCATCATTCAGGAGATCTGCCATGAGCCCGACCCCTTCCAACGCCGTGCTGATCCGCGGCGGCACCGTGGTGCATGCCGACCGCGAAGAGCGCGCCGACGTGCTGTGCGTGGACGGCCGCATCGCCGCCGTGGGCCCCGATGTGGCGGGCGAGGCGCCTGCCGGTGCCGAGACGCTGGACGCGAGCGGCCAGTACGTGCTGCCCGGCGGCATCGATCCGCACACGCACATGCAGCTCCCCTTCATGGGTACCGTCACCATGGACGATTTCTTCACCGGCACGGCGGCGGGCCTGGCGGGCGGCACCACCAGCATCATCGACTTCGTGATCCCCGACCCGCAGGAGCCCATGATGGAGGCCTACCGCAAGTGGCGCGGCTGGGCCGAGAAATCGGCGGCCGACTACGGCTTTCACGTGGCCGTCACCTGGTGGAGCGAGCAGGTGCGGGCCGACATGGGCACGCTGGTGCAGGAAGAGGGCGTCAACAGCTTCAAGCACTTCATGGCCTACAAGAACGCCATCATGTGCGACGATGAAACGCTGGTGAACAGCTTCCGGCGCGCGCTGGAGCTGGGCGCCATGCCCACCGTGCACGCAGAGAACGGCGAACTCGTCTACCTGCTGCAGCAGGAGGTGGCCAAGATGGGCATCACCGGTCCCGAGGGCCATCCACTGGCCCGCCCGCCCATGGTGGAGGCCGAGGCGGCCAACCGCGCCATCGCCATCGCCGACGTGCTGGGCGTGCCCATCTACGTGGTCCATGTGAGCTGCGCGGAGGCGGCCGAGGCCATCGCGCGGGCCCGGGCGCGCGGCCAGCGCGTGTTCGGCGAGGTGCTGGCCGGCCACCTGCTGATCGACGACAGCGTATACCGCGACCCGGACTTCGCCACCGCCGCCGCCCACGTGATGAGCCCGCCGTTCCGTCCCCGCTCGGGCGGCCACCAGGAGGCGCTGTGGCGCGGCCTGCAATCGGGCCAGCTGCACACCACCGCCACCGACCACTGCACCTTCTGCGCCGCGCAGAAAGCCATGGGCCGCGACAACTTCGCCAAGATACCCAACGGCACGGGCGGCGTGGAAGAGCGCATGGCCGCCATCTGGGACGGCGGCGTGAACACCGGGCGGCTCACGCCCTCGGAGTTCGTCGCCATCACCTCCACCAATGCGGCCAGACTCTTCAACATTTACCCGCGCAAAGGCTTCGTCGGCGCCGGGGCCGATGCCGACCTGGTGCTGTGGGACCCGCAAGGCACGAAGACGTTTTCCGCGAAGACGCAGCACAGCAAAGGCGACTTCAACATCTTCGAGGGCCGCACCGTGCGCGGCATTCCCAGCCACACCATCAGCCAGGGGCGGGTGGTGTTCGCCAACGGCGACCTGCGCGCTGAGCCGGGCCAGGGCCGCTACGTCAAGCGCCCCGCGTTCGGCCCCCAGTTCCAGGCCGTGCAAAAGCGCGCGCAGGACCTCGCCCCCACTGCGGTCGCCCGCTGACGGCCGCCCACGCATCCGGAGAACACCATGGACACGACCACCCGCACCGACATCAGCCACCTGCGCGTCAACGGCGAGCGCCTGTGGGATTCGCTCATGGAGCTGGCGCAGATCGGCGCCACGCCCAAGGGCGGCGTCTGCCGCCTCACCCTCACCGACCTGGACAAGCAGGGCCGCGACCTTGTCACCCGCTGGGCGCGCGAGGCCGGCATGACCGTCACCATCGACCAGATCGGCAACGGCTTCATGCGCCGCCCGGGGCGCAATAACAACCTTCCGCCCATCATGACCGGCAGCCATATCGACACCCAGCCCACGGGCGGCAAGTTCGACGGCAACTACGGCGTGCTGGCCGGCATCGAGGTGGTGCGCACGCTGAACGACCACGGCATCGAGACCGAGGCGCCGATCGAGGTGGCCTTCTGGACCAACGAGGAAGGCAGCCGCTTCGTGCCCGTGATGATGGGCTCGGGCGTATTCGCCAAGGCCTTCACCCTGGAGCATGCCTACGCCGCCACCGATACCGAAGGCAAGACGGTGAAGGGCGAGCTCGAGCGCATCGGCTACGTGGGCGATCAGGTGCCCGGGGACCACCCCATCGGTGCGTATTTCGAGACCCACATCGAGCAGGGACCGGTGCTGGAGGACCACGACAAGACCATCGGCGTGGTGACGGGCGTGCTCGGTATCCGCTGGTACGACTGCACCGTGACCGGCATGGAGGCCCATGCCGGCCCCACGCCCATGGCGTTGCGCAAGGATGCGCTGCAGGTCGCCACGCGCCTCATGCAGGAGGTGGTGGCCTGCGCGCACCGCCACCCGCCGCATGGTCGCGGCACGGTGGGCATGGTGCAGGTGCACCCCAACAGCCGCAACGTGATCCCCGGCCAGGTCAAGTTCAGCATCGACCTGCGCAACGCCACCGACGCCGATTGCGAAAGCATGGACCGGGACATCCGCGACGTGGCCGCCTGCATCAGCGCCGAAACCGGCCTGCCGATCCAGATCGACCTGGTGTCCAGCTACCCCGCGCAGGTGTTTCACCCCGACTGCGTGGACGCGGTGGGCCGCGCCGCTGCCAGCCTGGGCTACAGCCACATGCCGGCCGTGTCGGGCGCGGGGCACGACGCGGTCTACATGGCACGCCTGGCGCCTGCAGGCATGGTCTTCATTCCGTGCAAGGACGGCATCAGCCACAACGAGATCGAAGACGCCCAACCCGAGCACATCACCGCCGGCTGCAACGTGCTGCTGCATGCCATGCTGGAACGCGCCGGCACCTGAATGGTGCGGGACCGGGGCGGCGGCCTGCCGCCGTGTTACAGCAACCCTCCCCCGGTGGGGTTGTGGCAGGCCCCTTCAGCGCATAACGTTCAACGCTTTGCTTGAAGCCATGCCTTCCATGACGACACCGAACCGGCCCGATGGGCGCGCTGCCTCCGCCTTCTTCCCTTCCACCCCCGCCCGCGCGACCCTCGTGGCCGCCACCGTGGTGGCCGCGCTGGCCCTGGCCGGCTGCGAGACCACCAACATGCGCATGGGCAGCCCCGATGCCAAGACCGTGGCCACGGGCAGCGCGGCCGGTGGCGCCACCGAAGGCGCCAGCAGCGAGCTGGAGCGCTGCGAATCGCCGCTGGGCACCGTCTCGCTGATCGAGAACCAGCAGGCCGGCTGGTACACCATCCTGCGCAACGAATACCGCCTGCCGCCCACGGCCAACCTGCTGCGCCTGCTGGTGCAGCAGTCCAACTGCTTCGTTGTGATCGAGCGCGGCGCGGCCGGCATGACGGCCATGGACCGCGAGCGCGCCATCATGCAGTCCGGAGAGATGCGCGGCGGCAGCAACTTCGGCAAGGGCCAGATGGTCGCCTCCGACTACGGCCTGTCGCCGGAAATCGTGTTCAACAACGACAACGCCGGCGGGGCCTCCGCATCGCTGGGCGGCCTGGTGGGCGGACGCGCGGGCGGCTTGCTGGCCGCGCTGGGCGGCAGCCTGAACACCAAGGAAGCGAGCGCATTGCTCACCCTCATCGACCACCGCTCCGGCGTGCAGGTCGCCGCCTCGGAAGGCAGCGCCTCCAAGACCGATTTCGGCGCCGTGGGCCAGCTGTTCGGCGGCTCGGGCGGCGCGCGCCTGGGCGGCTACAGCAACACGGCCGAAGGCAAGGTGATCGCCGCGGCCTTCATGGATGCCTTCAACCAGATGGTGCGTTCGCTGCGCAGCTACAAGGCCCAGTCGGTCAAGGGCCAGGGCCTGGGTGGCGGCGGTCGCCTGGGGGTGGATGGCGGCGCCGCGCCATCGCAGACCTCGGCACCGCGCGCGCAGCCCGTGTCGGCCACCGGTGGCCTGTCGCTGCGCGATGCGCAGGCCAAGCTGAACGCCCTGGGGCATGACACCGGCACGCCCGACGGTGCCATGGGCGCCAAGACGGCGGCCGCCCTGCGTGCCTTCCAGAAGGAGCGAGGCCTGCCCATCACCGGTCGGCTCGACGCCGCCACCGCGGCCCAGTTGAGCCAGTAACGGCTGCCGGCTTCGAGGCGGTCGTCCGTGCCCAATGGGGGCGGGCGGCCAGCCCCTAACCGGCGCTGTGCGCGCCGGTCAGGTTCAAAAAGTGGTCCAGCATGTGGAAGTGGTCCTCGAAGAAGGCCTCTTCCTTGGCCGCCAGGTCCGCGACCGGTATCCACTGCACCTGCATGGCGTCGTCGTCGGCCTGCACGGCAGGGAAGGGCGCATCGCCCAGGTCGAAGTAGTGGGCGTGCGTGATGGTGCGCCCGCGCTGGCTGCGGTCGGGGTGGTCGAAGACGGCCGTGGCGCGCAGTGCGCGGCGCAGGGTGGCGTCGGGCACGTCGCAGTGCGTCTCTTCGGCCAGCTCGCGCAGGCACGACTGCCACAGCGTCTCGCGCTGCTCGATGAAGCCGCCCGGCATGGCCAGCTGGCCCTTGCCCGGGGCGTGCGCGCGGCGGATGACGAGCACGTGGTCCTGGCAGCGCAGCACCGCGTCCACCGTCACGAACACCGGCGGGTACGGCGCCTGCGCCCACGATTCGCGGTAGCTGCGCAGCACGCGCCATTCTTCCTGCAGCGCCGCGTAGTGCGGCTGCCGGGCGAACACGTCCAAGAATTCGAGCGTGCTGGCCGGCATCTGGTCGGCCAGGGGGCCGAGCGCCGTCAGCACGCCCTGCGGCGCCGCGCCGAAATACGCGTCGCGGATGGCGGTGGCATCGATGGTGCCCTGCCGGTCCATGGGGATCAGCGACCAGCCGGGGAAGGCGTCCAGGTAGCTGCTGGTCGCGTCCTTGAAATGGCCGACCAGGCCGATGCGCGCATCGGGCAGCACGTGCGTGGACACGGCGCGCAACACCGCCGCCACCCACAGGGCCTCGTTGTAGTGATCGCGCACGGGCAGCACGGTCAGCCGGGCCCGGTCGGCCTCGGGCAGGGCATTGCGCAGCATGGCTTCGCGCTCGGCCCAGGTGAACGGGTTCTTGGGCGATCGGGCCTGCCAGGCCGAGCCCATGACCACGATCACGTTGTTGGCGCTGTCCAGCGCGCGCTGCAAAAGGGCCAGGTGGCCGTTGTGGACGGGCTCGAAGCGGCCGATGTAGATGGCGGTGTCGTACATGTGTGTTCCGGTTGGGCGCCCCGCGCCGTGAGCGGCGCCGTCGGGGCTGCTGGGAATGTAGCCGGGCGGGCCGGGGCGGGCGGCGGGCGCGGCGAATGCACCGACCGATCCGCATGGGTCACCGCGCGGCCGGATTCATCGATTTGCTATAAAAATAGCAGCGATATGCCCTAGTAATGATTGTGCTGGAGGCATTTTTGATGCAAACCTCTCCGTGGCGCAGGCCACCGCCTCACACATACCGGGCGGCGATCGGCATCTGCCGCCCAGTGCCGAAGGCCTTGGCCCGCACGCGCACGATGGGCGGGGCCTGGCGCCGCTTGTATTCGCTGCGCGCCACCAGCATGCGCACGCGGTGCGCCAGGGCCTGGCCGTCCGCGCTGGCCTGCAACTGGCGCGCGAAGTCCTGCGCGTTGGCGTACTCGGCGCGCGACAGGCCCTCGCCTTCGATGAGCAGCTTGAGGATCTCGTCCAGCACGGGGTAGGGCGGCAGGCTGTCGTCGTCCTTCTGGCCGGGCGCGAGCTCGGCCGAGGGCGGCTTGTCGATGATGGCCTGGGGAATGATCTCGCGCCCCGCGTTCTCGTTCACGTGGCGCGACAGCTCGAACACCTCGGTCTTGTACAGGTCGCCCAGCAGGCCCAGGCCGCCGTTGGTGTCGCCGTACAGCGTGCAGTAGCCCACCGAGATTTCCGATTTGTTGCCGGTGGTGAGCAGCAGGTGGCCGAAGGCGTTGGAAAACTCCATCAGCGTCGTGCCGCGGATGCGCGCCTGCACGTTCTCCAGCGGCAGGCCGCGCAGCGGCTGCCCGAAGCTCGCCTCGAACTGCGCGGAAAAGCCGGCCACCAGGTCCGCGATGGGGTGGGTGTGCAGCACCACGCCCAGGTTGCGGCACAGCTGCACCGAATCGTCCACCGAGCCGCTGGACGAAAACCGCGAGGGCATGGTGATGCCCACCACGTTCTCCGGCCCCAGCGCCTCGACCGCCAGCGCCAGCGTGAGTGCGCTGTCGATGCCGCCCGAGCTGCCCACCACCGCCTGCGTGAACCCGCAGCGGCGTGCGTAGTCCCTCAGGCCCAGCACGATCTGCTGGCGGTAGAACGCCATGGTGGGCAGGCCCTCGCGCGGCACGGGCGGCAGGTCGGTGCCGTCCAGCCGGGCGAAGTGGCCGTTGTCCAGCAACTGCACGGTGGACACGTCCTCCTCGAAGCGGCGCGACTCGAAGACCACGCCGTCCTCGGGCTCGACCGCGAAGGAGGCGCCGTCATAGACCAGCTGGTCGTGCCCGCCGACCTGGTTCACGTAGACGATGGGCAGGCCGTGCCGCCGCGCCGCATCGCCGAACACCTGGTGGCGCAGCTCTCGCTTGCCGATGTGGCTGGGGCTGGCGTTGATGCTCACCACCAGGTCGGGCGCGGCATCGGCCATGCGCTGGAAGGGGTTGGTCTGGTAGTCGGCGCCGCTGTCGTTCCAGCCGTCCTCGCACACGATGAACCCCACCTGCGAGGTGCCGATGCGCAGCACCTTGGCCACGTCCGGGCCGGGCTCGAAATGGCGGCGCTCGTCGAAGACGTTGTAGGTGGGCAGCAGCTGCTTGGCATACGATAGCCGCACCTCGCCCGCCCGCAGCACCCGCAGCGCGTTCAGCAGCCGCTTGCCCGGCCCCGGCGTGCGCACCGGCATGCCGACCACCCAGTGCAGCGCGGGCAGGCCGGCCGATGCCTCGCACAGCCGGGCCAGGCCCGCGTCCAGGCGTTCGAGAAAGGCGGGCTCCTCCAGCAGGTCGCCCGGGTAGTAGCCGCACAGCGACAGCTCGGAGAACACCACGAGGTCGGACTGCGCGGCCGCGGCCTCCTGCGCGGCGGCGATCATGCGATCGACGTTGCCTTCGATGTCGCCCACGGTGAGGTTGAGTTGGGCCAGGGTGATGCGGAGCATGGGGTCTTTCCTTTCTGTCTTTCTTCTTCAAGCGGCGATGGTTCGGTGGCGGGGCGGCAGCGTGCCGCGGCGCCTCATGGCGGTGGCACGTTGAACACCTGCCGCAGGTAGGCCAGGTAGGTCTCGTCGTCGCACAGCGTCTTGCCGGGGCTGTCCGAGAGCTTGGCCACCGGCTGGCCGTTGGCGTGGGTGATCTTCATCACGATGTTGAGCGGGGCCACGCCCATGTCGTTGGTCAGTTGCGTGCCGATGCCGAAGCCCAGTTGCACCCGGTCGCTGAAATGGCGGTGCAGCGACAGCGCCTTGTCCACGTTCAGCCCGTCCGAGAACACGAGCCGCTTGGTGTGCGCGTCGATGCGCAGGCGGGCGTAGTGCGCCAGCGCCTTCTCGCCCCAGGCCACCGGGTCGCCCGAATCGTGGCGCAGGCCGTCGAACAGCTTGGCGAAGTACAGGTCGAAGTCGGCCAGGAAGGCGTCCATGCCCACCGTGTCGGTCAGCGCGATCCCGAGGTCGCCCCGGTACTCCTGCACCCAGTCCTCCAGCGCCGCTTTTTGAAAGTCGCGCAGCCGCACGCCCAGGGCCTGGTAGGTCTGCAAATACTCGTGCGCCATGGTGCCGATGGGCACCAGGTTCAGGTCGCGCGCCAGCATCACGTTAGAGGTGCCCTTGAACCACTGCGGCGCCTGCTGTGCGAAGGCTTGCACCACCTCGCGCTGCCACCCGCCGCTGTAGCGCCGGCGCAGCCCGAAGTCGAACATCTCGAACGGGTGCGTGCGCTCGGGCTCGCCCGAGAGTGCCTGCACGTGCGCGATCTTGTCCGCCAGCCGGCGGCGCCCCTCGGCCAGCGCCGCGGCCGGATCGAAGCGGCGGAAATACAGCTCGTTCACGATCGCCAGCACGAAGATCTCGAACCCCATCACATGCACCTGCGGGCCGCGCGCCACGATGTGCAGTTCGCCGCCCTCGGCCCGTGCCTCGATGAACGCGCGCTGGAACTGGAACAGGCGCAGGAAGTCCACGAAGTCGCTTTTGATGAAGCGCAGGCCGGCCAGGTAATCCAGCTCGCCCCGGGAAAACCGCAGCGTGCACAGCGCGTCCAGCGCCGCGTTCACTTCGCCGAGCAGCTCGGCCAGCGGATAGGCCGGCCGGTTGCGGCAGACGAAGCGGTATTCGGCCTGCGTCTGCGGGTGGCCGTGCAGCAGCGCCTGCCACATCGTGAATTTGTAGAGGTCGGTATCGAGCAGGCTGGTGATGACGGGTTGCATGGCGTTTGCTATTGTTTTAGGAGTGGATACCAGGATGGAATATGCGCTAGAGGCCGATTTCATCGCTGCGCGCCAGTTGCGCCCCCTGGCCCCGCAGCGCGTCCAGAAAGTCCTGCTGCTGCGCACCGAAGCCGGCCACGGGCGCCATGCAGTCGGTCAGCAGCACGATGCGGTCCGCCCGCCAGCCCGGCTGCAGCCGGGGCAGGTGCTGCACGATGTGCTCGGTGGTGGCGCGCACGCAGTGGCTGCCGGCCTCGCCCGCAATGACGAGGCGGTCCGCCGTCCCCAGCGCGTGGAGCAGCCGGGTGTTGAGCAACGTGGCGGGGTCGTCGGCATCGGGCACCTCGGCCTCGATGGCGCTGTAGTGCTCGGTCCAGGGGTTGGTGCCCTTGAACACGGGGTGCACCGCGCGCTGGCGCTGTGCCTGCCACGCACCGCAGGCGGCCAGCACGTCGGCATGCACGCCGTGACCCCAGCTGCCGATCTCACAGTGCACGGGCCACACCATCAGCGTGTAGCGCCCTTGAGACTCCAGCGCGTCCAGGTAGGCCAGCACGCGGGGCAGGGCCGCGGCATCGCGCGGGGCAAACGCGCCGGCGCGCACCTGCGCCGCGGTGATGGTCGTGAACGGGGCGACCTCGCCGCCATCGCCCTGGCGCCAGAACGGGGGATGCGCCACGTCGTAGCGCTGGTGCGAGTCGAGCGTGACGGTGATCGCCTCCAGCGCCGGGCCATGGCGCCGGATGAAGGCGGCCAGGCGCTGCATGTCGGCATGGGCGCCGGGCACGGGCAAGGCGGGGGCGATGGGCTGGCCGGTGAGCGGGTGCGCCGGCTGCCAATCGGTGGGCAGGTCGCAGAAATCGTTCTGGGGGTCGATCACCAGCAACTGGGTCGTCATGGAGCGGTTCATGGATCGGGTCATGGTGCAAGGTCCTCGGTGCGATGGGTGCAGTCTATTCCTGTTAGTTTTATTTTGCAACTAAGTAGATCGCAAGGCATTGTCACGAAATGAAAAGCCGGCTGAAGTGGCTTGATGGGTGGCATCGGCATTCCGGGAGTGGTAGGCTCGTTCGTCCAATCCTGTACATAACCACCCCCTCGATGTCCTCCGCCGCTTCGCCCGCCGTCATCTGCACCGTGGATACCGTGCTGCTCACGCTGCAGGGCGGCGCCCTCCACGCACTGCTCGTGCGCCGCGACAAGGCCCCCTATGCCGGCGCGTGGGCTTTGCCAGGGGGCTACATCCATGCGCAGGACGATGCCGATGCCCAGGCCAGCGCCGCGCGCGTGCTGCGCGAGAAGGCCGGCCTGCAAAGCCCTTATCTGGAGCAGCTCGCCACGTTCTCGGGCCTGGCGCGCGATCCGCGGGGCTGGTCGCTGGCGGTGGCCTATTGCGCGCTGGTGCCTGGCGAGGCGCTCCAGGGCATCCCGCCCCGGCAGGGCGTGAAGCTGGTGCCGGCCGATGCCTTGCCGCCCCTGCCGTTCGACCACCGCGCCATGGTGGATGCGGCGCTGGCGCGCGTGCGCAGCAAGAGCCTGTATTCCTCGTTGCCCGTGCATCTGTGCGGCGACGCCTTCACCCTGCCGCAGCTGCAGGCGGTGTACGAGGCGGTGCTGGGCGAGCCGCTCAACAAGGTGAGCTTTCGCCGCAAGATGGACGAGCTGGACATGCTCGAACCCGTGCCCGGCCTGGTGCAGGGCGGCGCCCACCGGCCCGCGCAGATGTACCGCCTGCGCCCCGCGTTCCGAAAGGCCCTGGCGCTGTCGTCCCGCGCGCTCTGAACAGAAAAAAGCCCCTTGCGGGGCTTGGGGGGCAACGGAGCAAGACGCATCTCAGGCGGCGACCGCCTTGGCTTCGTCGTAGGTTTGCAGGTACTGCTGCGCCAGTTCGGTCTTCTGCTTTTCGGTCAGCAGCTTGCCGGCCATCTGGAAGAAACGGTGTTCCTCTTCCTCCAGATGGTGGCGCACCTTCTCGCCCAGCTTTTTGGCCACTGCCAGCCACGCGGAACTGCCGGGGTCGGCGGCTTCCAAATCTTCGACCAGTTCGTCGAGGGCATGGTGCTCCGCGATGGCGTGGCGCGACAGGTCGATGCCGGCATCGTGCTCCATGAGCGGTCGGTAGAAGTGGCGGTCTTCCGCCAGTTCATGGGCCGCCAGTTCGCGCTTGAGCTCGATGAACCGCTCGTGCCGCTCCGGGGTGTCGCCGCTGGTGGCCTCCACCTGGCGGACCATGTCGCGCTGCCGCTCGTGGCTTTCGCGCAGGGCTTCGAAGATGTTCATGCGCGGTGCCCCTTACTTGAGGGCCTTGCGCGCCGCGCCGATGCCCAGCACGGCCAGCACGACGAACACCACGGCGATCACCAGGAAGATGAAGAACAGGATCTTCGCGATGCCGGCAGCGCCCGCGGCGACCCCGGTGAACCCCAGCGCGCCGGCGATGAGGGAAATGATGGCGAAAACGATGGCGTACTTCAGCATGGCAGAACTCCTAGAAAAGTCAGTGCATGCACTGGATGGTGGATGCAAGGACGATAAGTGCCATGGAAGCGCCCCACCCGTCGGCCGGGGCGGGGCATGGGCGTAGGAGGGGGCCGATGCGGTGGGCGCCTGCCGTTCGCGCGGCGGCATTGCCCGCCGGCAGGGCGCCGCCCTGGCGCCCTCAGGGGCTCAGCGCCCGGCGGCCGACCGCAGTGCCGCGGCCTTGTCGGTCTTTTGGCTCCGGCCGGCCCGGTGGGCCTTCGCATCGCTGTGCGATACGAGCCTTTGCCGAAGCCCGGCCCAACCACGCTGGTCGCGTGGCGGGCTTACAGCCCGGCAGCGGCACGCAGTGCCGCTGCTTTGTCCGTCTTCTCCCAGGTGAACTCGGGCTCTTCGCGGCCGAAGTGGCCGTAGGCGGCGGTCTTTTCGTAGATGGGGCGCAGCAGGTCGAGCATCTGGATGATGCCCTTGGGGCGCAGGTCGAAGTGCTCCTGCACCAGCTTGGCGATCTGGTCGTCCGGGATCACGCCCGTGCCTTCGGTGTACACCGTCACGTTCATGGGGCGGGCCACGCCGATGGCGTAGGCCACCTGGATCTGGCACTGGCGCGCCAGGCCTGCGGCGACGATGTTCTTGGCCACGTAGCGCGCGGCGTAGGCGGCCGAGCGGTCCACCTTCGTCGGGTCCTTGCCGCTGAACGCGCCGCCGCCGTGGGGGCAGGCACCACCGTAGGTGTCCACGATGATCTTGCGGCCGGTCAGGCCGCAATCGCCCTGCGGGCCGCCGATGACGAATCGGCCGGTGGGGTTGATCAGGTACTTGGTGTCCTGAAGCCACTCGCTGGGCAGCACGGGCTTGATGATTTCCTCGATGATGGCTTCGGTGAAGCTGGCCTTCATCTTGGTGGACGTTTCGCTCTGGTCGGGGTGGTGCTGGGTAGAGAGCACCACGGTGTCGATGCTGTGGGGCTTGCCGTCCACGTAGCGCATCGTGACCTGGCTCTTGGCGTCGGGCCGCAGGAAGGGCAGGCGCCCGTCCTTGCGCAACTGGGCCTGGCGCTCGACCAGGCGGTGGGCGTAGTAGATGGGCGCGGGCATCAGCTCGGGCGTCTCGTCGCAGGCGTAGCCGAACATCAGGCCCTGGTCGCCGGCGCCGGTGTTCAGGTGGTCGTCGCTCGCCTGGTCCACGCCCTGGGCGATGTCGTTGCTCTGCTTGTCGTAGGCCACCAGCACCGCACAGCCCTTGTAGTCGATGCCGTAGTCGGTGTTGTCGTAGCCGATGCGCTTGATGGTGTCGCGCGCGATCTGGATGTAGTCCACGTGCGCGTTGGTGGTGATCTCGCCCGCCAGCACCACGAGCCCGGTGTTGGTGAGGGTCTCGGCCGCCACGCGGCTGCGGGGGTCCTGCTTGAAGATCGCGTCGAGAATCGCGTCGGAAATCTGGTCGGCGACCTTGTCGGGGTGGCCTTCCGAGACGGATTCGGAGGTGAAAAGGAAATCGTTCGCCATTTGAATAAACTCCTGTGTTCCGGCATTTTGGGCGTTGCCCTCAGCCTTGGGAGCTTTGGCGAACGCTTTAGCAGATTTGTTTTACGTCGCCCTGCAAGTTGCTCATTTAACTCAGCGACCGCGCCATTTTAATGCCAACCCTTTTCCGTTTCCTTTCCCGGCTTCCGCTCTGGCTCGCCCATGCCCTCGGCGCGGCCGCGGGCTGGCTGGTTTTCTGCCTCTCGCCCACCTACCGGCGGCGCTTTCGCGAGAACGCGGCGCGGGCCGGCTATTCGTTCGGCCAGGTGCGTGCGGCCGTGGGCCACGCCGGCCGCATGGCGGCCGAACTGCCCCGCCTGTGGCTGCGCGAGCAGACCCCGTGCCGCATCGAGAACGCCGCCGCGGTCGAGCGGGCCTGGGAAGCGGGCAAGGGCATCGTCTTTCTCACGCCGCACCTGGGCTGCTTCGAGCTGTCGGTACAGGCCGCGGCCCAGCGCTGGGCCGCCGAGCGCGGACCCATCACCATCCTGTACCGCCCCGCGCGCCAGCCCTGGCTGGCCAGCGTGATGGCCACCGCGCGCAACCGCCCCGGCATCCGCGCGGTGCCCACGGCGCTGACGGGCGTGCGCCAGATGATCAAGGCGCTGCGCCGCGGCGAGGCCGTGGGCCTGCTGCCCGACCAGGTCCCGCCGCAAGGCCAGGGCGTGTGGTCGCCGTTCTTCGGCCGCGAGGCCTACACCATGACCCTGGCCGCGCGGCTGGCACAGCAGACGGGCGCGGCCGTGGTGCTGGCGCGCTGCGAGCGGCTGGGCGCCGGCCGCGGCTATGTCTTGCATTTCGAGGAGTTGTCCGTGCCCCTGTCCGAAGACCTTGACGCGGCCGTGCTGCAGATCAACCAGGCGATGGAGCGCACCATCCGCCAGAGCCCCGACCAGTACCTGTGGGGCTATGCCCGCTACAAGCAGCCGCGGGCCGAAGCGCACGCCGCAGGGGCCGCGGCATGACGGGCCGCATGAACGTGTGGCTGATGGGCGTGCTGGCCCGCCTGCCGCTGCCGGTGCTGCGCGGCCTGGGCTGGGCGATCGGCCAGGTGCTGTATCGGCTGGCCGCGCCGCGCCGCAAGGTGGCGCTGCGCAATCTGGAGCTGTGCTTTCCCGATGCGTCCCCCGCCCAGCGGCGCGCCTGGGCCCGCGAGACCTTCGTGCGCTTTTGCCAGACCTGGCTGGACCGCAGCTGGCTGTGGATGGCGCCGCGCGCGGTGGTCGAAAAGCGGCTCACCATCCACGGGGCGCTGCACGAGCTGGACGGCGATGCGCCCACGATCATCTTCGCGCCGCATTTCCTCGGCATGGATGCGGCGGGCACGGCGCTCACCCTGCAGACCGACCGGGCCTTCACCTCGATCTTCACGCCGCACCCGGACCCGGCCGTGGACGCCTGGCTGTTCGCGGGCCGCCAGCGCTTCGGCAACGTGCGTATGCTCAACCGGGGCGACGGCGTCAAGCCCATCCTGAGTGGGCTGCGCAAGGGCGGGCTGCTGTATTTGCTGCCGGACATGGACTTCGGCCCGAGCGAGTCGGTTTTCGTGCCTTTCTACGGCGTGCGCGCGGCGACGATCCCCTCGCTGTCGCGCTTCGCCCGCCTGGGTCGCGCCAAGGTCGTGCCGCTGGTGGGCCGCCTGACCCCCACCGGCTACAGCGCCGAGATGATGCCGGCGTGGGAGAACTTCCCTACCGAGGATGCCGAAGCCGACACGGCCCGCATGAACCGCGAACTGCAGCAGTGGATCGACACCATGCCGGGCCAGTACTACTGGGTGCACAAGCGCTTCAAGTCGCGCCCGGACGGCGAGCCTTCGGTGTACCAAAAATAAAAGCAATTTCTAGCCGAATCGGTGCCATGCCGGCGTTTTGATTTCCTGTAATGCTATTGATTCTGTAGCGTTTGGGGCGTCAGGCTTTCGGTGATGGCCTGGATCACCGCCGCCGGCTGCTCGTGCACGATCCAGTGCGAGGCGCCCGGCACCTCGGTGCGGGTGAGCGAAGGCACCCATTGCGCGAGCCCCTGCAGCAGCCCGGGCAGCAGGGCCGGGTCGTCCAGGCCCCAGACCACGCGGGTGGGCACGTTCACGGTGAGCATCGAATCCGGCAGGGTGAGCGCGCCGGCGGCGGGATCGCCCTCGCGCGGCGGGCGCAGCGGGCTGGCGCGGTAGTAGTTGCACGGGCCCGTCAGGCCGGCGCCCCAGGTGGCGCGGTACTGGTCGCGCACCTCGGGGGTGAGCCATGCGGGCGCCGTGCCGTCGGCCCGGTCGAAAAAGCCGAACAGGCGCCGGAAGTCGTCGGCCGCGAGTAGCGCCTCGGCGTCCGGCCGGCAGAGAAAGTGCATGTACTGGCTGGCCGCCTGCTGGGCCGGGTTGCTCTGCAGCTCGCGCAGGAACGTGCCCGGATGCGGCGAATTGACGATCACCAGCCGCTGCATCAACTCAGGCCGCTGGTTGGCCAGGTTCCAGGCCACTGCGCCGCCCCAGTCGTGCGCGATCAGCGCGGCCAGGGGCTGCGAGTCGCCGCATTCGGCCGCGATCAGGGCCGTGATGTCCTGCACCAGGTGCTTGGCGCGGTAGGCGGCCACGTCCGGCGGGGCGCTCGACGGCGCGAAGCCGCGCAGCCAGGGCGCCACGCAGCGGTACCTGCCGTGGGCCGGGTCGGCGAAGTGCTCCAGCAGCGCATCCCAGATGAAGGCGCCTTCGGGAAACCCGTGCAGGAACAGCAGCACCGGGCGGCCGCGCTCACCCGCGGTGCGGCAGTGCAGGGTGGTGCCGTGGGGCAGGGCGTGCGCAAGGGTGTCGATCATGGTGCTCTGCTTTGGATCGCAGCCCGCGCATGACCTGTCTGCGCGGGCGCCTAGTTGTCTTCCGAATCCTCGTCCAGGGGTGTCTCTTCGGTGCCGTCCTGCGCCTCGGGCGACGGGCCGGCCACCGGGTGGGACCACTGCCACAGCAGTTGCGCCACCTCGTCCACCCCTTGCTTCTTGAGGGCCGAGAACATCTTGACCTCGCCGCCGCCGGCCTGCAGTCGCGTGATGGACAGCACCTTGGCCTGCTCGGCGCGGGTGAGCTTGTCGGCCTTGGTGAGCAGCACTAGGAATTTCAGGCCCGACTCGACGCGCGGGCGCACGGCCTCCAGCAGCGCTTCGTCCAGCTCGGTCAGGCCCAGGCGCGGGTCGCACAGCAGCACGATGCCGGTCAGGCTCTGGCGGGTGACCAGGTAGCTCAGCATCACCTGCTGCCAGCGGATCTTGTCCGAGCGCGACACGGCGGCGTAGCCGTAGCCGGGCAGGTCGGCCAGCACGGCGTCGGTCACGCCCTGCTTGCCCAGCGAGAACAGATTGATGTGCTGCGTGCGCCCGGGCTTCTTGGAGGCGAAGGCCAGCTGCTTTTGCTGCGTGAGCGTGTTGATGCAGGTGGACTTGCCGGCATTGGAGCGGCCGACGAAGGCGATCTCGGGCACCTCGATGGGGGGCAGGTGGTGCAGTTGCGCCGCCGTCGTCAGGAACCGCGTGGTGTGCATCCACCCCATGGCGACTTTGGCGTCTGGTGCGGGCGGGAGGGAGCCAGCAACTGGCGCATGTGATGTAGTCGTCATAACGGGGGTTACCAAGGATAGAGGGCCAGGGGGTCGCATTGTAGAATCGCGCCGTTTTGCGCCCATAACACAAGAACCCTCGATATGAAGAAATTGCTTGCTCCCATGCTGATGGCTGCCGTGCTGGCAGTTGCTGCTTTCCCGGCTTTTTCTCAGGCGGCCGCCCCCGCTGCCGCGGCGCAAAAACCCGCCAAGCCGGACCTGGCCAAGGGAGAGGCCACCTTCACGGCCGTGTGCGTGGCCTGCCACGCGGCCGATGGCAACTCCGCCATCGCCATCAACCCCAAGCTGGCCCAGCAGCACCCCGAATACCTCGTCAAGCAGTTGCAGGAGTTCAAGTCCGGCAAGCGCAACAACCCCGTCATGAAGGGCTTCGCCTCGGCCCTGTCCGATGACGACATGCGCAACATCGCCTGGTGGGTGGCGTCCAAGCAGGCCAAGCCCGGCTTCGCCAAGGACAAGGAACTCGTCGCCCTAGGCGAGCGCATCTACCGCGGCGGCATCGCCGACCGCAACATCGCCGCCTGCGCCGGCTGCCACAGCCCCAACGGCGCGGGCATTCCGGTGCAGTACCCCCGCCTGTCGGGCCAGCACGCCGACTACACCGCCGCGCAGCTCGTCGCCTTCCGCGACGGCGTGCGCAGCAACAGCCTGCAGATGACGCAGGTCGCCGCCAAGCTCAACGACCGCGAGATCAAGGCCGTCGCCGACTACATCGCTGGCCTGCGTTGACCTGGGTCAATCCCCCGGGCCGGCCACCGTGCCGCGCCCCTGAACCAACCGCCGATAATCACACCCAAGACGGGCGGGTCCATCTGAACGGATGGCCCGCCCTTTTGTCTTTCGTCCATGTCTGAAACCACCCACGGCATCCGCATCCACACCCGCTCGCAGGCCATGCGCGCGGCGGTGGAACTGCTGTCGTCCATGCGCTTCGCGATCTCGCTGCTGACGGTGATCTGCATCGCCTCGGTGATCGGCACGGTGCTCAAGCAGCACGAGCCCGCCGCCAACTACGTGAACCAGTTCGGGCCGTTCTGGGCCGAGCTGTTCATGGCGCTCAAGCTCAACGCGGTATACAGCGCCTGGTGGTTCCTGCTGATCCTGGCGTTCCTGGTGGCGAGCACCTCGCTGTGCATCGCGCGCAACGGCCCGCGCTACCTGGCCGACGTGCGAAATTACAAGGAAAACGTGCGCGAGCAAAGCCTGGAGGCCTTCGGTCTGCGGGCCAAAGGGCCGCTGCCCGGCGAAACCCCCGAGGCCGCGGCGCGCCGCATCGGCGACATGCTGGCCGGCGGCGGCTGGAAGGTGCGGCTGCAGCAGCGCACCACGCCGGCCGGGCCCGGAACGGGCTGGATGGTGGCGGCCAAGGCGGGTGCGGCCAACAAGATCGGCTACATCGCGGCGCACAGCGCCATCGTGCTGGTGTGCGTGGGCGGCCTGCTGGACGGCGACCTGGTCGTGCGCGCGCAGATGTGGCTGGGCGGCAAGACGCCGTACAACGGCGGCGGATTGATCTCCGAGGTCCGGCCCGAGCACCGCCTGTCCGAGCGCAACCCGACCTTCCGCGGCAACCTGCTGGTGGCCGAGGGCACGCAGTCGAGCACCGCCATCCTGAACCAGTCCGACGGCGTGCTGCTGCAGGAGCTGCCCTTCGCCATCGAGCTCAAGAAGTTCATCGTCGAGCACTACTCCACTGGCATGCCCAAGCTCTTCGCGAGCGAGATCGTCATCCACGACAAGGCCACCGGAGAGGCCACGCCCGCGCGCGTGGAGGTCAACCACCCGGCGAGCTACCGCGGCATCGAGATTTACCAGTCGAGCTTCGACGACGGCGGCTCGCGCCTGCAGCTGCGCGCGGTGCCGCTCGCGCCCGGCATAGCGCCCTTCGACGTGGAGGGCGTGGTGGGCAGCTCCACGCCGCTCACCGCCAGCGCCGCGGGCCAGCCGTTCACGCTGGAGTTCACCGCGCTGCGCACCATCAACGTCGAGAACTTCACCGACACCGGCGCCGTCACCTCCGGCGCGGACGTGCGCAAGGTGGACCTGCGCCAGGCCATCGAGGCGCGCCTGGGCGCGGGCAACAAGACGGTGACCCGCAAGGAGCTGCGCAACATCGGCCCCAGTGTGAGCTACAAGCTGCGCGACGCGGCGGGCCAGGCGCGCGAGTTCCACAACTACATGCTGCCGCTGGACGCGGGCGACGGGCAGCCCGCCTTCCTGCTCGGCGTGCGCGACACGCCTTCCGAGCCGTTTCGCTTCCTGCGCATTCCGGTGGACGACCAGGGCAGCATGCAGGGCTTCGTGCGCATGCGCGTGGCGCTGGCCGATCCGGCGCTGCGCGAGCAGGCGGTGCGCCGGTACGTGGCCAAGGCGGTGGACCCCGCGCGCCCCGAGCTGGCCGAGCAGCTGGCGCAGTCGACCGTGCGCGCCCTGTCGCTCTTTGCCGGGGCGGACGCCGGCGCGGCAGGTGCCACCACGGGCAAGGGTGGCACGCCGGGCCGCGGCGGGTTGCAGGCGATCTCGGACTTCATGGAGGCCAACGTGCCGCCGGCCGAACGCGAGCGCGCGGGCGAGGTGCTGATCCGCATCCTGAACGGCGCGCTGTTCGAGCTGGCCCAGCTGACGCGCGAGCGTGCGGGCCTGAAACCCCTGGCGCAGAGCGATGCCACCCAGGCGTTCATGACGCAGGCGGTGCTGTCGCTCAGCGACGCGCAGGCCTACCCAGTGCCCCTGGCGTTCGAACTCAAGGACTTCACCCAGGTGCAGGCCAGCGTCTTCCAGGTGGCGCGCGCGCCGGGCAAGAACATCGTGTACCTTGGCTGCGCGCTGCTGATCATCGGCGTGTTTTCGATGCTGTACGTGCGCGAACGGCGCCTGTGGGTGTGGCTGGTGCCCAAGGACGGGGGCGCCCAGGCCACCATGGCGCTGTCGAGCAACCGCAAGACGCTGGACGGCGACCGCGAGTTCGCCCGGCTCACCGACAAACTCATCGGGGCGCGGCCCCACGGAGACACCGCATGAACACCGCCGCCACGGACGCTGCCCGCGATCGCACGAATCGCGCCGACCGCACCATCACCCTGAACGAAGGGTTCCTGGCCCGGCGCAATGCCTTCGACTGGGTCTTCGCAGCGCTGGTCGCGGCGGGCGGGTTGTTCGCGCTGCAGCGCTACGGCGCGTTCATGGATGTTTACGAAAAAGGCATCCTGCTCGGCGCCATTCCCTGCACCGTGTGGCTGGGCTGGTTCTGGCGGCCGCTGAGGGTGCTGATGGTGGTGGTGGCCGCCTTCGCGCTGGCGGCCATCGGCCTGTACCAGCAGGACGGCGCCGGCAGCCTGGCGCGCGCCGACACGGTGTTCGGCCTCAAGTATTTCCTGTCCAGCCAGTCCGCCATCCTGTGGATGAGCATGCTGTTCTTCATGAGCACGGCGTTCTACTGGATCGGCATGTTCTCCCGCGGCGAGGGCCGCACCCTGTCGCTGCTGGGCTCGCGCCTGGCGTGGGTGGGCATCGGCATGGCGCTCATCGGCACGCTGGTGCGCTGGTACGAGAGCTACCTCATTGGCGCCGACGTGGGCCACATCCCGGTCAGCAACCTGTACGAGGTGTTCGTGCTGTTTTGCTGGATGACGGCGGCCTTCTACCTCTATTACGAAGCGCAGTACGAGACCCGCGCACTGGGCGGCTTCGTCATGCTGGTGGTCAGCGCCGCCGTGGGCTTTCTGCTCTGGTACACCGTGGTGCGCGAGGCGCACGAGATCCAGCCCCTGGTGCCGGCCCTGAAGAGCTGGTGGATGAAGCTGCACGTGCCCGCCAACTTCATCGGCTACGGCACCTTCGCGCTGTCGGCCATGGTGGCGTTCGCCTACCTCATCAAGCAGCAGGCCGGCGAGACGCGCTGGTACAAGCTCGCGCCCCTGTGGCTGCTGGGCGTGGTGCTGTGCTTCGAGCCCATCGTGTTCCGCCAGGGCGCCACCGAGAACGGCGGCGGCTACTGGATGGTGTATTTCGGCGTGTCGGCGTTCATCGTGGCGGGCATCCTGCTGGGCCGCCGGCGCATCGCGGCCCGGCTGCCGTCCTTCGAGGTGCTGGACGATGTCATGTACAAGGCCATCGCCGTGGGCTTCGCCTTCTTCACCATCGCCACGGTGCTGGGCGCGCTCTGGGCGGCCGAGGCCTGGGGCGGCTACTGGAGCTGGGACCCCAAGGAGACCTGGGCGCTGATCGTGTGGCTCAACTACGCGGCCTGGCTGCACATGCGCCTGATGAAGGGCCTGCGCGGCACCGTGTCCGCCTGGTGGGCGCTGGTGGGGCTGGGCGTGACCACTTTCGCCTTCCTGGGCGTGAACATGTGGCTGTCGGGGCTGCACAGCTACGGAACGTTGTAGCCCACAATGAATCCTTTCGGGGCCGGTGCGCGTATAACCGGCATCGTCCCCCCGAACCACAAGGATTCCCCATGCCGATTCCCCGCAGAGACAACGGCTTCATCCACGCCGCCAGCAGCGAAATCACTCCCCGCGCCGTCTACGAAGGTCGGCGAGACCTCATCAAGCTCATGGCCGGCGGCGCTGCCGGGGCGGCCCTGGCCACCTGGGCCGCGCGCGATGCCGGCGCCCAGGCCGCGCGCCCGGGCAAGCTGGCGGCGCTGGCCGGCGGCAAATCGGCGGTGGCGGGCGCCAACACCATGGAAAAGGTGACCGACTACAAGGACGCCAGCACCTACAACAACTACTACGAGTTCGGCGTGGACAAGGCCGACCCGGCCCGCAACGCCCACACCCTGAAGACCACGCCCTGGACGGTCGAGGTGGAGGGGCTGGTCAACAAGCCGGGCAAGTTCGGCATCGAGGACCTCATCAAGCTCAGCGCCCAGGAAGAGCGCATCTACCGCCTGCGCTGCGTCGAGGGCTGGTCCATGGTGATTCCGTGGGTAGGCTATTCGCTGGCCGAACTGCTCAAGCGCGTGGAGCCGCAGGGCAGCGCCAAGTACGTGGAGTTCGTCACGCTGGCCGACAAGAAGACCATGCCCTTCGTTGGCTCCGCCGTGCTCGACTGGCCCTACACCGAGGGTCTGCGCATGGACGAGGCCATGCACCCGCTCACGCTGCTCACCTTCGGCATGTACGGCGAAGTGCTGCCCAACCAGAACGGCGCGCCGGTGCGGCTGGTGGTGCCCTGGAAGTACGGCTTCAAGAGTGCCAAGAGCATCGTCAAGATCCGCCTGACCGACAAGGAGCCGGGCACGGCCTGGAACAAGGCCGCCAAGCAGGAATACGGCTTTTATTCCAACGTGAACCCGAACGTGGACCACCCGCGCTGGAGCCAGGCCACCGAGCGGCGCATCGGCGAGGACGGCCTGTTCGCCAAGAAGCGCAAGACGCTGATGTTCAACGGCTACGAGGCCCAGGTGGCCTCGCTGTACGCCGGCATGGACCTGAAGAAGTTCTACTGACCCGTTCCGCGTCCGACATCCCGCCTCCAGCGCCTTCGAGGGCTGCCGCCATGAAAAAACTGCTGATGCATCCCGCCGCCAAGCCGGTGGTGTTCGCCCTGTGCCTGCTGCCGCTAGCGTGGCTGGTGTTCGGCGCCGCCACCGACCGGCTCGGCCCCAACCCGGCCGAGACGCTCATCCGGTCCAGTGGCGACTGGACGCTGCGGGCCCTGTGCCTGGCGCTGGCGGTCACGCCGCTGCGCGTCATCACGGGCACGCCGGCCCTGGCGCGCTTTCGGCGCATGCTGGGGCTGTTCGTGTATTTCTATGCGGTGTTGCACCTCATGGCCTACGCCTGGCTGGACATGGGCTTCGACTGGCCGGAGATCGTGTACGACATCGGCAAGCGGCCTTTCATCCTGGTGGGCACGCTGGCCATCGTGCTGCTCACGCTGCTGGCGGCCACGTCGTTCAATCGCGCCATCCGCTGGCTGGGCGCCAAGCGCTGGCAGGCGCTGCATCGGATCGTCTATGCGGTCGCGGGGCTGGCGCTGCTGCACTTTTTCTGGATGCGCGCGGGCAAGAACAACTTCGCCGAGGTGGCGGTGTACGCGGCCATCCTGGGCACGCTGCTGGGCTGGCGCGTGTGGAAGCGCTACGCCCGGCGCCCGGTGGCCGCCCGCACGGCATGATGCTATTGAAATAATAGCAATATGCCCTAGTGTTGATTGCGCTGGCGGCCCTTTTGGCTAGGATCGCCCCTGCACGGCGTGCAGCGCCGGCCGCACCTGCCGGGTGGCCGGGTCGATGAAGGCCGTGGGGAACTGGTAGGCCCGGTCGTCGAACAGGTCGATGCCGCACATCAGGTTCTCGATCCAGTCGAAGAAATCGCCGATGGCCTTCGGGCCCATGATCGGCGCGCCGTGCTGGGGCACCAGCATGGCGATGTCCATCTGCCGCACCATGCGCACCCACAGCCGCAGGATCTTGTTGGACACCATGTAGCGGCGGTGGAACCCTTCCATGCGCGGAATGTGCGGCGCCAGATCGGTCACGGGCTCGCGCGCCTCGGTGCCCGAGGTCATCGACACGCCCAGGTCCCCCGTGAAGAGGATGCGGCTGACCGGGTCGTAGAAGTGGAAGTTGCCCTCGGAGTGCATGAAGTGCGCTGGCAGCAGCACCAGCTCGTGCCGCCCCAGCGGCAGGTGGCCGCCGCCGTCTGGCACGCCGATCACCCGGTTCTCCGTCTTGCCGACCTTGGTGAAATGCGGCGCGAAGCGCTCCCACACGCGCGAGATCACCAGCGTGGCTTTGGTGCTGGTCATCCAGCGGTCGAGCGAGGCGATGATGTCCGGGTCGGCATGCGAGGCGATCAGGTACGACAGCTTGTGCGGCGGGAAATGCTTGGACATTCCCATGAACAGTTCGTTGAAGGCGAGGTTGCCGCCCGGGTCGATGATGGCGCCCGTGTCGCCGTCCACGATCAGGAATTGATTGGCCTGAACGGCCTGCCCGTCCTCCTCGATGAGGTCGGAGAACATCAGGCAGGCGTGGTGCTTGTCTCGGTACAGTTCCAGCGGTTCCAGGGCCATGGCATGCAGCATTCTTGAAAAATGCCAATGTAGGCCGCCCCCCGTGCCCAGGGCTTGATGCGAATCAAGCGTTGGCCAGTCAGCCCACCAGTTTCTCGTGGCGGAAGGTGTCGGCCGCCGATTCGCGCGCGCGGATCAGGTGGGCCTGCGTGCCATCCACCAGCACTTCGGCCGGGCGGGCGCGCGTGTTGTAGTTGCTGCCCATCGAACTGCAGTACGCGCCGGCCGACAGCACGGCCAGGTGGTCGCCCGGCTGCACCGCCAGCGTGCGGTCGCGGCCGATCCAGTCGCCGCTCTCGCACACCGGGCCCACTACGTCGTACACCCCGGCCGCTGCGCCGGCCGCGGCCGCCTGCACCGGCACGATGGCGTGGAACGCCTGGTACATCGCGGGGCGCGGCAGGTCGTTCATCGCCGCATCGACGATGCAGAAGTTCTTCTGCTCGCCGGGCTTCACGTACAGCACCTCGGTCACGCACACCCCGGCATTGCCCACCAGCGAGCGGCCGGGCTCGATCATGAAATGGCGGTCGCCGAAGCCGCGCGCATCCAGCTTGGCCAGCAGCTTGGCCCACAGCGCATCGGCGGCCGGTGGCGTGTCGCCGTTGTAATCGATGCCCAGGCCGCCGCCGAAGTCGATGTGGTGGATCGGAATGCCTGCGGCCTCGATCTCCTCGATCAGGTCGAGCAGTCGATCGGTCGCGTCGAGGTAGGGTGTCTCGTCGGTGATCTGCGAGCCGATGTGGAAGTCGATGCCGGCCACCGTCAGCCCCGGCAGCGACGCGGCGTGCTGGTAGGCCGCGACGATGCGCTCGTGTGCCACGCCGAACTTGTTGCCCTTGAGCCCGGTGGAAATGTAGGGATGCGTCTTCGGGTCCACGTTGGGATTGACGCGGATGCTGATCGGCGCCTTCGTGCCGAAGGCCACGGCCACTTCGCTCAGCACGGCCAGTTCGGACTCGCTCTCGACGTTGAAGCAGCCGATGCCGGCCTGCAGGGCCTGCCGCATCTCGGCCCGCGTCTTGCCGACGCCCGAGAAGATGATCTTGCGCGGATCGCCGCCGGCGGTCAGCACGCGTTCCAGCTCGCCACCGGACACGATGTCGAAACCGCAGCCCTGGCGCGCGAAAAGCTGCAGTACCGCCAGCGACGAGTTTGCCTTCATGGCGTAGCAGATCTGCACCTGGCGGCCGGCAAAGCCGCGCTGGTAGGCGGCCAGCGCGTCCAGCATGGACGCTTGCGAATAGACGTACAGCGGCGTGCCGTGCTGCCGCGCCAAGTCGGCCAGGGGGAGTTGTTCGATGAACAGTGCGTCGCCGCGGTAGGCGATGTGGGGATGGCCGGGCAGGGCAGGCAAGGTCATGGAGTCGGGGAGGAAGCGGAACGGGAGGGGGCGGTGGGGACGATCGGCGCCGGCGTGGGCGTGTCGCGCATCGGGTCCAGCGTCTGGGGCAGGGTGGCCCGCTGGCTGGCAGCGGGGTCGGTGGGCAGGTACAGCGGGCCGCGCTGGCCGCAGCCCGACAGGGCCGCCGCACTCGCAGCAAGGGCAAGCGTCCTGACTAGAATTTGCGATGCTCTCAACATCCGCCGATTCTAATGACTGACCTCGAATTCCTGGACCACGCGGAAAAGCTCCTGCTCGCTGTCGAGCAAGGCTGCGATCGCATCAACGACACCTCGGACGCCGACCTGGACGCGCAACGCTCCGGAGGCATGGTGACCATCGCGTTCCAGAACGGCAGCCAGATCGTCATCAACCTGCAAAAGCCGCTGCACGAAATCTGGCTGGCCGCGCAGTCCGGCGGCTACCACTACCGGTTCGACGGCCAGCGCTGGATGGACACCAAGGGGGCGGGCGAGTTCTTCGAAGCCCTGGACCGCAGCGCCAGCGAGCAGTCGGGACTGGCGCTGTCTTTCGCGCCCTGAGCGCCTTCGGCCTGTAACAAAAAAGCCCTTGCGCGATGGCCGCGCAAGGGCTTTTCTTTGAGGGGCCGCGTGGCGGCGGCACATGGGGTCAATTGCGGAACAGATCCAGGATCCGGTTGCGCTCCTCGGTCGGCGGGGGCGCCTGCGGCGGCGATCCTGGCACGGCGGCGGAGGCGTCTTCCATGCCCACGCTGGCGACACCCGCGTTGCGGGCGAACTCCTCATAGAACCATTCTCCGCCCACGTTCACCACGCCGGGCGGCACGGTGGGCTCGGCCACCGGGACGCCCTTGAGCGCGCGCTCCATGAAGCTGATCCAGATCGGCAGGCTCAGCCCGCCGCCGGTTTCGCGGCTGCCCAGGTTGCGGGGCGTGTCGTAGCCGATCCAGGTCACCGCGGCCACCGTGGGCTGGAAACCAGCGAACCAGGCATCGACGGCATCGTTGGTCGTGCCGGTCTTGCCGTACAGGTCGGGGCGCTTGAGCGTGGCCTGTGCACGCGCCGCCGTGCCGGAGCGGGTGACTTCCTGCAGCAGGCTGTCCATCACGAAGGCGTTGCGCGCATCGATTGCACGGGGGTTGTCGGAGGTGGCCGGCGGCTGGAAGTCCGACAGGATGCGGCCCTTGTGGTCGGTGACGCGGCTGATCAGGTAGGGGTTCACGCGGTAGCCGCCGTTGGCGAACACCGAATAGGCCGACACCATCTGCATGGGCGTGACCGACCCCGCGCCCAGCGCCATGGTCAGGTAGGGCGGGTGCTTTTCGGCGTCGAAGCCGAATTTGGATACCCATTCCTGGCCGTTCTTGGGGCCGACCGCCTGCAGGACGCGGATGGACACCACGTTCTTGGAGCGCGCCAGCGCAGTGCGCAGGGTCATCGGGCCGTCGTACTTGCCGTCGTAGTTCTTGGGTTCCCAGGGCTGGCCGCCCGTGACGCCGGCGCTGAAGAACAGCGGGGCATCGTTCACCACGGTGGCCGGCGTGAAGCCTTTTTCCAGCGCGGCCGAGTAGATGAACGGCTTGAAGCTCGACCCTGGCTGGCGCCATGCCTGCGTCACATGATTGAACTTGTTCTTGTCGAAATCGAAGCCGCCCACCAGGGCCTTGATGGCGCCGGTGCGCGGATCGACCGCCACCAGGGCGCCCTCGACTTCCGGCAGCTGGGTGATGTCCCAGGTCTTCTTGGGGGTCTGGATCACGCGGATCACGGCGCCGCGGCGAATCTTGACATTCGGCGGCGCCTTGTCGCTCAGGCCCGACTGGGCGGGCTTCAGGCCGTCGCCGGTGATCTCGATCGGCTCCCCGCTGGCGCGCGCTGCCACGATCTTCTTGGGCGTAGCCTCCAGCACCACCGCCGACATCACGTCGCCGTTGTCGGGATGCAGGGCGAGGGTATCGTCGATCACGTCCTCGGCTTCCTGGGCGTTGGTGGGCAAGGCCACGAACTTCTCGGGCCCGCGGTAGTGCTGGCGGCGTTCGTAATCCATGATGCCCTTGCGCAGGGCGACATAGGCCGCTTCCTGGTCACCGGCATTGAGGGTGGTGTAGACGTTCAGGCCGCGGGTATAGGCCTCGTTGCCGTACTGGGCGAAGATGAGCTGGCGGGCCATTTCGGCCACGTACTCGGCGTGGATGCGGGTGGAATCCGGGCCGGAGCGGATCTTCAGGTCCTCTTCCTTGGCGGCGGCGGCCTCCTGCGCGGTGATGAAGCCGTTCTCCTGCATGCGGTCGATGATGTACAGCTGGCGGATGCGGGCGCGCTTGGGGTTGCTGATGGGGTTGTAGGCCGAAGGGGCCTTGGGTAGCCCGGCCAACATGGCGGCCTCCGCGATGGAAATGCTCTGCAGCGGCTTGCCGAAATAAGCCTCCGAAGCCGCTGCAAAACCGTATGCCCTGTTTCCGAGATAAATCTGATTCATGTAGATCTCGAGAATCTGGTTCTTGGTCAGCAGGTGCTCCAATTTGAAGGTTAGTAATATTTCGTAAATTTTCCGGGTAAATGTTTTTTCGGACGACAAATAAACGTTCCGGGCCACCTGCATCGTGATCGTCGAGGCGCCCTGGCTCTTCACGCGGCCCAGGTTGGCCAGCGCTGCGCGCACCACGCCCTTGTAGTCCACGCCGCCGTGCTGGAAGAAGCGCGCGTCTTCGATCGCCAGCACCGCATTGGTCATGACCTTGGGGATGTCCTGGATGGGGGTGAGGTTGCGCCGTTCCTCGCCGAACTCCCCCAGCAATGCGCCTTCGACCGAGTACACCCGCATCGGCAGCTTGGGCCGATAGTCCGCCAAGTCCGAAATGTCCGGCAGATTGGGATAGGCCACCGCCAACGCGACGGCGATCGTGAGCGCCACGCCCACGGCGCCGGCTGCCGCCAGTCCCAGCAACCACGCTGCACTGCGGACGATCCAGCGCCACCATGCCGGCCGTTTCGGCGGATTCGGGTTGGGGGTCTTGTCGGTAGGTGATGACGGCATAGCGTTCCAGGAGAGAGCAACCGGCCATTATAAAAATATGGGCCTCGGCCGTCTGCCAAATCGCTCGCGAGAGTGGCGCACCTATACCACAGGCGCATGAATATCGGTATCGGAAGAGGCGGCAAATGAGCGTGTGCTTTTGACAACGTTCGCCCCGTAACAGCGCCGTAAAACTCTTGGCTGGCCTGCAACCTTACTGATAGCATTCATGTGAAGTGTTAAGTTTTGTTGCGTCAAATTGGCAAGTTACGGGGGCTAATCTTGATCTCTTTGGGGTCTTTGTTCAGTCGCCAGTCCGCGCCACTGCTGGGTATCGACATCAGTTCCTCGAGCGTCAAGCTGGTGGAGTTGGGGCGCGACAAGGCGGGAGGGCTGGTACTGGAGCGATGTGCGATCGAGCAGTTGGAGCGCGGTTGGATCACCGACGGCAACATCGAAAAATTCGATGAGGTCGCCGAGGCCCTGCGCCGGCTGGTCAAAAAGAGCGGCACCCGCACGAAAAACGTGGCATTGGCCTTGCCGCCATCGGCCGTCATCACCAAGCGCATCACCTTGCCCGGCGGCATGTCCGAGCAGGAGCTGGAAGTGCAGGTGGAATCCGAAGCCAACCAGTACATCCCGTTCTCGCTCGATGAAGTGAGCCTGGACTTCTGCGTGGTCGGCCCAAGCAAGAGCTCGCCCGGCGATGTCGATGTGCTAATCGCGGCGTCTCGCCGTGAAAAGGTGCAGGACCGCCAGGGCCTGGCCGAAGCGGCGGGCCTCAAGCCCGTGATCGTCGACATCGAATCGCATGCCTCCCGGCTGGCTGCGGGGCGTCTGATCGAAGCGCTGCCCAACCACGGCAACGATGCCTTGGTCGCGCTGTTCGAAGTCGGCGCCTTGACCACCAGCATGCAGGTGCTTCGCAACGACGAAGTGCTGTACGACCGCGACCAGGCCTTCGGCGGCGCGCAGCTGACGCAACTGATCGTGCGGCAATACGGGTTCTCGCTGGAAGAGGCCGAAGGCAAGAAGCGCAGCGGCGATCTGCCGGAAGACTATCAGTCGGCCGTGCTGCGTCCCTTCGTGGAAAGCATGGCACAGGAAATCGGCCGTGCCCTGCAGTTCTTCTTCACCAGCACGCCATACAACCGAGTCGATCACATCATGCTCGCGGGCGGCTCAGCGCCCCTGCCAGGCTTGACCGAGGCCGTGACCCAGCATTCAGGCTGCGCCTGCACTGCCATCAATCCGTTCGACGGCATGGAGATCGGAAGCGCCGTACGATTGAAGAAGATGGTTCGCGAGGCGCCTTCCTACCTCACGTCATGTGGTCTGGCCATGCGGAGGTTTCTGCAGTGATTCTCATCAACCTGCTTCCCCATCGCGAGGCGGCCCGAAAACGCCGCAAGGAATCGTTCCAGGCAACGATGTTCGCGTCCTTTCTGGTGGGGCTCGCCATTGCCGGCGGTATCTATTGGTGGTACCAGATGGTCATCACCGCCCAGCAGGACAAGAACACGTTCCTGCAAAGCGAGATCAAGGTTCTGGAAGGCCAGATCAAGGAAATCGCGACCATCGAAGAAGAAATCGCGGCCCTTCGCGCGCGCCAGAAGGCCGTGGAGGACCTGCAGTCGGATCGTAATCTGCCGGTGCACTTGCTCAATGAGTTGGTTCAACAGCTGCCAGATGGGGTTTACGTTACCAATCTCAAGCAAGTCGACCAGGTGATCACGATGCAGGGGATGGCGCAATCGAACGAGCGTGTGTCGGAGATGCTGCGCAATCTGGCGGACAACACACCGTGGTTCTCCAAGCCCGAATTGTTAGAGATCGTTGCGGCCAACATCGCGCTGAACCCGAGGGAACAGCGCCGCGTGGCCTCCTTCAACCTCCGGTTTCGGCTGATGCGCACGAGCGAGGCGCAAAAAGCCATTGGCGCTGCAAGTACCCCTGCCACTGCGCCCAAAGCGGTTGGAAAGTGATCATGGCAACGAAAAAAGCGTCTTCCGTGGACTTTGTGGCGCTGCAATCCAGCTTGCAGCGGCAGTTCCGCAACCTCGATCCCAAAGATCCTTCTCTGTGGCCGGTGCTGCCGAGAATCCTGCTTTGCATCGCCATCGCGGCGGGCATCGCTACCTTCCTGTGGTTCTTCAAGCTGAATGAGTACGAGGCGGAGCTGGAAGCCGAGCAGGCCAAGGAACTCACCTTGCGCGCCGATTATGAAAAGAAGCTCGTAAAGGCCGTGAGTCTGGACGCGCTCAAGAAGCAGCGCGAGCAGGTGCAGCAGTATGTGATCCAGCTGGAAAAGCAGTTGCCGAGCAAGGCGGAGATGGCGGCTCTTTTGTCTGATATCAATCAGGCAGGCCTGGGTCGCAGTTTACAGTTCGAATCGTTCAAGCCGGGCCAGATCGTGGTCAGGGATTATTATGCGGAGTTGCCGATTTCTATTAGAGTGACCGGCCGATACCATGATATCGGTGCATTTGCCGCTGATATTGCCAATCTTTCTCGGATCGTGACGCTGAATAATATTTCCATCCTCCCTGCAGGCAAGGATGGCGGCACCCTCACGATGGAAGCCACGGCGAGAACGTTCCGCTATCTGGACCCTGAAGAAATTCAGGCGCAGCGCCAGGCGGCGGGTGGAGCGAAGAAATGAGAATGTGGCACATCGCTTTGCTGGCAGTCTGCGCGGCGTTGATGGGTTGCGAATCTTCGGGACAGGACGAGCTTCGCCAGTGGATGACGGATTTGCGTGCCAACACCAAGCCGCGCATTACCCCCCTCACCGAACCCAAGCAATTCCAGCCGCAAAACTATCAGGCGGATGGAGCAACGGACCCTTTCAATTCCATCAAATTGACGCAGGCCCTGAGGCGTGACTCGACCCAATTGGCGGCCAATGCCACCTTGATTGCCCCAGAAATGGCGCGACGCAAGGAGCCTTTGGAAGCTTATCCCCTGGATACCATGTCCATGGTCGGCAGTTTGAATAAAACCGGCACGCCGACAGCCTTGCTCAAGGTGGATAACTTGTTGTACCAGGTTCGAGTTGGTAATTACCTTGGACAGAATTATGGAAGGATTACCCAAATCACTGAAACAGCCATTCAGCTGCGGGAAATCGTTCAGGATGCAACGGGTGACTGGATAGAGCGTCAGACCACGCTCGATCTCCAAGAGGGGAAGAAATGATTCAGAAAAACAGTTTTGGTACACGCTATCGGGCGTTGTTGTTGGCTGCTGTGGCATCGCTGGGCAGCACCTGGGCCTATGCTCAGACCGCCATCGAGGCCGTCCAGGGGGTCATGCAGGGCGGTACCGAATTGGTGCGCATCGATTTGTCGCAACCCCTTTCCACCCTGCCGACTGGTTTTGCCATTCAGGCCCCGGCCAGGATCGCGCTTGATTTCCCGGCGACGACCAATGCGACGGGCAAGTCGCTGGTGGAAGTCAACCAGGGCAATCTGAAGTCCGTGAACATCGTGCAGGCAGGCGACCGGTCCCGCGTCGTCCTGAACCTCAAGCAACCCACGTCGTACCGTGCTGAAATCCAGGGCAAGTCCTTGATGGTGGCGCTGGAGCCCGTGTCGAACACGGCGGCGGCGCAACCGGCGCCGGTGGCAGTTTTCGCGGAAGACCGCAACAGCGATGTCCTGCCCCTGCGTGACCTCGACTTCCGCCGCGGCAGCGATGGCGCGGGCCGCGTGATCGTGGGCCTGGCCAACAACCAGGTCGGCGTGGACCTGCGTCAGCAAGGCAAGGGCCTGGTGGTCGAATTCCTGAAATCGTCGCTGCCGGAAGGCTTGCGCCGCCGCCTGGATGTGACGGACTTCGGCACCCCGGTGCAGATCGTCACGACATCGCAGCAAGGTGAGCGCGTTCGGATGACCATCGATCCCATCGGCGAGTGGGAGCACAGCGCCTACCAGAGCGACAACCAGTTCGTGGTGGAAATCCGCCAGAAGAAGGTGGACCTGAGCAAGCTGACGCAGGGCCCCGGGTTCAGCGGCGAAAAGCTGTCGCTCAATTTCCAGAACATCGAAGTGCGTTCATTGCTGCAGGTGATTGCGGACTTCACGAACTTCAACATCGTCACTTCTGACACCGTCACCGGCGCGCTCACGCTGCGTCTGAAGGACGTGCCATGGGATCAGGCCCTGCAGATCATCATGGACGCCAAGGGACTCGGCATGCGCAAGTCCGGCACGGTGCTCTGGATCGCGCCCAAGGACGAAATCGATGCCCGCACCAAGAAGGACTACGAGGCGGCGCTCGCGATCCAGAAGCTCGAGCCGCTGCGCACGCAAGCCTTCCAGTTGAACTATGCCAAGGCGGCAGACATGGTGACCCAACTGGCGACCAGCACGAACAGCGGCGGTACCAGCGGCACGTCCACGCGCTTTCTTTCCGAGCGTGGCAGTGCCATTTCCGAGCCTCGGACCAATCAGCTTTTCGTGACGGACACGCCGAGCAAGCTGGAAGAGGTGCGGCAACTGTTGTCGACGCTGGATGTGGCGGTGCGCCAGGTCATGATCGAAGCCCGGATTGTCGAAGCGCGCGACACCTTCGGACGATCGCTCGGCGTCAAGCTGGGTGCGTCTGACCTGAGGGCCAGCCGCGGCGGCGACGGTGGCTACGGCATCGGTGGCAACAACCGTGTCGCCTTCGGCACGAGTTACAGCAACGCCGTGTCCACGAGCGGCGCCAGTTCCTCGGCCACCGATCCTGGAGGCACGTTCGTCAATCTGCCGGCGCAGCTGTCCACGACGAGTGCGGTGGGCTCGTTTGCCCTATCCATCTTCAATTCGGCGGCCAACCGTTTCCTGACCCTGGAGCTGTCGGCGATGGAGGCCGACGGCCAAGGCAAGATCGTGTCCAGCCCGCGTTTGATCACGGCAGACCAGACGAAGGCCTTGATCGAGCAGGGCACGGAGTACCCTTACTCCGTCACGGCTCCCAACGGCGCCACCACCATCGCCTTCAAGAAGGCGGTGCTGAAGCTGGAAGTGACGCCGCAGATCACCCCGGAGGGCAACATCATTCTTGATTTGGATGTCAACAAGGACAGCCGTGGCGAGAGCACGACGCAGGGCGTGGCCATCGACACCAAGCACATCAAGACCCAGGTGTTGATCGAAAATGGCGGGACCGTGGTGATCGGGGGTATCTTCGAGATGGAAGAAACCAACCAGGAAAATAAAATTCCCGTGCTGGGTGATGTGCCGGTGGTGGGCAACCTCTTCAAGAGCCGGACCAAAGAATCCACGAAGCGGGAAATGCTGGTATTCATCACACCCAAGGTCATTTCCGATCGCGGACCAGTTCGTTAACTATAGGTAAATAATGAAGTCATTCATCAAAATCATTGCCCTATCGCTGGCTGCCACTCTGGTCGCTTGCGGTGGCGGCGGGGGGAGCGCTGGCACCACGCCCGGAGGAACGACTCCGGTCAGCACGGCAGCCTCTGTGGAAATCTTGACGTCTGCCACGGGCCTGGCGTCGGCCGACAAGACCGGCCTGACGTTGACCGCCGTGGTGAAGGACGCCGCCAACAACGCGCTGTCCGCACAGGCGGTGTCGTTCACGGCATCCAGCGGCACGCTGGCAAGCATCGTGGGCACCACGGCTGCAGACGGCAAGGCGACGGCGGTGTTGACCGCCGGCACGGACCGTTCCAACCGCAACATCGCCGTCACGGTGAAGTCGGGATCGATCACGAAATCCATCACCATTCCGGTGACGGGTACCACGTTGACCGCATCGGGTTCGTCGTCGCTCCTGACCGGCGCCACGACCAATTTCGCAGTGAGCGTGAAGGACAGCGGCGGTGCGGCCATTGCCGCCAGCACGGTGGCCGTCACGTCGTCCCTGGGCAATGCCATCACCATGGCCAGCACTTCGACGGACGCCAATGGCGCCGTGACGTTCGCTTACGCGGCAACGCGCAGCGGTACGGACACCGTGACCATCCAGAGCGCCGGTGCACAGACCCAGATTTCCATCAACGTCACCAGCGTGGATTTCGCGTTCTCGGCGCCCACGGCCAACACCGAAGTCGAGGTCAACACGGCGCGGACGGTCTCTGTGCGCTACGCATCCGGCGGCGCCGGTGTGGCGGGCAAGGTCATCTCGTTCAGCACCACCCGCGGCTCGGTGTCTCCCAGCCAGGCGACGACCGATGCCAATGGCATTGCGTCTACCCAGGCTTCGGCCGCATCCGTGGGGGTGGCGACGATCAGCGCGGTGGTGGACAACGGTGCCGTGACCACGCTGCCGTTGAATTTCATCGCTTCGACGCCAGCCTCGCTGGTGCTGCAGACGTCTTCCGCCGCTTTGCCCCCGAACGTGGCAGGCAGCTCCGCCAACCAGGTCCAGTTGCGCGCCACGGTGCGTGATGCCGCCGGCAACGCCGTCAAGGGCAAGACCGTTTTCTTCACGGCAGTGCAGGATCTGAGCGGTGGCAGCATCAAGACGGGCTCCGCCGTCACGGATGCCAACGGCTTGGCGACGGATGTCTTCATCTCCGGTGCCACGTCCACGGCCGCCAACGGCGTGCAGATTCGTGCGACCGTTGCCAACACCAATGTGACGGCCACGTCTTCGCTCACGATCAGCAGCCAGGCGCTCTTCATCTCCATCGCTGCCAACAACACGATCGAGAAGCTGAACACGACGTATCGCAAGACGTTCTCGGTGCAAGTGAACGATGCCAATGGCGCACCGGTCGCAAATCAGAACCTGACGCTTTCCTACTGGCCGCCTTACTATCGCAAGGGTCGTTTGGTCTACAGCGATGCGGATAACCAGTGGATAGAAAATGCCGGTAGCATCATTTCCTGCCTGAATGAAGATGCCAACAACCGCAACGGCATTCTGGACGCCGGTGAAGATGTCAACGGCAATGGTCAACTCACTCCAGGTCTTCCAGGGGTGATCGCACCGGCGTCGGTCACGACGGATGCCGCTGGTTCTGCCGAATTCACTTTGACCTATGGACAGCAATACGCGTTCTGGGTGAATTTCGAGTTGGCCGCCAAAGCCATTGTGTCCGGTACGGAATCCAGTTCGTTCTTTGCTTTCCTGGCATCGGCTGCAGCGTCTGACCTGACGGACAAGACGGTTCCTCCAGCTTCTCGTCTGAGCCCGTTCGGGACGGCAACCAGTTGCAGCAATCCCAACTGAGTCTCCACCTCATCGGCCTACCAGGCTCCGGGAAATCCACCGTCGGGCGTCAACTCGCCCGGCGGCTGGGGATCCCCTTCATCGATTCGGACCACGTGATCGAGCAGCGCATCGGCTGCTCGATCCGTGGTTTTTTCGATCGTGAAGGGGAATCCGCCTTTCGCGACATCGAAGAGCAGGTGATCGATGAGTTGACCGCGGGCCGAGGCGCGGGCCCGGCACATGTGCTGGCCACGGGCGGCGGCGCCGTGCTGCGTGCGCCCAACCGCGACCGCCTGAGGGCGCACGGCAAGGTGGTCTATCTCGACGCGTCGCCCGAGGACATCGTTCGCCATGTGCGGCACGACACGTCCCGCCCCCTGCTGCAGGGAGCGGACCCGCTGGGCCGGTTGAAGGACCTGCACCATCAGCGGGATGCGCTGTACCGGGCCACGGCCCACTACGTGGTGTCCACGGGGCGGGGCAAGACCGTCGCGGCGTTGGTGAATCACATCGCGATGCAACTGGAACTGGCCTCCGTCGGCTGACGGCGGCGCTGCTTCCACGCTGGCTCACTGTCGCGCCGGTCATCACCGGTGCGGTGCTTCTTTTCGGCAACGCTGCGATCCGTCCGCTGGCCCCTGGCAGCGCTGGTACAGCGAGCCGCTCACCCATCTCTCCTCGAATGTCCGCATGCCTGGCAGCACGGTACGGATCGGACCTGTGCGTGCAGAGATCCGTCCGCATGGGAGCCCGGCGGCCCGCTAGACTCTCGACCATGGATCACGACATGCCCCTGGCATCCCAGGCCCCCCTTTCCCGCACCGCCCACCCATCCGCCGACGCGTTGCCGGGCGATCGCCCCGCCCAGGTGGACATCGCCCTGGGCGACCGCAGCTACCCCATCCTCATCGGCGAATCGTTGCTGGACGACCCGACCACCTACCAGGCCCTGCCGGCCGCCGCGTCGGCCCTGATCGTCACCAATTCGACCGTGGCGCCGCTCTATGCGCAGCGGCTTGAGGCTGCGCTGACGGCGCGCTACCCACGGGTGCTGCAGGTCGTCCTGCCCGATGGCGAAGAACACAAGACCTGGCAGACGCTCAACCTCGTCTTCGACGCACTGCTGGCCAACGGCTGCGACCGCAAGACCGTGCTGTTCGCCCTGGGCGGTGGCGTGGTGGGCGACATGACCGGGTTCGCCGCGGCCAGCTACATGCGCGGGGTGCCGTTCGTGCAGGTGCCCACCACGCTGTTGGCGCAGGTCGATTCGTCGGTGGGGGGCAAGACCGCCATCAACCACCCGCTGGGCAAGAACATGATCGGCGCCTTCTACCAGCCGCAGTTGGTGGTGTGCGATCTGGCCACGCTCGACACCCTGCCGCCCCGCGAATTGAGCGCGGGGCTGGCGGAAGTCCTCAAATACGGACCGATCGCCGACATGGCGTTCCTCGACTGGCTCGAGACCGCGATGGATGCCCTGCGCGCCGGCGACCATGTCGCGCTGGCCCACGCCGTGCGGCGCAGCTGCGAAATCAAGGCCTTCGTGGTGGGCCAGGACGAGCGCGAGGCCGGCCTGCGCGCCATTCTCAACTTCGGTCACACGTTCGGCCACGCCATCGAGGCGGGCATGGGCTACGGCGTCTGGCTGCATGGCGAAGGCGTGGCAGCGGGCATGGTGATGGCGGCCGAGCTGTCGTGCCGGCTGGGGCTGGTGGACGCGGCCTTCGTGCAGCGACTGCGCCAGTTGATCGAGCGCGCGGGGTTGCCCGTGCGCGGCCCGGTGATCGATGCGGCGGACAATGCGGGCCGCTATCTCGAACTGATGCGGGTGGACAAGAAATCCGAAGGGGGCGAGATCCGCTTCGTGGTGATCGACGGCCCCGGGCGTGCGGCGGTGCGTGCCGCGCCGGATGCGCTGGTGCGCGAGGTCATCGATGCCTGCTGTGTCTGAATGCTATTGTTTGGATAGCATGAAATTGAAGACAGTCGAGCGGTGAAAGCCCTTTCGATGCAGCCCCCTGGATTGGCACCGTACGCCTGCGACCCGGCCAATACCCGGGGACGCCGCCATCCCCAGTCGGCGGCGCCCACGCGCTCGGAGTACCAGCGCGACCGCGACCGCATCGTGCATTCCACCGCCTTCCGCCGGCTGGTCTACAAGACGCAGGTGTTCCTGAACCACGAGGGCGACCTGTTCCGCACGCGCTTGACGCACTCGCTCGAAGTGGCGCAATTGGGCCGTTCGATCGCCCGCTCTTTGCGCATCAACGAGGACCTGGTGGAGGCCATCTCCCTGGCGCACGACCTGGGCCATACCCCGTTCGGCCACGCCGGGCAGGATGCCTTGCATGAATGCATGGCCGCGCACGGCGGCTTCGAGCACAACCTGCAGAGCCTGCGCGTGGTGGACGAACTGGAAGAGTGCTATCCCGACTACAACGGCCTGAACCTCACGTTCGAGACGCGGGAAGGCATTCTCAAGCACTGCTCGCGCGCCAACGCCGAGCGCATGGAGGCGCTGGAGCCCGGCGGCATCGGCCAGCGCTTCCTGCAGCGCGGCCAGCCCAGCCTGGAGGCGCAACTGTGCAACCTGGCCGACGAGATCGCCTACAACGCGCACGACATCGACGACGGCGTGCGCTCCGGCCTCATCACGCTGGCGCAACTGAGCGAGGTGCCGCTGTTCGAGCGCTACCGCGCCGAGGCCGAGCGCGACCACCCGCACCTGGCGGCGCCGGCGGGCCAGCGGCGGCTTCTGAACGAAGCGATCCGGCGCATGCTCAGCGCGCAGGTGTACGACGTGATCGATGCGACCAACGCCGCCATCGCCCAGTCCGCACCGGCGCGGGTGGACGACGTGCGCCGTGCGCCGCCCCTGGTGGCGTTCAGCGCCGAAATGCGCGCGCAGTCGCAGGGGCTGAAGCGCTTTTTGTTCCAGAACCTGTACCGCCATCCTCAGGTCATGGAAACCACCGGACGGGCCCAGCAGGTGGTGCGCGATCTGTTCGCGGCCTACACGGACTCGCCCGAGGCGATGAAGCCGCGCTTCGCGGCGCGCGCTGCGGCTGGCGACGAGGTGCAGCGGATGCGCACGGTGGCGGACTTCATCGCCGGCATGACGGACCGCTTCGCGGTGCGCGAGCACGGGCGCCTCACCGGCCAGCGGCTACTGTCCTGATCGCTCGGCGGCGCGGGTTGCCCGCTGCCGCGGTCTGGCGTAACGGCCCGCCGCAAGGCCCACCCGCGCCCGGCCGATAAAATGGGCGCCCCCGAAGAAAGCCCCCATGACCGAATTGCCCACCGCCGCCCTGCACGCCTTTCCGCACGACACCGTGAAAGAGGACATGGTGCGCTGGCTGGAGCGCGCGGTGATCGGCCTGAACCTGTGCCCCTTTGCCAAGGCGGTGCACGTGAAGGCGCAGATCCACTACGTGGTGAGCGAGGCGACCGATGGCCGGGGCCTGCTGGAAGACCTGCAGCGCGAGCTGGAAGCGCTGGCCGAAATCTCCGCCGAGCGCCGCGACACCACCTTGCTCATGGCGCCGGGCTGCATGGAGGATTTTCTGGACTTCAACGACTTCCTCGCGCTGGCCGACGATCTGGTCGAGGCCATGGACCTGGGCGGCATCCTGCAGGTGGCCTCGTTCCACCCGCAGTTCCAGTTCGACGGCACCGACGTGGACGACGTCACCAACAGCACCAACCGCGCGCCGTATCCCACGCTGCACCTGCTGCGCGAGGACAGCATTGACCGTGCGGTGGAGGCCTTCCCCGAGGCCGAGGCGATCTTCGAGCGCAACATCGAAGTGCTGGAAGAACTGGGCGCCGAAGGCTGGAAGGCGCTGGACGTCGGTCCGCGCTGCCCGGTGACCGGGCGAGCCACGCCGGCAGGCGCTGCCGGCGCAGGGGAGGGCGCATGAAGCGCGCCAAAGCTGCGGCCGGGCAGGGGGGCGCTTCTTCGTCATCGGCGGGGCGGGCCGCGCCGAAGCCCTCGCCCGAAGACCAGGTGCTGCAGGAGCTGCGGCCGGGCCAGTCCATCGAACTGCTCAAGGCGCTGCACATCCTCACGCGGGAAGGGCGGCTCAACCAGGATTCGCGGCGCAAGCTCAAGCAGGTGTACCACCTGTTCCAGTTCATCGAACCGCTGCTGCAGGAGCTGTCGCAGGACGGCCACGCGGCCACGCTGGCGGACCACGGGGCGGGCAAGTCGTACCTGGGCTTCATCCTGTACGACCTGTTCTTCAAGGCCCTGGGGCGCGGGCACATCTACGGCATCGAGACGCGGGCCGAGCTGGTGGAGCACTCGCGCGCCCTGGCCCAGCGGCTGGCATTCGAGCGCATGTCGTTCCTGAACCTGTCGGTGGCCGAATCCACCGATGCCGCGGCGCTGCCGCAGCGCATCGACGTGGTGACGGCCCTGCACGCCTGCGACACGGCCACCGACGACGCCATCGCCTTCGGGCTGGCCAAGCAGGCGCGCGCGATGGTGCTGGTGCCCTGCTGCCAGGCCGAGGTGGCCGCGTGCCTGCGCCAGGGCAAGGCGCTGCAGTTGTCGCGCACGCCGCTGGCCGAACTGTGGCGCCACCCGCTGCACACGCGCGAGATGGGCAGCCAGATCACCAACGTGCTGCGCTGCCTGCACCTGGAAGCCAGCGGCTACCAGGTGACGGTGACCGAGCTGGTGGGCTGGGAGCACAGCATGAAGAACGAGCTGATCGTGGCCCGCTACACCGGCCAGAAAAAGCGCAGCGCGGCCGAGCGGCTGCGGGCGATTTTGGCGGAGTTCGGGCTGGAGCAGACTTTGGCGGCGCGGTTCGGCCTGCCGCCAGAGGCTGACACGGCGCCAGGGGCGGTTCCGGCAACGGTTTGAGGGTTTTTGGCCGCATGCCGGGGTTTTGCTTGCCTTTGATACTATAAAAATAGTAGCAATCGCGCCGAACGGATGGCGCATGCGGAATCGGGGACGGATTCCCCCTACCATGGCGCTTGGCTCCACTTCGCGCGACCCCATGGCCCGACTGCCCCGCCTGACCCTTGCCGGCTACCCACACCACGTGATCCAGCGTGGCAACAACCGCCAGGCCATCTTCGCCGACCGGCAGGACCACGAAACCATGCTGGCCCTGCTGACCGAGCAGGCTCGCCGCTGCGGCGTGGCCGTCCATGCCTACGTGCTCATGGGCAACCACTTCCACCTGCTGGCCACCCCCCAGACGGCCGACGGGCTACCGCTGATGATGCAGGCCGTGGGGCGCAGCTACGTGCGCTACTTCAACAACCGCCACGCGCGCACCGGCACGCTGTGGGAGGGGCGCTACCGCTCCACCGTGCTGCAGCCCGAGCGCTACCTGCTCGCGTGCATGGCCTACATGGATTTGAACCCGGTGCGCTCCGGCGCCACCGCGCAGGCGGTGGACTACCCCTGGTCCAGCCACGCCCACTGCCTGGGCCTGCGCAACGACCGACTCATCACGCCGCATGCGTTGTTCTGGGCGCTGGGCAACACGCCCTTCGCCCGCGAGGCGGCCTACGCCGCGCTGGTGCAGGCGGGCGTCGGCCGGCTGCAGCAGCAGGCGCTGACTGATTCCGCGCTCACCGGCTGGGCCCTGGGCGACGCCGCGTTCGTGCAGGCGTTGCAACAGCAGACGGAGCGGCGGGTGGTCAAGGGCAAGGCCGGCCGCCCGCCTGCCGTGCCGAAGCCCATTCCCGAATAATTCCTTCAGGCCATATGGTGACAAGCTTCATTGCTCCTGAATTTGATGTGTCCCCAATAAAAATAAATGCGATCTATTCTCATAAATAATGTGAATCTGACCCCATTTAAAGTGCTTGCCCGACCTTGCTGCGATGCACTAATCTTGCGCTCCCTGCGACCCATTTCCGAGGAGAGCGCCATGACGACGGCTGCCGAGATCCAATACCTGCAAGAGCACGGTCTCTATTCATCCACCCAAGAGCACGACGCGTGCGGCCTGGGCTTCGTGGCCCACATCAAGGGGGTGAAGCGCCACGACATCGTGACGCAGGCGCTCAAGATCCTCGAAAACATCGACCACCGCGGCGCCGTGGGCGCCGACAAGCTCATGGGCGATGGCGCGGGCATCCTGATCCAGATCCCCGACGCGCTCTACCGCGAAGAGATGGCCCGGGCCGGCACGGCCCCCGACGGCTCCACCGGCGTGGTGCTGCCGCCCTCCGGCGAATACGGCGTCGGCATGATCTTCCTGCCCAAGGAGCACGCTTCGCGCCTGGCCTGCGAGCAGGAGATGGAGCGCGCCATCAAGGCCGAGGGCCAGGTGCTGCTGGGCTGGCGCGACGTGCCGGTCAACCGCGACATGCCGATGTCGCCCACCGTGCGCAAGAAGGAGCCCATCCTGCGCCAGGTCTTCATCGGCCGCGGCAACGACGTGATCGTGCAGGACGCGCTGGAGCGCAAGCTGTACGTGATCCGTAAGACGGCCAGCGCCGCCATCCAGAACCTCAAGCTCAAGCACAGCAAAGAGTATTACGTGCCCAGCATGTCCAGCCGCACGGTGGTCTACAAGGGCCTGCTGCTGGCCGACCAGGTGGGCACCTATTACCTGGACCTGCAGGACGAGCGCTGCGTCTCGGCCGTGGGCCTGGTGCACCAGCGCTTTTCCACCAACACCTTCCCCGAATGGCCGCTGGCCCACCCGTACCGCTACGTGGCGCACAACGGCGAGATCAACACCGTCAAGGGCAACTACAACTGGATGAAGGCGCGCGAGGGCGTGATGGCCTCGCCCGTGCTCGCGGCCGACCTCAAGAAGCTCTACCCCATCAGCTTCGCCGACCAGTCCGACACCGCCACGTTCGACAACTGCCTCGAACTGCTGACCATGGCCGGCTACCCCATCAGCCAGGCCGTGATGATGATGATCCCCGAGCCGTGGGAGCAGCACACCACCATGGACGAGCGCCGCCGCGCGTTCTACGAGTACCACGCCGCGATGATGGAGCCGTGGGACGGCCCGGCCTCCATCGTGTTCACCGACGGCCGCCAGATCGGCGCCACGCTGGACCGCAACGGCCTGCGTCCTTCGCGCTACTGCATCACCGACGACGACCTGGTCGTGATGGCCTCCGAGTCCGGCGTGCTGCCGATCCCCGAGAACAAGATCGTGCGCAAGTGGCGCCTGCAGCCCGGCAAGATGTTCCTGATCGATCTGGAGCAGGGCCGCATGATCGACGACGAGGAGCTCAAGGCCAACGTCGTCAACACCAAGCCCTACAAGCAGTGGATCGAGAACCTGCGCATCAAGCTCGACAGCGTGGGCGGCGAGGCGCCGGCCGGCCCGCTGCCGGCCGAACTGCCCCTGCTCGACCGCCAGCAGGCCTTCGGCTACACGCAGGAAGACATCAAGTTCCTGATGGCGCCCATGGCCAAGAACGGCGAAGAGGGCATCGGCTCCATGGGCAACGACAGCCCGCTGGCCGTGCTGTCGGGCAAGAACAAGCCGCTGTACAACTACTTCAAGCAGCTCTTCGCCCAGGTGACGAACCCGCCGATCGACCCGATCCGCGAGGCCATCGTGATGTCGCTCAACAGCTTCATCGGCCCCAAGCCCAATCTGCTGGACATCAACCAGGTCAACCCGCCGATGCGGCTCGAAGTGAGCCAGCCCATCCTGGACTTCGCCGGCATGGCCAAGCTGCATGCCATCGAAAAGCACACGCAGGGCAAGTTCAAGAGCGCGACCATCGACATCACCTACCCGCTGGACTGGGGGCGCGAGGGCGTGGAGGCCAAGCTGGCTTCGCTGTGCGCGCAAGCGGTCGATGCCATCAAGGGCGGCGCCAACATCCTCATCATCAGCGACCGCGCCGTGAACGCCACGCAGGTGGCCATCCCCGCGCTGCTGGCGCTGTCGGCCATCCACCAGCACCTCGTGCGCGAAGGGCTGCGCACCACGGCCGGCCTGGTGGTGGAGACCGGCACGGCGCGCGAGGTGCACCACTTCGCCGTGCTGGCCGGCTACGGCGCCGAGGCCGTGCACCCCTACCTCGCCATGGAAACCCTGGCCGAGATGCACGCCGGCATGCCGGGCGACCTGTCGCCCGAGAAAGCCATCTACAACTACGTGAAGGCCATCGGCAAGGGCCTGTCGAAGATCATGTCCAAGATGGGCGTGTCCACGTACATGAGCTACTGCGGCGCGCAGCTGTTCGAGGCCATCGGCCTGAACACCGACACCATCGTCAAGTACTTCACCGGCACCGCCAGCCGCGTGGAAGGCATCGGCGTGTTCGAGATCGCCGAGGAAGCCATCCGCATGCACAAGGCCGCGTTCGGCGACGACCCGGTGCTGGAAACCATGCTGGACGCCGGCGGCGAATACGCCTGGCGCGCGCGCGGCGAAGAGCACATGTGGAGCCCCGACGCCATTGCCAAGCTGCAGCATTCCACGCGCGCCAACAACTGGAACACGTACAAGGAATACGCCCAGCTCATCAACGACCAGAGCCGCCGCCACATGACTCTGCGCGGCCTGTTCGAATTCAAGTTCGACCCGACCAAGGCCATTGCCGTGGACGAGGTCGAGTCGGCCAAGGAGATCGTCAAGCGCTTCGCCACCGGCGCCATGTCGCTGGGATCGATCTCCACCGAGGCGCACGCCACGCTGGCCGTGGCCATGAACCGCATCGGCGGCAAGAGCAACACGGGCGAGGGCGGCGAGGATGCCGCGCGCTACCGCCAGGAACTGAAGGGCATTCCGATCAAGCAGGGCGACACGCTCAAGAGCGTGATCGGCGCCGAGAACGTCGAGGTCGACCTGACGCTGCAGGACGGCGACTCGCTGCGCAGTCGCATCAAGCAGGTGGCGTCGGGCCGCTTCGGCGTCACGGCCGAATACCTGTCGTCGGCCGACCAGATCCAGATCAAGATGGCCCAGGGCGCCAAGCCCGGCGAGGGCGGCCAGTTGCCCGGCGGCAAGGTCACCAACTACATCGGCAAGCTGCGCCACAGCGTGCCCGGCGTGGGCCTGATCTCGCCCCCGCCGCACCATGACATCTATTCGATCGAAGACCTGGCACAGCTCATCCACGACCTGAAGAACGTGGCGCCGCACGCCAGCATCAGCACCAAGCTGGTGTCCGAAGTGGGCGTGGGCACCATCGCCGCGGGCGTGACCAAGTGCAAGAGCGACCACCTGGTGATCGCCGGGCACGACGGCGGCACGGGCGCATCGCCCTGGTCGTCCATCAAGCACGCGGGCGGCCCGTGGGAGATCGGCCTGGCCGAAACCCAGCAGACCCTGGTGCTCAACCGCCTGCGCGGCCGCGTGCGCGTGCAGGCCGACGGCCAGATGAAGACCGGCCGCGACGTCGCCATCGGCGCGCTGCTGGGGGCCGACGAGTTCGGCTTCGCCACCGCGCCGCTGGTGGTCGAGGGCTGCATCATGATGCGCAAGTGCCACCTGAACACCTGCCCCGTGGGCGTGGCCACGCAGGACCCCGAGCTGCGCAAGAAGTTCTCGGGCAAGCCCGAGCACGTGGTGAACTACTTCTTCTTCATCGCCGAAGAAGTGCGCCAGATCATGGCCCAGCTGGGCATCCGCAAGTTCGACGATCTCATCGGCCGCACCGACCTGCTCGACATGCGGGCCGGCATCGCCCACTGGAAGGCGCGCGGCCTGGATTTCGGCCGCCTGTTCGCCCAGCCGAACGTGCCGGCCGACGTGCCGCGCTTTCATGTCGACGTGCAGGACCACAACATCGAGAAGACCCTGGACCGCAAGCTCATCGAGCGCAGCCAGCCCGCCATCGAAAAAGGCGAGCGCGTGCAGTTCATCGAAGTGGCGCGCAACGTGAACCGCTCGGTGGGCGCCATGCTCTCGGGCGCCGTCACGCGCGCCCACCCTGAAGGCCTGCCGGACGACACCATCCGCATCCAGCTGGAAGGCACGGGCGGGCAGTCGTTCGGCGCGTTCCTCACGCGCGGCATCACGCTGTACCTGATCGGCGATGCCAACGACTACACCGGCAAGGGCCTGTCGGGCGGCCGCGTCATCGTGCGCCCCAGCATTGACTTCCGCGGCGACACCACGCGCAACACCATCGTTGGCAACACGGTGATGTACGGCGCCACCAGCGGCGAATCGTTCTTCGGCGGCGTGGCGGGCGAACGCTTCGCGGTGCGCCTGTCCGGGGCGTCCACCGTGGTGGAAGGCACCGGCGACCATGGCTGCGAATACATGACGGGCGGCACCGTGGTGGTGCTCGGCAAGACGGGCCGCAACTTCGCGGCCGGTATGAGCGGCGGCGTGGCCTACGTGTACGACGAGGACGGCCTGTTCGACACCCGTTGCAACCTGTCCATGGTGACGCTGGAGCGCATCCTGCCCGGCGACGAGCAGACCGCCAGCATCTCGCGCGGCATCTGGCACCGAGACCAGACCGACGAAGCCCAGCTCAAGAAGATGCTGGAGGACCACAACCGCTGGACCGGCAGCAAGCGTGCGCGCGAACTGCTGGACAACTGGGCGGCTTCGCGCGCCAAGTTCGTGAAGGTGTTCCCGACCGAATACAAGCGCGCGCTGTCCGAAATCCATGAACGCAAGGTGCTGGAGGAGCCCGCGACCCCCGCGGTCGCCAACCCTCCGAAGGAAACGGTGCCCGCCAAGTAAGGCCCGCCCGATCCACCCGCACCGCATTCAACGATTCAAGGACAGACATCATGGGAAAGACCACCGGCTTCATGGAATACGAGCGCATCGAAGAGGGCTACAAGCCTGTCGGCGAGCGCCTGAAGCACTACAAGGAATTCGTCATCGGCCTGGATGACGCGCAGGCCAAGATCCAGGGCGCGCGCTGCATGGACTGCGGCACGCCGTTCTGCAACAACGGCTGCCCGGTCAACAACATCATTCCGGACTTCAACGACCTGGTGTACCAGCAGGACTGGAAGAGCGCCATCGCGGTGCTGCACAGCACCAACAACTTCCCCGAGTTCACCGGCCGCATCTGCCCCGCGCCCTGCGAGGCCGCCTGCGTGCTCAACGTGAACGACGACCCGGTGGGCATCAAGTCGATCGAGCACGCCATCATCGACCGCGCCTGGGCCGAGGGCTGGGTCAAGCCCCTGCCCCCGAAGCACAAGACCGGCAAAAAGGTCGCTGTGGTCGGCTCCGGCCCGGCCGGCATGGCGGCGGCCCAGCAACTGGCGCGCGCGGGCCACGACGTGACCCTGTTCGAGAAGAACGACCGCATCGGCGGCCTGCTGCGCTACGGCATTCCCGACTTCAAGATGGAGAAGTCGCACATCGACCGCCGTGCCGAGCAGATGGCCGCCGAAGGCGTCACCATCCGCACCGGCGTGTTCATCGGCGCCGCCAAGGACGGCCTGGGCAAAGGCTCCAAGGTCACCAACTGGGCCAAGGAAACCATCACGCCCGAGCAGCTGCAAAAGGACTTCGACGCCGTGCTGCTGACCGGCGGCGCCGAGCAGTCGCGCGACCTTCCCGTGCCGGGCCGTGACCTGGACGGCGTGCACTTCGCGATGGAGTTCCTGCCCCAGCAGAACAAGGTCAACGCGGGCGACAAGCTCAAGGGCCAGTTGCGCGCCGACGGCAAGCACGTCATCGTCATTGGCGGCGGCGACACCGGCAGCGACTGCGTGGGCACCAGCAACCGCCACGGCGCCGTGAGCGTCACGCAGTTCGAGCTGATGCCCCAGCCGCCCGAGGTCGAGAACCGCCCCATGACCTGGCCCTACTGGCCGATCAAGCTGCGCACCAGTTCCAGCCATGAAGAGGGTTGCGAGCGCGAGTTCGCCATCTCCACCAAGGAACTGCTGGGCGAGAAGGGCAAGGTCACCGGCCTCAAGACCGTCCGCGTCGAATGGAAGGAAGGCAAGATGGTCGAGGTGGCCGGCAGCGAGCAGGTCCTCAAGGCCGACCTCGTGCTGCTGGCCATGGGCTTCGTGAGCCCCGTCGCGCAGGTGCTGGACGCCTTCGGCGTGGACAAGGACGCCCGCGGCAACGCGAAGGCCACCACCGACTTCGACGGCGGCTACGCCACCAACGTGCCCAAGGTGTTCGCCGCGGGCGACATGCGCCGGGGCCAGTCCCTGGTGGTGTGGGCCATCCGGGAAGGCCGCCAGGCCGCGCGCTCGGTGGACGAGTTCCTGATGGGCTACTCCGACTTGCCGCGCTGAGTCCCGTCAAAAGCGGCAGGCTTTGAAGCACCACGGCGCTCTTCGGAGCGCCGTTTTCCTTGGAGCGGTGCGATGGCCCGAACGGCCCAAAAAAAAGCCCCTGCCGAACGGCAGGGGCTTTCGTGGAAAGGCCAGCGTTCGCGGCGCAGCGCCGGTTGCCCTTTCCTTCCTCTTTTCCTCTTACCTCCCTCTCCTACCGAAATCTGGCTGTCCATTCGTCACCGGAGAGCGGTTTTCGAATTCCTGATGATTCTTCGATCGCGTCGTTCAGCCCACGGATTCTGGCGACGGGCCTCCTTTCTGCCCTTAACGGGGGCTGAGAAGTCCTGAAACGTTCTGAAATTTGTCGAAGCCCGGCGATCGGCGCGCGGTGCGGCTGTCCGCCTTGGAGCCAAGAGCGGCGCCTTCCGGCGCCGTTCTCGAATGCTATGAAAAAATGAGCGTCATGCCGGCGCATTCATTGCGCTGAAGGCTGTTTTGGCCCTGAATCCTCAGAACTTGTATTGGACCCCCACCGTCACCTGCCGCGGGCTGCCCGGCATGACCCAGACGCGGTTGTAGGCGCTGTGGTAGTAGGTCTTGTCGAACAGGTTGTCCACGTCCAGCGATACGCGCAGGCGCTTGTCCAGGTTCCAGTAGGTGGTCAGCTTGGCCACGGTGTAGGCAGGCAGGCGCGGCTCGCCCGTGTCGCCGTGGCGCTCGCCCACGTGGGTGAAGCCGCCGCCCACGCCCAGCAGGCCGCCGCCGGCCAGCGCCATTTCGTGCGTCACGAAGGCGCTGGCGCTCTGGCGTGCGAACTGGGTGATGAGCGGGTCGGCGTCCAGGTAGGTGTAGCTCAGCGCCACGCGCCAGCCGGGCGCGACCCAGCCGGCCAGTTCGGCCTCCAGGCCCCGGTTGCGGACCTTGCCGGGCACCGGCACCAGGTACACGCCGTCGTCGTCCCAGGTGGCCGTGTTGCGCTTGCTGATGTCGAACAGCGCCACGCTGCCGCCCAGGCGCGCATCGGCGCTCTGCCACTTCATGCCCAGCTCGCGCGCGGTGCCGATCTCGGGCTGGATCTGCTGGCCGGACGCGGTGGTCTGGGCCTGCGCGCGGAACGATCGGCCGGCGCTGGCGTACACCGACACCTCGGGCGTGGCCAGCCAGGTCAGGCCCAGGCGCGGCGAGGTGGCGCTCGGGTCCTGGGTGGTGACGCGGCCCGTGCTGCGCTCGTCGATCTCGCCGCGGTAGCGGTCGTGGCGCACGCCGGCCAGGAGCTTCCACTGGGGAGTGAGGCTGATCTGGTCCTGCACGTAGAAGGCGGTGGTGCGGTCTTCCACCGTGCGGTCGATGGCGCGGGCCGTGAGCGCGGGCCGCGCGGCGGCGCCGTATACCGGGTTGGCCACGCTGATGCCGTAGCCGAAGCGGCCGCCGCCGGCCTGGGTGAGCATGGTCTGGTCCATGTCGAAGCGCGACACCTCGGCGCCGACCAGCAGTTCGTGCTGGAAGGCACCGGTCGTGAGGCGCCCGTTCAGGTCGAGCTGCACCGTGGTGTCCTCGGACCGGAAGTCGCGGCGGATGAGCCGGCGGCACAGCCAGCCGCTGGCCTCGACCGAGGTCTGGCAGGGCGACGGGCCGTACTGGTGGGATTCACTGGCCAGGCCGGCCAGCGTGTTGCGCTTGTACTGCAGGCCGGCGCGCAGGCTCCAGTCGGCCGACAGCGCCTGCTCCAGGAAGAACTGGTGCGTCTGGTTGTCCACGGTGATGTCGCCGTCGCCGGGTTCGCCGTAAAAGCGCGAGGTGGGCACCGCGCCCAATTGGCCGTTGACCGAGACCACGCCCCGGTCGAGCGGCGCGCGCTGGCGCAGCCACTCGCCGTCGTAGCGCAGCACGGTGTCGGGGCCGAGCTTCCAGGTGATGGCCGGGGCGATCAGCTCGCGGCGGCTGTGCACGAAGTCGCGGAAGCTGTCCTTGTCCTCCACCGACACGTTGAGGCGGTAGGCCAGCGTGGCGGGCTCGGTGGCGCTGCCGTTCAGCGGGCCGGTGCTGTCCAGCGCCATGCGCTTGGCGTCGTGCGTGCCGTAGTAGGCCTCGACCGAATGCGCGGCCTTGAACAGGGGCGGCTTGGTCACGACGTTCACCGTGCCGCCCGGCTCGCTGTTGCCGTACAGCGCGCCCATGGTGCCCTTGAGGAATTCGAAGCGCTCCACGTTGGCGGTGTCGCGCGGCGCGTTGAAGCCGCGGTTGGCCGGCATGCCGTTGCGCAGCAGGCCCATGCCCATGTCCTCGTGGCCCACGAAGCCGCGCATGGCCACGTTGTCCCAGATGCCGCCGAAGTTGTTCTGCCGCGAAACGCCGGCCACGTAGTCCAGCACGTCATCGAGGCGCTGGGCGCCCAGGTCGTCGACCAGCTGGCGCGTGACCACGCGCACGGCCTGGGGCACTTCGCGCAGCGGCGTGTCGGTCTTGGTCGCGCCCTCGGATTCCTGGGCGTGGTACTGGCCGGACTGCTGGCGGCCGACGACCTCGGTGGCGGGCAGTTGCGGCTCGGCAGCCGTGGGCGCCTGGGCGAAGGCGGGCAGGGCGGTGCCCTGCACCAGGGCCGCGAGGCTGGCAGCGGCCAGCAGCGAGCGGCGCGGGCCGCGGGCGGCGGCGGACGGGGGGATCGGAAATCGCTGGTCAGGGGTCGGGTGGCGGTGCATCGGCGCTTCTCTCGTTGGTGGTTATCGAGAAGAAGACACGCAGCCCCCCGGAAAGGGGACAGCCCTTTTGCTTTGTTTCGATCGATGTTTGCAAAGTGTTGCGCGCGCGCCGCGCCGGGGCGTTTCGCTCCCAGCCATGCGGCCCTTGGCGGCGCGGGGCTTGATATTCTTCAGCCATAAAAACGACATTGACGAGGAGAACCCGTGGCCAGAGAGCGGACGAGGGCAGGCAGCATCGGCACCCGACTGGCAATGCTGGCGTTCAGCGCCGTCTTCGCCATGGGATTTGGCGTGGTTGGCTACACCTTCGGGCTCCGGCCCCTGGTCAGCACCCTGCGCCTGGCGTGGGAGGTGCACCACCGCTGGCAGCCGGTGCCGGCCGAGGTCCTCGCCGCGGAGCTTCGGCGGGACGAGCGCCGTCCGGACAGCGGCGCAGGGCCCGCGTTCGAAGTGCAGGCCCGATACCGCTACGCCGTGGACGGCAAGTCCCATGAAGGCACCCGCGTGGGCCTGGACCCGACAGGCCACGGCGAATCGATGGACTTCGACGGCTGGCATCGCGGGTGGCTCGCGCGGCTGCAAAACGCCCAGGCCAGCGGGCACACCGTCACCGCGTGGGTGAACCCGGCCGAACCGTCGCAATCGCTGATCGACCCCGCCATCCGCTGGCGCCTGCAGCTGTTTCGCCTGCCCTTTGCCCTGGTGTTCACCGGCGTGGGCCTGGTGGCGGCCTGGGTGTTCGTCTTCGTCCTGCTGCGCTGGCGCAGGATCTCGCGCGAAGAGGCCGATGCCGCGTCCCTGTCGGACGGGCCAGCGCCCCCGCCGGGGAACACGGCACGCCGATCCCTCGGCATCCTGTGGCTCATCGCCTTGTTCTGGTGCGGCTTCAGTGTCCCGATGGCCGCCTTGCTGTGGGCCGATCCCCATATTCCGTGGCTCGCCAAGGGGGTCGTCGGCCTGTGCGCTCTGGTGGGCATCGGGCTGCTGTGGTACTCGGGGCATGTCACGTACCTGGTCTGGCGGTATGCGGGCACCTGGCTCGCCTTGCAGCCCGCGCGGCCGCTGGCAGGGCATCCGGTCGAGGTGGCGCTGGTGGTGCCGGCCCGTGCAGCGCCCCGCATGCAGGGGCACAGCTTTCAGTTGCGACTGGCCCAGTATCGGGTGGACGAGGCGAGTTCGGGCTCACCCGAGCGGTGCGTGGAGTCTTTCGCCGAGCCCGTGGCGATGCAGCCGGCCAGCGGCGGCCGGCTGCGGCTGGCGGCGCATTTCCTGGTTCCGCCCGATGCGCCGACCAGTGGCGCCCGGCGCTCGGGCGAGCGCGTGGAATGGCGGCTGGACCTGCTGCGCACGCCGGAAGGTGCGCCGGAGTGGACGTGCGACGTGCCGGTCCAGGCGGCGGCGCAGCCCCTGTCAGGGGAGCCGCCGGACCGCTTCGACCGCCGGGCGGCCTGGAAGGGCACGCCCGTTCCCGTCAGCGCCCGCCCGGCGGGGCTGGGCGCGGAGCAGGATGACGAGGCCCCCATGTTCCTGCCGCCCGCCGTCACGCTGCAGGAAACCCGGCACGCTTGGCACTTCGTCTTTCGCCCGGGCGGCTGGACCTGGGTGGCCGGCATCGTGCTGGTGACTCTGGCGCTCGGCGCGGTGGCCCTGGACGGGCTTGGCGTGTCCCTGGCCGCCGCCGGGTGGCGCACTCCGGCGGCCGCAGGCGCCGGATGGGCCCTGGCGGTGGCGTTGCTGCATGCCGCCTCCCGGCGCTGGACGCTGGCGGTGCAGGACGCCGGCCTGATCGTGCAGCGCCGCTCCTGGCTGTGGTCGCACGCGCGGGTGGTGCCGGGCGAGGCCACCCAGGCGCTGGTCCGCGCGCTGCAACGGGTCACGGGCAGCGGCCCCAGCGAAAAAGCCTACTTCGCGCTGTACGCGCCGGTGCCCGAAGGGGGCCGCGTGCGCCTCACGCCCGGCATCGCCGGCACCGAGGCCGCCACGGCCGTGGGCCAGGCGATCGCCCAGGCCTGGCGGGTCCGGCAGGGCCATTTCACCCCCGGATCGCAGCGGCCCGCGTCGACGGGCCACTCGCGCCCGACCTGGGGTGCCCTGGCCGCGCTGGCTGTGCTGGCGTGGTGCCTGTGGGGCGTTTAGTCCGCGGTCAGAACGTGTGCCTGGCCGTCAGCGTGACGTGGCGCGGCGCGCCGGGCACTACCCACACGCGGTTGTAGGCGCTGGCGTAATAGCGTTTGTCGAACGCGTTGTCCACCTGCAGCGACAGGCGCAGCGCGGGCCCTGCCTGCCAGTGCGCCAGCAGCCGCGTGGTGGTGTAGGCGGGCAGCCGGGGCGATCCGGCATCGCCCGTGCGCTCGCCCACGTGCGTGAGCCCACCCCCGAGGCCGACGGTGTGCCCGCCCGCTCCGCCGCCGTTGCCGTCCAGCGCCCATTCGCGCACCAGCAGCAGGCTGCCGCTCGCGCGCGGAAACTGCGGCAGCGACCGCTGCAGCCAGGCGCCGCCGGCCACCACGCTCCAGCCGGCCGCAGGCCGGCCCGCCAGCTCGAACTCCGCGCCCCGGCTGCGCACGCGGGCGGCCGCCACGCTGTGGTCCGGGTGCTGCGGGTCGGTGACGAGCACATTGCGCTTGGCGATGTCGTAGAGCGCGAGCGATGCCGACAGCGGGCCTTCGGGCGGCTGCCACTTCACGCCGATCTCGCGCGCCAGGCCTTTCTCGGGCGCGAAGGCGCCGCCCTGCACGTCCACGCCCACGTTCGGGCGGAACGAGGCGCCGAGGCTGGCATACACCGCCCAGCCCGGCACGGGCAACCAGGTCAGCCCCGCGCGCGGCGACAGGGCGCCCTGCGACTGGCGCCGCGTGCCGCCGGCCAGCCGGTCGTCCACGGCCTGCCGGAAGCGGTCGTGGCGCAGGCCCAGCAGCGCCTGCCACTGCGGCGCCAGTTCGATCTGGTCCTGCAGGTACAGGCCCAGGCCGCGCTGGTGCTCGTCGGTGGACAGAAAATCCTGCGTCGCCGGCCGCTCGTCGCCGTACATGGGCTGGCGCACGTCGATGCCATCGGCCTGCCAGGTGCCGGCCGGCGACTGCTGCATGACCTGCGAGAGCCGGAAGCGAAACACCTCCATCCCCGCCAGCAGCGTGTGCCGCAGGCCGCCCGTCTCCCACTGCCCCTGCAGATCGAGCTGGCCCGATCGGTCGCTGGAGGCGAAATCGCGCCAGCGCCGCTGGCGCCACAGCCAGCCGCGTGCCTCCAGGTCGGCCAGCGCCTCGCCGTAGCCGTGGCCGTAGGTGGTGAAGCCCACCATGGTGCCGCGCCGCGCCATCAGGCCCGCATGCAGGCGCCAGCCGGGGGCCAGGGCGTGGTCCAGCAGCCACTGGTGCGTCTGGTTGACCATGGCCAGGTCGCCGTCGCCGGGATCGCCGTAGAAGCGCGTGACCGGCACGGTGCCCACCTGCGCGCCGAGCGCCACCACGCCCCGGTCCAGCGGCGCGCGCTGGCGCAGCCATTCGCCGTCGTAGCGCAGCGTGGTGGCCTCGGCGAGGCGCCAGGTGAGTGCCGGCGCCAGCATTTCGCGGCGCGTGCGCACGTGCTCGCGAAAACTGCCCTTGTCCTCGCCCACGGCGGTGAGGCGGTAGGCGATGCGCGCGGGTTCACCCGACTCCGGCGCGGTGCCTGCCGAAGCATCCAGCGGGCCGCCCAGCGTGAGCACGGCGCGCCTTGTGTTCCAGCGGCCCAGGCTCGCCTCGATCGTGCGCAGCGGCTCCCACGGCGCGGGCTGCGTCACCACGTTGAGTGTGCCGCCGGGCTCGGACACGCCGTACAGCGCCGCCACAGGCCCGCGCAGGAACTCGAAGCGCTCCACGTTGGCCGTGTCGCGCGGCGCGTTGTAGCCCCGGTTGCCGGCCATGCCGTTGCGCAGCAGGCTCATGCCGGTGTCCTCGTGGCCGGCGAAGCCGCGCAGGGCGATGTTGTCCCAGGTGCCGCCGAAGTCGTTCTGGCGCGACACGCCGGGCACGTAGTCGAGCGCGTCGTCCAGGCGCGTGGCGCCCAGGGCGTCCAAGGTCGGGCGCGGCAGGGTGGACAGGGCCTGCGGCACCGCGAGCGCGGGCGTGGCCGTGCGCGTGGCGGCGCCGGCCCCGCGCCCGTTGCCGCTCCAGAGAGCGGCGTCGGTGCCCCCGGCCTCGCGCAGGGCGGTCACGCGCACCACGGGCAGCACGGCGGCGTCCGGCCCGGGCAGGGCCGACGCGGCGGTCATTGCGCCTGCGGGCCGCAGCACGAAGACGCCCGGCGCCTCCTCGGCCGCCGCGAGCCCCGTGCCCGCCAGCAGCCGCGCCAGCGCCTCGGCCGGCGTGAACCGCCCCGCCACGCCGGGCGCCTGCAGGCCGCGCAGCAGCGCCGCATCGGCCTGCACCGAAGCCCCCGTCTGCGCCGCCAGGGCCGGCAGCCGGTCGGCCAGCGGGCCCGGGGGCAGTTCGACCGCCCGCGGCGCGGGGGCCACGGATTGCGCCGCGGCCGCGCCCGCCAGCAGGCACAGCGCCAGGCAGCCCGCCCGCGTGCGCAGCCCGGCCATTCGCCCTGCCATCAGTCCTGCACGGTGGCCGGCAGCACCCGCGCCCAGTAGCGCGTGCGCCAGGCCACGCGCACCGGCAGGGTGCGGGGCAGGGCGTCGAGCACGGCGTCGCTGCGGTCGATCTGGAAGGCGCCGGTGATGCGCAGCGCGGCCACGGCCGGGTCGCACTGCACCACGCCGGCGCGGTAGCGGGCGAGGTCTTCGAGGAACTCCCCCAGCGGCTGGTTGCGCGCCACCAGCAGGCCCTCGGTCCAGCGCCCGGCGAACGGGTCGGCGGGCGCGATGGGCGCCATCCGGCCGGCGGTGAAGCGCAGCGCCTGCCCCGCCGGCACGGTCTGCGCCAGCCCCTGTGCAGTGCGCACGGCCACGGCGCCTTCGTGCACCGTGAGCCGGCAGCCGTCCGACGCGTCGCGCGCCACGAAGCGCGTGCCCAGCGGGCGCAGCTCGCCCTCGCGCGTGGCGAGCACGAAGGTGCGGTGGCCGGGCGCGCCGGCGTCCGCGCCGGTCTGCACCAGCACCTCGCCGTGCAGCAGCCGCACGGTGCGCTGCGTGGGCGAATAGGCCACGTCGATGGCCGTGGCGGTGTTGAGCCACAGGCGCGTGCCGTCGGGCAACACGAGGTCGCGGCGCTCGCCCCGCGCCGTGCGGTGGTCGGCCGTGAAGGCCTCGCCCCACTGGCGCCAGGCCAGGTGCGCGGTGGGCAGCGCCACGGCCAGGCCGCCGAGCGCGCGCAGCGCACGGCGCCGCCCATTACCGCGCGCCCGGCCCAGCACGGCCTGCGCGAGCGGCGGGCTGATGAGGCCCAGCTGCGCCTGCATGCGCTGCGCGCGCTGCCAGGCGCGTTCGTGCTCGGGGTGCTCGGTGCGCCAGCGCTCGCAGGCTGCGTGGTCCTGCGCCGTGGCGTCGCCGGCATGCAGCCGGGCCAGCCATTGCGCCGCCGCGCGCACGGCGGCGCGGTCCGGGGGCAGGGGTGCGGCGGCGGGGCTCAATCCACCGCCAGGATGCAGGCTTCGAAGGCCTGCGCCATGTAGCGCTTGACGCTGCGCTCGGTCACGCCCAGCGTGGCGGCGATGCGGGCGTAGTCCTGCCCCTCGATCTGCGACAACAGGAAGGCGCGCCGTGCGCGCTCGGGCAGGCCGGCCAGGGCCGCATCCAGCCGGTGCAGCGCCTGGCGGGCCATGGCGTGCTGTTCGGCCGAGGGCCACTGCGCTTCGGGCAGCGTGGCCAGCGCGTCGAGCCAGGCGCGCTCCAGCGACAGCCGGCGAAAGTGATTGGCCACGAGCCGGCCCGCCACGGTGACCAGGTAGGCCCGGGGCTCGCGCGGCGTGGCGGCGTGTGCGTCGGCTTCGGTGCCGGCTTCGGCGCCCAGCCGGTGGGCGAGCAGCCGCACGAAGGTGTCCTGCGCCAGGTCCGCCGCCTGGTCGGGGCAGCCCAGCCGTGCGCGCAGCCAGCCCAGCAGCCAGCGGTGGTGCGCGCCGTACAGGCGGCCGATTTCTTCGGCCGGCCCGGGGGCGGGCGCGGCGGCGTGGTGGGCGGCGGACACGGGAGCCACGGGCGGGAATCCGATGGGTAAACGCCCGGTGGGCGGTCAATGAGAATGTGTCGCATTATCTCATCCGTGGGCGGTGGCCCGACCACGGGCCCGTTGCCCGTGCCGGGATGCCTTCTGGTGCACTCTTCGGGTTTTGGTTTGCTATTTAAATGATAGCGGTATGCCCTAGTGATGATTGCGCTGCAGGCCATTTTGGTTCTCATCTGCTGGCGCGCGCTGCACCGCCTTGGGGCGCGTTTCGCGCGGTCGGAGACAATACCGGCCTGGTCCCACCCCCTTCGCGCGTGGCCGCCCGCTGTCCCGGGCCGCCGCGCGCATTGCTTTTCGTCTCTCTGGAACACCCGATACGCCATGAAAAAGATTGCAGCCGTTTTATTGATGTCCCTGGGCGCCCTGCTGGCCGGTTGCGGCAAGAACGACAGCGCGCAGCCCGCTGCGGCCGCCGCCCCCGCACCGGCCGCCGCCACCAAGATCGTGGTGGGCCTGGACGACAACTTCCCGCCCATGGGCTTTCGCGACGAGAAGAACGAACTGGTGGGCTTTGACATCGACATGGCGCGCGAAGCCGCCAGGCGCATGGGCGTGGCGGTGGAGTTCAAGCCGATCGACTGGAGCGCCAAGGAGGCCGAGCTGTCCGGCCAGCGCGTGGATGCGCTGTGGAACGGGCTGACCATCACGCCCGAGCGCAAGCAGAACATCGCCTTCACCGCGCCGTACATGGAGAACCACCAGATCGTCGTGGTGTCGGCCCAGTCCCCCATCAAGGCCAAGGCCGATCTGGCCGGCAAGGTGGTGGGCGCGCAGGAGGGCAGCAGCGCGGTCGATGCGGTCAAGAAGGAAGACGCCGTGTTCAAGTCGTTCAAGGAGTTCAAGACCTTCGGCGACAACGTGACGGCGCTGATGGACCTGTCCACCGGCCGCCTGGAAGCCGTGGTGGTCGATGAAGTGGTGGGCCGCTACTACGTGGCCAAGAAGCCCGGCGCCTACGCCGTGCTGGACGAGCACTTCGGCACCGAAGACTACGGCGTGGGCGTGCGCAAGGACGACACCGCGCTGCAGGGCCGCCTGGACAAGGCCCTGGCCGACATGAAGCAGGACGGCACGGCCGGAAAGATCGCCACGCAGTGGTTCGGCAAGAACATCGTCAAATAAAGAACAACCCCCTGAGGCGCTGCGCGCCTTCCCCCTTCTCTCGCCTCACTGCGTGATGCGGGAAGGGGGACGCAGCCGGCGCGGCGGGGCGGCCCTTGCGCGGCTGCCGCTGGTATCGGGCCGCGCCAGTTGCCCAGGTTGCAGGCCTTGCCGGCCGCAGTCGTTTAGCCATGGACTCTCGTAGCTCATAGATGGATTACGTTCTCTCCCTTCTGGGGCCGATGGCGCAGGGCGCTGCGGTCACGCTGAAGCTCTTCGCCATCACGCTGGTGCTGGCCGTGCCGCTCGGGCTCGCACTGGCGCTGGCACGGGTGTCGCGCCTGGCGCCGCTGTCGGCGCTGGTCAACGGCTACATCTGGCTCATGCGCGGCACGCCGCTCATGCTGCAGATGCTGTTCATCTATTTCGCGCTACCGTTCGTGCCGGTCATCGGCGTGCGGCTGCCGGACTTTCCCGCCGCCGTGGTGGCCTTCGCGCTCAACTACGCGGCGTACTTCGCGGAGATCTTCCGCTCCGGCATCCAGTCGGTGGACCGGGGCCAGTACGAGGCCGCCCGCGTGCTGGGCATGACCTACGGCCAGACCATGCGCCGCATCGTGCTGCCGCAGATGGTGCGCCGCATCCTGCCGCCCATGAGCAACGAGACCATCACCCTGGTCAAGGACACCTCCCTCATCTACGTGCTGGCCCTGAACGACCTGCTGCGCGCCGCGCGCGGCATCGTGCAGCGCGACTTCACCACCACGCCGTTCATCGTGGCGGCGGCTTTTTATCTGACCATGACCCTGGTGCTCACCTGGGGCTTCCAGCGCCTGGAGAAACGCTATGCCAGACACGACGATTGACGCGGCGGGCGCGGTGCCCATGATCGAAGCGCGCGGCCTGCACAAGGCCTTCGGCGGCACGCCGGTGCTGCGCGACGTGTCGCTCACCCTCGGGCGCGGCGAGGTGGTGGCGGTGATCGGGCCCTCGGGCTCGGGCAAGAGCACCTTTCTGCGCTGCCTGAACCACCTGGAGACCATCGACAGCGGCCACATCGCCATCGAAGGCGAGGCGCTGGCGACCACCGACGCGTCGGGCCGCTGCACCTACGTGTCCGAGGCCCGCGTGCGCGGCATCTGCCGCAAGATGGGCATGGTGTTCCAGTCGTTCAACCTGTTCCCGCACCTGACCGTGCTGCAGAACCTGATCGAGGCGCCCATAGTGGTGCGCGGCATGCCGCGCGAGGCCGCGGTGGCCCGCGCCGAGGCGCTGCTGGCCAAGGTGGGCCTGTCGGACAAGCGCGACCACTTTCCGGGCCGGCTGTCGGGCGGGCAAAAGCAGCGCGTGGCCATCGCCCGCGCACTGGCCATGGAGCCCGACATCCTGCTGTTCGACGAGCCCACTTCCGCCCTCGACCCCGAACTGACCGGCGAGGTGCTGCGCACCATGCGCGAGCTGGCCAGCGACCGCATGACCATGCTGGTCGTCACCCACGAGATGGGCTTTGCGCGCGAGGTGGCCCACCGCGTGGTGTTCATGGACCGGGGGGAGCTGATCGAATCGGCCCCGGCGGCGGCGTTTTTCGCAAATCCGCAACATGCGCGCACCCAGGCATTTCTTCGCAGCATGCTTTGACCGGCATTCGGTGGTCGGTAAAATCTAAGTCAAATCGGCTTCCAAGGCAATCATGACTAGGGCATGGCGCTATCGAAAAATGAGCATTCGCACCCCCTGGATTTTTGCAAACATCCATGCATGTATGTTTGCGTTACCATCGCATGCCCGGGGTTTGCCCTGACCCGCGACAATCACCGGTTGGTCCCCTTCTTCATCCCCTCTGAATGCCTGAGCACCCACTTCTGGTCGAACTGCGCAACGTGACGTTCTCGTACGGCGAGCGCGACATCCTGCGCGACGTTTCGCTGTCCGTGCCGCGCGGCAAGGTCACGGCGCTCATGGGCGCCTCCGGCGGCGGCAAGACCACGGTGCTGCGCCTCATCGGCGGCCAGCAGCGGGCGCAGCAGGGCGAGGTGCTGGTCGGCGGCCAGGACGTGGGCCGCATGGATGCCGCCACGCTCTACGCCGCGCGGCGCCGCATGGGCATGCTGTTCCAGTTCGGCGCGCTGTTCACCGACATGAGCGTGTTCGAGAACGTGGCCTTTCCGCTGCGCGAGCACACCGACCTGCCCGAGGAACTGATCCGCGACATCGTGCTGATGAAGCTCAACGCCGTGGGCCTGCGCGGCGCGCGCGACCTCATGCCCAGCCAGGTCTCGGGCGGCATGGCCCGGCGCGTGGCGCTGGCCCGGGCGATCGCCCTGGACCCCGAACTCATCATGTACGACGAGCCCTTCGCCGGGCTCGACCCCATTTCCCTCGGCACGGCAGCCCAGCTCATCCGGCAACTGAACGACGCCATGGGCCTGACCACCCTCATCGTCTCGCACGACGTGGAAGAGACCTTCCGCGTGGCCGATCACGTGATCGTGCTCGGCCCCGGCACCGTGGCCGCGCAGGGCACGCCCGACGAGGTGCGCGCCAGCCGCGACCCGCTGGTGCACCAGTTCGTGCACGCGCTGCCCACCGGCCCCGTGCCGTTCCATTACCCCGGCCCCGACGTGGCGCAGGATTTCGGCCCGACCCCCGGAGGTGCGCGATGAGCTGGTGGCGTCCTTCCGATGTGGGCTTCGCGGTGCGCAGCCACCTGGCCGGCGTGGGGCGCGCGGCGCGCCTGTTCGGCCGGCTGGTGGCCCTGATCGGCCCCACGCTGCAGCGCCCGGGGCTGGTGCGCGACCAGATCCATTTCCTGGGCAACTATTCGCTGTCCATCATCGCCGTGTCGGGCCTGTTCGTGGGCTTCGTGCTCGGCCTGCAGGGCTACTACACGCTGCAGCGCTACGGCTCGGCCGAATCGCTGGGCCTTCTGGTGGCGCTGTCGCTGGTGCGCGAGCTGGGCCCGGTGGTCACGGCGCTGCTGTTCGCTGGCCGCGCGGGCACCTCGCTCACGGCCGAGATCGGCCTCATGCGCGCGGGCGAGCAACTCTCGGCCATGGAGATGATGGCCGTCGATCCGGTGCGCCGCATCCTCGCGCCGCGTTTCTGGGCCGGCGTGTTCACCATGCCGCTGCTGGCCGCGGTGTTCAGCGCGGTGGGCGTGATCGGCGGCTGGATCGTGGGCGTGCTCATGATCGGCGTGGACGGCGGCGCCTTCTGGGGCCAGATGCAGGGCGGCGTGGACGTGTGGAAGGACGTGGGCAACGGGGTGCTCAAGAGCCTCGTGTTCGGCGTCACCGTCACGTTCATCGCGCTGCTGCAGGGCTACCTGGCCAAGCCCACGCCCGAAGGCGTGTCGCGGGCCACCACGCGCACGGTGGTGATGGCGTCGCTCGCCGTGCTGGGGCTGGACTTCGTCCTCACCGCCCTGATGTTCAGTATTTGACGGGGCCGCACGCCCGCAACCCCTAGGAAACATACACATGCAGCATTCCAAAAACGATATCTGGGTCGGCCTGTTCGTCCTGCTGGGCGGCGCGGCGCTGGTCTTTCTGGCCTTGCAGTCCGCCAACCTGCTCAAGTTGAACTTCCAGACCGGCTACCAGGTCACCGCGCTGTTCGACAACATCGGCGGCTTGAAGCCCCAGGCGGCGGTGCGCAGCGCCGGCGTGGTGGTGGGCCGCGTGCAGTCCATCACCTTCGACGACAAGAGCTTCCAGGCCAAGGTGACGCTGGAGCTGCAAAAACGCTATGCGTTCCCCAAGGACAGCTCGCTCAAGATCCTCACGAGCGGCCTGCTGGGCGACCAGTACATCGGCATCCAGGCCGGTGCCGACGAGGCCAACCTGGCGGAAGGCGACAAGATCTCCTCCACCCAGTCGGCCGTGGTGCTGGAAAACCTGATCGGACAATTTCTCTATGGCAAGGCAGAGGGCGGCGGCAACAGCAGCGCGCCTTCCTCCAGCACAGGTGGCAAAAAATGACGACAACAACGACCATGAAACGGGCCCTGGCCCACGGCAGCGCACTGGCATTGGGCGCGCTCTTCCTGACGGGCTGCGCCAGCGGCCCCGGGGCCAACCCGCGTGACCCGCTGGAGCCCTACAACCGCAGCATGACGAACTTCAACGACAACGTCGATTCGATCATCCTGCGGCCGGTCGCCACGGCCTACCGCGACATCACGCCCGCGCCCGTGCGCACCGGCGTGAGCAACTTCTTCTCCAACCTGGGCGATGCCTGGTCGTTCGTGAACAACCTGCTGCAGCTGCGCGGCGAGGGCGCGCTCAACAGCCTGGTGCGCTTCAACGTGAACACGGTGTTCGGCCTAGGGGGCGTGTTCGACGTGGCCAGCGAAATGGGCGTGGACCGCGCCAAGCAGGACTTCGGTCTCACGCTCGGCCACTGGGGCATCCCCACCGGCCCGTATCTCGTGCTGCCGCTGCTGGGCCCGTCCACCGTGCGCGACACGCTGGCGCTGCCGGTCGATGCCAAGGGCGACCTCGTCTCGTATGTGGACCCGGTGTCGGCGCGCAATTCGCTGTATGCCCTGCGCGTGGTGAACATCCGCTCCAACCTGCTGCGCGCCAGCTCGGTGCTGGACACGGCCGCGCTCGACAAGTACAGCTTCACGCGCGATGTGTTCCTACAGGTTCGCAGCCAAGAAGGCGGTGCGCCGGCCACCAGCGGCGAGCAAGAATACGACGACGGCGGCGGCAAGCTGCCCGAAGAGCCGGCGCGCTGACGGGCCTCGGCCTTGGCGCGGCGCGGTTGCAGTTGCTTGCATCCGTGCACCGGGCCGACGCATCTGGGCTCCGGCCCGACCCGAGAATGAACGAATCGAAGGGACGCCGTCTGGGCGTGCCCGAGAAAGGAACGACACTGATGATGAATCGACGCACCCTGGGCCACGCCGCCCTCTGCACCGCCGCCGTGCTCTGGCTGGGCGCTCCGCTGGCCGCCCTGGCCGCCGAAGAAGCCCCCGATGCGCTGGTCAAGCGCCTGTCGGCCGACGTGCTGGAAACCGTCCGCAACGACAAGAGCATCAAGGCCGGCGACGTGAACAAGATCATGGCGCTGGTCGACAAGACCATCCTGCCGCACGTCAATTTCCGCCGCATGACCGCCGCGGCCGTGGGACCGGGCTGGCGCCAGGCCACGCCCGAGCAGCAAAAGCGGCTGCAGGACGAGTTCAAGACGCTGCTGGTGCGCACCTATTCGGGCGCATTGAGCCAGGTGAACGACCAGACCATCACCGTCAAGCCCCTGCGCATGGCCGCGGACGACAAGGACGTGCTGGTGCGCACCGAGATCCAGGGCCGTGGCGACCCGATCCAGCTCGACTACCGCCTGGAGAAGACGCCCGGCGACGGCGCCGGCTGGAAGATCTACAACCTGAACGTGCTCGGTGTGTGGCTGGTGGAAACCTACCGCGGCCAGTTCGCGCAGGAGATCAACGCCAAGGGCGTGGACGGCCTGATCGAGTCGCTGGTGGCCCGCAACAAGGCCAACGCCGCCAAGGGCGGCTGACCGTTCGCCGGAGCCGATCGCGATGCTGGTGCTTCCTTCGGAACTGACCCATGCGCAGGCCAATGCGAGCTTGCGCATGCTGCTGCAGGGGCTCCAGGCCAACCGCGACGAGCTGCTGGTGGTGGATGCCAGCGCGCTGACCACGTTCGACTCTTCGGCGCTGGCGGTGCTGCTGGGCTGCCGCCGCGCCGCGCTGCTGGAAGGCAAGCGGTTCGAGGTGAAGTCGCTGCCGGACGGGCTGCAAAAGCTCGCCGGCCTGTACGGCGTGGGCGAGCTGCTGCCGGCCGCCTGAGCCCTCCGGGCGTGGCGCCTGCACGGGGTGCCCGGCCCGTCCGGTGCCTGGCTGTCGCACCGCCCGGTGCGCCCTTTGCCCCGTGCGGGCGCGAGTCGCCGGTCATCGCTCTTTTTCTTTCCCATCGCCTTGCGCGGGCACCGGTTGCCGGCACGCCGTAAAATCACCGGCTCCCATGCCCGCAGTCTCCTTCCAGTCCGTCTCCAAAACCTATTCCACGCCCAAAGGCCCTTTCCAGGCGCTCGACAACGTCAGCCTGGACATCGAGGAGGGCGAGTTCTTCGGCCTGCTCGGGCCGAACGGCGCGGGCAAGACCACCCTCATCAGCATCCTGGCCGGCCTCGCCCGTGCCACCAGCGGCCACGTGCGCGTGCAGGGCAGCGATGTGCAGGCCGATTTCGCCGCCGCCCGCCGCAAGCTGGGCGTGGTGCCGCAGGAGCTGGTGTTCGACCCGTTCTTCAACGTGCGCGAGGCGCTGCGCATCCAGTCCGGCTACTTCGGCGTGAAGAACAACGAGGCCTGGATCGACGAGCTGCTGGAAAACCTGGGCCTGGCCGACAAGGCCGGCTCCAACATGCGCCAGCTCTCGGGCGGCATGAAGCGCCGCGTGCTGGTGGCCCAGGCCCTGGTGCACAAGCCGCCGATCATCGTGCTCGACGAGCCCACGGCGGGCGTGGACGTCGAGCTGCGCCAGACGCTGTGGCACTTCGTCGCCCGCCTGAACAAGGAAGGCCACACGGTGCTGCTCACCACCCATTACCTGGAAGAGGCCGAGGCGCTGTGCAACCGCATCGCCATGCTCAAGCGCGGCCCACAAGGCGGAAAGGTGGTGGCGCTGTCCACCACCTCCGACCTGCTGCACGGGGCCTCGACCAACGTGATGCGCTTCAAGACCGATGACGCGCTGCCGCCCGCCCTGGCGGCCATCGCCCGGGTGACCGGCCGCGTGGTGCAGCTGCCCGCGCAGGACGCGCAGGACATCGAGCGCCACCTGGCCGTGCTGCGCGCCGCGGGCGTGGCCGTGCACGACGTGGAGATCCGCAAGGCCGATCTGGAGGACGTGTTCCTCAACGTGATGGCGCAAAGCAGCTACCCCGACCCGGCCCGCGAGCCCGCGCCGCCCGAAGGACCCGAGGCCACGGCCGAAGGCGGGGTGCGCCTATGACCGGCTGGCAGACCCTGTTCTACAAAGAGGTGCTGCGTTTCTGGAAGGTGAGCTTCCAGACCGTGGCCGCGCCCGTGCTCACGGCCGTGCTGTACCTGCTGATCTTCGGCCACGTGCTGGAAGACCACGTGAAGGTGTACGACCGCATCAGCTACACCGCCTTCCTGATTCCCGGTCTGGTGATGATGAGCATCCTGCAGAACGCCTTCGCCAACAGCTCCTCCAGCCTGGTGCAGAGCAAGATCATGGGCAGCCTGGTGTTCGTGCTGCTCACGCCGCTGTCGCACTGGGCCTGGTTCGTGGCCTACGTGGGCTCGTCCATCGTGCGCGGGCTGGTCGTGGGGCTGGGCGTGTTCGTGGTGACGCTGGCGTTCGCACGGCCCGATTTCGCCGCGCCGCTGTGGATCCTGGCGTTCGCCCTGCTGGGCGCGGCGCTACTGTCCACGCTGGGGCTGATCGCCGGGCTGTGGGCCGACAAGTTCGACCAGATGGCGGCGTTCCAGAACTTCGTGATCGTACCCATGACGTTCCTGTCCGGCGTGTTCTATTCCATCCAGTCGCTGCCGCCGTTCTGGCAGACGGTGAGCCACCTGAACCCGTTCTTCTACATGATCGACGGCTTTCGCTACGGCTTCTTCGGCCAGAGCGACACGTCGCCGTGGCTGAGCCTGGGCATCGTGGGCATCGCCTGGCTGCTGGTCAGCGCGCTGGCGGTGCACCTGCTGCGCACCGGCTACAAGATTCGCAATTGACGACGCGACGACGCACCCACGACCCCCGAGCCCATCCATGACCGCCGACCAACTCAAAGACCTCATCGCCGCCGGCCTGCCTTGCGAGCACCTCGCGCTGGAAGGCGACGGACGGCACTGGTACGCCACCATCGTCTCGGCCGAGTTCGAGGGCAAGCGTGCCATCCAGCGCCACCAGCGCGTCTATGCCACGCTGGGCACCCGCATGCAGACCGACGAGGTGCATGCGCTGTCCATGAAGACCTTCACGCCCGCCGAGTGGGCCGCGCAGGGCGCCTGACGGCCTGCGGGTGGGTGCTCACTTTTTGATAGCTATATGCCCTAGTGTTGATTGCGCTGGCGGCACTTTTGACTGAAACACCGGGCTCGATGCCATGGACAAACTCCTGATTCGCGGCGGCCGCGCGCTGCATGGCGAGGTGCTGGTTTCCGGCGCCAAGAACGCCGCCCTGCCCGAGCTGTGCGCGGCGCTGCTCACGGCCGAGCCCGTCACGCTGCTGAACGTGCCCCAGTTGCAGGACGTGGCGACCATGCTCAAGCTCATCCGCAACATGGGCGTGGCGGCCGAGCGCTCGCCGGACGGCACGGTGCGCATCGATGCGGGCGCGCTCTCCACGCCCGAGGCGCCCTACGAACTGGTCAAGACCATGCGCGCCTCGGTGCTGGTCCTGGGGCCGCTGCTGGCGCGCTTCGGCGAGGCGACCGTGTCGCTGCCGGGCGGCTGCGCCATTGGCTCGCGCCCGGTGGACCAGCACATCAAGGGCCTGACCGCCATGGGCGCCGAGATCCTGGTGGAGCACGGCTACATGATCGCCAGGCTGCCGGCGGGCGCCACGCGCCTGAAGGGCGCGCGCATCACCACCGACATGGTCACCGTCACCGGCACCGAAAACTTCCTCATGGCCGCCACGCTGGCCGAGGGCGAGACGGTGCTGGAGAACGCCGCGCAGGAGCCCGAGATTTCCGACCTGGCCGAGATGCTGATCGCCATGGGCGCCCGGATTGAAGGCCACGGCACCAGCCGCATCCGCATCCAGGGCGTGGAGCGCCTGCACGGCGCCACGCACCGCGTGGTGGCCGACCGCATCGAGGCCGGCACCTTCCTGTGCGCCGTGGCGGCCACGGGCGGCGAGGCCCTGCTGCGCCACGGCCGCGCCGACCACCTGGACGCCGTGATCGAGAAGCTGCGCGAAGCCGGCGTGCAGGTGCAGGCCGAGCCGGACGGCATCCGCGTCAAGAGCCCGGGCGCCGCGCAATTGCGCGCGCAGGGCTTTCGCACCACCGAGTACCCCGGCTTTCCCACCGACATGCAGGCGCAGTTCATGGCGCTGAACGTGGTGGCGCAGGGCACGTCCACGGTCACCGAGACCATCTTCGAGAACCGCTTCATGCACGTGGACGAACTCGCGCGCCTGGGCGCCAGGATCCAGACCGACGGCAAGGTCGCGGTGATCGAGGGCCTGGGCAGCACGGCCGCGCGCCTGTCCGGCGCCACGGTGATGGCCACCGACCTGCGCGCCTCGGCCAGCCTCGTCATCGCCGGGCTGGTGGCGGACGGCGCGACCGTGGTGGACCGCATCTACCACCTGGACCGCGGCTACGACTGCATGGAAGCCAAGCTGCGCGGCCTCGGGGCCGACATCGAAAGGGCGGTGTGAGCCGCCTTCGCCGCCCCCCGGTTCCCTGGCGCGCGGCGGCCGGGTTCCTTTTTTCTTCACCCCTATGACCATGATCACTCTTGCCCTGTCCAAGGGCCGCATCTTCGACGAAGCCCTGCCCATGCTGGCCGCCGCCGGCATCGCGGTGCTGGACGACCCCGAGAAGTCGCGCAAGCTCATCCTGACCACCAACCAGCCCGACGTGCGCGTGGTGCTGGTGCGCGCCTCCGATGTGCCGACCTACGTGCAGTACGGCGGCGCCGACCTGGGCGTGACGGGCAAGGACACGCTCATCGAGCACGGCGGCCAGGGGCTGTACCAGCCGCTGGATCTGCAGATCGCCAAGTGCCGGGTGAGCGTGGCGGTGCGGGACGACTTCGACTACGTCCGCGCGGTGCAGCAGGGCTCGCGCCTGCGGGTGGCGACCAAGTACACCGCCATCGCGCGCGATTTCTTCGCGACCAAGGGCGTGCACGTGGACATGATCAAGCTCTACGGCAGCATGGAACTGGCGCCGCTCACGGGGCTGGCCGATGCCATCGTCGATCTGGTGTCCACGGGCAACACGCTGCGGGCCAACCACCTGGTGGAGGTGGAGCGGATCATGGACATCAGCTCGCACCTGGTGGTGAACCAGGCGGCGCTCAAGCTCAAGCAGGCGCCGCTGCGCCGCATCATCGACGCCTTCGCGTCGGTCATCCCCGCCGGCGGCTGACGTTGCGCGGGCGCCTCAGATTGCAGCCCACGCCGGCCAGGACACGGCAGAATCCGGGCTGTGTCTAGAAAATTGTTTCTCGATGCATCTTGTGTTTCAAAAATCTGAGGTGTTCCATGTTCAAGAAAATCCTGGTGCTGGGCTGTCTGGCGCTGAGCGGCGCCTCGTTTGCCGCCGATGCCGACTTCACACTGGTCAATCGCACCGGCTATGCGCTCAACGAGGTCTATATTTCGCCCACCAAGATGGACAAATGGGGCAGCGACCGCCTGGGCCGCAACCAGCTGGTGAACGGCGCCTCGCGCAAGTTCAAGTTCGGCGACACCAAGCACTGCATCCAGGACATCAAGGTCGTGTTCACCGACGACGCCTCGGAAGTCGAGTGGGAGGGTCTCAACCTCTGCGAACTCGACAAGATCACGCTCAAGTACAACCGCAAGACGGGCGACGTGTCGGCAGAGACCGAATGAGCCCGGCAGCCCCTTCTTCCCCTTCGCGATAGAGATAGAAAAGCCATGAAAGCCACGCCTGTTCGTTTGCGTACCGATAGCGCCGATTTCGAGGCCGCGTTCCGGGATCGCCTGCATTGGTCCGCCGAGACCGATGCCGCCATCGAGCAACGCGTGGCCGACATCCTGGCCGACGTGCAGGCCCGCGGCGACGCGGCCGTGCTGGAATACACCCGCCGCTTCGACGGCCTGCAGGCCGATTCCATGGCCGGGCTGGAGCTGTCGCAGGACGAGCTGAAGGCCGCCTTCGAGACCATTCCCACCGCGCAGCGCGAGGCCCTGGAGGCCGCCGCTGCCCGCGTGCGCCGCTACCACGAGGCGCAGCGCAAGGCCAGCGGCGAAAGCTGGAGCTACCGCGACGAGGACGGCACGCTGCTGGGCCAGAAGGTCACGCCGCTCGACCGCGTGGGCATCTACGTGCCCGGCGGCAAGGCCGCATACCCCTCGAGCGTGCTGATGAACGCCATTCCCGCGCACGTGGCAGGCGTGGGCGAAATCATCATGGTGGTGCCCACCCCGCAGGGCGCGCGCAACCCGCTGGTGCTGGCCGCCGCCCACGTGGCCGGCGTGACCCGCGCCTTCACATTGGGGGGCGCGCAGGCCGTGGCCGCACTGGCCTACGGCACGGCCACGGTTCCGAAGGTGGACAAGATCACCGGACCCGGCAATGCCTATGTGGCGAGCGCCAAGAAGCGCGTGTTCGGCACCGTGGGCATCGACATGATCGCCGGCCCGAGCGAAATCCTGGTGCTGGCCGACGGCTCCACGCCGCCCGACTGGGTGGCCATGGACCTGTTCAGCCAGGCCGAGCATGATGAACTCGCGCAGTCCATCCTGCTGAGCCCCGACGCCGCCTACATCGACGCGGTGCAGGCCGCCATCGACCGGCTGCTGCCCACCATGCCCCGCGCCGAAATCATCGCCAAGAGCCTCACCGGCCGCGGCGCGCTGATCCTCACCCGCGACATGGAAGAGGCCTGCGCCATCAGCAACCGCATCGCGCCTGAGCACCTGGAGGTCTCGAGCCGCGAGCCCCACCGCTGGGAGCCGCTGCTGCGGCACGCCGGGGCGATCTTTCTCGGGGCCTACACCAGCGAATCGCTGGGCGACTACTGCGCCGGCCCCAACCACGTGCTGCCCACCAGCGGCACGGCCCGCTTCTCGTCGCCGCTGGGCGTGTACGACTTCCAAAAGCGCAGCAGCCTCATCGAGGTGAGCGAGGCCGGTGCGCAGACGCTGGGCAAGATCGCCGCCGAACTGGCCTACGGCGAGGGCCTGCAGGCCCACGCGCGGGCGGCCGAGATGCGCATCAAGCTCTAACTAAAAACGGGCCACCTCCAGGCGGGCCACCCGCGCGAGCCCCTGCGCACCGCGGGTGCCGCCATGGGCGGCAGGCACGCACCGCCAGGCCAGCCGCGCGGCCTGCGTGCCTTCGGCGCTCACCCGCAGCGTGGCGGGGCCGGGCAGGTCCAGGCGCTCGCCGGCCGCCAGAAAATAGTCTTCCTCGCAGCCATCGCAGGTGACCCAGGCGCAGCCCTGCAGTACCTCCAGCACGGCGGACTGATGGGCCGGGCAGGCGAGGGTCTGCACGGGTGCGAGCGGCCGCAGGGTCCGGTGCGTGGCCGATGGGCCGGCGGCGGCAGGCAAGGAGGGCCGGGCGGCCGGGGTGGGGTGCGTCAGGGAGTTCATGGGATCGACTGTGCTCGGGCGCGCCGGGACGCACCAGCCACAGTCGCCCGCCATGTCGGCCAGTGCAGATGCGCCGCAGGGCCATCTGTGTGGTACCGGTTGGCACCCATCTGTACTGCTGCATCCATTGCTGGGCAGTACAGAATCGCACGATGGACGCCGCCGACACCACGCCCCTTTATCTGCAGATCGCGGCGCAACTGGCCGAACTGGTGCGCAACGGAACGCTGGCACGGGGCGAAAAGCTGCCGTCGGTGCGCGAGCTGGCCCGCCAGCGGGCGGTGGCCCAGAGCACCGTGGTGCAGGCTTACCACTGGCTGGAGGATGCGCGCCTCATCACCGCGCGTCCGCGCTCGGGCTTCTTCGTTGCGGCGCGCCCCGCCAGCCTGCCCGAGCCGACCACGCCACGCCCGCTGCGCCGTGCGCGCGAGGTTTCGGTGGACTGGCTGGGCCAGCGCATCCTGGGGCGCGATCAGCCGGCGGACATGGTGTCGTACAGCAGCGGCACGCCCGGGCCCGAACTCTTCAACCCCGACCGGGTGCGGCGCGCCGTCACCCGCGCGGCGCAGCGCCACCGCCACTTGCTGTGCACCTATCCGTCCTCGTCCGGCCACGAGGAGGCGCGCCGCGCGCTCGCCCGCTATGCCGTGGGGCTGGGCTGCAGCCTCGACCCCGAGAACATCGTGATCACCGGGGGCTGCATGGACAGCATTGTGCTGTGCCTGCGGGCGGTCACGCAGCCCGGCGACATCGTGGCGCTGGAGTCGCCCACGCATTTCTCGTTTCTGGAGGTGCTGCAGGGGCTGCACCTGCGCGCGCTCGAAATCCCCACCCACCCGCGCCACGGCCTGTCGCTGGACGCGCTGCAGCTGGCGCTGGAGACGCAGCCCGTCAAGGCCGTGATGGTGGTGCCCACGCTCAGCAATCCGCTGGGCAGCTGCATGCCGCAGGCCGAGCGGCGGCGCCTGGCGCACCTAGCCGCGCGCCACGGCATGGCCGTGATCGAGGACGCGATCTACAACGACCTCGTGGAAGTGGACGACCTGCGCCGCACGGTCAAGTCGTACGACACCACCGGCCACGTCATGTTGTGCGATTCGTTTTCCAAGACTTTGGCGCCGGGCCTGCGCCTGGGCTGGGTGGAGGCGGGCCGCTGGAGCCAGGCGATGCGCGCCATCAAGGACCTGCAGGCCGGCGGGCAGTCGGCGGTGCTGGAACTGGCGCTGGCCGACCTCATCACGCAGGCCGGCCATGCGGCATCGATGCGCCAGCTGCGCGCGGCGGTCGCGGCCCGCATGGACGCGGTGCGCAGTGTGATCGCCGCGCATTTTCCGCCGGGCACGCGTGTCAGTGATCCCCCGGGCGGCCTGCTGCTGTGGCTGGAGTTGCCGCGTGCCCTCGACTCGGTGCTGTTGCATGAGGCCTGTCTGGCCGATGGCCTGCTGATCGCGCCGGGCACGGTGTTCAGCGCCAGCGGGCGGTTTCGCAACTGCCTGCGCATCGGCGTGGGCGGCGACTGGACGCCCGCGCACCTGCAGGGCTTGCGCACGGTGGGGGAGACGGCCACCCGCATGCTGCGGTCGGGCGCCATGCGAGTGGCTTGAAACCCCACCTAAAATCACACGAACTTCGTGCCCCACGAAGTTCGTGTAGCATTTGCCCCATGAAGAACGTGACCATCACCATGGACGACGCCGCGGCCGAGTGGGTGCGCGTGGAAGCGGCCAAGAGGGGCAGCAGCGTGTCGCGCCTGGTGGGCGAATGGCTGGCCGAGAAGATGCGGCAGGAAGATGCCTATGCCCAGGCCATGCGCGAGGCGCTGAGCTTCGAGAGCTGGGGCGCCTCCGACGGGCCCTATGTGCCGCGCGAAATCCTGTTCCAGCGATGAGCACGACCCCGATCTTCGTCGACACCGAAGTGCTGCTGTCCAGCGTGGACGACCGCGATGCGGTCCGGCAGGCGCGTGCGCGCGAATGGCTCACGTTCTGCTGGCAGACGCGCAGCGGCCGCGTCAGCTCGCAGGTGCTCAACGAACTGTACAACCAGGCCATCCAGCGCTTTCGGGGGCGACACACGCTGCAGCAGGTGCGCGCACAGGTGCGGCGCTTTCGCGTATGGCAGCCGCCGCACCTGGACGCCTACACCGTCGATGGCGCGTGGGACCTGCAGGACCGCTACGGCCTGGGCTACTGGGATGCGCTCATCCTCTCTTCCGCGCACCAGCAGGGCTGCCGCTACCTGCTGACCGAGGCGCTGCCGCACGACCAGCCCATGGACGCCGTGCGCCCCATCAATCCCTTCCTCATCGCTCCCCACGAACTGGACACCGCCGAATGACGAGCCCCGCCACCCCCGCTGCCACGCCGCCCAGCGCCCTCGACCGCATCCGCCCCGACGTGCGCGCCATGCACGCCTACACCGTGCAGCCTTCGGCCGGCCTGCTCAAGATGGACGCGATGGAAAACCCGTTCCGCCTGCCGGCGGACCTGCAGGCGGCCCTGGGCGAGCGGCTGGGCGCGCTGGCGCTCAACCGCTATCCCGGCGACCGCATCGCCGACCTGAAGGCCGCGCTGGCCGACTACGTCGGTATGCCGGACGGCCAGACCATCGTGCTGGGCAACGGTTCTGACGAGCTCATCACGCTGCTGGCGCTGGCCTGCGCGCAGCCCGGCACCGGCCAGCGCGCCACGCTGCTCGCGCCCATGCCCGGCTTCGTCATGTACCCCTTGAGCGCGCAGTTGCAGGGGCTGGATTTCGTCGGTGTGCCGCTCACCGCCGACTTCGAACTCGACGAGCCGGCCATGCTCGCGGCCATCGCCCGGCACCGCCCGGCCATCACCTACATCGCCTACCCCAACAACCCCACCGCCACGCTGTGGGACGAGGGCGCGGTGCAGCGCATCATCGACGCCGCGGGCGCGCAGGGCGGCATCGTGGCCATGGACGAGGCCTACCAGCCTTTCGCCAGCCGCACCTGGATCGACCGCATGCGCGCCGAGCCCGGGCGCAACGCGCACGTGCTGCTGATGCGCACGCTCAGCAAGTTCGGGCTGGCCGGCGTGCGGCTGGGCTACCTGATGGGCCCCCGCGCGCTGGTGGCCGAGATCGACAAGGTGCGCCCGCCCTACAACGTGAGCGTGCTCAACTGCGAGGCCGCGCTGTTCGCCCTGGAGCATGCCGGCGTGTTCGCGGCCCAGGCGGCCGAGCTGCGGCACGAGCGCGCCGCGCTGCTGGCTGCGCTGAGGGCGATGCCGGGCGTCGAAAAGGCCTGGGACAGCGAGGCCAACATGGTGCTGCTGCGCGTGGCCGATGCCGCCCGCACCTATGAGGGCATGAAGGCCCGCAAGGTGCTCGTCAAGAACGTTTCTACAATGCACCCACTGCTGGCCAATTGCCTGCGCCTCACGGTCGGCAATGCGGCCGACAACGCCCAGATGCTCGCCGCGCTCCAGGCCTCCCTATGACCTCTTCTGCACTCGTTCCTTCCGCCCCGTCCGACAGCCCCGACGCCGACCGCATCGCGGAGGTGTCCCGCGCCACGGCGGAAACCCGCATCCACGTGCGCGTGAACCTCGACGGCACGGGCGAAGCCCGCCTGTCCACGGGCATCGGCTTCTTCGACCACATGCTCGACCAGATCGCGCGGCACGGCCTGATCGATCTGCGCATCGAATGCGAGGGCGACCTGCACATCGACGGCCACCACACGGTGGAAGACGTGGGCATCACGCTCGGCCAGGCGTTCGCGCGGGCCGTGGGCGACAAGAAGGGCATCCGCCGCTACGGCCATGCCTATGTGCCGCTGGACGAGGCGCTGTCGCGCGTGGTGGTCGACTTCTCGGGCCGTCCAGGGCTGCACCTGCACATCCCGTTCACGGCGGGCAGCATCGGCGGCTTCGACACGCAGCTAACGTATGAATTTTTCCAGGGCTTCGTGAACCACGCGGGCGTCACGCTGCACATCGACAACATCAAGGGCATCAATGCCCACCACCAGTGCGAGACGGTGTTCAAGGCCTTCGCCCGCGCGCTGCGCGCCGCGCTGGAGCGCGACCCCCGTGCGGCCGGTGTCATTCCCTCCACCAAAGGGTCCCTCTGAGGTTTTCGGCTCCATGGGCCTCCAGCGCTCATCCAACATGCGCAAGCAGCTATGAAAAGTGAAGCAAAAACCGTGGCCGTCGTGGACTACGGCATGGGCAACCTGCGCTCCGTCTCGCAGGCCGTCCAGGCCGCCGCCGAGGGCACCGGCTGGACCGTCGTGGTCACCTCGCGTCCCGAGGACGTGCGCGCCGCGCAGCGCGTGGTGCTGCCGGGGCAGGGCGCCATGCCCGACTGCATGAGCGAGCTGCGCGAATCGGGCCTGCAGGCGTCGGTGCTGGAGGCCGCTGCGTCCAAGCCGATGTTCGGCGTGTGCGTGGGCATGCAGATGCTGCTGGACCGCAGCGCCGAGGGCGACACGCCCGGCCTGTCGCTCATCCACGGCGAAGTGCTCAAGTTCGACCTGGCCGGCCGCCAGCAGCCGGACGGCAGCCGTTACAAGGTGCCCCAGATGGGCTGGAACCGCGTGGGCCAGGTGCGCCACGGCGGCGCGGCGCACCCGGTGTGGGCCGGCGTGCCGGACCAGAGCTACTTCTATTTCGTGCACAGCTTCTATGCGCGCCCGCGGGATGCGGCGCACTGCGCGGGCGAGGCCGATTACGGCGGCCCCTTTGCAGCGGCGATTGCGCGCGATAATATTTTTGCCACGCAATTCCATCCGGAAAAGAGCGCGGAGCACGGCCTGGCGCTCTATCGCAACTTCCTTCACTGGAATCCCTGATCTTCAACCCCTTGCCGGGCCTGCGGCCCGACCTGGCACATCCTTAGCCTTTCCATCATGCTGCTCATCCCCGCCATCGACCTCAAGGACGGACACTGCGTGCGCCTCAAGCAAGGTGACATGGACCAATCGACCACCTTCGGAGAAGACCCGGGCGCCATGGCCCGCAAGTGGGTGGAAGCCGGGGCGCGACGCCTGCACCTGGTGGACCTGAACGGCGCCTTCGCCGGCACGCCCAAGAACTACACGGCCATCAAGTCCATCCTGAAGGAAGTCGGTGACGACATCCCCGTGCAGCTCGGCGGCGGCATCCGCGACCTGGACACGATCGAGAAGTACATCGACGGCGGCCTGCGCTACGTGATCATCGGCACCGCCGCCGTGAAGAACCCCGGGTTCCTGAAAGACGCCTGCAGCGCCTTCGGCGGCCACATCATCGTGGGCCTGGATGCCAAGGACGGCAAGGTCGCGACCGACGGCTGGAGCAAGCTCACGGGCCACGAGGTGGTCGATCTGGCCAAGAAGTTCGAGGACTGGGGCGTGGAGTCGATCATCTACACCGACATCGGCCGCGACGGCATGCTCTCGGGCATCAACATCGACGCCACGGTCAAGCTGGCGCAATCGCTCACCATTCCGGTCATCGCCTCGGGCGGCCTGGCCAACATGGCCGACATCCAGCAGCTGTGCGCAGTGGAAGGCGAAGGCATCGAAGGCGTGATCTGTGGCCGCGCCATCTATTCCGGCGACCTGGATTTCGCTGCAGCGCAGGCCCGTGCGGACGAATTGAACGGCGCTGCCTGACGCCTAGTTCCGGCCGCCTCAGGATGCCTTGCGGCGACTGAGGCGGGTTTTCAGGCGCCGGTCCTTGCAAGCCCCGGTGCCGTGCCATCCGGACCATCGGTCCGGCGGCTTTCCATCCAATGCGATTGCCACCGAGCGCCAGGCAACGCCCGGCACCAGGCGCGCTTCGGGATCAGCAGCCCGTGACGGCCCGTCCCTGGTTCACCGCAGCCACCGTCTGCAGCAGGTTCGTCCAGTACGAAGGCAGGGCGTCCCAGGGGTTGCCGACGTCCGCCACCGGGTCGTATTCGAGGTTCGTCATGTAGATGGGGCCGGCGTTGTACCGGGCCGAGGCGGCCGTCTGCACGGCCTGCTGCATGTCGGCGCAGGTGGCGGTGTTGTGCACCAGCGAGCTTTGGCGGCTGTTGGCCAGGGTGTACAGCCAGGGCGCGGTGCGCGGGTCGTAGCTGGCGTAGGTGCTGTTGCGCCCTTCGAAGGTGACGAGCACATCGGCCACCGCGGCGTAGCCGGCGGCAGGCACCATGCCGGGGTTGCCGATCACGCGCAGGCTGGCGTCCTTGGCCTTGATGTAGCTGTAGATCTCGCGGTAGAAATCGAGCCGCGTGGTCTCGGAGGCCATTTCGTCCAGGAAGATGCCGCTGATCGCCCCGCGCCCGAAGAGCGCGATGTAGTTGTCGATGTTGGCCTTGATGCTGGCCAGCGACCGCGAGCCCGTACCGTAGCCGGTATAGACATAGCCCACCACCTTGCCGCCGGCCGAAACGAACGCGTTGACGGCGCTCACATAGCTGGCCTCCGCCGTGGTGAACACCCCGTTGTTGGGATTCAGGATCGCGGTGACGGACACCGCCGGATTGGCCGCCGCGCCGCTGGCCAGCAGGGTCCATCCCTGGCCCGACGAGGGGTGGAAGTAGGCGGGCACCAGCACTTCCAGCGCCGCAGGGGCCGGGCGCAGGTACACCACGCGCGTGGCGGTGACCGACTGGCCGGACACGCTGGTGGTGGCGCTGATCTCCTGCCGGCCTGCCGCGGCGCCGGACAGGGTGGCGGTCGCCACGCCCGCGCGGGTGGCGCTGGTGGTGGAGAACGCGCCGGGCAGGGCGGAGAAGTTCACCGCCATGCCATCGGCCGCGTCGGCGCCGTTCACCGTGACGCGCGCGCTGATGGCCAGGGCGGCATTCGCGTTGAAGACGGTCTCCGCCTGCGGAGCGCTGAGGGTGATGGCGATGCTGGTCGGGGTGGGGGTCACCGGCGTCGTCGGGTCGGAGGACCCCCCTCCACCGCCGCCACCGCAGGCGGCCAGCAAGGCGGCGAGTGACAAGCCGCACCAGCGGGTGATGCGGGCAATGAGGGTGACGCGGGCGGGAATGCGGGGCATGGGATGTCCTTGGCGGGCGGGAAAGGGGATGGTGAGGGGTTGGACAGGGACTCGTGCAATCGGCGTGCCGGGTGCGGATCTGCGGGTCAGCAGGTGGGCAGCGTGGCGCCCCGGTTGACGGAATCCACGGTGCCCAGCAGTCGGGTCCAGTAGGCCGGAAGGGTATCCCAGGGGTTGCCTTCCTGCGTGTCGGGGTTGAAGGTGTCGTCGGTCACGTAGATCACGCCGCTGTTCACGCGGGCCGTGGCCGCCGCGCGCACGGCGGTTTGCATGGCCGCGCAGTCGGCCGCGTCGTGCACCAGGGCGTTCTGGCGCGTGTTGGCCATCTGGTAGAGCCAGCCGCCGCTGGCGCGGGGATCGTAGTCGGCAAAGGCCGCGTTGCGGTTCTCTAAGGTCACCAGGGTATCGGCCACGGCGGCATAGGCGACGTTGGGCACGGTGCCCGGGTTGCCCACCACGCGCAAGCTGGCGCCTTTGCTCTTGATGTAGTCGAAGAGCTGCCGGTAGTAGTTGATCCGGCCGGGCGCGGACGACATCTCGTCGATGAAAAAGCCGCTCACCAGCCCGGTACCGTAGAGGCTGAGGTATTTGTCGATGTTGCCCTTCACCTTGCTGATCGAGCGCGATCCGTAGCCGGTGTACACGTAGCCCAGCAGCTTGCCGCCCGCCTGCACGAAGGCCGTGGCGGCAGCCGTGAACTCGGGGTTGGCGCGGGTGAAGACGCCGTTGCTGGGGTTGAGAATGGCCGTGACGCTGACGGAGGGGTACGCGCTGGCGCCCGCGGTCATGGCGTCCCAGGGCGAGCCCGCCGAGGGGTAGAAATACGCGGGGACCAGCACTTCCATGGGGGCGGCGGCCGGGCGCACGTAAAGGATGCGCGAGGCGGTCACGGCGCCGCCGCTCGAAGCCACCGAAGCGGTCAGGGTCTGGCGCCCCAGCCCGGAGGCAGTGAAAGTGGTGCCGGCCTCGCCGCCGCGCAGCGCGGCCACCGGCGGCGCAAAGCTGCCCGAGGTGGCGGAAAAATCGACGGACACGCCGTCAGTGATGGCGCTGGCGACCCCCGCCTGCACCGTGAGGGAGACCGGCACACTGGCTCCGGCGTCGAATACATCCTGGTCGAGCGGAGCGGCGAAGGCGGCCTGCGCACCGGCCGTGGCGGCTTCGGCTTTTTGCGCCGGGGTTTCTGCGGGTTCACTGCTGCCGCCCCCGCAGCCGGCCAGCACTGCGGCGAGCAATCCGGAGACCGACCAGAACGCCAGCCGCAGCGCAGCGCGGCTCGGCAAGGCACGATGGATCGCGTTCGGCATGGCGCCTCCCTTTTTTCTGTGGCCCGGGTGGATTTCAGTTTTTTGCCATTGTCCACCGAACGCGGGCCGGGCTACTGCAGCATGAAGGTTTCGTACTCCAGCCGGTTGAGTTGGCGCGACAGCAGGTACATGCCGGTGCACAGCGTGAGCAGCGTGGACAGCGCGAAGCCGTAGCCATACAGGGCCGCGCCGGCATACAGCGTGAAGCCGGTGAGCGCGATGTTCAGCAGCACGAACTGCACGCACAGCAGCAGCACGATGCGGCGCTGGTCCAGGTAGAAGAACACATTCAGGATGGCCATCAGCCCCACCTGCAGGCCCGCACCGATCACCTGCACGTGCAGCAACGGTAGGTAAAGCCGCGAGATGCCCAGCACGTCCAGCAGCGCCGGGCCGGCCACGAAGGTGACCAGGATGGCCAGCGTCTGGATCTTGCCGATCTCGCCCAGACCTTGCTGGATCGAATAGACCATCTCGTCGCGCATGGCCTCGATGTACTCGAGCGAGCCGCCGCTGCGCACCGCGTCGTAGAACTTGTCGTAGTACTCGACGAAGTCGGTCTCGATGCGCACCAGGAACACCGCCATGCCCGGAATGATGGACAGGTAGGCCAGGAACACCGGCAGGTCGTAGATGAGCGATGCGCGCAGCCCGCCGATGATGTTCTGGGACGTCGGCGGGAAGTACCAGAACATGAACTTGTCGATCCAGATCCCGAAGTTGTAGAGGAACCCGATGGCCACCAGCGACGGATACAGCAGCTTGCGCTCCGCGAAGTCGAACGCGATCAGCCGGCCCTTGGGGTTGAATTCCTGCACCACCAGGATCCACATGCCGGCCAGCAGCAGGTAGTTGCCCAGCACGAAGCCCGTGAGCAGCCCCTCCAGGCCCCAGGGGCGCATGAAGAGCGAGCCGATCACGATCACCGCGTAGGCCAGGCCGAACAGCACCACGATTTCCTTGTAGCGCTTCATGCCGGACAGCAGCACCGTCAGCACCCACACGTCGCACATCAGGGTGAAGCCCGCCAGCATCAGCATGCGGTACACCAGCCCCAGGTTGGGCAGCAGCAGGAACAGCGCTATCGTGCCCAGGGCACCGGCCACGAGCGTGACCACCAGCAGCAGCCCGTGCAGGTTGGGCAGGATGAGGTCCTTGCGCTTTTCGAAGAGCCGGTCGGACACGAAGCGCGTGAAGGCCAGCTGCACCAGCCCCGTGAGGATCAGGCTGCCCGCCACCATGTAGGTGACCGAGGTCTGGAACTGCGTGACCAGAAAGCCCGGCACCACCACGCTGGCGCTGAAGATACCGATGAGCAGGATGCCCACGATGGAGAAGACCCACGGGCCCGAGCCGATGACGCCCGCATAGGCGTAGGCCTGCACCAGGCTCACCAGCGTGTTCTTGCGCAGCATGCGGCGCAGTTCGAATCCGATGCCAGCCATCAGCGGGGGCCCTCCGTCTTCTGGAACGCGTTCTCGTACACGCGGCGGTAGCGGTCGAACATCATGGTGTCGGTGTAGTAGCGCTCCACGCGCGCGATGGCCGCCCGGCTGGCGCTCTCCCAGGCGGCGGGGTCGTTGAGCAGCGACAGCGAGGCGTCGGCCAGGCGCTGCGGATCGGCGATCGGCACCACCTTGCCCGAGGCGCCCAGCGCCTTGTCTTCATCGTCCAGCCCTTCGATGAGCTGGCGGCACGACCCCACGTCGGTGGACACGGTGGGCACGCCCGCGGCGTAACCCTCCAGGATCACCAGGGGCAGCGCCTCGCTGATCGACGACAGGATCACCAGCCCGATGCGCGGCATGAGGTCTTCCACGCGCTGAAAGCCCAGGAAGCGGATGTTCTGCTCCAGCCCCAGGCTGCGCACGAGGTTCGTGCATTCCTGGGCATAGGCCGGGTCCTCCTCGGTCGGGCCGGCGATCCAGCCCTCGGCCTGCGGCAGCTGGTTGACCACGCGGCGCATGGCGCGGATGAAGGTCTTGATGTCCTTGATGGGCACGACTCGGCCGATGAGGCACAGAATCGGCGGCACTTGTGCGGGGCGCTTGTCGCGCAATGGGGCGAAGCGGCCCAGGTTGATGCCGTTCGGGATGTTGAAGGTGCGCGATGCCTCGGCGCCATCGGTCACCTGCCGCAGCCGGTTGGTCTCGTACAGCGCGATGATCGGGTCGGCCGCCGCGTAGCAGTAGTAGCCCAGCCATTCGAAGAACTGGATCCACATCTGGCGGAAGTACGACAGCTCGGTCGGGTCGCGTTGGAAGATGTTGCGGTTGTCGCGGATCCACTCGCTCTTGAACAGGTCGATCTTGCGTTCCTTGGTGTAGATGCCGTGCTCCGACAGGATCAGCGGCACGCCGCGCGCCTGCTCGATCAGCCCGCCGAGGAAGCCGGCGTACCCCGTGGAAGCGCAATGCACCACGCGCACCGGAATGAGCTGCTGCGCCACGCGGGCCAGCGTCCACAGCGGCTGGTACATGATGCGCACCGTCCAGAAGTAGTCCACGAACGACGGGTCGGTGCAATGGTCGCGGTAGCTCTTGCAGATGATTTCCCACGCCCGCTCGCTGTAGAGGAAATCCTCCAGCGGCAGGCGCCCGCCCGGCTGCATCTGCTGGGTGATCTCGCGGAACGCGGCCATCGTCTGCGGGCTGCGGTCGCCCGTGCGGAACGACTCGACCAGGGTGTGCACCATGTCCAGGGCCGCGCGGCTGCCCTTGCGCCGCGCGGGCAGGGTGCGCACGCCCAGGTGGTCGTAGAGGTAGTGCTCCTCGAAGTGCACGACGTTCGGCGGCAACTCGTACTTGAACGCGGAATAGTCCTCGCGGCGGCTGCCCAGGAAGACGATGGCAAAGCGGTACTCCGGGTAGGCGCGGATGATCTGGTTGATCCAGCTCGACACGCCCCCGCTCACATAGGGGAAGGTGCCCTCCAGCAGCAGGGCCACGTCCGCCTCGCTGGCTTTGGGCCCTGTCATGGCGCGCTCCAGTAGTCGAGGACGGGGCGCAGCCGGGGCAGCGCGCGCCACTGGTTGAGCTGCTGCACCAGTTCGCGCGTCTGCGCGAAGTCGCGCCGCTCGAAGCACAGTTCGGCCTGGTAGGGCAGTACGCGCGTGGCGGGCAATCCCAAGTTCCGGGCGAGCGCGTAGGCGGCTTCGGCCTCTTCCACGCGGCCCAGCAGGTGCAGCAGGCGGCCGCGGCGCAGGTTCAGTTGCGGATGGTCCGGCTGCTGCGCCAGCACCTGATCGCAGTACTGCAGCGATTCCTTCACAGCGTGGTCGCGCAGGTCGCCCTGTACCAGCTCCTGATAGACCAGCTCCCAATACAGGTCGGACAGACGGAAGGCCGATTCGACGGTGAGCGGCCCCGGCACGTCGCCTTCGGTCTCCTTGGCCAGGCGCAGCGCATCCAGTTCGCTGTCGATGGTGCGGTTGATGCGCTTTTCCAGAGTGTCCAGCATGCCGTAGGCGAGCAGGCGCAAATCCTCGCTCGGATCGCTCAGCACCGTGCGCAGCAGGGGCGAGGCAATGCGGCCGGACACGTGCTGCAGCGCCACCATGGCGCGCATGCGCGTCTGCATCGGGGCCTGGCTGTTGCCCAAAAAGGACCGCAAACCGGACTGGCGAAAGCTCCCCTGCATGCGCTGGTGGCGATCGAACTCCGGCAGCCGCAGCGATTCGAAGTCGCCCTGCGACGAGGGGCTGCGGTAGATGCGCAGCACCACCACGGCAGCGATCACCCCGATGAATCCGACGATGGGCACGGCATAGCTGAACACCGCCATCAGGCCCAGCACCGGCGCGCGCGGCCGGGCCTGCTCGCCCGATAGCAGGGGCAGCAGAAAGAAGGACAGCATTACGCAGGCCAGGGCGTGCACCAGCAGGTAGCTTGACAGGGCCGCATCCGTGTGGCCCTGCAGCAGCGCGGGCCCGCTCCATGCGCCGATCTCCAGCAGCAGCGCGGAGATGGCGAACTTGAGGTTAAGCATGGGCCATCCCGTTCAGCCGCTTGAGCACGGCCAGGGGCTCGCCGTTCAGCGGGATGATGTGCGGAAACACGCCGGCCTCGGCCAGCGGCTTGCCGCTCTTTTGGCCCGACCAGACCTCCAGGCGGTTGATGTAGCCCTCGGCAGTGGCGTTGTCGCCCAGCGGCATCAGCATGGCGAGCACCTGGCGATCATTGCCGGTGATGAGCCAGCTTTCGTCCAGCTCGCGTTTCAGCCGCTCGATCTGGCCGGGCAGGCCGGCCTCGATGGCGCGCGGCAGGAACTCCAGCGCCACGATCACGCTGGGCACCTTGGCCGTGTCGCGGATGTGGGCCAGGCGCTGCGCTTCGAAGGCGAAGTCGGCGGGGCACTGCGGCAGCTCCTTCAGGATCGGCGCGGCCACCGTCTGCATGGCCAGACCGTCGGTGTAGTAGCCCAGCAGCAGGTTGATGGTCTGCAGGTTCTCGGCCTGCAGCGAGAAGAACGGCATGTCCTCGATCACCAGCAGCCCGTAGATCTCGCCCCCTAAGTCCAGCAGTGGCGCTGCGGCGAGGTAGCGGGTCTGCTGCTGGTCCGCCAGCATCTGGCTCACGTGGCAGAGCTTGCGGGTTTCCAGTGCCTGCTGTACGAGCGGGTCGCGCGCGTCCAGCTCGGCGCCGCTGCCGATCCGGGCCACGGCCCGGGCTTCGATGCTGTCTTCCGTGGCGGCGTACAGCGCCGCGGATTCGAGCTGGCAGTACTGGGCCAGCAGGCGCAGCAGGGTCTGCGCGCCCTGGGCCGCGTCCTCTTCGGAGCCGCCCAGCGCCTGCAGCGTGGACAGTGCATCGCGCATGGACATCGGCCGGCCGATCAGCTCCTGCTCCAGGCGGTCGTGCGACAGGCGCAGCAGGTAGTACTGGCGCACCAGGTGCTCCAGGCGCTGGTCCAGGTACAGCTGCACGTTCTCGGCCCGGCGGGTGCGCGCCTGCCAGAGGCTGGAGAACTCGCCCACCAGCATCACGAGGATCAGGCCGCCGAGAAAGAAGATCTGCGGAAAGGTGTCGTAGTGCCCGAAGTTGAGCGCCAGCCAGCCGGCCAGCAGCACGCAGGCGCCGCCCAGCCCGGCCAGCGGGCCGTAGCGCAGGGCCACGATCACGGGAGCCAGCCAGGACCACGGGAACGCGGCCTCGCTCCACAGCGGGTCGAAGGGCTCCAGCAGCATGCCCAGCGCGAGCGCGATGATCGGCAACAGCAGCGTCTCGCCCAGCATGATGGCTGGACGGGTGTCGGTGTCGGCCAGCTTGCCCAGCAGGTTGGAGGGCAGGTGCCGCACGCTCGGCTTGGCCGGCGGCTCGGGCGCGGCCGCCCCGACGGTGCGCCGCCGCTGTTCCACCGACGAGGGGGTCTCTGATGCCATGGCTTCAGCGGGCTCGGGACAGGCCGGAATCCAGCAGGTCGCGGATCAGCTTCTGCGCCACGCCGGAGAGGGCCTCGCGGCTCCAGCCGCTCTTGCCGCCGGTGCCGCTCCAGATCGTGTCGCCGGAGGCCACGTCGATGATCTGCAGCGTCACGCCCGCAGCGGGCTCGCCGTCCACGCCGACCTTGTAGCGCCATTCGTCCACCGCCCCCGTGAGGGCGTATTTCGCCTGTTGCTCGCGTGCCCAGGCCAGCACTTCCTGCTGGCGCTTGGCGTCGCCCGCATCGAACAGCGCTTCCTGCTGCGTGGTGGTGGGATAGCGCTGGATGCGGCCAACGCCGCGCGCATGCAGCAGGGCCTGCGCAATGGCTTCGGCGCGGTTGCCGGCCAGCGGGGTCTCGGTGTGGTTGGCGAACGGCAGCACCACCCACGTGGCATTGCGCTCCAGCGCGGGTGGCTCGCCCCGGTCGATGGTGGAGCAGGCGGCCAGCAGCAGCAGGGCGCCGCCGGCGGCGAAAACTTGCAGGCGTTGCAGCAGGGTGCGGTGGTGTTGCATGGTGGATTCCTTTGGAGACGACATCAGAAATGGAGACGGTAGGTGAACAGCAGGCTGCGCGTGAGGCCCTGCAGCTGCAGGCCCGACTTGCCCACGCCCCAGCTCAGGCCCAGGTGATCGGAGCCGAGCACGCTGCCGGCCATGCCCAGGCGCAGTTCGTAGCCCGGGCCGAGCACGCTGTGCCAGGTGCGGCTGGCCGTGGCGAACGGCAGCAGGGCGCGCGTGTATTCCTGCTCGTAGCGCATGTTGGTGGACACCTGCAGGCCATAGAAGCTGAAGCTCTCGGGCAGGAAGAAGTCCTGCCCCAGCGGACCGGCGTTCACGGGTACGTAGCGGCGCACTTCCAGGTCCCGCGGCGCGAGCGTGCTCAGGTCGCGCCGCGAAAAATCGTGGTGCGACCAGAACGCGCCGAACTCCAGCAGCGGCGTCTCCTGCCGGTAGGTGTGCGTGTAGTTGATCGACGTGTGGCGGCCGCTGCCCAGCGAGGCGCCGGTCTGCAGCGTGTAGCGCTCGTCGGCATAGCCGATGGTGAACTGGTCCTGCCGCGTGGCCTGGTAGCGCAGGCTGGCGCCGGCGCGGTCCTTCATGCCGGCGATGCGCAGCGCCAGGCTTTCCTGGCTGGGCAGCTGCATGCCGAGTTCCATGCGCAGGGTCAGCCGGTTGTCGATGCGCTGCTCGTGCTCGACCTGCAGCGGCGTGTAGGCCAGAAAGCTCTCGCGGCGGCCGGCGCGGAACATCGTCTCGCCGTCGGGATGGCGCCAGCGCACCTGCACGTCCAGCGCACGCTCGTCGGGTGGGTTGCGCACCACGAGCGCATTGGTGGCATGCCGGCGGATGCTGATGAAGTTCACGTCCATGGCCAGCCGCGGGCTGATGGCGATGTGGAACACCGCGTCGGCCTCGCTCTCGTCCATGCCGCCCAGCTGCTGGAACTGCAGCTTCGTGCCCGCGTGGTCGCTGAAGGCCAGCAGGCTTTCGGTGAGCTGCAGGTGCAGGTGCAGGGGCTGGTCGTCGTGCTGGTCCTGCTGGGCGTCGAAGGCGGCGGTCTGCGCGAGGCGGATGTCGTTCACGGCGCGCGCCGCGTTCACGCGGTCGTAGCGGGGCAGGCGTTCGTCGAACTCCTGCAGCAGCTGGCCGGTGGCGGCCTTGTCGTCTTCGGCCAGCGCGACCGTGATCTCGGCCCACAGCGGGCGGTTGCTGCGCACGCCGCGGCTGCGGGCGTACTGGTGCCACAGGAAGCCGCGCTCGGCCGTGTATTCGCCGGCGTCCTGCAGCCAGCCGATGGCCGTCTCGGCCGCCGCGTTGGACATGCCGCCCTGGGCGTCGCGGTCCAGGCGCAGCAGTTCGCGCAGCACGTCGACCGAGGGGTCGCCGGGCCGCTGCGTGAGGAACAGCCGGGTGCGGGCGATGCGCCGGGTCTGGTCCAGGCCTTCTTCGGTGAGCCAGCGCTGGCGTGCCTGCGCGGGCGTGAGGCGCACGCCGCCATCGCCCTTGCGCACCGATTTCCATTCGCGCGACAGCAGTTCGCGGCGCAGCCGCCACGAGCGGTCGGACTGCTGGTTCTGGTCCAGCGCGTCGGCGTAGTTCATGAGCCACAGGAAGTCGTCCTGGTGCTCCCGCAGGTGTGGCGTGAGGTAGCGGTCCAGCGCCACCTGCGGTAGCGACAGGGCCTGGTAGGCCGCCGCCAGCGCATCGTGCACATCGCTGTTGCGTGCCCAACTGCGCTCCTGCGTGGCCAGCAGGGTGCGCAGCGAGACGGCATCGTTGCTGTCGATGAACAGCCACATCAGCGCCTGGCGCATCTCCGACGAATCGGGGCTCAGCCGCAGGCCGGCTTCGAAGTGCCGGCGTGCCTCGGGCAGGTTGCCGGTGTTCTGGTAGTAGGTGCCTGCCAGCCGCAGGAACTCGGGAATCTGCCACAAGCGCGCCAGCGAGCGCCGGGTCGCCGTGGGGCTCGCGTCCAGCTGCGCTAGCAGGGGGCCGAACGCCTCCCACCGGCTGCGGCCCGAGTACAGCGCCAGGGCCTCGACCAGGTAACGCGGCTCGTCGAACCGCTGCCAGGCCAGCACGGACACGCGCGCGGCCTCCAGCGGCTGGTCGGTGATGAGCAGGCGCACCAGGGCATCGAAGTCCGACACATCCGTGCCCTTGGTTTCCACCAGGCGCCGGTAGGCCTGCACGGCCAAGTCGTTGCGCTCGCGGCTTTCGGCCAACTGGCCCGTGAGCCGCCAGAAGTCGGTCTCCATGTCCTGCGCGGGCAATTGCTGCTGCTGGGCCGTCTCCAGCCACTTCAGTCCTTCGTCGGGCCGGCCGTGGGTGAGGGCAAGGATGGCCGCGCGCATGGCGCGGGCAGGCGTCACCTGAGCCTTGTCGGCCAGCAGGCGGCGCCAGTTGTCGAGCGCGAGGGTGGGCTGGCCTGCGCGTTCGGCGAGGTTGGCCAGCAGTTCCACCGCCTGCGGGCTCTTGGCGTGGTCCTTCAGGTAGTCGATGGCGGGCTGCGGCTCGCCGATGCGCTCATAGGCATCCACCAGCGCGCGCACCAGGTTGAAGTCGTCGGGCCGGCTGCGCAACTGGTGGCGCAGGGCGAGCACCAGGGCGCCGTCGTCGAACTGCCCCGGCGCCAGGCGCAGCACGGCCTGCCAGGCGGCTTCCTTCTGCGTCTGCCGGGCGATGAAAAGCCAGTTCTCCAGCGCCGGGGCGGGGCGCTGCGTCCATTCGGACACCTGGGCCAGCCGCTCGCGCCACGCGAGGTCCTGCGGCTGCTGCTGCACGGCGGCGTTGGCCAGCGCCCAGGCGTCGTCCAGCTTGCGGTTTTCGAGAAACACCTCGTAGCCCAGCGTGTAGATCTTGTCGTCGAAAGGCAGGCCGGGCGGCGGCACGTTGCGCGGCGCGGGCCGCGCGGCAGGGGTGGCCGGTGCGGCGGCGGCTGCTGCTGCGGGCGTGGCTTCTGCCGCCTGTGCCATGCGCTGCAGGCGCCAGGGTCCGGCGGGCACGGTGTCGGGTGCTTGCAGGCGCAGCCACGGCGGCACCATCAGGTGGGCGCCGTCGTCGTACCGGTGCAGCGGCGCGGCCGATGCAGGGGCGCTCGTCAGGGGGCGCAGCAAGGCGCCCACGGGCCGCATGGCTTCGGCATCGTCGCCCTGAGCCAACGCGCTGGGTGGTGCCGGCCAGGGCGGGCTGAGCGAGATGCGCAGCAGGCGCCGCACATAGCGGTCCGCCACCGCCGGCTTGCCGGCGGCTCGGGCCAGGTTGGTGATCATGAGCAGCGTCTGCGGGTCGTCGGCCAGGGGGCCGATCTCGCGCTCGGCCAGGGCCAGGGCGGCCACGGGCTGGTTGCCCGACTGCAGCGTGCGCACGGCGGCCAGGTAGTACGCCTTGGCCTGTTCCGGGTCGGGCGTGACCTGGCGCGCCAGCATGTACAGCTCGGCGCTGCCCGCGTAGTCGCCCGTGCCCAGCGCTTCCTTGGCGGCCCGCTCATACAGGCGCGCGGCCTCGCGCGGGTCTTTGGCCTCCTGCGCGAGCTGGCGGCTCATCGCGACGCCGGTGGCGCGGTCTTCCATTTCGGCCGCGCGGCGGGCGAGCAGCAATTGGCGGTCGGCGGGCCACTTTTCCTTGGCCAGGGCCTGGAGCTGGCGCTTGAGGTCCTCGCGCTGGGCTTTGCGGCGCTCGGTTTCCTTCTCGGGCGTGCGCTGGTACTCGGCGTACGACAGGTCCCACAGGCTCCACAGCGCGTCGCGGTGCAGTTCCGGGTCGCTGGAATCCAGCGCAGGTTGCAGCGTGGCCCGCGCGTCCGCCATTTCGCCCACGGCGATCTGGCGCTGCGCCAGCAGCAGGCGCAGGCGGGGGTTGTCGGGATCGCTGCGCAGCAGGTTGGTGAGGTAGGCCACCGACAGCGCGATGTCGGTGGTCTCGGACAGCCGGCGCTCCAGATCCTGGCGGGGATACAGCAGCCACAGCCCCCCGCCGACCATGCTGGCCAGCAGGGCGATCAGCCACGAAGGCGCCAGGACGGGGCGCTCAGCGGGCTGGGCACTGGAGCTGGATTTGCGCAGCAGCATCGGCGATCCGGAATTGTTGGACATCCGGGCCGGCCGGAGTGGCCGCCCGCGTGGGGGTGAGCAGTTTCTGGTTGGCGCGCACCTGGCAGTTGCCGGCCGCCGCCACGCTGAACGCGAGCGGTGCGTAGGCCTTCAGCGTGAACTCCGTGCGCGCGCCCTGGTCGCGCACGTTCCAGTCGCCGAGCCGGCCGTTGGCATCGAACAGGTAAGGGCCTTGCGCCAGCGCGGCGGGCGCGCTGGCCGTGGCCGCAGGCGCCGCGGCCTCGGCCGCCGCGCCACGGGTTTGCACCCACGCCGCGCCGCCGGTCAGGTGCACGTAGGTGCCCTCGGCGCCGGCGCGGTAGCCCGCCACGCCCTGGCTGCCCTGCACCAGCGGCGTGCCGAGCACGGGGGGCAGGCGCAGCGTGCGCAGCTCGCCGTCACCGCGCACGCGCCAGCCCGCGCCGTCGCGCGCCAGCGCGTAGGTGTGGAAGTCGCGCACCTTGCGGATGAACTCCGAGGCGAACACCGGGTGCAGCGGCTGGGCCACCGCCCAGTCGTACACCTTGCGCAGCACGTTGAGGCCGGCGCGCTTGGTGGTGGAGTACACGTGGTAGTAGATGTCCACGGGCTTGATGCGGCGGGGCGTCTCCGTCATCTCGAAGCTCTGCAGCACCTGCTCGTAGCCGTAGTAGGGGCCGCGCCACAGGTTGGTGTAGATGTTCTCGTTGGTGATGGGCGCGTACACCTGCAGGTAGCCGTTCTTCTGAATGCCGTGCGCGCCCACGGCGGTGAGCGAGGGATTGGTGCGCGTGATGGACGTGTCGCCGCCGTTCATGTTGAGCAGGCCCGCGCGTTCGGTGATCTCCAGCGCCTCGGCGCCGGGCGCGGTGTCGCCCGACCACAGCAGGATCTTGACCTTCTTGTCCGGCGGCGCCAGCCGGGTGTTGATGTATTCGGTCGAGCCCACGATCTCGCGTTTCAGGTCCATGGTGTAGCCGGGAACGTCCAGGCTCATGGCGGCTTCCGAGTTCTCGCTGAACAGCCCGTGGCGCACGCTGCGGTCCCACAGGAACGGGTGCGAGTAGGTGTGGCTGGCGATCTCCACGTGGGGCATGCGGAACATGCGCCGCGCGATGTCCTCCAGTTCCTTGCTCATCTCCGGGTGCAGGCCGTGCGGCGCGATCTCGGCTTCGATCACGGACATGGTCTGCGGCACGGTGCGGTATTTTTCGAACACTTCCTTGAGCAGCACCAGCCCGGCGTTGGGGCTGCCCGGCAGTTCGGCCAGGGAGGGGAAGCCGTCGCCGTCCACGTGCGAGAACATCAGCCGGCGGCCGTTCTCGGTGGTCACGTCCGGCGCCGGAATGGGCGGCAGGCGAAGCGCCTGCGTGAGGAAGGCAAAGGGGTCCACCACCCAGCGTGCGTAGTCGGTGCCCGGCACCTCCACCACGACGAAGGGGTCCACCACGAAGCCGCCCCAGGGCATGATCGCGCCGCCGACGAAGGACTGGCCGCGCTGATCCTTGAACTCCACCAGGGAGCGGCCCGCCTGCACCGGCACGCCGTTGCGCATGACGGGCTCGAACTGCGCCCGGGCCGCCGGCTCCACTGCCATCTCGAAGCCCATCATCGGGTCCTGGACCACGGGCTTTTGCGTGCCGCGCGGTGGCGAGGCATTGCCCTGGATGCCCAGTTTGTCGTTGAGCTGGCGGTCCAGCGCGAAGCCGAAGTTGCCGAACACCGCCAGGGGCGTGCGCTCGGCCAGCCGGGCCTGCAACCACTGGTTCATCGTCTTGGTGCGGGTCTCGGGCAGGAAGCCGGAGAACCACGTCACGATGCCCGCGTAGCGGTCCTGGTACACGCCGGCGGGCAGTTCGTTGCGCACGTCCGCATAGTCCACCACGTAGCCCATGTGGTTGAGCGGCATCTGCAGGAAGCGGTGGGCTGCGGCGTAGTTCAGCGCCGGGCTTTCGCCGCCGTAATAGACCACCAGCACCCGCCGCGGCACCACCTCGATGCTGCCGATGCCGACGGTGTGCACCTGGCTGTCCGTCACCCAGGGGATGAAGCCCAGGTCCTTGATCTTCTGTGCCGTGGCGCGCGTCAGCTCGCGGTCCGCGGGCGGCACGTAGTCGATGGCCAGTACCGGCAGGCCGTCGCGCTCGCGGATCGTGCGCAACTGGCCCAGCAGCCATTCGCGGTCTTCCGCCTTGACGGGTTCGTAGCGCTGGGCGCCGGCGTTCCAGCCCTGGTAGAGCGACTCGGCCGCCACCATCTGGATCTTGTCCTTGACGCGCGGCACGACCTCGAAGCCGCGGTTCAGGATGAGCTTGATGCCCGGAAAGCGCTGGTGCAGCAGTTCGATCACCCGGACGATGCCGGCCTGCTGCGCCGCCTCGTCGAACTGGTTGGCGAGCCGGTACGAGTCGAGGGTGTCCAGGAAAAAGCCGCGGTAGCCGCTTTGCCACAGCGGGCCGACCACGCGGGAGGCGAAGAACTCGGGCCAGTCGGCCGGCGTCTGGTCGATCACCTCGGAATTCCAGGCGCCGTTGCGGGCCAGCTTCCATGCCGCGGGGATGTCGCCGTAATAGGGGCGGGACGACTGCACTTCCGCCACCGAGACGTAGGCATACAGCTCGCTGCCGCCTTGGCGGTAGGCCACGGGGTCCTGGCCATGGCCGGGTTCGACCACCACGATGTCGAACACCTTCAGCTCCGACAGCGGGGCGGTCGGACCGTAGTGCAGCGCCACCGCCGGCGCAGCGGCCAACGCCCAGGCCGGCAGCACCAGGAATAGGCTTAAAAACAACAGTCGAAGCGTGGTTGGCACGATGGGTCGAGGGTGGGGACGCACAAGATGAAGCGGTTCGGATGCAGGGGATCTCGTTCGGATCATTGGGCCTGGCATCGTGGAAGCGGTGACTCTTCCGATTGAATGTTGCTACTTATAGACACATTGGCGCGGAAAAGGGAGACGGATACACCCCTGCATTAAGAAAAACAATCGAAACAATAGGTTTCATATGTGCATATTCCACACCGAAGTTCCGCACCGGGTTAAATACCAGCACGGCTCCATTTCCCCATCTTGACGGCTGGCAGGGTTTTGTGTTTTCCCGCCGACTTCTTTCGCGCGGCGCCCGGCACGGTACGCGGGGCTCGGGCATCCGGTTTCAAAAAAGGAGAAATTTCGTGATCCTCGTCACAGGCGGGGCCGGCTTCATCGGCTCCCACACTTGCGTCGCGCTGGCAGCCGCCGGCATTCCCTATCTCATCCTGGACAACTTCGGCAACAGCCGCCGCTCGGTGTTGGACCGCCTGGCCCGCATCACGGGTGCGACGCCCGAGTGCATCGAGGGCGACGTGCGCGACGAGGCCCTGCTGGCGCGCATCTTTGCCGAGCACCCCATCGAGGCCGTGGTGCATTTCGCGGCGCTCAAGGCGGTGGGCGAGTCGGTGCGCCAGCCGCTCGCCTACTACGACAACAACGTGGCCGGCACCGTGGTGCTGCTGCGGGCCATGCAGAAGGCGGGGGTGCGGTCGCTGGTGTTCTCCTCGTCGGCCACGGTGTACGGCGAACCGGCCTCGGTGCCGATCCGCGAGGATTTCCCCCTGTCGGCCACCAATCCCTACGGCTGGACCAAGCTCATGATGGAGCAGGTGCTGGCCGACGTGGACGCGGCCGAGCCCGGCCAGTGGCGCATCGCGCGGCTGCGCTACTTCAACCCCGTGGGCGCCCATGAGAGCGGCCTGATCGGCGAAGACCCGCAGGACGTGCCCAACAACCTGCTGCCCTACGTGGCCCAGGTCGCCGTCGGCATGCGCGAGAGCCTGAGCGTCTACGGCGACGACTACCCCACCCCCGACGGCACGGGCGTGCGCGACTACATCCATGTGTGCGACCTGGCCGACGGCCACGTGGCGGCGCTGCGCTACCTGCGCGAGCACCCCGGCCTGCTCACCGTGAACCTGGGGACGGGCCGGCCCGTGTCGGTGCTGGAGATGGTGCGCGGCTTCGAGCGCGCGAGCGGCCGCCCGGTGCCCTACCGCGTGGTGGCGCGCCGGCCGGGCGACGTGGCCCAGTGCTGGGCCGACCCGGCGCTGGCCGAGCAACTGCTCGGCTGGAAGGCCCACCACGGCCTGGACCTCATGTGCGCCGACGCCTGGCGTTGGCAGGACGGGGCGGCGCGCACGCTCTGACGCGCCGCGGGCTCAGGCCGGCGCCTGGGCCGGGACGCCGTCGCCGCGCGGCGCATCGGGCTCGGTGTCCAGCGTGGCGGCGTGCACGGCCGCCTCTTCCTCGGACAGCAGCGCGCCCTCCCACTTGGCCACCACCGCGGCGGCGATCGAGTTGCCCACCGCGTTGGTCGCCGAGCGGCCCATGTCGAGGAAGGTGTCCACGCCCAAAATCAGCAGCAGGCCCGCTTCGGGAATGTTGAAGTGGTTGAGCGTGGCGGCGATCACCACCAGCGAGGCGCGCGGCACGCCCGCCATGCCCTTGGAGGTGAGCATCAGGATCAGCAGCATGGTCACCTGCGTCTCCAGCGGCAGGTGGATGCCGTAGGCCTGCGCGATGAACAGCGTGGCGAACGTGCAGTAGATCATCGAGCCGTCGAGGTTGAACGAGTAGCCCATCGGCATCACGAAGCTGGAGATGCGGCGCTTCACGCCGAACCGGTCCAGCGCGTCCAGCAGCTTGGGGTAGGCCGCTTCCGAGCTGGCCGTGGCGAACGACAGCAGGAACGCCTCGCGGATGTGGCGCAGCAGCACGATGATGCGCCGGCCCAGGGCCAGGTAGCCGGCCAGGATCAGCACGGCCCACAGGATCACCAGCGCCAGGTAGAAGTCGCCCATGAACACGGCGAACTTCAGCAGGATGCCCAGGCCGTTCACCGCCACGGTGGCGGCCATGGCCGCCAGCACCGCCACGGGGGCGAACTTCATCACGTAGCCGGTGATCTTGAGCATCACGTGCGACAGCTCCTCGATGCCGCGCACCAGCGTGCGGGCCTTCTCGCCCAGGCCCGCCAGGGCGATGCCAAAGAACATCGAGAACACCACGATCTGCAGGATCTCGTTGTTGGCCATGGCCTCCACGAACGAGCGCGGCACCAGGTGGTTCACGAAGTCCTTGAGCGTGAATTTGGACGTCGCCAGGTGCGCGGACTGCCCCGCATCCGGCAGCGCCAGCCCCATGCTCGCGCCCGGCTGCAGCACGTTGGCCAGCACCAGGCCCAGCAGCAGCGACACCAGCGATGCCGTGAGGAACCACCCCATGGCCTTGGCGAACACCCGGCCCACCGACGACGCATCGCCCATGTGGGCGATGCCCACCACCAGGGTGGAGAACACCAGCGGCGCGATCAGCATCTTGATGAGTCGCAGGAACACGTCCGAGGCGATGGAGATGTAGCCCGCGATGCGCGCGGCTTCCTCCGGCTGGAGCACGTTGGCGTGGATCAGGTGGCCGATCACGATGCCGAGCGCCATCGCGACGAGGATGCCAACCGCGGGCGGGAGCTTTCTTTTCTTGGGCTGCATGGGTGACAGGGCGCGGTCGGCGGGCCCCGAAAGGGGGATCCGGCGATGCACCGATTTGGGGAAAACCCGCGATTGTGCTGCATGCGGGACGCCGCCCCGCCACCGGCCCCGCGCCCCTGCCCGGCGCGTGGCGGGCTCCTACAATCGCCGGATGACCGCCACTCCGCCCGTGCCGCCCTCCGCGCGCTCCGTGACCTTCCATGGCCTGCCCGCGCTGCAGCTGGCGCTGCCGACGGGCGAGACCGCCACCATCGCGCTGCAGGGCGCCCAGGTGCTGTCCTGGACCGGCCGCGATGGCGCCGAGCGGTTCTTCCTGAGCCCGCGCGCCGCCCTGGACGGCCACTCGCCGATCCGCGGGGGCGTTCCCGTGTGCTTTCCCCAGTTCAACCAGCGCGGCCCCCTGGCCAAGCACGGCTTCGCGCGCACCTTGCCCTGGCGGGTGGCGCGCCGCGAGGCCGATGGCGACAGCGGCAGCGAGGGCCCCGTGGCCCGCGCCGTGTTCGCGCTGGACGACACGCCCGAGACGCGGGCCTGGTGGCCCCACGGCTTCGCGGCGCGCCTCACGGTGGCGCTGTCCGCCGAACACCTTCTGCTCGACCTGTCGGTGCGCAACACCGGCACCACGGCGTGGGATTTCACCGCTGCGCTGCACGGCTACTACCGCGTGAGCGACATCGCCGCCACCCGCGTGGAGGGGCTCGATGGCTGCGCCCGCTGGGATTCGGTGGCCGACGTGCATTCGGTGCAGCAGGGCCCCGTGGCGTTCGACGGCGAATACGACTGCATCTTCTCGGCCGCGCCCGCGCCACTTCGGCTGCACGCGAGCGACCACGCGCTGACCCTCGCGCAAAGCCCGTCCTGGGGCAACACGGTGGTCTGGAACCCCGGCGCCGCGCTGTGCGCCAAGCTGGCCGACCTGCCCCCCGACGGCTACCGGCACATGGTGTGCGTGGAAGCCGCCTGCATCGACCAACCCGTGCACCTGGCGCCCGGCGCCGGCTGGTCGGGCTGGCAGCGCCTGGGGGCCGGCTGAGCCGCCCCTTCACCCGTTTCTTTCTTCGGACTTCCCATGCTTGCCAAACGCATCATTCCCTGCCTCGACGTGACCGGCGGTCGCGTGGTCAAGGGCGTCAACTTCCTCGAACTGCGCGACGCGGGCGATCCCGTCGAGATCGCCGCGCGCTACAACGGCCAGGGCGCCGACGAGCTGACCTTCCTGGACATCACCGCCACCAGCGACGGGCGCGACCTCATCCTGCACATCATCGAAGCCGTGGCCAGCCAGGTCTTCATTCCGCTCACCGTGGGCGGGGGCGTGCGCACGGTGGAAGACGTGCGCCGCCTGCTGAACGCGGGCGCCGACAAAACGAGCTTCAACTCCGCCGCCATCGCCAACCCGGATGTCATCAGCGCGGCCTCGGCCAAGTACGGCGCGCAGTGCATCGTCGTGGCCATCGATGCCAAGCGCCGCCAGGGCGAGGACCTGCAGGCGCGGGGCGAAGGTTGGGACGTGTACAGCCACGGCGGGCGCAAGAACACCGGGCTGGACGTTTTGCAATGGGCCACCGAGATGGCGCGGCGCGGCGCGGGCGAGATCCTGCTCACCAGCATGGACCGCGACGGCACCAAATCCGGCTTCGACCTGCAGCTCACCCGCGCCGTGAGCGACGCGGTCAGCGTGCCGGTGATCGCCTCGGGCGGGGTGGGCAACCTCGACCACCTGGCCGACGGCGTGCAGCAGGGCGGGGCCGATGCCGTGCTGGCCGCCAGCATCTTCCACTACGGCGAATACACCGTCGGCCAGGCGAAGGCGCGCATGGCCGAGCGGGGCATTCCGGTGCGGCTGTGACGGGCCGCACCCGGGGCCGCGCCCGCCTCGCGGCGGGGATCTGCACGGTCCTTTTCGCCGCCGTGCTGGCAGGCTGCGCGCAGGGCCCGCGCTCTGCGGGCAGCACGCCGGCGCCGTCCTATGCCTCGGGCTACTTCGACCGCGCGCCTTGCGCCGACCGCATCGGCCGCTGCTTCGACGCCACCATCGGCGGCCAGCCGGTGGAGGTGATCGCCACGCGCGAGGAGTTCGAACGCCTGCGGGCGCAGCTGCGCGCCCTCGACGGTGGCGTGCGCGACGTGTACTGGACCGTGCGCCGCCCCCTGGGCAGGGCCGCGGCGCTCGATGTGGAGACGTTCGCCAACGCGTTCGGGCGTGCCCATGTCGGCGAGCCCCGCGAGGAGGCCGACGTGACGGTGTATGCCCTCGACGGGCAGAACCTGGAGAGCGAGACCGAGCACGTCGCCAGCCCCGACGTGCGCATCGGCGGCCGCCCGGCCGTGGTGCAGCAGGAGACGCTCACGCAGGACACGCTGCCCCCCGGCCGCTACGCCTTCGCCATCAAATACCTGGGCCGCACGAACTGGGACCGCAAATGGGTGTTCCTGTCGGTGCAGTGAGGCCCGCATGCCTTTTTGCATGAAAATGGCCTTCGGAACAATCGATACTAGGGTGTTATGCTATGAAAATAATAGCAAAACAGGCCTTTCCCGCAGTGCAGCAAATGACCGAGAATGACTCCATGAACTGGCTCGACGAAGTGAAATGGGATGCGCAGGGCCTGGTGCCCGCCATCGCGCAGGAGGCGGCCACGGGCGATGTGCTCATGTTCGCGTGGATGGACCGCGAGGCCCTGGCCAAGACGGCCGAACTGGGGCGCGCGGTGTATTTCAGCCGCTCGCGCGGCAAGCTGTGGTTCAAGGGCGAGGAGTCGGGCCACGTGCAGACGGTGCACGAGATCCGCCTGGACTGCGACAACGACGTGGTGCTGCTCAAGGTGACGCAGCTCGGCCACGAGCCGGGCATCGCCTGCCACACCGGCCGGCACAGCTGTTTTTTCAGCGTACTCAAGGACGGCGCCTGGCAGGCGGTCGATCCGGTCTTGAAAGACCCCGAGTCCATCTACAAATAACGGCAATGCCCATGACCATCCCCCTCACCGACGCCCCGGCTGCTCCGCAGGCCCGCCCGTCCGAAGACGCGCTTGCGCGGCTGGCCGCCGTGATCGAAAGCCGCAAGCCCGCCCACGGCGGCGATGCCGACAAGAGCTACGTGGCGCGGCTGCTGCACAAGGGGCCGGACGCCTTCCTCAAGAAGATCGGCGAGGAAGCCACCGAGGTCGTCATGGCCGCCAAGGATGTGGACCATGGCGCCGACCCGTCCAAGCTGGTGTACGAAGTGGCTGACCTGTGGTTTCATTCCATGATCGCCCTCGCGCACTACGGCCTGACCCCGGCTGACGTGGTGGCCGAGCTGGAGCGCCGCGAGGGCACCAGCGGCATCGAGGAAAAATCCCTGCGCAAGGCCCTGGCCCGCGCCAACGACGAAGGAGCCAACGCGTGAGCGACATCATCGACGTGGAGCCGAACGAGCGGGCCGAATCGCTCAAGACCGTGGGTTGGATCAGCTACTTCCTGCACCTGATCGTCGCCGTGGGCGCCGTCATCCCCGGCGCGCAGCCCGGGGCCCTGCTGCTGGTCATCGCCCTGGTCATCGATCTGGTCAAGAAAAGCGATGCCGAAGGCACCTGGCAGGCCAGCCATTTCTCGTACCGCATCCGCACCGTCCTCTGGGCCGGCGTGCTCTATGTGGTGACCGCGCCGCTGTGGCTGCTGTTCATCGCGCCGGGCTGGATCGCCTGGGGCCTGATCTCCATCTGGTTCCTGTACCGCATCGTGCGCGGCATGGTGGCGATGAACAAGGGTCAGGCGATCGATGCCTGAGGCAGCGGCCCCCGCAGCGCCGCGGCGGCTCAACCTCGCCCTGCAGGGCGGCGGCTCGCACGGCGCGCTGACCTGGGGCGTGCTCGATGCGCTGCTGGAAGACGGGCGCTTCACGCTCGACGGCATCAGCGGCACGAGCGCCGGCGCCATGAACGCCGTGGCCCTGGCCCACGGCTTCGCGCAGGCCGCCAAGGCCCACCGGCATGCCAGCGCCGACGCGGCGCACCGCGCCGGCTGCGAGGCGGCGCGCGCCACGCTGCGGCGGCTGTGGGAGGGCGTGGGCGCCATGGGCAGCCTGCTGTGGGGCGTGCCGCTGGCCTCCAGCCCCTTCATGGGCATGATGACCCAGTGGCTCTCGCCCTACCAGACGAACCCGCTGGACATCAACCCGCTGCGCCGGCTGCTGGAGCGCGAAGTGGACTTCGACGTGCTGAGCGCCGCGCGCCACCCCCGCGTCTTCGTGTGCGCCACCAACGTGCGCACCGGGCGCGGCGAGATCTTCTCCGGCAAGGCCCTGAGCGCCGATGCCGTCATGGCCTCGGCCTGCCTGCCCCTCATGTTCAAGGCGGTGCAGATCGGCGACCAGCACTACTGGGACGGCGGCTACTCCGGCAACCCCGCCCTGTACCCGCTGATCTACAACACCGAGTGCAGCGACGTCCTGCTGGTGCAGATCAACCCCATCGAGCATGCCGAGGTGCCCGACACCGCCTCCGAGATCATGGAGCGCATGAACGAGGTCACCTTCAACGCCAGCCTGCTGGGCGAGATGCGCGCCATCGAGTTCGTGCGGCGCCTGCTGGCCGAGGGCAAGCTGGATGCGCGGCGCTACAAGAGCGTACGCATGCACCGCATCGACGGCGGCTCGCTGCTGGCGGGCTTCGGCGCCTCCAGCAAGACGCGGGCGGACCTGCCGTTCATCCGCCAGCTGTTCGAGCTGGGCCGCACCGCGGGGCAGGGCTGGATCCAGGCCCACCAGGCCGACGTCGGCGTGCGTCCCACGGTGAACATGGCCGACAATGCCTGACCCGGTGCCTCCAGCCAGGCCCCGTTTTTCCAGTTCCATCCCATCCCCATCCATGCAGCACGATCCGAACTGCCTTTTCTGCAAGATCATCGCGGGCCAGATTCCCTCCAGGAAGGTGTACGAGGACGAAGACATCTTCGCCTTCCACGACATCCACCCCTGGGCGCCCGTGCATTTTTTGATGGTGCCCAAGGAGCATGTGCATTCCATGGCCGGCGTGACCGAGGCCCATGCCGGCGTGCTGGGCCGCATGATGGCGCTGGCCCCGCGCCTGGCGCTGGAGCAGGGCTGCAATCCTTATCCGGAGGGCGGATTCCGCATCGTGGTGAACACGGGCGCCGAGGGCGGTCAGGAAGTGCACCACCTGCACGTGCACGTGATGGGCGGCCCCCGGCCCTGGCTCAAGGGCTGAACCTGCGGACGCCGGAAAGGCCGTGGAGCCCGGGCGCCGCAGGGATATGAACTTCCCCGTCATGCGGCGGGTCTAGAATGGTCCGTATTCGTTAGGAGATTGACATGGGTTCGTTTTCCATCTGGCACTGGCTGATCGTGCTGCTGATCGTGGTGATGGTGTTCGGCACGAAGAAGCTCAAGAACATGGGCTCCGACCTGGGCGGCGCCGTCAAGGGGTTCAAGGACGGCATGAAGGACGGCTCCGCGAGCGACGTGCCGCCGGCCACGCCCCCCGCAGGGCAGGTCGTCAACCACACCGCCGCCGACCCCAAGGGCACCACCATCGACGTCGAAGCCAAGCACAAGGGCTAATGCCCTGCCGGCCCTGCTTCCATGATTGATATTGGCCTGTCCAAGATGGCGCTGATCGGCGCCGTGGCGCTGATCGTCATCGGCCCCGAGAAGCTGCCACGCGTGGCGCGCACCGTCGGCACGCTGCTGGGCAAGGCGCAGCGCTACGTGGCCGACGTGAAGTCCGAGGTCAACCGCTCCATGGAGCTGGACGAGCTGCGCAAGATGAAGGAAACGATGGAAGGTGCCGCACGCGACGTGCACCAGAGCATCCACACCAGCGCCAGCGACTTCGAAAAAGACTGGAACAGCGACTTTTCCGGCACCGCGTCCGGCACGGGCACCGATACCGGTGTGCCGTACGACGCGGCCGGCGACGCCAGCGTGGTGCCCGCGTACAAGCACCCCGGCAAGAACTGGCGCCTCAAGCGGGGCGCCACGCCGCAGTGGTACAAAGCCCGCAGCGGCGTGCGCACCAAGGCCCAGTCGGGCGCGGCGCGCGTGGCCCGCTTTCGGCCCCAGAAATTCCATTGATGGCTGCGCACCCCGCGCAGCCACCCGCGCGGGTGCAATGCCCGCCCCTCCTGCACCATGTCCGAAACCCCCACTAAAGAAGACGAGCTGGCCGGCACCGAGCAGCCGTTCGTGCAGCACCTCATGGAGCTGCGCGACCGCCTCGTCAAGGCGCTGATCGCCATCGGCATCGCCGCGGGCATCCTGTTCCTGTACCCCGGCCCGGGCGCGCTCTACGACCTGCTGGCCGCGCCCCTGGTGGCGCACCTGCCCAAGGGCGCCACGCTGATCGCCACCTCGGTGATCTCGCCGTTCATGGTGCCGCTCAAGATTTTGCTGATGTCGGCCTTCCTGCTGGCACTGCCCGTGGTGCTGTGGCAGGTGTGGGCCTTCGTGGCGCCGGGCCTGTATTCGCACGAGAAGAAGCTGGTGCTGCCGCTGGTGGTCTCCAGCACGCTGCTGTTCCTGGTGGGCGTCGCGTTCTGCTACTTCTTCGTGTTCGGGCAGGTGTTCGCCTTCATTCAGGGCTTCGCGCCCAAGAGTATCACCGCCGCGCCTGACATCGAGGCGTACCTGAGCTTCGTGCTCACCATGTTCCTCGCGTTCGGCCTGTCGTTCGAGGTGCCGATCGTCGTGATCGTGCTGGCGCGCATGGGGCTGGTCAGCGTGGAAAAGCTCAAGGGCTTTCGCGGCTATTTCATCGTGCTGGCCTTCATCATCGCCGCCGTGGTCACCCCGCCCGACGTGGTGTCCCAGCTGGCCCTGGCCGTGCCGATGTGCCTGCTCTACGAACTGGGCATCTGGGCGGCGCAGCTCTTCATCCGCCACACCAAGGCGCCCGAGGACGAACAGGCGCAGGAACCGACCTGACATCGAACGGGGGGCTGGGCAACGCCTGCGCGGCGTGCCTTGCGCGTCGCGGCCGGGTCGCATCGTCGAAGGCAGGGCGTGATCGGGTGGTTGGGTGATCGATTCTTCATGGCGGCGCTGATGCCGCGCCAGGGGTTGCCTGCAGCGCGCTCCACGGCCTGCTCGATGGCCTGATCCGCGCCGGACGTTCACGTCGCCGGCCCGCCTTCAAGACCACGGCGCCACCCCTGGGCCGCCCGCACGGCCCCATGCATCGCCCACCCGTTTCAATCGTGTCCCGCGGCGAATGAATCCCCCCGGGCAACGCCGCCTCAGCGCTGTGGCTGAGGTGCCCGCTGCGGCCGGGGCCGGGTTCCGGGCACCACTTCCAGCTCCACCCGTGAATCGCCGCGCTGCAGCTGGAACGTGGCGGGCGTGCCGGGCTTGAGCGAGGCCACGGCGGTGAGCAGGGCGGAGACGCTGGCGGTCGGCTTGTCCTGCACCTGCACGATCACGTCGCCCGGGCGCATGCCGGCGCGGGCGGCGGGGCCGTCCTGCAGCACGCCGGTGATGATCACGCCCTCGGAGGCCTTCACGCCGAAGGTCTGCGCCAGTTCGGGCGACAGCTCGTTCGGCTCCACGCCGATCCAGCCGCGCGTGACCTGCCCGTCCTTCACGATGCCGTCCAGCACCAGCTTGGCGGTGGACACGGGAATGGCGAAGCCGATGCCCATGCTGCCGCCCGAGCGCGAGTAGATGGCGGTGTTGATGCCCATCAGGTTGCCGTTCACGTCCACCAACGCGCCGCCCGAATTGCCCGGGTTGATGGCCGCATCGGTCTGGATGAAGTTCTCGAACGTGTTGATGCCCAGCTGGCTGCGGCCCAGCGCGCTCACGATGCCGCTGGTGACCGTCTGCCCCACGCCGAACGGGTTGCCGATGGCCAGCACATGGTCGCCCACGGCGAGTTGGTCGGAGTTGCCCAGCACGATCACGGGCAGCTTGTCCAACTGCACCTTCAGGATGGCCAGGTCGGTGTCCGGGTCGGTACCGATCACGGTGGCGCGCGTGCGGCGGCTGTCGGTCAGGGTGACCTCGATCTCGTCCGCGCCCTCGACCACGTGGTTGTTGGTCAGGATGTAGCCGTCCGGGCTGATGATCACGCCGCTGCCCAGGCCGGTCTGCGCCTGTTGCGTTCCCTGGTCGCCGAAGAAGAACTGGAACCACGGGTCGTTGCTGCGCGGGTGGCGAACGGCGGCCTTGCTGGTGTTGATGCTGACCACCGCCGGCGCGGCCTTGCGCGCCGCGGCGGCGAAGCTGCCGGGGGCGGGGGGCGCGGCCGGGGTGCTGGGCGCCTCAATCAGGGCCACCCCCGCGCCGCTGCGGGTCGCGCCGCGCCGCAGCCAGTCTGGCTGGAGGGTGGCGACGACGAAGTAGGCCGCGACGAGCACCGTCACGGTCTGGGAAAACAGCAGCCAAAAGCGCTTCATGGTGGGCAGGGAAGAAAACCGGGGGAAGGGCGATTGTCGCCAGTTTGGGCCGGACCTTGGGCGAACAAGGTCCCCGGCCCGTCAGCCCGGGGTCAGCCCCACGGGGGCGCCGCTCAGGGCAAACCCTTAAAATGCCGCAGCGACTGCCACCGCACCCCCCGTCCCGTTCTCCCCGCGCGGCCCGGCCCACCGGCCCCGCCGCCTGCAACACGCCCCATCCGGAATGCCTGCTGAACGTCGGCCGCGCACCGCGCCCGCGGTGCCGCGCAGTCCCGCCATCGATCTCTCCGGAACCTGCCCATGACTTCTCCTTCCCCCGCCGCCGGCGCCCTGGCCGCCGCGCCCCGCCGCCCGCTCACCCGCCACGACTACCAGACGCTGGGCCTGTCCGCCCTGGGCGGCACGCTCGAGTTCTACGACTTCGTCATCTACGTCTTCTTCGCCGCCGTGCTGGGCGGGCTGTTCTTTCCGGCCGACATGCCCGACTGGCTGCGCCAGCTGCAGACCTTCGGCATCTTCGCCGCCGGCTACCTGGCGCGTCCCGTGGGCGGCATCATCATTGCCCACTTCGGCGACAAGCTGGGCCGCAAGCGCATGTTCACGCTGTCGATCTTCCTGATGGCCGTGCCCACGCTGGTCATCGGCCTGCTGCCCACCTACGCCAGCATCGGCGTGGCGGCGCCGCTGCTGCTGCTGGCCATGCGCGTGCTGCAGGGCGCGGCCATCGGCGGCGAGATGCCCGGGGCCTGGGTGTTCGTGGCCGAGCACGTGCCCGCCAACCGCTACGGCCTGGGCGTGGGCACGCTCACGGCCGGCATCACGGGCGGCATCCTGCTCGGGTCGCTGGTGGCGATCGGCATCAACCGCAGCTACGCGCCCGCCGAGGTACAGGAATTCGCGTGGCGCATTCCGTTCATCCTGGGCGGCGTGTTCGGCCTGGTGTCGGTGTACCTGCGGCGCTTCCTGCACGAAACGCCCGTGTTCCAGGAGTTGGCCGCCCGCCGCGCCGTGGCGCGCGAACTGCCGGTCAAGACCGTGCTGCGCGACCACCGCGGCGCCATGCTGCTGGTGGCCCTGATGACCTGGGTGCTGTCCACCGCCATCGTGGTGGTGGTGCTCATCACGCCGACCTACCTGCAGAAGGTGTTCCACATTCCCGCCACGCTGGCGCTGGAGGCCAACGCGGTCGCCACGCTCACGCTCACCATCGGCTGCGTACTCGTCGGCTGGGCCACGGACCGCTTCGGCACCCGCCCGGTGATGCTGGTGGGCTGGGGCGGCCTGGTGGTCACCACCTACCTGTTCTACACGGGCCTGCCGGGCACGCCGGCCACGCTGGTGTTCAACTACGGGCTGATCGGCCTGTTCGTGGGCTCGATCGCGCTGCTGCCCATCGTGGGCGTGCGGGCGTTTCCGCCCGAGGTGCGCTTCACCGGCCTGTCCTTCTCGTACAACATGGCCTATGCGGTGTTCGGCGGCATCACGCCCATCCTCATCACGCTGTGGCAGCAGCACGACGTGCTGGCCAATGCCCACTACGTGGCGGCCATGGGCGTGCTGGGGTTCGCGCTGGGCTTCGTGCCGCTGGCTTCGCGCGGCTGGCAGCCTTCGGCGCGCACGTAAAGGGGAAGAGGGCGCCAAGACCCGACACTCCGGAGCGTTCAAACGAAATCGCGTCTCGCTTGAGAATTGAGATTTGAGAATGAACGCAGTTTTTCAAAGCCTGCTGCGAATTTGCTGCGCCTTGGCCCTGGTGTTGTTCGGCCTCCTGGCTTTCGTCGTGGCCATGACGACCATGCCGGGGAGTTCACACCGGGGACCGCTTCCCGCCATGAGCGCCCAGGAACGGGAACTCTCGGGCCGGTTGCGCCGACACGTGACGGCCATTGCGTCCACCGAGCACAACCGGCGGCACTACGAAGCGCTGGAAGCCGCCTCCGCATACATCGAATCCGAACTCGCGGGCTCCGGCTTCGTGGTGCGGCGCGAAGAATTCAGCGTCGCTGGCAAGGTCGTGCGCAACTTGGAAGTCACCATTCCAAGCCCGTCGGCGCCGGGCCGCAGTGCCGTCGTCATTGGGGCGCACTACGACTCGGCCCAAGGAAGTCCAGGTGCCAATGACAACGGCACCGGTGCCGCAGCGGTGTTGGAACTGGCGAAGAGCCTGAAAGCTGGCGCTGAAACCGCGCGGTCAGACGTCATCCTTGTCCTGTACACCAATGAAGAGCCCCCGTACTTTCGTACCTCACAGATGGGGAGCGTCGTTCATGCAAAAGGCTTGGTATCCCGGGGCATGACGGTCAAGGCCATGCTGTCGCTGGAGACGATGGGGTACTTTTCTGACGAACCGGATTCTCAAAAGTATCCCTGGCCACTCAACCAGTTCTATCCCGGTCAGGGCGACTTCATCGGCTTCGTCGCGACCACTGCCGATTGGCGCCTCGTTCGCCGGGTCGTCCAATCGTTCCGCGCGCATGCGGCTTTTCCGTCTGAGGGAGTCGCCGCCCCCAGATTCGTGCCGGGCGTGGATTTTTCCGACCACGCTGCCTACCTGGACGAAGGCATACCAGCGCTGATGGTGACGGATACGGCCCCGTACCGGTATCCCTACTATCACACGGCCCAGGATACGCCGGACAAAGTCGACTTCGACAAATTGGCGCGCGTGGTGTCGGGCTTGAACTCTGTCGTGCGCGACCTGGTTGCGGGTGAGTAGGGTGCAGGCCGGCAACGGCCGGCTCGCGGTTTAGCGGTCCGGAAAGCCGGCGAGGTGACGCTCTGCGACGCCGCACCTTGTTTGCTGCTCAAGGGAGTGCGTGGCCATGCGGGCATTCCCGCCCGAGGGGCGCTTCACCGGCCTGTCCTTCTCGTACAACAAACATGGCCTATGCGGTGTTCGGCGGCATCACGCCCACCCTCATCACGCTGCGGCAGCGGCACGACGTGCTGGCCAATGCCCACTACGTGGCGGCCATGGGCCTGCTGGGGTTCGCGCTGGGCTTCGTGCCGCTGGCTTCGCGCGGCTGGCAGCCGGCCGGCGCACGGGCCTGAGCCGGGAGCCGTGCAGGGGCCTGCCGGTGATTGCCTCCCGGGCGCCGCACCGCGCGCTCAGGCCGAGGTCGACGGGCTGTGCATCGCATCGGCCCACTCCTTCTGGATCAACTGCTTGAATTCGCGGTAAGTCCAGTCGGAATCGGGCTTGAAGTGCTCGATGCGCTGCTCCTTGTCGTCGATGTAGTCGAAGAACTCGTAGTGCTGGCGGTCCTTGTTCGCATAGCGGTAGCACTGGATGGTGGCGCAGAAGTCGCCGCCGGGCCGGGGTGACGGGTTGCTCAGCCGGTGGATCTGGTAGTACTGCGGCGTGAGGAAGGTCACGTCGCCCGCGTGCGCGAGCATGTGGCCCCAGGAGGTTTCGTCCTGCGGGCTGAGGGTGCCGAACCACTCGATCAGGATCTGGCCGTGCAGCACCTTGATGATCGCGTTGGCCTGCCCGTGGTCGTGGATGGGCGAATGGCTGCCCGCTGGCCAGACCTCCAGCACGTAGGGCTGGCCTGGCGAGTCGCCCAGGTTGCCGTCCAGCGTGATGCGCAGGTAGCTGAAGCCGCCTTCGCCGCCCGCCTTCTTCTTGAGTTTCTCGAAGCACATCTTGCCCGGCGTGACGATCGAATACTGGATGGCCTGCGCGAACTCCGGGAAGTCCGTTGTTTCCAGGCGGATGTTCGGCCCCGCCACGTTGGCGTAGAGCAGCTGGCATTCCTTGGGCAGGTTCTGCGCCACGCTGACGGTGTTCTCCGCAATGAGGTCCAGCGTGATTTCTTCCGGGCGGATGACGCGCGGCGCGGGGTCCAGATTGACCGGGATCGGCCGCAGCAGCAGGTGGGGGTGGTCGCCCGCGCCGCGCACCTCGACGTGCCGCAGCGTGGGCGCGAGCGCACCGAGGCCGAGCGGGTCGGAGGTTTCCGGGAAGGCGTATTCAAGCTGCATCAGATGCAGCAGCATTTCGCCCTTGCCGTAGCGCAGGCGCCGGTTGTTGCTGTCCAGGCTGAGCCAGTACGACTGGTTCGCCGAGGGCTGCAGCAGGGTTTTCGGGGCGGTGCTGCGGGCGAGCTCGTAGCGCTCGCCGTTCTTTTCGACCCAGAGCACGGCGCAGGCCGCATCCACCGTCAGGCCGCAGGCGCCGGCCGGATGCTTGCCGGGCTTGGCCGGCCGCAGGGCGATGGTGAGCGAGCGCGTGCCCGAATCGGCGGGCAGGCGCACGGAGGCGGTGCCCTGGCCGGTGATCCGGAAATCGGCCTGGGAGGCGTCCTGGGAGACGAGGTGGAGCTTGATCGGCGAGACGGTGGAGGCGGGCTGTGCGGAGGGCATGGCTTGGCGTGGCGGAATGGAGGGATGGGTCGGGCGGTGGAATGGGGGCGGTGCGGGCGTGCGGGGCGGCGGCGCGCGTGCATGGGTGCATGCGTGCGCACGGCTTCCGGGGGCCCGGAAAATGTCGGTGCTGGTGGTGTTTCCCTCCCTGTCGTGGCGCCGCCTGGTTGGCGGTCTGTGCGTCGGTGTTGCGTGCTTCGGTCTGCGGTGCGGCACTGTGCCGGCCTGGCGCGCGCCCTGCCACAATGGCCCGCATGACGGCCTCTTTTGTACCTTCTTTCACGCACGACTCCACCCCCGGGGTTTCCCGGCACGACCTGCAGCGCGCGTTCGACACCCTGCTGCAGCCCGAGCGTTTCAAGGACTACGGCCCCAATGGGCTGCAGGTGGAGGGCAAGGAGCGCATCGCGCGCATCGTGAGCGGCGTGACGGCCAGCCGGGCGTTGATCGATGCGGCCATCGAGGACGGGGCCGATGCGATCTTCGTGCACCACGGCCTGTTCTGGCGCGGGCAGGACGGCCGCGTGACGGGCTGGATGAAGCAGCGGCTGCAGCGCCTGCTGGTCCACGACATCAACCTGTTCGCTTACCACCTGCCGCTGGATGCGCACGCCGAGCTGGGCAACAACGCGCAGCTGGGCCGCATGCTCGGCGTGGCCGCCGATGCGCGCTTCGGCGAGCAGGACCTGGGCTTCGCCGGTCCCGCGGAGTTCGCCGACGCGCACGCCCTGGCCCGCCATGTGGAGAGCGTGCTCGGTCGCGCCGTGACGCTGGTGGCGCCCGAGCCGCGCCCGATCCGGCGGCTGGCCTGGTGCACGGGCGGGGCGCAGGGCTATTTCGAGGGGGCGATCGCCGCCGGGGCCGACGCCTTCGTCACCGGCGAGATCTCCGAGCCGCAGGCCCACCTGGCGCGCGAGACGGGCGTGGCCTTCATCGCGGCGGGGCACCATGCCACCGAGCGCTACGGCGCCCCCGCCGTGGCCGAACGGGTGGCCGCGCAGTTGGGCATTGCCCACCGGTTCATCGAGATGGACAACCCGGCGTGAAGGTATTTGCTATTTAATTGATAGCGGAATGCCCTAGTACTGATTGTGCTGGAGGGCTGCGGAAGGTATGGTCGCCGACTCCATTCATGAGATCGGTCTGCCTACCGGCTTCGCAGGCTTTGCAGGCGCTTCTCAGCCAAAGCCGCTTTCTCCGGAGTTCGTACGAGACAGCTCATTGGCCCACCACCTTTTCTCCGTGCAGCACGTCGTTCATCCAGCGCGGATCGGTCGGTAAGACAAAGCCTGCGGGTGCATAGCCAACGAACTTGCCGTCATCCTCCCACTTCTTCATCTTGCGGGTGAACTCTGCGGGGTAGTCCCTCGCGCTGCATGCGATGTTGCTCCATGGATCGCACACGTACACGTCTGCAGGCCATGTCTTCATGTCTGCAGGCAAGGGGTTCGATGCGCGACCGATGACGGCAACGTCATGGGCAACACTTTGGTCATCGCCGCCGAGTTCAAGAATCTGCGCAGCCAATCCACGTTCTTCAAGGTGATGCACTGCCAGAAGCGCCAATTCCTGGCACTGATGGGCGTTCCCTTGCTTGGCAGCCTGAAGTGGATCAGGCTTGGCACGCATGCGTTCGACCTCCAACGTGGCTTGTTCCTGCCGGGCCTGTTCTTCCGGCCCGCCGTTTCCATTGACCTTATTGCCGGACTTCAGGTTCGGTCGGTAGTAAGTGTCCCGCACGAAATTCAGGACATCGGTCACTGCAGCTTTTGCTTCGGATGGGCTCAGGCGCTGCGCGGAAGACAGTACCGCCGTGCGTTGCCTTTGAAAAGCGGAAGTTTCTGCGTTGTAGGTGCCCTGTCGATGGGGACTCAATCCACTCAAATGGCTACCGCCTTGGCCCGTTGTGCGCGCCTGGGCACTGCGACCAGTTGCGGCAGGCCCATGATGGGTCGCGGAATCCATGGTGGGTCCATGCCGGTTGGAACCACTGCCCGACGTCGAAAAGCACAAGCCCATGACGCGCCTCCTGATCGTTGACTGCAACAGTCCATTTTGCGAGAGGCGTGATCTGCACCGAGGAAAAACGCGAAGATTCGTTTGTCAGCGCGAAGTGGAAGCTCGATGCTTTTAATCGGCACACCAGTGCGTTCAACGGGCAGGCCTGCCCTCAAAAGCAGACGCCTTCTACATGACCCGCCCGTACCACCACACCGACAGCGCGGCCGCCAGCAGCATGAACACCGCGCCGGCCATCGCGAACAGGGCGGACACCTCGGTTTCCTTCTTCTCCACCGTGAGGCGCGAGCTGAGTGTCTCGTACACCTTCTGCAGGTCGGCCGCCGTGGCGGCGTGGAAGTATTCGGCGTTGGTGCGCAGGGCCACGGCCTTGAGCGTGTCCTCGTCCAGGCGCACGCGCATGGACCAGCCTTCGAACCCGATCGTCTCGCCGGCCACCGTGCCCACGCCCACGGTGTACACGCGCACGCCGCGGTCGGCGGCCCACTGGGCGGCCTCGAGCGGGTCCACGCCTGTGGTGCGCTGGCCGTCGGTCAGCATGATGATGGCGGCCGAGGTGTAGGAGCCCGGCGCCACGGGCGTGAAAGGCTTCCGGCCCTGCGCCCGGCCCACCTCGTCGATGGGCTGCGAGCGCATGGCCTGCCGCCCGCCCAGGGCGGCGATGTCGATGCCCGAATCGGGGAACAGCGTGGCCAGCGACAGCAGGATGCCGTTGCCCGTCGCCGTGCCGCGCTGCAGCTGGAAGCTGTCGATGGCTTTCACCAGGTCTTCATGATTTTGCGTGGGCAGTTGCGCCAGTTGGGCGCTGCCGGCGAACGCCACCACGCCCACGCGCACGTGGCGCGGCAGGTCGGCGATGAAGGCCTTGGCGGCGTTCTGCGCGGCGGTGATGCGGTCGGGCAGCACGTCGGCGGCGCGCATGCTGCCCGAGACGTCCATGGCCAGCATGATGGTCTGCTGCTGCGAGGGCAGGGTGATGACGGCCAGCGGGCGTGCCGCGGCCAGCAGCAGCGCGGCCAGCCCCAGCAGGAACAGGGCGGGCGGCACATGGCGCCGCCAGGTCGTGCGCGCGCCCAGGGCCTCGCGCACCAGCGCAAGGCTGGGGTAGTGCAGGGCGGTGGCCCGGCGCCGGCGCAGCAGCCACACGTAGAGCAGCACCAGCACCGGCAGCGCGATCAGCAGCCAGAGGAACGTGGGCCAGAGAAAGACCATGGTGCAGCGGCTCCTACTTTTTCTGTCTACGCGGCCCGGGCGGCAGCGACCGCGACGGTGGGGGAGGCCGGGGCGCGGTAGGCGGGCTTGGCCGGCTGGCGGCCGCGCAGCTCCATGAAGCGCACCAGAGCGTCCAGCAGGTCGTCGCCGGTGGCCAGCTCCAGCGTGTCGGCCCCGGCGCGCGCGAGCGATTCGCGCAGGGCGGCCTCGCGCTGCGCGGCCAGGCGGGCGAAGCGGTGGCGAAAGGCCTTGTCGCGCGTGTCCACCTGCAGCTGGTCGCCGGTCTCGGGGTCGCGCAGGGTGACCAGGCCCACGTCGGGCAGTTCCAGCTCCAGCGGGTCGAGCAGGCGCACGGCGACGACGTCGTGGCGCTGCGCGAGCTGGGCCAGGGGCTTTTCCCAGCCGGGCGCGGTGATGAAGTCCGACACCACGAACACCGCCGAGCGCCGCCGAACGGTGCCCAGGGCCGTGCCCAGCAGGTGCGACAGGTCGGTGGCGCCGGGCGGCGCCGCAGCGGGCCCGGGCACCTGCAGCAGGCGGTGCAGCAGGTGCAGCACATGGGCGCGGCTGGCGCGCGGCGGCAGGATGGCGTCCACGCCCGGGGCTAGTACCGCGCCGGCGGGCGCAGGGGAGGGGGCGGCCGCGGCACCCGCGCCGTACAGCATGGCGCCCACGCGGTTGCCGTGGCGCGTGAGCAGGCGCGCCAGCACGGCCACGAAGCCGGCCAGGATGTCGCGCTTGGCCTGCCCCGGCGGGCCGAAGTCCAGCGACGGGCTCAGGTCCAGCAAAAACCACGCGGCCATCTCGCGGTCCTCGGAGAACACGCGCACGTGCGGCACGGCGAGCCGCGCGGTCACGTTCCAGTCGATGTGGCGCACGTCGTCGTGCGGCTGGTATTCGCGCAGGTCGGCCAGGTCCAGCCCGCCGCCGCGCAGCAGCGTGCGGTAGTCGCCCTGCAGCAGGCCGTCGAGCCGGCGGATCACCGTCCACTCGAGCTGGCGCAGCAGCCGCTCGGCCTGGCCGGGCAGCGCCGCTGCGCTTGCGGCCGGCGGGGCGGCGTCAGGCGCGCTGCGGCTCATGGCGGGCCCCGTCCTGGGCGTCGTGGTGCAGGGGCCGGGGCGGCGCGGGCAGGTGGGCCATGAGCTGGCCGATCAGGGCGTCGGCGTCCAGCCCGTCCGACAGCGCCTCGTACGACAGCGTGATGCGGTGGCGCAGCACGTCGGGCGCGAGGTCGGCCATGTCCTCGGGCAGCACGTAGGCGCGCCCGCGCAGCATGGCCAGGGCCCGCGCGCCCTCGGCCAGGTGGATGGTGGCGCGGGGGCTGGCGCCGCAGGCGATGCGCGGGGCCAGGCCGGGCAGGCCGTACTGGGCCGGCGCACGCGTGGCGGCCACCAGGCGCACGGCGTACTGCAGCAGCGACGGGTCCACGTACACCGTGCGGCACTCGGCCTGCAGCGCGGCGATCTGGCCGGTGGTGGCCACGGCGGCCACCTGCACGGCGGGTGCGAGCGCGCGCTGGGCGATCACGAACTCTTCCTCTTCGCTTGGGTAGCCCACGAGCACCTTCATCATGAAGCGGTCCACCTGCGCCTCGGGCAGCGCGTAGGTGCCCTCGGTCTCGATGGGGTTCTGCGTGGCCATCACCAGAAAGGGCTCGGGCACGCGGTGCGTCTCGCCCGCGATGGTCACCTGGCGCTCCTGCATCACCTCCAGCAGCGCGCTCTGCACCTTGGCGGGCGCGCGGTTGATCTCGTCGGCCAGCAGCAGGTTGGTGAACACGGGGCCGCGCGTGGTGCTGAACTCGCCCGTGCGCTGGTTGTACATGCGCGTGCCCACCAGGTCGGCGGGCACCAGGTCGGGCGTGAACTGGATGCGCTTGAATTGGCCCTGCACGGTGCTGGCCAGGGTCTTGACGGTGAGCGTCTTGGCCAGGCCGGGCACGCCCTCGACCAGCAGGTGGCCCTGCGACAGCATGGCCACCATCACGCGCTCCAGGAAGCGGTCCTGCCCGACCACGACGCGCTTGACCTCGTAGAGGATCTGCTCCATCAGCGTGGCGGTGTGCGGTGTGGCGTGTTCCATGGCTGTCCTTTTTGATGCGTTATCGAGGAGGCGGCAAGTCCAGAGGCCCATGCACTGGCGGGCGCTGTCCCTTCCGAAGGCCGCGGAGCAGGCCGCGCCAGCAGACGCCGCGCAAGGGCCGCCCCGCCGCGCTGGCGTCGTCCCCCTGCCCGCAGTGCGCAGCGCTGCGAGAGCGGGGGGAAGCGGCGCAGCCGCTCAGGGGGGTGTTCATCTTCAAAACGGCGGCATGCCGACGGCGGCCGCCGCGTTCTCGATGGGCACGGCGAAGCCGATGCCGATGAAGGTGCGCGCGGGCGTGGGGTTCAGGATGGCGGTGACGATGCCGACCACCTCGCCGTCGAGCGTGACCAGCGGCCCGCCGGAGTTGCCGGGGTTGGCCGCGGCGTCGAACTGGATCAGGTGCTGCAGCTCGCGCTTGCCCTCGGGCGAGTCGAACTCGCGCTCCAGCCCCGACACCACGCCGGCCGAGGCCGAGGGCCCGATGCCGAACGGAAAGCCCACCGCCACCACCGGATCGCCCGGGCGCAGGTTCTGCGTGGAGCGCAGCGGGGCGGCCACCAGGTCGTCGGGAATCTTGTGGGCCTGCAGCACCGCCAGGTCGTTCTCGGGCTGCACGCCGGTGACGCTGGCGCCGGCCTCCATGCCGTCGGAGAACGTGATCTGCACGCGAGTGGTGCCCTGCACCACGTGCAGGTTGGTGAGGATGACGCCCTTGTCCAGGATCACCACGCCGGTGCCGATGCCGCGCTCGACCTCCTTGCCCTTCTTGGTGCGGGCGTAGCCCACCACGCGCACCACCGAGGGCGCGATGGTCTGCACCGCGCGTGCCGTGGCCGCGGGCAGGGGCTGGGTCTCCAGTGTGCGCAGCACGGCGGCGTCGATGTCCTTTTGCGTGAGGGGCGGGGCGGACGGGCGTTGGCCCATCCAGACGCTGGCGGCCAGCAGCACCGACAGCAGGGCGATGGCGGCCCACAGGGCGCGCTGGTGCAGGCGTGGGGCCGCGCTCACGGGGCGATCCCCGGTGGGGGCGGCCGTGGCGGAAAGGGCCTCGGGCGCCTGCGCCGCTTCGGCCGAGCGCCCGGCGCCGGGGCGTGGCGCGGCGCCGGCCGGGCCACGCGGTGCGGCCGGGTGCGGTGCCGCCTCGGGGGCGCTGCGGCGGTCGGAGCGGGAGCTGCTGTAGCGGGGTGGCCTGGGCATGCTGACACCTCTGGAAGCGGGCGCGCCACGGGCGGGCGGCGGCGGAGCGTTCACGGTAGCACGGAAAAGCCCGCCGCGCATGTGACAGGGCGTATCGGGGCGGGCCATGGCGCCCGCAGGGCCTGCCGCCTCGGGCATCATCCGCGCATGCACACCTGGATCGACACCCACTGCCATCTGGACGAGTTCGAGGCGCATGCCGGGCCCGCGCACCTGGCCCAGGTGCGCGCCGAGGCCGCGCGCGCCGGTGTCGCGCACTGCGTGCTGCCGGCGGTGGAGCTGGGCAACCTGGACGCCGTGCGCCGCCTGGCGCATCAGCATGGCGACAGCTACGCGCTCGGCATCCACCCGCTGTTCACCGGCCGCGCGGGCGATGGCGACGTGGACACGCTGGCCGGGGCGCTGCAGACCCACCACGCCGACCCGCGCCTGGTCGCCATCGGCGAGATCGGCCTGGACTACTTCGTGCCCACGCTGGACGGCCCGCGGCAGGAGCGCTTTTACCGGGCGCAGCTGCAGCTGGCGCAGCGATTCGACCTGCCGGTGATCCTGCACGTGCGGCGCTCGTCGGACAAGGTGCTCAAGGGCCTGCGCGAGCGGCCGGTGCGCGGCGGCATCGCCCATGCCTTCAACGGCAGCCTGCAGCAGGCTCAGGCGTTCATCGCCATGGGCTTCAAGCTCGGCTTCGGCGGGGCGGTCACGTTCGACCGCGCGCTGCAGCTGCGCCGGCTGGCGGCGGAACTGCCGCTCGAATCGCTGGTGCTGGAGACCGATGCCCCCGACATTCCCCCGCATTGGCTCTATGTGACCGCCGCCCAGCGGGCCGCCGGCGCACCGCCCGCGCGCAATGCGCCGGGCGAGCTGCCCCGCATCGCCGAGGTGGTGGCCGGGCTGCGCGGCATGCCAGTGGCGGAGCTGGCGCAGGCCACGCGGGCCAACGCCTGTGCGGCGCTGCCGCGGCTAGGGGCGCTGCTGGCGATCTGAGCCTTTTGGGCCGCCAGCACAATCAGTACTAGGGCATGTTGCTATGATATTGATAGTAATCTGCTGCGTCGCCGTGCGCCCCGGCCCGGTCTCGCGACACCGCTGGGCCCGCCGATTCCCCGTTCCCCTCTTTTTCTCCCCAATGCCCCCCGATGATGGCCGCCATGGATTCCGCCTCCGATCCGCCTGAGCCCTGGTTCCCCCCGCCTTCCGGTCCGGTGCCGGCGGCGGCCCCGCGTCTTGTCGGGCTGGCGCCGGTCGTCTCGCCGCGCACCGTGGTGCTGGTACTCGGCAGCTTTCCCGGCGCGGCCTCGCTGCGCGCGGGGCAGTACTACGGGCACCCGCAGAACCACTTCTGGCGCATCCTGCAGGCGCTGTGGCCGCAGCCCGTGCTGCCGGGGCGGGACGACTATGCCGGGCGCTGCGCCTGGCTGCTGGACCGGGGCCTGGGCCTGTGGGACGTGTACGCCGCCTGCGAGCGCGAGGGCAGCCTGGACACCGACATCCGCAACGCCGTGGTGAACGATTTCCGGGCGCTGCGGGCGCAGTGCCCCCGCCTGGCCGCCATCGCCCACAATGGCGGGGAGAGCTTCCGGCACGCCAAGGCCGTGCGCGCCCACCTGGGGCTGCCGCCCGCGCTACTGGAGGGCGGCGTGCAGTCCCTGCGGCTGCCCTCCACCAGCCCGGCCAATGCCTCATGGAGCTTCGACAAGAAACTGAACGCCTGGGCTGCCGCCCTGGCCCCTTATGGATTGGTGTGACGATTTGACCCGCAAGAAAAACGACAGCGAAGCCCTGCCCGAAGTGAGCGTCTCGGACGATGGCGAGGTGCGCCACCTGCACCTGGGCACGCCGTGGATCCAGGGCTCCATGCGCGTGGCCGAGCCGTTCGAGCTCGAACTGGAATACGTGCAGCGCATGATGGCCTGGCTGCTCTTCGTCGAGCCCGCCAGCGTCACCAAGCGCCATGCGATGCAGCTGGGCCTGGGGGCCGGCGCCCTCACCAAGTTCTGCCACAAGAAGCTGCGCATGTGCGCCACCGCCATCGAGCTCAATCCCCAGGTGCTGGCCGTGTGCCGCGCCTGGTTCAAGCTGCCGCCCGACGGCCCCAAGCTGCGCGTGATCCTGGGCGATGCCGCCGCGGAGATCCGCGACCCCATGTGGCTGGGCACGGTCGATGCCCTGCAGGTGGACCTGTACGACCACGACGCCGCCGCGCCCGTGCTCGACAGCGCCGCCTTCTATGCCGACTGCCGCGCACTGCTGTCCGAGGACGGCGCCATGACCGTCAACCTGTTCGGCCGCGCCTCCAGTTACGAGCGCAGCCTGGGCAAGATGGCCGAGGCCTTCGGCGCCGACGCACTGTGGGCCTTCAAGCCCACGCGCGAAGGCAACACCGTGGTGCTGGCGCAGCGCACGCCCACGCGGCCCAAGCGCGCCGACCTGCTCGCGCGCGCCGAGGCCGTGCAGGCCCGCTGGGACCTGCCGGCCACCAAGTGGGCGCGCGTTTTCAAGCCGGTGGCCGCATGACGCGGGCCGCTTCGGCCTTTCACCGTGGTGCGTGCTGCTGCAGCCGCCGTACCGCTGCGCTCGCCCTTCCTCTCCTTTGAACGAGGCCCGCCCATGAGCACCGCCACCCCCACCGACACCCCGACGAAGCCCCCTGCCCATACCGGGCCGCTGGAGTGGCGCCGGCTGGTGGACTGGCTGCGGGCCGATGGCGTGATCTCGGCCGAGGAGGCCGCGCGCACCATCGCCCGCTGCTCGCAGGCCGAAAGCCGCCAACACCCGCTGGTGCGCCTGGCCAACGTGGCCATGGCCCGCGCGAGCGACGGCCGCCCGCTCGATGCCGAGGCGCTCACGCAGTACCTGGCGCAGCGCAGCGGCCTGGCCTACCTGCGCATCGACCCGCTGAAGGTGGACGTGGGCCGCGTGGCCGACACCATGAGCGCCAGCTACGCCGAGCGCCACAAGGTGCTGCCCGTGCAGGTCACGCCCAAGGAGGTGGTGATCGCCACGGCCGAACCCTTCATCGACGACTGGGTGGCCGAGGTGGAACGGCAGGCGCGCCGCACGGTGCGCCGCGTGGTCGCCAACCCGCAGGACATCCAGCGCTTCACCGCCGAGTTCTTCGCGCTCGCCAAGTCGGTGCGCGCCGCGCAGAAGGCCGGCGGGGCCTCGGCGGGCAGCAGCTTCGAGCAACTGGTGGAACTGGGCAAGAGCAACAAGCAGCTCGATGCCAACGACCAGGGCGTGGTCAAGGTGGTGGACTGGCTGTGGCAGTACGCCTTCGACCAGCGCGCGAGCGACATCCACCTGGAGCCGCGCCGCGAGCAGGGCGTGATCCGCTTTCGCATCGACGGCGTGCTGCACCCGGTCTACCAGATGCCCATGGGCGTGCTCAACGCGATGGTCTCGCGCGTGAAGCTGCTCGGGCGCATGGACGTGGTGGAAAAGCGCCGCCCGCAGGACGGCCGCATCAAGACCCGCAACCCGCGCGGCGACGAGGTGGAAATGCGCCTGTCCACGCTGCCCACGGCCTTCGGCGAGAAGATGGTGATGCGCATCTTCGACCCCGACAACGCCGTCAAGGACCTGGACGCGCTGGGCTTCGCGCAGCACGACGCCACGCGCTGGGAGGCGCTGGTCAAGCGCCCGCACGGCATCATCCTGGTGACCGGGCCCACGGGCTCGGGCAAGACCACTACGCTGTACTCCACGCTCAAGCGCGTGGCGACCGAGGAGGTCAACGTGAGCACGGTGGAAGACCCGATCGAAATGATCGAGCCCAGCTTCAACCAGACCCAGGTGCAGCCGCAGCTCGACTTCAACTTCGCCGAAGGCCTGCGCGCGCTGATGCGGCAGGACCCGGACATCATCATGGTGGGCGAGATCCGCGACCTCGCCACCGCCGACATGGCCGTGCAGGCCGCGCTCACCGGCCACCTCGTGTTCAGCACGCTGCACACCAACGATGCGCCCAGCGCCGTCACGCGGCTCATGGAGCTGGGCGTGCCGCCCTACCTCATCAACGCCACGCTGCTGGGCATCCTGGCGCAGCGGCTGGTGCGCACGCTGTGCAAGCAGTGCAAGCAAAAGGACGAGGCGGCCTCGGCCGAGGCGCTGGCCGCCGTGGTCAAGCCGTGGAAGCTCAACGGCGGCTACCAGCCCTACAAACCCGTGGGCTGCGTGGACTGCCGCATGACGGGCTTCCATGGCCGCATGGGCCTGTACGAGCTGCTCACCGTGAGCGAGGCGCTCAAGGACCGCATCAACCAGGCGCCCTCCATCGACGTGCTGCGCCGCCAGGCCGTGCAGGACGGCATGCGCCCGCTGCGCCTGGCCGGCGCGCTGCGCGTGGCCGAAGGCATCACCACGCTGGAAGAAGTGATCGCGGCCACGCCGCCGATGGAGTAGACCGCGCCGCCGCGCGCGGCCCCCGGGGGCCGGCTGCGCGAGCGTTGTCCGAGCCGTGCCGGGCCCTTCATCCACCGCCTGCGGACGCTCTGCCGTAGCGCGCCGGCGCGGCTTTTTCCGAGGCGCCACCCTGCGGTTTTCCCTAGGCGCCGGATAGGTGGAATCCACATCGATCCCGAGTGGACCGGACTGCACAATCGCCCGTCAAGTTCTTGTAAGGAGACGTTTTCGTGAAAATCAAGAGCCAGAAAGATTTCTTTTCGGGCCTCATGTTCATGGGTGTGGGCGTGGCCTTCGCGGTCGGTGCCTCCAACTACAACATCGGCAACGGCGCCCGCATGGGCCCCGGCTACTTTCCCCTGATCCTGGGCATCCTGCTCGCCATCCTCGGCGTGGCGATCACGTTCTACGCCACGGTGGTGGAGAGCGTGGATGGCGACAAGGTCGGCAAGTGGGCGTGGAAGCAGCTGTTCTTCATCCTGGCCTCGAACTTCGCGTTCGGCGTGCTGCTGGCGGGGCTGCCCTCGTTCGGCGTGCCGGCCATGGGCCTGATCGTCGCGATCTACGCGCTGGTGTTCATCGCCAGCCTGGCCGGCGACACCTTCAGTGCCAAGGAGGTGTTCATCCTCGCCACGGTCCTGGCGGTGGGCAGCTACGTGGCTTTCGTGTGGGCGCTGAAGCTGCAGTTCCCTGTGTGGCCCAGTTTCATTTCGGGTTGAGCAGGAGCATCGAAAACCATGGAATTGTTTGACAACCTGGCGACCGGCTTCGGCGTCGCCTTCACGTTTCAGAACCTCATCTACTGCTTCATCGGCTGCCTGCTGGGCACGCTGATCGGCGTGCTGCCGGGCATCGGGCCCGTGGCCACCATCGCCATGCTGCTGCCCGCCACCTATGCGCTGCCCCCGGTGGCCGCGCTCATCATGCTGGCCGGCATCTACTACGGCGCGCAGTACGGCGGATCGACCACCGCCATCCTGGTGAACCTGCCGGGCGAATCATCCTCGGTGGTGACCGTGATCGACGGCTACCAGATGGCGCGCAAGGGCCGGGCGGGTCCCGCGCTGGCCGCCGCCGGGCTGGGCTCGTTCTTCGCCGGCTGCGTGGGCACGCTGATCCTGGCCGCCTTCGCGCCGCCGCTGACCGAAGTCGCCTTCAAGTTCGGCCCCGCCGAATACTTCTCGCTGATGGTGCTGGGCCTGATCGGCGCCGTGGTGCTGGCCTCGGGCTCGCTGCTCAAGGCCGTCGCCATGATCGTGCTGGGCCTGCTGCTGGGCCTGGTGGGCACCGACGTGAACTCGGGCGTCGCCCGCTACAGCTTCGACATCCCTGAACTGACCGACGGCATCAACTTCGTCGTGATCGCCATGGGCGTGTTCGGCTACGGCGAAATCATCGCCAACCTGTCCAAGCCCGAAGACGACCGCGAGGTGTTCACCGCCAAGGTGCATGGCCTCATGCCGACCAAGGAAGACTTCAAGCGCATGATCCCCGCCGTGCTGCGCGGCACGGCCCTCGGCTCGGCCCTGGGCATCCTGCCCGGCGGCGGCGCGCTGCTGGCGGCCTTCGCGGCCTACACCATCGAAAAGAAGACCAAGCTGCAACCCGGCGAAGTTCCTTTCGGCAAGGGCAACATCCGCGGTGTGGCGGCCCCCGAGTCGGCCAACAACGCCGGCGCGCAGACCTCCTTCATCCCGCTGCTGACGCTGGGCATTCCGCCCAACGCCGTGATGGCGCTGATGGTGGGTGCCATGACGATCCACAACATCCAGCCTGGCCCCCAGGTGATGACGAGCAACCCCGAACTCTTCTGGGGCCTGATCGCCTCGATGTGGCTCGGCAACGCGATGCTGATCATCCTGAACCTTCCGCTGATCGGCCTGTGGATCAAGCTGCTGACCGTGCCTTACCGCTGGCTGTTCCCCTCCATCGTGCTGTTCTGCGCGGTGGGCGTGTACGGCACGAACAACAACACGTTCGACGTGTGGCTGGTCGGTATCTTCGGCTTCATCGGCTACCTGTTCCACAAGCTGGGCACCGAGCCCGCGCCGCTGCTGCTCGGGTTCATCCTGGGACCGATGATGGAAGAAAACCTGCGCCGCGCCCTGCTGCTGTCGCGTGGCGACTGGAGCGTGTTCGTGACGCGCCCCATCTCCGCCGGCCTGCTGGCTGCCGCCGTGCTGCTGCTCATCATCGTGCTGCTGCCGGCCGTGAAGAACAAGCGCGAGGAAGCCTTCGTCGAGGACTGACGTCCCGGCTGGGTACCCTCTCACGATTGAGAACGACGGCACCTTCGGGTGCCGTTTTTCTTGGGGGCAACCGATGGATACACAACACTTTCCCGGCGATGCCTGGGTCTCGCTAGCATCGATCCGCCAAACCGGCAGCTTCAGGAAAAAGACCCATGACGCGATCGATGCCACGTACTGCCGTGGGTGCGGCCTGTGCTGCCACCTTGTTGATCGTGTGCGAAACCGGGTGGTCGCAGACCTCGGCGGCAGGGGCCGCATCCATCCGATCCGGCGCGTCTGCCATCGCCACGGCTTCCAGCGCAAAGGCCACGGTAGCGGCTAGAGCGTGTTATGAACTTCCCGCCGCAGCTAGCACCCGTGCAGCGGCGGGCAACATGAGCACTGCAAACACCAGAAAATGCAGCCCGCCGAGCACTTCCGGCAACCGCTCATAGTCCCGGGAGAGCCTGCGGAACCTCGCCAGCCAACCAAAGCTTCGCTCCACCACCCAGCGCCGCGGCAGCAGTACAAAGCCTTTCTTCGCCTCGGGCAGCTTCACGATCTGCAGATCGATGCCGTTGTCCTGCGCCGCCTTGGATGCCGCTTTACCCGTGTAGCCTTGGTCTGCCCAGGCCCGTTGCACCGTATGGCCAGTGGCCTGCTGCACGTCCTCGCACAACTGGTGCACCTGAGCGCGCTCTTGCTCGTCGGCCGGCGTGACATGTACCGCCAGGAGATGGCCCAGCGTGTCCACGGCCATGTGCACCTTGCTGCCTCGCTTGCGTTTGTAGCCGTCATAGCCTGCACGTGGGCCACTCTCGCAACTCGATTGCAGCGTTCGTCCGTCCATCACCACGGCGCTGGGCTGGCCCTGGCGCCCTTGGGCCACGCGGATGATGGAGCGCAGATCAGAGACCATGGCCTCGAAGCAGCCCGCATCCAGCCACCGCCGGCTCTGCTGGTAAACCGCTTCCCAGGGCGGCAGATCGTTGGGCAGCATCCGCCAGGGCGCTCCCGCGCGCACCAGCCAGCGCAGCGCGTTGAAGACTTCTCGCAGATCATGCTCGCGCTGGGGCGCGTGCTGGTCCATCAGGCTCAGGTAAGGCGCAGCGAAGCTCCATTCTTCATCGCTGACGTCTGTTGGGTAGGGCTTGCGGGGCATCTGCAAGCTCTACCCTTGGCTTCGCTCTCACGGAGCAAAGTTCATAACACGCTCTAGCGAAACTCGCCCCGTCGGCCTTTGGGCCTCGCAGCCGGTGGCCCCCGACGACACCGTGGTGGTGAGCGCCGCCAACGCCGCGCCGGACGCCACGGTCCAGGCCCGGCGCCTGGACGACCTGCCACTTGGCAATCCACTGGCCGGTGAACAGAGCAGCGGCGGTGCCTGGGTCGACATCGTGCCGCTGCAGGCCACGGCCCAATCGGTGAAGTTCGTGCCGCCAAACCAGGGCGCGGGGGTCTACGAATACCGCATCCTCGCCAATGGAACGACAGGCCCGATCGCTCAGGTGAATGCCCCCGATGTCTGGTTCGTGCAGGGGGACATGGGCGCGGCGGCGAGCCCCGGCGGCCGGCTGAACGTGTTCGGCACGGCGCTGGGAGGCCTGTCGTCCTCCGGCAATACGCCCGTCATTGCGCTGGTGAAGGACGATCGGTTGGTGACGACCTTGCAGGCCGAGCCTGTCGAGCCTGCGGAAGCCGCGTTCACCGCCAGCTTCAACGTGCCGGCCTGGGTCGAACCCGGCGCGTATCGGCTGTACTTCCACAACGGGTGGGGTGGCCCCGGTGCATGGAAGCGCTTTTCCGGCTTCGGTGCGGGCCCGGACCGTTCCCAGGGGCCTGCCGGGGTCGATGCCATCCAGATCGCCCGGCGCGTCGATTGGCCCCTGGCCGAATGCACCGTGCCCCCTCCCCGGGGAAACGGCCAGCCGGATGACAAAAGCTTCACCGACGCTTTCGCGTGTGCCGCCGCAGGCGGCACCATCGCGCTGCAGGCTGGCCGCTACACGCTGTCCAGCCTCTATGCGCAGGGGTTCGGATTGCGCATTCCGAACCATGTGCGCGTGAAAGGCCAGGGCATGGGTGTCACGGAACTGTATTTTCCCGCGGCCACGGACGGCCCCCTGCTGGCAGGAAAGGGCCTGGCACTGAGCCAGGGCGGCTTCAACTACGACTATGGCGAAGCCGTGTACGGCGTCGAGGGCCTGTCGATCATCGCTCCGCTGATGACCCAGGGCGATGCGATCCGGTTCAACCACATGGCGCTTGCCGACAGCGTCTCGACCCCCTACGTCGTCAACGTGAAGATCGACCTGGGCGATGGCAAGCCCAACGATGCCAACGGCATCTTCGCCGCCAAGATGTCCAATGTGCTGGTGCGTGGCAACGACATCCGTGCGGGCTACCCGGTGCAGTTCAACGGCAACGTGTTTGCCGTCACCGTGACGGACAACACGTTCACGTGGTACCACGAGGCGCTGCGCTTCAACCACTTCGCGCAGAACGCCGTCATCACGAACAACACCTTCCGGCAAATGGCGCTGGAGGCGCCGAGGGGCGCGGCAGAACGGTCTTTCGCAGCGCCGTCGTCCGATGTCTACTACGCCCGCAACCGGAGCGAAACGGACCGGCCCCCTTCGGACTCGGTCTGGGGGCTCACGCTCGATGAAGGCAACGGCATCTTCTTCGGCCATGCCGTTGCCGCGTCAGGCACGACGCTCACGCTGGACGGCGACCTGAGGGATCCGAGCTCGGCGCCCGGCTTTTCCGCGATGGTCCTGTCGGGGCAGGGCGCCGGGCAGATGCGGTATGTGCTCCGAGCACTCGACAACCGCACATTGGTGCTCGACAAACCCTGGACGGTGGATCCCGACGGCACCTCGGTCATCAGCGTGGTGAGCACGCTCGGCCGCATGCTGTTCGTCAACAACGACTATCACGTGAACGGAGGGCAGAACAGCTTCTATCCCTCGGCCGACGTGGTGCAGGCGAACAACCGCCTCGGCGTGGCCGGCGGGGCCGATAGTGCCCTGGTCCAGTCCACCGGCATCTACGAAATGGGCCGAGGGATGATTCCCGGCTGGCACCACCAGATCCTGGGTAACACCATCCGGTACGCAGGCGTTCTGGAAGTGCACGGCGGCAATCCGGCCGGCGTGGGCAACGACGTCTGGTACACGGACCGCATCACGCAGACCAACATCGTTCGCCGAAATACTTTAGTGGACCAGGCACAGGGCTCGATCGAGCTCTGGGATTCGATCGGCAATTCGCTGGTCGAGCACAATGTCGTCCCAGCGCTGCGTCTGCAGAACGCCAGCGCGATGCGCGATACGCTCTTGCGCGGCAATCGGAGCGGCACTGGCGAGCCGCCATCGCTCCAATGGAACCAATCGATTCCAGCCGACGTCAAGGTGGTGAACTGAGCAGAGTCGGAGAACGGTTGAGCGCAGGCCGTGTGGGATGAAGGCACCGGTGCTGCAATGCGTCAAGGCATGATTTCGGCATCGGTCAGCGGTGGACAGTCAGCGCACTCCGGCGGAATGTTCTCGAACACCACGTCGCGCCCTACACGCACCTTGTTCATGGGCGGGTTGAGGTACCAATACAACTGGCCGTTGATCCAGAGGTCCACGACATCGCTTTCGCCCAGCAAAGTCTCTGGATGGATTTTGTACAAGCGAACCAATGAAGGAATTTTCATTTGGTGGTAGCGCAGGCGCTGTACCAGCGAAGCGTCGTAATACTCCAGTCGATAGACCTTGCGAGGACTGATGGAGATGCCTTTCAATGTTGGAGTGCATGCATACCAAAGCGCTGCTGTCGCTGCGGCACAGAGCACGGCCCAGGATGCCCATCGAAGGTATTTGTTCGAAAAATTTTTCATGGATCTCACCAGGAGATTTTTTGTGGAAAAGGGAGCCGCACTCGACGCACATCCGATAGCACCATAAAGTCGCCTCCTCTTTGATTTTTCGTGCGCCAGTTGCGAAAGTCTTTGTTCTGGACGATGTACTTGCGGTTCTGCACGGCTGCAGGTGATTCGTCCACGACCACTTCCTGCAGAGGCACGCTCAGCTGTGTGCGAACTCCACATTCCACGCCACTGAAGCCCCAGCAGCCCAGCGGTTGAGAAATGAAAGATTTGCCGTCATTGAAATCGTAGGCATCGCGCAAATAGAAGCCCAGTTCATTGATGTCCACAGTCGCTTTACCTGGTCCCTGTGGGGTCACCAATCCAGAAACTGCCACGTTGACCTGCGTCTCGCCCATTGCGCCGTAGAAGTCGTCCATCGGATCGCTCCATTGGCCAAACGCGAGGTAATTCACCTGGCAGGTGTCTTCAAGTATTTTGGCGGGTTGATTCAAGTCGCCAAAGCGCCAGCACTGTTGATTGCGTCCCCTGCTTTGCTTTTCAACACGGTCTTTCAGCTGTGCAATTCCGGCTGGACTCGACCATTTGGCTTGCAGGCTGGCCATCGCATTCTGGACGCGTGCGAATCCCAGAGCCCACGCCATAGTGACGGTGGTCGCCTCCAATTGCGCCGGGCTCAATTGACTCAGCCGATAGGGCGCTCGGCTTTCTTTCATTTCCTGAGACATCGCGAAGGCCGCACTGCTGAACCACCGCTCCATCAACGCCGCCGCCACCGGCCACCCCAAGCGCGAGCGCATCACCGATGGAATGTCCCGCAACTGGAACAGGCGGGTGGCATATTGCGGCGCATTCTTGCGCCCGAGCACAGACCGCAGGGCTTCCTGCGGCGCCTTCAGAAGATCGACCATTGACCCTGACTCCCTTTGTTTTTCAGTCACGCGGAGGCTTGCGTGAACGGGGCGGATTATGGCGAAGAAATGGCTTGATTCCCCATGTGTTGCTGTATGGGTTGGTTGCAGTGCGTAACCGTTCAGCAAATGATCGAGGTGCTTCGCGGAGCCATCCCGCACCGCCCGCAATGCCGCCGCAAAGCACCGCGATTTCGCCGGTATCGCCGATCGCGGGGCGGGCCGCGCACAGGGCCGATGGCTGTGCGGCCACCTGCATGCGACACTGAATGAATGCGCACCCGGCCAACGCACCGGGCTGCCCAACCCGCCGAATCCATGCAGCAGTCCACACCCCCCGATACCGCGCGCTCCACGGCCCCTGCCGTCGAAGCGTCCGCTTCCGTTCCAGTGCAGCCCTCGGGGCCTTTGCCCGCGCCGAATGCCGGCGTGGCCGCCGGCATGGCGCTCGCCCTGGTCGGCGCCATCGCCTTCAGCGGCAAGGCCATCATCGTCAAGCTGGCCTATCGCCACGGCGTGGACGCGGTCACGCTCATCATGTACCGCATGCTGTTCGCGCTGCCGATCTTCGCGGCCATGGCGTGGTGGGCCAGCCGCGGTAAGGCGCCGCTCACGCGCCGCGACTGGGCGGGCGTGGCCTGGCTGGGGTTCACGGGCTACTACCTGGCGAGCTTTCTCGACTTCGCCGGGCTGGCGTACATCAGCGCCAGCCTGGAGCGGCTGATCCTGTACCTCAACCCGACCCTGGTGGTGGTGCTGGGCTGGGTGCTGTATCGCCGCAGCATCCGCTGGGGGCAGATGCTGGGCATGGCGATCAGTTACTGCGGCGTGGTGCTGGTGTTCGGGCACGAGGCGGGCCTGCAGGGTGCGTACGTGGCCTGGGGGGTGCTGCTGGTGTTCCTGTCGGCCGTGAGCTATGCGGTCTATCTGGTGTACAGCGGCGAGATGGTCAAGCGCATCGGCTCGCTGCGCCTGGTGGGCCTGGCGACCACGGTGGCGTGCGTGTGCTGCCTGCTGCAGTTCGCGGTGCTGCGGCCGCTGGGCGCGGCGGTGGTGGCGCCCGAGGTGCTGTGGCTGTCGTTGCTGAACGCCACGCTGTGCACGGCGGTGCCGGTGCTGCTGGTGATGATGGCCATCGAGCGCGTGGGCGCGGGACTGGCCGCGCAGGCCGGCATGGTGGGGCCCCTGTCCACGATCCTGATGGGGGTGTGGCTGCTGGACGAGCCGTTCACGCTGTGGGTGGCGTCGGGCACGGCGCTGGTGCTCACGGGCATCTTCGTCTTCACCCGCATGGCGGCGCGCAAGCCCGCGGGCTGACGTCCTGCGGAGCCGGTGCCTGGCGCCGCGCATTCCCCTTGCCCGGCGCTGGCGCGTCGCGCTTCGTATCATGGTCCTTCGATCGCTGGCGCACCGGAAGCAGGGCGCCTTCGGTGCCTCTTGGTGTGATTCGCAACGGGCCGGACGACCGGCCGTGAAAGGAGACTATGGACCTGGGTATTGCCGGTAAATGGGCGTTGGTGTGCGGCGCCAGCAAGGGATTGGGGTATGGCTGCGCCGAGGCGCTGGTGCGCGAGGGCGTGAACGTGGTGATCAACGCCCGCAACGCCGAGGCGCTGGACCAGGCCGCGGCGCAGCTGCTGGCCGCGGCGGCCAACGAGTCGGCCACGCTGGCGCACAAGCACCCGCAGCCGGTCGTGCTGGCCGTGGCGGCGGACATCACCACGCCCGAGGGCCGCGCCGCCGCGCTGTCCGTGGCGGGCGGGCCCGGGGCGGCGTTCGACATCGTGGTCACCAACGCGGGCGGCCCGCCGCCGGGCGATTTCCGCGACTGGGACCGCGATGCCTGGATCAAGGCGGTGGATGCCAACATGCTCACGCCGATCGAGCTGATCAAGGCCACGGTGGACGGCATGGCGGCGCGTGGCTTCGGGCGCATCGTCAACATCACGTCGAGCGCGGTGAAGGCGCCCATCGACATCCTGGGCCTGTCCAACGGCGCGCGCAGCGGCCTCACGGGCTTCGTGGCGGGCGCCTCGCGCAGCTCCATTGCGGCGAAGGGCGTGACGATCAACAACCTGCTGCCGGGCAAGTTCGACACCGATCGCCTGTCGGCCAATATCCAGGCGACCGTCCAGAAGACCGGCAAGAGCGAAGACGATGTGCGCCGCGCGCACCAGGCGGCCATTCCGGCCGGCCGCTACGGCACGCCGCAGGAGTTCGGGGCGATCTGCGCGTTCCTGTGCAGCGTGCAGGCGGGCTACCTGACGGGGCAGAACGTGCTGGCCGACGGCGGGGCGTTTCCGGGCACGTTCTGACGCGAAGAGGGCCGCCTTGGGGGCGGCGGCCTCTTCAAGGCCGCGACTGGGCCCCGGCCGCCGCGCCGGATGCCCTTCGCCGCCGCTCGCCCAGGCGCAGGCCGAGCACCAGGGTGGCGAGGAACAGTGCGAGCGCCAGGTACGCCTGCAGGTAGTAGCTCCAGCCCTGTTCGGCATACAGGTAGGGCCCGACGTCGGTGGAATGGATCTCCAGCAGCAGCCCGGCGAACCACAGCGCGGGCACCACGGCCAGCGCCGCGCCCAGCCACCGGCGCCAGGCCATCCCCGCCATGCACACGGCCGAGGCACCCAGGGCCACGGCCCAGATGTGCCAGAGGGCCGGCGTCTTGTCGCTGACTTCCGCCAGGGCCAGCCCCGGTGCCAGAGCCAAGGCCAGGAGCGCGGTGGTGCTGCGGGCCTTCATTCGGCCGGGTAGCGGACGGTGAGCGGGATGTAGCATTCGTGCAGACCCCCCAGTTCGTTCTTGAGCTTCTCGACAAACTTGTCGATGTGCACGGTCAGGTCGATGCATCCGGCGCTGCCCGGTGTCGAGCCGCCGTGGATGAAGAAGCCGCCGCGCCCGTAGGTCTCGGTGTCGGGATAGGGGTGGATGGTCAGCCGGAAGTTGCCCCACGCCGCGCGCGGCGAGCGGTACAGGTTCTTGAGCCAGTTGTTGGCCCACATCTCGGACGGCTGGATCCAGTAGTCCCCTTCGGGGATGGGCCCGGCGTTGCGGGTCTTCTGCCATTCGGTGGAGTAGTCGAAGTGGCCGTTCTTGGGCTTGCCGGACACGGCGGGTAGCGCGAGGACGGATTGCGTGCCCGTGCCGCGCAGGACTTTTCCGTCGAATTGCAGTGCGATTTTCGATTGCAGGCATCCGGGGGCGTGGGGTCGGCTGCGCTCCAGGGCGTAGGGATCGGACATGGCGGGTTGAAAGGGTTGGCGCCGCGCAAAAGGAGCATGCGCAACGGGCAGGGCGCCCGGGCGGTTCAGCGCGGCCGGCCGATTCTAGGAGGGGGTTCTGCCGTGGCCCGTGCGTTTTTGTAATGCCGGGTGTCGGGACGTATCGCACGCCGTACGCCGAATGCGCGCCTCTGGCACGCTACACCGACCAGGTGCGCGGCCGCTGCGCCGCCATGCCCCAGCACTGAGCACGCCAGGCCGCCCAAACGGCCTGCAGCAGGCCCATGGCGGGCTCCACCACGGGCGCGAGCACCCGCACCACCACCACGTTCGGATGGGGGCTGGTGGCGCCGGCTGTGGTGGCCAGCGGGTGCGCGTCGATGGCGGCGCGGGCGGCGTCCAGCGCGCCTTCGCGCCGCTCCCGCGTCAGGGCCTCGCCGGCGATGAAGAAGACCGACGCCATGCAGCGGTGCCCCGCCAGGCCCAGCGGGCCGTCGAGCAGCAGCCGGTCCGCCGCGTCGATGCGGCCGCGCTCCAGCCACACGCCCGGCACCTCGATGTGCTGGGTGAAGCGGCCCGATTCGAACGGCTGGCCAGCGTGGGGCAGCCCGAGCGCGGTGACGTCCCAGCCCAGGCATTCGGCGCCCGGGGCCACCTCCAGCGTGAGCCGGTTTTCGGCCTGGCAGGCGTTGTAGCAAAGGGCTTCGAGCGGCAGCCATTCGAGCCGCGCGCCGGGCGCCAGCACGGCGTGCGCGCGCTGCAAGGCGGGGGCACCGGTGGATCGGTAAAAGCGCGTGGCGCCGGGGGTGGTGACCAGGCCGTGCGCGCCGGCCGCGACGGTGGTGCGGATGTCCAGCGTGTCGCCCCCCACCAAACCGCCGGGCGGATGCACCAGCACGTTGTGGCACACCGCATCGCCTTCCGGGTACAGGCTTTGCAGGATGCGCAGCGGGCCGCCGTGTTCGAAGCGCGCCACCGTGCGCTCGGCCTCGCGGCGGTAGTCCAGTTGCAGGTGGGCGTGCCAGGTCATGCGGTTGCTATCAAATCGTGAGCTAGACCGGCATGATATCCGCCGGCATCGGGCCGATTCGATGCCGACCGGGCGCAGGGGATGGGCTTCAGGCTTTCCATGCGCCCCGGTGCGAGGCCGAGGACTCCTCGATCAGCGCCGGGCCGATGCATTCGATGGCATGGGACGAGGCCGCGAACACGTCGCGGCACGACAGCTCGGCGTCGCGCTGGTCCAGCCGCTCGCCGCGAAAGGCGCGCAGCCGCACGGCATCGATGCCGTACACCACGCGACCGATGTTGGCCCAGAAGATCGCGCCGGCGCACATCACGCAGGGCTCGCCGGACGAATACAGCGTGGCCTGCGCGAAGGCCTCGCGCGGATGGTGCGGGCTGGCCAGCCGCACGGCCGAGGTCTCGGCATGCGCGGTGCAGTCGCCCGTTTCGCCGTTGGCGTTCCAGGCCTCGGCCAGGATGCGGTCGTCCGCACCCACGATGACGGCGCCGAACGGTCGGTTGCCGCGCTCGCGGGCCTGGTCGGCGAGGGCGATGGCGCGGCGCAGGTACAGGCCGTCGCGCGGGGCGAGGGGGACTTCCTCGGGCAGTTCGCAAGCGGGGGAAGCAGGCATGTTCATAGGGCGGTCTCCGCTTTCAGGCCGGCACCTTGCGGTCGGCCGCAGCGGGCAGGAACGCCGGGTTGAACACGCGCTCGGCCGCCGGCTTGCGGGCCAGGCCGAAGGTGGTGGCGATCTCGTCGATCTGCCGCGCGAGCACCTCGGGGTTCACGCTGCCCAGGCCGATGGCCTGCGTTTCTGCCGTGGCGAGGTATTGCCGCGTGATGGCCCAGCGGGCGCGTTCCATGTCCATGTTCAGGATGGGCTCGCGCGCCTTGATGGCGGCCATCGCCGCGTCGGGGTTGGAGAGCGTCTCGCGCAGCGCCCGGTTCGTGGCGCGCAGGAAGGCCCGCGCCACGTCGGGCCGCTCCTGTAGCAGCCGGCCGGCCAGGATGGCGTTGCCGTAGAGATTGAGCCCGGTCTTGCCGTACTCGAGCACGGCCAGGTCCTGTGGCGGCATGCGGGCGAACAGGGATACCGCCGAGTCGTGGAAGTAGGTGGCCGCGTCCACGTCGCCGCGCACCATCACGTTGTCGCGCGCGCTGAAGTCGGTGGTCACCCACTGGAACAGGTCGGGGCTGGTGTTGAGCTGGCGCGCCACCATGGGCCAGTTGCGGCGCGTGGATTCCACGGCGGCGGCGGCTACGCGCTTGCCCTTGAGCGACTGGAAGTCGGTGGTCACGCCGCGGTCCTTGCGGCCGATGATGACGAAGGGCGCGCGGTTGTAGTACTGGTAGATGGCCTGTACCGGCGCATCGGCGTTCTGCGCGTGGAACTCCGCCAGCGCGCTGATGTCGCCCAGCCCCAGGTCGTAGGCCCCGCTGGCCACGCGCGTGATCGAGGCCACGGAGCCCGAGCCCACGTCGATGGCCACGTCCAGCCCCTCGTCCTTGTAGTAGCCGTTGGCGGCGGCCAGGAAGAACGGCGCGGTCTGGCTGGTCACGCGGAAGTCGAGCGTGAACTTGAGCGGTGTGGTGGCCTTGCCCTGGGCGTGCACGGCGGGCGCGGCCAGGGTGGCGGACAGGAGGGTGGTGGCGGAGGTGGCGAGGAATCGGCGGCGTTGCATGGCGGTGGCTCCAGGTTCGGGGATGACAGCCGGCCACGGCGCATCTGCGCCGTGCATCGGTGCGAACTGAGCAATTTCCGGGCAACGGCGCCGTGGGGGAACGGGCCGGGCTGAACGCTTCTACTCGGAGGCGGCGTTGCATGAAGCGTGCCTGCACGACGCCGTTGGAGTCGGCTCAGGGTGTGGGCGCGTGTGGTGCGGCGGAGGCATATGTCGCCGCTGGTGCATTTCCGGCGGGGCAGGCACACGGGTGGTGCGTGGCGGTCCCCGTTGCGGTGAGACGCGGCGCGGCGGCCCGTGCTGCCGCGGCGCCGTAGCGCTGGTCCACCCGCTGCGCACGGATTGGCCTGCGATTTGCTTGCACGCCCCGCAAGAGTAGAAGCGTTCAGCCCGATGGCCTGCCCCGTGCGGGCCCCATCGGCGGGTCATTGCTCTTGAAGCCGGTGGTGGCCGCCGGCGCGCCGTTGCCGTCCTGGCGAATGCGTGCCGCCAGTCGCCGCCTTTGTCCCCTTCAAGAGCCCCGTGGCGCGTGCCTGCCTGGCCGTGTCCGCCATGGGCCTTGGTTCATCCGATGAGGAAACCCGCCATGCAGCAGAGCACCGCCAACCCCCCCGCCATCTCCCCTGCCGACCCCGCAGACGCCACCGCCGATGTGCGCGGCGAACTGGAAAAGGAAGCCCGCATGGGCGGCATGGGCGCGGAAACCAGCGCCCGCGAAATCCGGCGCATCGACCTGTCCGACTTCGAACACCGCAAGGCCGAGATCGCCGAGCAGTTGTGGAGCGCCTCGGTCGAGATCGGCTTCTTCCAGGTCACCGGCCACGGCATTCCGGTGCAGGACATCCGCAACGCGTTCGCGCGCGCCCAGGCGTTCTTCGACCTGCCGCGCGAGACCAAGGCGCAGTGGCCCCTGGCGCGCAATGCCGGCTGGGAGCACAAGGCGCAGGTGCGCCCGTCCACGCGCACGCCGGACCAGAAGGAGTCCTACCAGGTCACCCGGCCGCGCATGGCGGGCCTGTGGCCCAGCGAGGCCGAGCTGCCGGGGTTCCAGGAAGCCACCTTGCGCTTCGAGGCGCAGTGCTGGCACGTGGGCATGCAGCTGCTGTCGTGCTTCGCGGACCGGCTGGGTTTCGATCCGGACTTCTTCACCCGTGCGCACGACCCGTCGAGCGCGGCCTACCAGAGCACCCTGCGCATGCTCCACTACTTCGCCGTGGACCCGGCGCTCAAGGACGAACTGGGCCTGTGGCGCGCGGGCGCGCACACGGATTTCGACTGCCTCACGCTGCTGTTCCAGCGCCCGGGCCAGGGCGGGCTGCAGGTGCTGCCCGGCAAGGAGATGGAGAGCCGCCAGTGGACCAGCGTGGAGCCGGCCGAAGGCGTCATCACCTGCAACATCGGCGACATGCTGACGCGCTGGAGCGACGACCAGTTGCCCAGCAACTTCCACCGCGTGCGCGATCCGCTGCCGCACGAATACCAGGGTGCGCGCTACAGCCTGGCGTTCTTCTGCCAGGCGAACGAGGATGCCGTGGTGGAAGGCCCGGGCCGCAAGTACCCGCCGATCACCGCGGGCGACTACCTGCGCCAGCGCATCACGGCGAATTTCGCGAAGTACTGAGCGCGCCGGCGTGCGCTGAAGAACCTGGCCGCGTGCGCTGCCCGCACGCCGCAGTGCCCAGGCGCTACACCGTGGAGGTCAGCGGCGCCGGCGTGGTTTCGGACGCGCCGCGTGCCGGTAGGACGATGTGAAACACGCTGCCCTGGGCCGTGTTGCTCGCATGGATGCGCCCGCCGAAGGCCTCGACGATCTTGCGGCAGATGGCCAGGCCCAGGCCGGTGCCGCCCGAGCCGTCGCGCGTCTTGCTCGACTGCATGAAGGCCTCGAAGATGCGCTCGAGCTCTTCCTCGGGCACGCCCGGGCCGCTGTCTTCGATCTCGATGTGGATCTGCCCCAGGCCGTCCATGAAGCCGCGCAGCTCGATGGTCGAGCCCCCGGGCGAGAACTTGACCGCGTTCGCCAGCACGTTGCGCACGACCTGCTGGAACCGCAGCGGATCGGCCTTGGCGACCAGCGGCAGATCTGGCAGCTCCAAATGCAGGTACAGCCGGTGCCGGGCGAGCAGGGGGTCGAACTCCCGCGCGACCGAGCGGATGAGCCCGCGCAGGTCGGTGCGCTCCAGGTGGAAAGTACCCACCGTGCTTTCGATCTTGGCCACGTCCAGCAGGTCGTTGACCAGCGTGAGCATGCGCTGCCCTGAGGAGTGGATGTCGGTGAACATGCCGGCCAGCCGCGCATCGGCCGGGCTGCGCAGCGCGCCCAGCTCGGCGAACCCGATGATCGACTGCAGCGGCGTGCGCAGCTCGTGGCTCATGTTGGCCACGAACTCGGACTTGGTGCGCGAGGCCTCCTCGGCCGCGGTGCGCGCCTCCTGGATGGCGCGCTCGGCCATGCGGAAGTCGGTCACGTCCATGAGGATGCTCAGAACGCCGGTGGCATGGCCCATCTCGTCGGTCAGCGCTGCCTTGAAGACGCGGGCGTCGCGGTGGGTGCCGTCGCCGTGAAGCAGCCGGGTCTCCAGCGTCATCTTGCCGCCCTGCATCAGCAGGCGCTGGTTGGCCTCCACCACGACGTTGGCCTCGTCCGGCGGCAGGAAGGCATGCAGCCGCTCGCCGATCACCAGCGCGCGGCCCCGGCCCTTGTATTCCTCCCAGGCGCGGTTCACGAGCACCACGCAATGGTCCTTGTCGGTCAGGGACATGGGCAGGGGCGTGGTTTCGAGCAGCAGGTTCTGGAAGGCCAGCTGGGCCTGCAGCTTGAGCTGCGCCTCCCAGCGGCCGGTCACGTCCACCGCGCTGCCGGCGAAGCCGGCGATGCGCCCTTCGCTAATGAGCGGGACCACCGCCAGCTCGAACAGCAGGTGGCGGCCATCGGCGCTGCGGATCAGCGCCTGGCAGGTGCGCGCCTGCGCCGTGGATTCGGTGTCGAGCATGGCCACGACCTCGTTGCGGCTGACCGAGTCCACGATGTCCGGCAGTGTCTGCCCCACGGCATGCGAGGGGCTGCGTCCGCTGATCGTGTCCCACCGCGCGTTGGCATAGGTGATGACGCCGTGCGCATCAGTGCGGAAGATCAGCTCCTGCACGCTGCTGATGAGCACCGCCAGATCGTGTTGGCTCTGCGCGATCTTTCGCTGCGCGAGGTTCATCGAGCGCTGCGCGGCCTCGCGCGCGCGCAGGCCGCGCCAGGCGGTCGCGGTCAATCCGAGAGCGAGCAGCACGGCGGCCAGGCCGATGCCGAGCATGCTCTGGGCCTCCTGCAGCCACCGGTCCTGCGCCATCGCGTAGGGCTCCTCCACGATCGCCACCAGCGGCTTGTCGCGCGAGGCGCGAAAGGCCAGGATGCGGTCGCTGCCCAGCACGCCCTGGCCGATGTAGCTGGCGAAGTCGCGGTGGGGCAGGTAGCTGTGGAAGACGGGCAGGTTGTCGATCCGCCGGCCGACCAGGGCGGCGGCGGGCGCGGAGCTGGCCAGCACCTGACCGTCGTCGCTGGCGATCACCGCGTCGTAGCTCAGGGATTCCAGGGTGAGGTACTGGAAGTTCGACAGCGCACCGGGATTGACCAGCCCCACGAGCATCAGATCCCGGCCGCCGTTGGTGCGAAAACCGCGCAGCAGCGGAATGAACGACATGCCCGCCGGGGCCACGTCGGGGGGCGTGGTGCGGCGCAGGCTGCCCAGGCTGCGGCCCGGCACCAGCGGGCCGATGCGCTGGCGTTCTTCCTCCACCCAGGGCCCCAGGCCCGTGACGTCGATGAAGGTGCCGGCCTCGCCGGTGACGGTGCTGGCGACCACCAGGCCCTTGGTGTCCACCACCGCCACGCCGCGCATGAAGGGCAGCCCGGCCAGCACCTGCCGCATCGCGACCTCCATCGCCTGCGTGCTGGTGGGGGCATCGGTCAGTGCCTGCGAATGCGCGAGCACGCCCAGCGCCATGTCGCCGGCATCGAACGTGCGGGCGGCCTGGTCTTCGATGATGCGGGCCAGCAACTGGGCCTGCACCTGGCTGGCGGTCATCGTCGCACGCATGTCGTTCACGGCGAGCAGGGCCATCGCGGCCGCCGCCAGCAGCGCGGCCGCCACGCCGGCGGCCAGCACGAGGCCGCTGGCCGGCAGCCCGCGAAAGCGCAGCGCCGGTTCCGCCGCGAGGGAGGGAGGGGAGGGAGCGCGGCGTTTCATCGTCATGTCAGGGCTCGATCACCTGGCCGAGGCCGTTCTTTTCCGCGGCGGCCTTGAGCCGGCCGTCGCGCTTGATGCGGACCACGAAATCCTCCATCTGCCGCAGCCAGGCCCCATCGCCGGGCCGCACCGCGTAGGCGTAGGGCACGACCCGGATCGAATGCGCCGGCACGAGGAGCTTGGCCCAGTTGGCGTTGTCCAGCAACTGGCGGCTGTAGAAGTAGTTGGTCATGAACACATCCACGCGGCCGGAGATGAGCTCCTGCTCGCGCGTGGCGGGCGCATCGACCGGCACCACCCGCGCATGCTGCAACTGCGCCGCCATGATCGGCCCCGTCAGGGTGCCTTGCTGCACGCCGACCCGCACGCCGGGCTGGTCGATGTCGGACCATTGCGTGACCACGGCATTGTTCTTGGTGGTGATGGCGTACACGTCGCTGTGCAGGTAGGGCTGCGTGAAATCCAGCACCTGCTGGCGCTGCGGGGTCACGGCGATGGCGGACATGGCCACGTCGCACCGGCGGCTGGTGAGGTCGGCCACCAGGGATGGAAAGGACGAATCCACGTATTCCAGGCGCGCGCCCAGGTCTTTCGCGAGTTCGGCCGACAGGTCGATGTCGATGCCCTTCAACTCGCGCGTGCGGGGATGGCGGTAGGTCACGCCGTAGTAGTCGGGCCAGATGCAGACCCGCAAGACCCCGGTCGAGCGCACCCGATCGGACACCGGCCCGGCCTGCACCGCCGGCCATGCGGCCAGGCAGGCCCCGGAAAGCAGCGAGAGGGAAAGGACGATCCGCTTCATGCCATCCATTTCTTCAGGGCCGCGCCCTGCAGGAAAAGGGGCGCGCGATGTCCTCGGGATGCAGGCCCGCCGGGAAGGCGGCCTGGGGTGTCAGCGCATCATAGGGGCCGGTGCCCGTTTGCCCGTGTCGGCCTGTGCCTTTACCTTGACCGATCTCAGGGTTCCGGGCAGGGCGCGTCAGGCCAGGCTCGCCCCATGGAAGCGCGGCGCCGGCTTTTTGCCAGACGCTTGAGCAGGGACGACGAGCGGTGAGGGCCATGGGATCGGATGGTGAGAAAATGATAGAAATAAAAAACAGCGTCGTTGTCTGATTTTAATCAGAAAAATCATTTTTATCATCTTTAAATTTGTTTGTTTTGAACCCAACAGCGGCACAATTCACGCATGGCAACATCTGCTCCTGAGATCTCCGACGTGACCGATCACTGCACCACCCTGGAGGTGGCCAAGCTGCTCGGTATGGCCGTTCGATCCGTTCAACTCATGGTGGATCGCGGGGAGCTTCAAGCCTGGAAGACGCCCGGCGGGCACCGGCGCATTTCCCGCGCATCCGTGCAGCAATGGCTGCAGGGCAACAAGGCCGCCCCGGCGCAGCCGCACAACCGCCGGGCGGACGATGCCTGGGCCGGGACCGAAGCCGGCATGCCGAAAAAGCCCCTGCTGCTGCTCATCGAGGATTCGACGCACTTCCAGAACCTCATCCAGCTCATCGTGCAGCAGCAGTTTCCGGAACTGGGGCTGCAGGTGGCCGATGACGGCATCGCCGGGCTGGCCCTGTACGGGCAGCTGCAGCCGGACATCCTCATCGTGGACATCCTGCTGCCCGGCCTGGATGGCGCGACCCTGATCACCACGCTGCGGTCCCATCCCCAGTTCGCGCGCAGCGAGCTGATCGTGGTGACCTCGCTCGACGAATCGCAACGCGCGCCCTATGCCTTTGCCCTGCAGGGCGTGGCCGTCATCCACAAGCCCCGGCTGGTCGCCGAATTGCCCGGGGCGCTGCAGGCCTGCCTGGAAACGCTGCGCCATGGATGAACCCGTCGTCCTCCTGGTGGAAGACGATGCCCTGGTGTCCCGTTTCGTCGGCATGGTGCTCGACGACCTGCCGGTGCGGCTGCAGATCTGCAGCAGCGTGGAGCAGGCGCTGCAGTTCCTGGCGGAGCACCGTGTCCAGCTGGTGATCACCGATCTGATGATGCCCGGGGAATCCGGCATGGGGCTGATCCAGCGCATGGCCGCCGACCGCTCCCTCGCCGCGGACGCCAAGGTCGTGGTGTTCAGCGCGGGATTGAACACCAAGGTGCGCGAGCAACTGGCGTCGATGAACATCTGGCGTACGCTGGCCAAACCGGCTTCGGTGGGCGATCTGCAAGGCTGCGTGCGGGATGCCCTGCAACTGGCCGGCCAAAGTCCTCTCCCTGCGCCGCCCGCGCCTGCCGCCCTGGCGGTGGAGGGGCTGGCGGAGCACGAAACCCTCGCGGTGGCCACGCACTTCGCCAACAACCGCCGCCTGTTCGAGAGCTATCGCGAGCGCTGCTTTTTGCAATTCCCCAAGGATCGCGCTGAGGGGGACCGGGCCGCCGCCGTGGCCGACCTGGCCGCGCTGCGCCGGCTGGCGCACAACCTGCGCACCGTACTGCTCACGCTGGGCCGCAGCGAAGGCCACCAAGTGGCCAGCCGCCTCGAAGAGGCCGCCTGCGCCGAAGACGTGCCTGCCTCAGTGGCCGGCTGGAAAGCCCTGCGAGATCATCTGAGCGCTTGATCTGCAGCCGCAGGGCGCCTTGGTCAGCGGCCGGCCATGGCGCTGAGCCTGGGGATGGCACGGGTGTTCGCTACGGGCTGGGCATGCCTTTTTCCGACGCCCGCCTGCCCGCTGAACGATGGCCCTGCCTGGTGTGCCATGGCGTTGCTCGCCTCCGTTTGTGCGCCGAGCTTGAAAATGGCCACGGCCTGCAGGAGTTGCTGGGCTTGCGTGCTCAGGCTGCTGGCTGCCGCAGCGCTTTCCTCCACCAGGGCCGCGTTCTGCTGGGTGACCTGGTCCATCTGGACGATGGCCTCGCCCACCTGGGCTACGCCCTGGCTTTGCTCGGTGCTGGCGGCGCTCACCTCTCCGATGATGTCGGTGACGCGGCGGATGGCCGTGACCACCTCGGTCATGGTGCTGCCGGCCTTCGCCACCAGCGCCGTGCCCTCGCCCACCTGGGCGACACTGCTGTCGATCAGTGACTTGATCTCTTTCGCGGCCTCTGCGCTGCGCTGCGCCAGGTTGCGCACTTCGCTGGCCACCACCGCGAAACCACGGCCTTGCTCGCCGGCCCGGGCGGCCTCCACGGCGGCGTTGAGCGCCAGGATGTTGGTCTGGAAGGCGATGCCGTCGATCACGCCGATGATGTCGGCGATGCGTTTGGAGCTATCGTCGATGATCTTCATCGTGCTCACGACGTCGTTCACCACCTGACCGCCCTGAACGGCGACGGTCGATGCGCTCACGGCCAACTGGTTGGCCTGGCGGGCGTTGTCCGCGTTCTGTTTCACGGTGCTGGACAGCTCCTCCATCGAAGCCGCGGTTTCTTCCAGCGCGCTGGCTTGCTGTTCGGTGCGGGCGGACAGGTCGCTGTTGCCCTGGGCGATCTCGGCGCTGGCCGTGGCCACGCCGTCGGAGCCATGGCGCACGGTGGCCACCACCGAAGTCAGCGCCTCCTGCATGCGGGCCATGGCGGCCATCACGCTCACCGTGTCGCCGCTGCGCACCACCAGTGCCGCGCTCAGGTCGCCGGCCGCCACATTGTTGGCGGCTGCCGCCAACGCGGAAGGTTCCGCGCCCAGCGAACGGGAGAGATCACGAACGATGAGCCAGCCGACCAGCACGCTGACGACCAGCATCAGCGCTGCGGCCACCCCCAGCACCATGGCCATGTTGTTGGCATGGGCCAGGGCCTCTTTGGCGACTTGATTGGCCAGGCCACGCTGGATTTCGCGGGATGCGTCCACGGCGCCGAACAAGGCGTTTTGCAGGGTGCGCACTTCTTTGATCAGTAACGTTCCCGCCGCTGCGCTGTCACCGGCTTCCGCCAGAGCGATGGCCCGATCGATGGCCTGGTTGTAAGGCTCGCGGTTGGCGTTGATGATGCGCAGTTGCTCGCGGGTCACCGGCAGGGCCAGCGACGCATCCAGTTGCTGGAGCAGTGCGGCATTGGCCGCGCGAGCTTCGGCAACCTTCTTCTTCTCGCCCTGGCGCAGTGTCGGGTCGTTGGAGATGATGATGTTGCGCACCGCGCGCGCGCCGTTGTTCAGGTTGTCCTTGATGTCGGTGAACTGTGCCACCTTGACCATGCGGTTGGTCGACACTTCGGTCAGGTCCTTGGCCAGGCCCTGCATGCGGAGCGCGGCGAGCAGCGCAATGGCGACGCCGAGGGTGGCGAGCAGCCCGAATCCCATGATCAATCGGGTGGAGATCTTGAGGTGTTGCATGGTCAGTGTCTCTTCAGTACGGTAGTGAAAATATCATTTTTATTAATTATGCCATTTTCATTTCAAACGTGTGCAAACGTTTCCTGGGTGTGCGCTCGTTGGCAGCCAGTCGCGCAGGCCACGGCTCGGCCCCCAGAGCACGGTGGTCCAGGCAGCGGCAACAGGACGGAGTGGCGCATCCGGCGTGAGGCTCGGCGCGACGGTGAAGAAGCAGCGAAGGAAAAAAGAGCAGGGCGCCGCGCCCGACGCTCAGTGCTCGGTGCCGAAGCTCAGGGCATGACCCATCGGTCCGCCGCCGCGCGGATGTGCGATCGCATGGCCGACTCCGCCAGCAAGGGGTCGCGGGCCGCGAGGCAGCGGTAGATCTGCTCATGCTCGGCCAGGGCCGCGTGCCAGGTCGGCTGGCCTTCCAGCCGCTCGCGCATGTGGCTGGCCAGCGGCCCGCGGCGCTCGTCGAACAGGCTGCCCACCAGTCGCACCAGCACCGAGTTGCCGGTCATCTCCGCGATGCGCACGTGGAACTCGCGGTCGTGCTCCAGCACGTCGCGCCCGGCCGCGATGTCGGCGCGCATGGCGTCGATGCTCGCCTGCACGCGGGCCAGGCCGTCCGGCGTGGCATGCACGCACGCCAGCACGATGACCGCCCCCTCCACCGCGCCCCGCGCCTGCATCAGTTCGGCCGGGCTCTCGCCCATGGAAGGGGGCAGGGCGGAGCGCCGCAGCGCGCGGCTGCACACGTACACGCCCGAACCCATGCGGATCTCCACGCTGCCCTCGATCTCCAGCGCGATCAGCGCCTCGCGCAGCGAGGGGCGTGACACGCCCAGCTGCTGCGCCAGATCGCGCTCGGGCGGCAGGCGGCTGCCTTCCCGGTAATCGCCCTGCTGAATCAGCAGGCGCACCTTGTCCGCGATCTGCTGGTACAGGCGCCGGGATTCGAGGGCTTTGGTCGAGTCGTTCATCAAACGTGTGGATTGAATTGGCCAGACCCATATGGCCTGACCAAAAAAGGATTGCGCGCAGTGTAGGGGGTGAAATCACCAGATTCCAAGCATTGGATCGCTGAAAACCCTGCGGCTGGGGTTAACCCGGTAAGGCCAATTTGAATTTGGCGCTCAAATTGGCCTTACCAAAAACCCCTGCGATGGGCCGCCGAGCGGTCCGCACGCCGACACTGCCTTGAACTACGCTTTCGACTTCTCCGCGCCGCTGGCCTACTGGCCCGATCTCCTGGCAGGGGCGTGGACCACGCTGTCGCTGTCGCTGGCATCGACCTTCTTCGGCTTCCTGGTGGGCGTCTTCTGCGCCCTGGCCAATACCGGCCGCTCGCGCTGGCTGGCCCGGCTGGCGGGGGTATACATCGAGGTCATCCGCAACACGCCGCTGCTGGTGCAGGTGTTCATCGTGTACTTCGGGCTGGCCTCGCTGGGCTTGCAGGTAGGCGCGTTCACCGCGGCCATCGTGGCGCTGGTGGTGAACGTAGGGGCCTACACCAGCGAGATCGTGCGGGCCGGCATCGAGTCGATTCCCAAAAGCCAGCTGGAAGCGGCCGAGTGCATGGGCCTGTCGCGCTGGCAGACGCTGCGCCATGTGGTGCTGCCGCCGGCCATCGAGCGTGTGTACCCGGCGCTGTCCAGCCAGTACGTGCTGCTGATGCTGGCCTCGTCGATCTGCTCGCAGATCTCGGCGGAGGAGCTGACGGCGGTGGCCAACCGCATCCAGTCGGACACCTTCCGCTCGGTGGAGACCTATCTCATCGTGGCCGCGGCGTACCTGGCCATGTCGCTGGTGATGCGCGGCGCGCTGTGGCTGGTGGCCATGGTCGCCTTCCCGCGCCGCCGGCGCCTGGGTACCCCCCTTTAAAAGCCGCAGGCACGCACCATGGGCTTTCTCAACGCATCGCACCTTCAATTCCTGTTCGACGGCCTGCTGTGGACCGTGGGGCTTTCGCTGCTGGCGTTCGCTGGCGGCGGGCTGCTCGGCTTTGCCGTGGCGCTCGGCAGCTCGTACGGGCCGCGCTGGTCGCGCGTGGCCGTGTCCCTCTACATCAAGCTGATCCAGGGCACGCCGCTGTTGGTGCTGCTGCCGCTGGCGTATTTCGGCCTGCCCTCGCTCGGGTTCAACGTGGCGCCGCTCACGGCAGCGGCGCTGGCGCTGTCGATCTACGTGTCGGCCTACCTGGGCGAGATCTGGCGTGGCTGCATCGAGTCGGTGCCGCGCACGCAGGCCGAGGCCGCGGAATGCCTGGCCCTGCGCTGGCACCAGCGCGTGTGGCACGTGATCCTGCCGCAGGCCGTGAAGATCGCCACGCCGCCCACCGTGGGCTTCATGGTGCAGATCGTCAAGAACACCTCGCTGGCCTCGGCCATCGGCTTCGTTGAGCTGGCGCGGGCGGGCCAGATCATCAACAACTCCACCTTCGAGCCGTTCGTGATCTTCGTGATCGTGGCGGCCCTGTATTTCGCCCTGTGTTATCCGCTGTCGGTGCTGAGCCGGCGCCTGGAGAGGAGCTTTCATGTCGCCCATCGTTGAGATCGAGAACATCTCCAAGTGCTTCGGCTCCACCCGCGTGCTGGAAGGCGTGTCGTTCACGGTGAACAAGGGCTCGGTGGTCGCCATCATCGGCCAGAGCGGATCGGGCAAGAGCACGGCGCTGCGCTGCATCGACCGGCTGGAGACGGTGGATGCCGGCCGCATCCGCGTGTGCGGCCACGAGGTGACCGCGCCGGGGCTGAACCTGCACCAGTTGCGCCGCGACGTGGGCATCGTGTTCCAGAGCTACAACCTGTTCCCGCACCTCACCGTGCTGGAGAACATCATGCTGGCCCCGCGCCTGGTGCAAAAGGCCGCCAAGGCCGAGGTGCGCGAGCGCGCCCAGGCCGTGCTGGCGCAGGTGGGCCTGTCCGACAAGGCCGACTGCTACCCCTCGCAGCTGTCGGGCGGCCAGCAGCAGCGCGTGGCCATCGCCCGCTCGCTGGCCATGCAGCCGCAGCTGATGCTGTTCGACGAGGTGACCTCGGCGCTGGACCCGCAACTGACCGGCGAGGTGCTGCGCGTGATGGAAAAGCTGGCCGAAGGCGGCATGACCATGATCCTCGTCACGCACGAGATGGGCTTTGCGCGCAAGGTGGCCGACGAGGTCATCTTCATGCACCGGGGCCGCGTGTGGGAGCACGGTCCGGCCTCGATCCTCGACGCGCCAGCCACCACCGAGCTGCGCGATTTCGTCGGCAACGGCCTGTAGCGCCGCCACGGTGATTCCCGAGCCCCGCGCCAGACGGGGCCGACCCCCAACCCTTCCTTTTCACACGGAGACAAAGCCCCATGACAACACCGCGTTCCTTCCTGCTGCGCACCCTGCTGGCCTCGGCCGCCCTGATGGCCTTCGGCGCCGGCAGCGCCCATGCCGATCTGCTCAAGGACATCCGCGAGGCCAAGAAGATCCGCATCGCTCTCGACACCGGATCGCCGCCCTACGGCTTCGTGGACGACGCGATGAAGCCCGTGGGCTCCGATGTGGAGACCGCGCAGCTGCTGGCGCAGGACCTGGGCGTGGCCCTGGAGATGGTGCAGACCACCAGCCCCAACCGCATCCCGTTCCTGCAGACGGGCAAGGCCGACATCGTGGTCGCCTCGCTGTCGGTCACACCCGAGCGCGAGAAGGTCATCGACTTTTCGGTGCCCTACGCGCAGATCCTCGCCGTGGTCGCCGCCCCAAAGGCCGCGGACATCAAGGGCTTCGAAGACCTGCAGGGCAAGCGCGTGGCCACCACGCGCGGCTCCAACAACGACAAGGTCGTCACGCAGGGCGCCAAGGGCGCGCAGATCGTGCGCTTCGACGACGACGCCACGCTGGTCACCGCCGCGGTGAGCGGGCAGGCGGACATCATCGCCACCTCGCCCGCCATCGTGAACACGGTCCTGGCGAAATCGCCGCAGAAGGACCTGGTGCAGAAGTTCGTCATGCAGAAGGTGCCGCTGGGCGTCGGCCTGCGCAAGAACGAGCCCGAGCTGAAGGCCTGGATCAACGACTGGATCACCAAGAACACCGAGAACGGCAAGCTCGTGGCGATCTACAAGAAGTACCACGGCGGCAACTGAGCCAGCAGCCCATTCCACCGACCCACCCACCCCTCTTTTTCCTGCATTGCGAGCCCCCCATGCTGACCGTCATCTGTGAAACCCCTGGCACCCTGCGCGCCGTGGAGCGCGAACGCCCCGTGCGCGGCGAAGGCGAAGTGCTGCTGCGCGTCAAGCGCGTGGGCGTGTGCGGCACCGACCTGCACATCTACACGGGCAATCAGCCGTTCCTGCAGTACCCGCGGGTGATGGGGCACGAACTGTCGGGCGTGGTGGAAGAGGCCGTGCCCGGCGGGCGCCTGGCGGTGGGCGACGTGGTCTATGTCATGCCCTACCTGTCGTGCGGCACCTGCGTGGCCTGCCGGCAGGGCAAGACCAATTGCTGCGTCAACATCCAGGTGCTGGGCGTGCACCGCGACGGCGCGTTCACCGAGGTGCTTTCGCTGCCCGAGGCCTTCGTGCACCGTGCCGAGGGCGCCACGCTGGACCAGGCCGCGATGATCGAGTTCCTCGCCATCGGCGCGCACGCCGTGCGCCGGGGCGACGTGCAGCCCGGCCAGCGCGTGCTGGTGGTGGGGGCCGGCCCGATCGGCATGGCCGCCATGATCTTCGCGAAGCTGCGCGGCGCCGAGGTGACGGCCATCGACGGACGCCAGGACCGCGTGGCCTTTTGCCAGCGCGAGCTGGGCGTGGCCCATGCCGTGGCGCTGGGCGAGGGCGACGAGGCCCAGCTGTCCGCTGCCACGGGCGGCGAGTTCTACGACCAGGTGTTCGATGCCACGGGCAATGCCAAGGCCATCGAGCGCGGCTTCGGCTTCGTGGCGCACGGCGGCAAGTACGTGCTGATCTCGGTGGTGCGCGACACCATCACCTTCTCCGACCCCGAATTCCACAAGCGCGAGACCACGCTGCTGGGCAGCCGCAACGCCACCACCGAAGACTTCGAGACCGTGCTGGCCGCCATGCGCGCGGGCCAGGTGCCCACGGCGGCGCTCAACACGCACCGCATGGCCCTGGCCGACGTGCCGGCCGATTTCGCGCGGCTGCTGGACCCCGCCCAGGGCGTGGTCAAGGCCCTGGTCGAAGTCTGAGGAACGCGCTGCCATGGTCCAACCCATCCTCCAGTTCGGCACCAGCCGGTTCCTGCAGGCGCACGTCGATCTGTTCGTGTCCGAGGCGCTGGCGGGCGCTCCCGGCGCGGGCGATGCGCTGGGCGGCATCACCGTGGTGCAGACCACCGACCGCCCCGACGGCGCGGCCCGCATCGCGGCGCTGGCGCGCGGCGAGGGCTACCCCGTGCGCATCCGGGGTCTCGCCGGCGGCGAGCGCGTGGACCGCACCGTGCAATGCACGGCGGTGCGCGAGGCCTGGCAGGCCGCCACGCACTGGCCCGAGCTGCGCGCTGCCGTGGCCGGACCGGTGCGCGTGATCGTCTCCAACACCGCAGACCGCGGCTACCTGCTCGACGACCGCGACGGCCCTGCCGCGCTGCGCCCGGGCAGCGCGCCGCCGCACAGCTTTCCCGCCAAGCTGCTGGTGCTGCTGCACGGCCGCTGGCAGGCCGCGCCGCAGGCGCCCATCACGCTGCTGCCGTGCGAACTGGTCGAGCGCAACGGCGACGTGCTGCGCGATGTGGTCGCGGGCCTGGCGCGCCAATGGGCGCTGCCGGCCGAATGCATCGACTGGCTCACGGCGCACTGCGTGTGGGCCAATTCGCTGGTGGACCGCATCGTGTCCGAGGCCATCGCGCCCGTGGGCGCGGTGGCCGAGCCCTATGCCGTCTGGGTGGTCGAGCGCCACCCGCGCCTCACGCTGCCGTGCACGCACCCGGCCATCGTGCTCACCGACGACTTGGCGTTCTACGAGCGGCTCAAGCTGCTGCTGCTCAACGCCGGCCACACCTACCTGGCCGAGCGCTGGCAGCAGGAAGGCCGCGCCGCCGGCGAGACCGTGCGCGATGCCATGGCCGATGCCGCGCTGCGTGCCGGGCTGGAGGCGCTGTGGGCCGAGGAGATCCTGCCCGTGTTCGGCGCCCTGGGCGCACGGGCGCAGGCCGAGGCCTACCTCGTCGATGTGCGCGAGCGCTTCGAAAACCCGTTCCTGGACCACCGCATCGCCGACATCGCGCAGAACCATGCGCAAAAGAAGCAGCGCCGCTTCGGCCCCCTCGTGGCCCTGGCGGCCGAGCACGCCCCGCACCTGGCCCAGCCGCGCCTGAAGGCGGCCCTCGCCGCCGCCTGACCCTTTCATTCCCTGTTTGCCACAGCCCTGCCGCGCAGCCCCGACGATGAATACCGACCTGCAGTCCACCCCGCCCCTGGCCCTTCAGCTGGGCGCTGCCGACAACGTGGCCGTGGCGCGCCAGGCGCTGGAGGCCGGCACGCGCCTGGCCATCGGCGGGCACACCGTGCAGGTCCGCGAGCCCATCGCCTCGGGCCACAAGGTGGCGCTCGTGTCCATCCCGCGCGGCGCGGCCGTGCTCAAGTACGGCCAGGGCATCGGCATCGCCACGGCCGACATCGCGGCCGGCGACCACGTGCACGTGCACAACGTGGGCATGGCGGCATCCAGCCACGGCCACAGCGCGGGCGCGGGCTACCGGCCCACGCCCGCGTCGGGCGCGTTGCAAGAAACGCTGACCTTCGACGGCTTCGTGCGCGCCGACGGCCGCGTGGCCACGCGCAACTACCTGGGCGTGATCGCCAGCGTGAACTGCTCGGCCACCGTGTGCCGCCACATCGCCGACGCCTTCAGGGGCGAGGCGCTGGCCGCGTACCCGCAGGTGGACGGCGTGGTCGCCATCACCCACGGCAGCGGCTGCGGCATGGGGGGCAATGGCGAGGGGCTGGAACTGCTGCAGCGCACGCTGCGCGGCTACGCCAACCACCCCAACTTCGCCGGCGTGCTGGTCATCGGCCTGGGCTGCGAGGTCAACCAGATCGCGCCGCTGGTGGAGACGCTGACGGCGCGCGCGCCCGGCCTGTTCGCCACACTCACCATCCAGGACGAGGGCGGTACGCGCGAGACCATCGCACACGGCAAGGCCATCCTCGGTGACATGCTCGTCCAGGCCAACGCAGCGCGGCGCGAGCCGGTGCCGCTGCGGCACCTGGCGGTGGGCCTGCAGTGCGGCGGATCGGACGGCTACTCGGGCATCAGCGCCAACCCGGCGCTGGGCGCGGCGGTGGACCTGCTGGTGCGCCACGGCGGCACGGCCATCCTGTCGGAGACGCCCGAGATCTACGGCGCCGAGCACCTGCTCACGCACCGCGCCGCCACGCCCGAGGTCGCGGCCAAGCTGCTGGATCGCCTGGCCTGGTGGGAGCGCTACGCAGCGCTGCACGGCGGCGACCTGAACAACAACCCCTCGCCCGGCAACAAGGCCGGCGGCATTACCACCATCCTGGAGAAGTCGCTGGGCGCGGTCGCCAAGGCTGGCTCCTCCGGGCTGATGGACGTGGTGGGCTACGCCGAGCCCGTGCGCACGCAGGGCCTGGTGTTCATGGACACGCCCGGCTACGACCCCGTGTCCGCCACCGGCCAGGTGGCCGGCGGCGCCAACCTGATCTGCTTCACCACCGGCCGGGGCTCGACCTACGGCTGCAAGCCCACGCCCTCGCTCAAGCTGGCCACCAACACGCCCATGTTCCAGCGCATGGTGCTCGACATGGACTTCGACTGCGGTGGCATCGTGGAGGGGCGCCAGAGCATCGCCGAGGCCGGCGAAGCGCTGTTTCGCCTCATGATCGCCACGGCCTCGGGGCAGCGCAGCAAGAGCGAGGACAACGGCCTGGGCGACAACGAATTCCTGCCCTGGCAGCTCGGGGCCGTGATGTGACGAAAAACCGATAACTCTGTGGATGGACGACGCCCCCGATGCAACCCGACTCCCTTGCGCTCGACGTTCTGACCGTGGGCGAGCCCATGGCGCTTTTCATGGCCACCGCGCCGGGCGAGTTGCATGCCGTGGCCGACTACCGCCGCGCGGCGGCCGGTGCCGAGCTGAACGTGGCCACCGGCCTGGCGCGGCTGGGCCTGCGCACCGGCTACATCACGCGGCTGGGCGCGGATTCGTTCGGCCGCTTCCTGCAGGGCGAGATGGAGCGCGAGGGCATCGACCGCCGCCACGTCGCCACCGATGCGGCGCACCCCACGGGCTTCATGCTCAAGACCCGCGCCGAGGACGGCAGCGACCCGCAGATCGAATATTTCCGAAAGGGCTCGGCCGCGAGCCACCTGGGACTGGCCGATGCGCCGCAAGGCGCGTTCCCGGCCCGCCACCTGCACCTGACCGGCATCACGCCGGCGCTGTCGCCCAGCACGCGCGAACTGGCCTTTCACCTCGCGCGGCAGGCGCGCGCGGCGGGCGCCACGATTTCGTTCGACCCCAACCTGCGGCCCCGGCTGTGGCCCTCACCCGAGGCCATGGCCGAATGCATCAACGCCCTGGCGGCGCTGTGCGACACCGTGCTGCCGGGCCTGGGCGAAGGCCGCACCCTCACGGGGCGCGATACCGCCGAGGGCGTGGCCGACTTCTATCTCGCCCAGGGCGCGCGGCAGGTGGTCGTGAAGCTCGGGCCGGAAGGCGCCTTCTACGCCCAGCAGGGCGGTGCGCGGGGCACAGCGCCCGGGCGCCCGGTGGCCCGCGTGGTGGACACGGTCGGCGCTGGCGACGGCTTCGCAGTGGGCGTGGTCAGCGGGCTGCTCGAAGGGCTGGACCTGGCCCGCGCCGCGGCGCGCGGCAACGCCATCGGCGCGCGGGTGGTGCAGTTTCCGGGCGACTCGGACGGGCTGCCCACGCGGCAGGAACTGGGCGACGGGGTCTGACGACACCCCTTGCGCACAGCAGAGCATCCCGGCGCGAGGAAGGTGAAGAAGATCAAAAGCGGTTGCTATCAAAAATATAGCTATACGCCCTAGTACTTATTGCGGCGGAGGCCTTTTCAACGCACGACCTGTATGCGCCTTGCGCCGGACCGGCCTGGCGCCAGTCCATTCACTCCATTGAACGGGCGCCGCCGCCCCTTCACTGCTCCGTGTAGTGGTAGGTCAGCCCGCCATCCACCGAATGCGTGCCGCCGGTGATGTAGCCCGCGTCCTCGCTCGCCAGGAATGCCACCAGCCCCGCCACGTCCTCCGGCACTCCCAGCCGGCCCATCGGAATCTGCGCTTGCAGGGCCTTGAGCTTGGCGGGGTCGTTCAGCAGCTTTTCGTTGATGGGCGTGGCGATCGCGCCGGGCGCCACGTTGTTGATGCGGATCGACAGCGGCGCCAGTTCGCTGGCCAGGTTGCGTGCCAGCATGCGCAAGGCGCCCTTGCTCGCGCAGTACGAGGCGAAGTGCGGGAACGCGATCTCTTCGTGCACCGAGCTGATGTTCACCACGGCGCCGCCGCGCTGCAGCGCGCGGCGGTGGCGCACGAAGGCCTGGGTGGCGAAGAACAGGCCCTTCACGTTCGTGTCCATCACCAGGTCGTAGTCTTCTTCGGTCACGTCCCAGAAATCGGCATGGCGCTCCACGCCAGCGTTGTTGACCAGGATGTCCAGGCCGCCCAGCGCCTCGACCGCGCGCTCGACCAGTTGGGCGGCCGCGCTGGCGGTGCCGATGTCGGCCGGCACGTAGACCGCGCGGCGGCCCAGCGCCTGGATCTGCTCGATGAGTTCGCGCGGGCCGCCATCGGGCTTGCGGCCGTTGAGCACGACGTCGGCGCCCTCGCGGGCGAAGCGCAACGCGATCGCGGCGCCGATGCCCTGGGTGCTGCCGGTGACGAGGGCGGTTTTCTGGGAAAGACGTGGCATCGGGGAATGATCGGTAGAGAGTGAAGGAAAGGCCGGCCGGCGGGCGCCGGGCGATGTGCCATTTCATCCCCGTTGGCCGGCCTGCCGTGTCAGCCAATAGCGCGAGGGGGCCCTGGCCTGGGGATGGGCACGCGCCGCCGACCCCTTACAAGAAGGGCCGCAGCCAGCCGAGTCCCGCGCTGGTGCCCCCGGGTGCCGCGCCGCGCGCGGGCCGGTATTCGCAACCGATCCAGCCCGGGTAGCCGAGTTCGTCCAGCAACTGGAACAGGTAGGGGTAGTGGACCTCGCCCACATCCGGCTCGTGCCGCTCGGGCACACCCGCGATCTGGATGTGGCCCACCCGGCCCGTGGGCACGTACTGGCGGATCTGGGTGGCCAGGTCGCCTTCGACGATCTGGCAGTGGTACAGGTCCATCTGCACCTGGACGTTCGGCGCGCCGATCTCGGCCAGCAGCGCATGGGCCTCGTCCTGGCGATTCAAAAAGTAGCCGGGCATGTCCCGTCCGTTGATGGGTTCGATGAGGATCTGCAGACCGTGCGGCGCGGCCATCGCGGCCGCCACGCGCAAGTTGGCCACATAGGTGGCGCGCACCTCGCCCCGCGTGCGGCCGGCCGGCAGCAGCCCCGCCATCACGTGGATGCGCGGCGACTGCAGCGCTTGCGCGTAATCGATCGCCTGCACCATGCCGGCGCGAAACTCCGCCTCCCGCCCCGGCAGGCAGGCCGTGCCGCGCTCGCCCGCGTCCCATTGGCCCGGTGGCGCATTGAACAGCACCTGTTCGAGGCCATGGGCCTGTAGGCGCGCCGCCAGTTCGGCGGGCGGGTGGGCGTAGGGAAAGAGAAATTCCACCCCACGAAAGCCGTCGCGTGAAGCAGCGGCGAAACGGTCGAGGAAATCGAACTCCGGGTAGAGCAGGGACAGGTTGGCGGCAAAGCGGGGCATGCGAGTCGGCTTTCGGGAGCAGGCGATGGCTGCGATTTTCTGGCGCTGAGGCGACCGCTGCGAGGGGGCTCGTCGAGAGATTTGAGAGCGCCGCTCACACGTCGTCGTCACGTGCTGACTGGATTGCCATTTCTTTGAAATGATTTAACGAAACGTTGATCGGGTGTCGGACACGGCAAGGGCATGGAATGAATACTCCGATGTGTTTTGTGGCCTGGATCCGCAATGCAATGCCCTCGACGTCATTCATTACACACGGGTACGTGCCCATCCACAGGGCGCCGACGACCCGGTACCAACCGAGCACATCAGCGGACACATCGGCGACTTCGCAAAAAGCGACAGAGCTTCGCATTCCTGGACTGGGACAGCGTCGTCCCTGTCGATTATGCGCACTCCTTTTTTAAATGAAATTGAGAATCATGAAGATTGACGCCCATCGCGGACTACTCAAATGCGTCTTGCCTCCGAAGGACAAGGACTCCCAGCCAGATCTGCAGCGCACGCAACATGGGGGCTGTTCGAAAGCGGGGAAAGTGCTATCGACGGCCGCACGTGCCATTGGCCTTCCAACCATCCGAAGCGGGGCCTCCAGCAAAAGTTCGAAGATCGCGGCGCCTCGAAATGCAGATATCCAGCAGTTGACAACTGCGAGTCAGGCCAATAAAGAGCGTGTGGAGGAAACCGTCAGAAAAATCAGGTTGATTCACGCAAAGATGAAGCCTCGGCTCGATGCGCACAAAGAGCATGTGAAGAATGATCAAAATCGCACGCAAGCGTACATAGCCAACGGGCTCGAACCTTGCGATGAAGTCAATGAATGTCTGAATTCACTGGTGACGACATGCAACGAGGATTATTCTGCCGAACAGTCCCGGGCCATACAAAAAAATCTGAACGACATCGCCTCAGATCTGCAAGAAATTTCCAATCTTTCAGAAGGGGAGATGGAAAGAATTGCTTTGGACTACATTTTCACTGTTTTTAAAAATACAAGCATTCCTGTGCTGCATGCCGGTTTGAATAATAAAGACGATAAAACCGCACATTTGAAAAAGATCGTGTTCGATGTTCCGAGCAGCAAAAAGATTGCCGGCGTGCAGGAAAGCCATCAGTTCTCTTTTCCATACCTCGATAATTACGACAAGATGGCGGAGAATGAGCTGCGCTTGTTGACGAAAGACAGTTCAATTCCTGATCTGAAGGGCAAGACCATTTCATTCGTCGGTGCCGGTTTTCCGCTTTCCGCCATGATGTACCATATTCATTCGGGCGCCAAAATCCAGTTGGTTGATATTGATCAAGGTGCTTGCGAAAGGGCCGAGGCTTTTTTGGATATCTGCGCCGAAGCCAATATCATTGATCGCAGTGATTTCTCTGTCGCGCAGGGTGACGCCAGTAAAATCAGATATGTTCGAAAATCGACGGACGATGTTGGAGTGCAAGCTGCCGAAGACAGGGCAGGTGCCTCGTCGGACAATGCAGAGGTATCGGAATTGCAGAGCGATATCCTTATATTCGCCGCCGCACTGCCCAGCGAAGTCAAGGCAGCCGCCTTGAACAATATTTCTTCCCGGGGTCTGGATGTGATCAATCGATGCACCTCCGAAACAAATAATCTACTTTATCCGTCCACCAAATTGTCTGCCTTGCAGAAAAGGTATGGACTGGAAGGTGGTTCTCGTGTTTTTTCGGTGGAAAAGGTCATGTATCCAGAATACGCCTATAGAAACAAGATTTCTATCAACGCGGCGGGTGTTCCAGTCAATAAAAATGGAGTGCCAGTGATTGAAACCAATAAAATCAACCAAAATACCGCCCAGAAAATTGGCGTTGCCGTCAATCCCGCATCGAAGGGGAGCCTCTCGAAAAGGCTTGGCAATTCCTTGTCCTGACAGCGCTTCCGTGTCCAGCCCGTCTGCTTGAAGAAAGGCTGTCGGACCGAATCCATGCCACTGGGCGAAGTCCAGCGCACCGAGACGGCGCTGGCGCTGTAGCGGGTGGTGGCTTGGAGCATCAATCGGCCGATGCGCCTAGGGCGGTCAATGCCGTATCGGGCCGCGGCCCCGCTGTTTGAGAAGGACGAGCAGCAAGCGACGGCGCAAGTGCGCCACCAGAAGAAGACCCGAAGGAGGCGCCGCAGTCGAACGTGCGGTGGTGCGGCTGGTCGGCTCCACAGGGCGGCTTCCTGGACCACCAGGGCAATATTGGGCTTGGCGCCAAGACGGTGGCTTGGCATGCCGGCCGCATTGCATGCAGGGGATGCGGTGTGTTCTGATGCCTCTTTGAGATGCGTGTCGTGCAATGCCCTTGAGCTGGCCTTGTTTAATCGATGGATTGTCATTATTGGTGGCTATGATCGCGGCCTCTAATCACAGCGATTACGCCGATAGGGGCCTGCTCACATGACACGCCGCGTCACGATCCAAACGCCATTGGGAGAACAGCTGCAGTTTCGCCGCCTGCAGGGCAAGGAATCCTTGAGCGAGCTGTTTGCGTTGGATGTGGATCTGCTGAGCGAGAGCAAATCCCTCGACCCCAAGGCGTTGCTGGGCAAGCACGCCACGGTGGAGGTGGAGACCGAAGGCGGCGGCCGGCGCTACCTGGACGGCATCGTCACCCGGTTCGGCCTGCAAGGCGAAGACCACCGGTATTACTCCTACCGGCTGCGCCTGCAGCCCTGGCTGTGGCTGGCCACACGCAAGAGCGACTTCAAGATATTCCAGAACAAGACCGTTCCCGACATCATCGAAGAGGTGCTCGGCAAATACGGCCACCCCCTGCAAAAGCGGCTCACGCGGGCCTATCGCAGCTGGGACTACTGCG